>CALXAV010000019.1 GCA_944386385.1 uncultured Clostridia bacterium
TATTAAAATAAAATAAAAAACTAAGATAAATGAAGATATCGAGAGATAATTAATTCATTTATAGAGATAGGGGGAATAAATAAGATGGCAAAGATGACAGGTTTGGGAAAAGGATTAGATGCTTTATTTGGACCAGTTCCAGAAGAAGAACAACCACGTGAGAATGATACACTAAAAAATTTAAAAATAACAGAAGTAGAACCAAATAGAGACCAAGCAAGAAAAAGATTTGATCAAGATGCATTAGAGGAATTAGCTGGTTCAATCAAAGAATATGGATTAATACAACCAATTGTTGTAACAAAAAAAGATGATTATTATAGTATTGTAGCAGGAGAAAGAAGATGGAGAGCTTCTAAACTTGCAGGATTAAAGGAAATTCCTGCAATTATAAGAGAAGATGACGAAAAAGTTAACGCAGAAATATCTTTAATAGAAAATATGCAAAGAGAAGACTTAAATCCAATTGAAAAAGCAACTGGAATAAAAACTTTAATGGATAATTATGGAATGTCTCAAGAAGAGGTTGCAAAAAAATTAGGAAAAGCTAGAAGTACAATTGCAAACTGGACAAGAGTTTTAAATTTAGACCCAAGAGTATTAGAAATGGTAAGAGAGGGAAAAATAACAGAAGGACATTGTAAAGCTTTACTTGCAATAACAGATCCAGAAAAACAATATATAGCAGCAGTTCATATGTTAGAAAGAGGAACTACAGTAAGACAAATGGAAAATAAAGCAAAAGTTAAAATGTCTAAAGAAGAAGAAAACAGAAGACATATCTTGTACAAAAATATAGAAGATACATTCCAAGGATTTTTTGGTTCTAAAGTAAAATTAGATCCGGGAAAAAGACGTGGAAAAATTATTATAGAATATACTTCAAATGATGACTTAGAAAGAATTTTAGGATTAATAAGCAATGAATAGAAAAAGGTGATAACATGGAAGGTTTAATAGAGTCTTTAGGAATGAATAATGTTATATATATACTATTTGGAATAATAATTATTTTATTATTAGCATTTCTTATACTACTTGGAAAAGTTATAAGTTTAAATAAAAGATATAAAAAGTTTATGGTAAAGCTTGGAGAAGGTAAAGATATACAAGAAGATTTGGAAAATTATATGTATAGAGTGGAAAGAGTAGAAAAACAAAATGCAGAAATTTTAAATCAAATCAATGGTTTGGATAAAGATTTAGAAGGGTGCATTCAAAAAGTTGGAATACTTAGATATAGTGCTTTCCAAGATACGGGAAGTGACTTGAGTTTTACTCTAGCACTTCTTGATGAGCATGACAATGGAGTTGTGTTTAATGGAATCTATTCGAGAGAAATGTCTAATATTTATGCAAAGCCAGTAGAAAATGGTAAATCTAAATATACTCTTTCTGAAGAAGAACAAGAGGCAATAAAAAGAGCAATTGAAAGCGATAAGAAAAATAATTAAAAAGGAAAAGCTTAAGACATTTTAAACTCTTAAGCTTTTTGCTTTTTAGACTTAAAATAATAATTTAGATAAAAAGAATATTAAAAAATGTTTATTTGCGGAGTAGTTATATGGAAAAAATAATACAGAAATTAAAAAGTAAAGAAAATATAGGGATGTTATTATTAATTATTTTCTCTTTATTGGGAGTGACTTTATGTGTGTCACTAACAGATAGTGATGAGCTATGGGTTTTTCAAAATATATATAAGATGTATAATGGATTTCAAATTTATATAGATGCAAATGTTATATGTACGCCGCTGTTTTTTTATTTAGGAAATATTTTATTTCATATTTTAGGAGCGAATTTTTTCGTGCTTAGAATATATAACATTTTAATTTTTACATTCTTTTATTTTATTACTTATAAAATATTAAGAATATTAGGAATAGAAAAGAAAGTTTCTACAATTTGCATCTTATTATTAATTATGTTTGGAGATTATATGTTTCCAAGAATAATGGCAAATTACAATACTTTAGCAGTAGGGTTGTGTTTATTAGGAATTTATCTAATGTTAAGAAAAGAATGTGAGATAAATTATAAAACCATATTACTACAAAGTATCATATGCTTTTTAATTATTTTAACTAAACAGAATATAGGAATATTTTATTTTATAGCCTTGTCTATTATAATTTTATTAAATAAAAAAGATAATAAAATTAAAGCAATTATAGAAGAAGTTATAATATTAGTATTGTTAGGTAGCATTTTTGTTTTTTTTCTAAAGTTAAATGGCTTATTAGATGGATTTATTAATTATGCTATATTAGGAATAAATCAATTTGCAACCGATAATATTAATATTTCTTGGCTAAACATTTTTATAATTATATCAATTTTACTAGTTAATTTAGGGACATCCATATTTATGATAAGAAAAGGAAGTAATATAATAGATGATAAGCAGAGAAGATGCTTTATAGTATTAAGCTCTTTTTCTACATTACTTTCTTTAACGGCATTTCCAATTGTGAATACTGCACATAGCTATTTTGCAATATACGTGGCAATTATAGAGATAATATACATTGTAAATATGATATTTAAAAAAAGTGAAATAAGAATAAGAAAAATTGATAAAATATTAAAGATCATACTACTTATCTTGGTTTTAGTTGATATAATTATAAACATATATAATTTTTGTTTATGGTATAAATATGTATTTTTTGAAAGCAACTATAAATATGAAGAACCATTTTTTGGAACAATTATAGATAATGAACTAAAAGAGAATATAGAAAATGTTGTAAGTTTTATACAAGAAAAAGAAGAAGAAGGAGAAGATGTAATTGTATTTTCTTCAAAAGCGGCATTATATATGGTTCCATTAAAAGAAAGTAATGGGTTTTATGATATGCCTTTTAATGGAAATTTCGGAAGGCTAACCGAAGAAGATATAATAAAAGATTTAAAAGAAAAAGAAAACACGCTGGTTTTAATTGAGAAAGAAGAAGAAACGGATACAAATTGGCAAGAAAACAAGAATATTAAAGAAAAAATAAAAAATGAATTTGATTATATTGGGAGTATTGAAAATTTCGAAATTTATTCTTTTGAGATTTAACTTAAAAATACAAAAAAGGTCTTGACAATTAATAGATAAATATGCTAAGATATTAATTGTCCGCAAGACACGGAGAGGTGGTCGAGTTGGTTTATGGCACCAGTCTTGAAAATTGGCGTGCGTTAATAGCGTACCGTGGGTTCGAATCCCACCCTCTCCGCCAAATAATTTAAAAGTTAGATATTAAAGGAAGTATCTAACTTTTATTAAAATAAATTTAATATGTAGGTGTACCCAAGTGGTGAAGGGGGCAGTTTGCTAAACTGCTAGGTCGAGCAATCGGCGCGGAGGTTCGAACCCTCTCACCTACGCCATAAGAAAGATATAGAACAGTATGTTTTATATCTTTTGTTTTTGGAATAATAAACAATTTAAAAGAAAAATAATAAAAATATGAGTTATAGCAGTTATACTCTGGCTTTTAAGTTTGAAAAATAGTACAATTTATGTTAAAATTATAGTAAGTTAAACCTTTGGATTTAAGGAGTCATTATTATGAACCTTATTTTTGACTTGATTTTGTTTTGCCTGAATTGTATTGTCGCAGTATTCACTGTTCAATGGATCTTTGTAGTAGTATTCTTGATTATGGGAATTTGTGCTGTAAAAGAAGATTACAAAGGAGCAGGAGCTTTTTGTATCATTTTGGCTTTATTGGTTGCTACCAGGTGAAGCACTCAGTTAAGTCACAGAGAACTTGTAAGTTTTCTTAACTATTGCCAGCAAGATGTAAAAGTTTTGCTGGCAATAGTTTGGATTATAAATAATAAAAAATATTACAGAAATATTTTATTTATATTAAGTTTTTGATACAATTTGAAAAAATCGACAAAATATTGTATAATAAATGTAATGAGTAAAAATAGAATAAAAGATAGAAGGATATTATAGAAGGGAGATTGAGCAATGAAAAGTAAAAGTTTTAAAGTAATAATTTTAATAATGATATTTGTAGTTGCTGTTTTCTCTTTTGGAAAAGTTAATTATGCAGCAAGTTCTAAAGATGAAAGAATTGATTATAGCGCTGAAGAAATTATTCAGGAAATAAGAAGTAACTATGGTGGATTTGGTAATGCTACTACAGGAGTTGGAGGAAGTACACAAACATTAATGATGAATAATCCAGAAAAACTTGCAGAATTACCTTCAGAAGTACTTGATGCATGGAGAAGTACTATGCAAAAAGCTTTACAGCAAACAAGTCCTAGTAGCGATATGTATAAGTATTTCGCAGCAGCATCTTATGGTTTAGCAGATGCTGGAGATGGCCAAATAAACACAACTGTTAGACCTGATAATAGTGGATCATCAGGAGGTTCTTCATCAAGTGGAGGTTCATCAGGAACAACAGGAAATACACTTAGAGAGCAAACTATTGATGAAGTAATATCTGGTGCTGATAATTTTATATCTGGCGCTGATACAAATGGAACAATAGCACAAGACTCAGCACAAAGAGCTATTGATTTGATTTATAATATATTATTAGCAATAGGTTTAGTGGTAGCTGTTGCGTGTGGTGTTGTATTAGGGATACAATTTATGACTTCTTCAGCAGAAGGACAAGCAGAGGTAAAAGAAAAATTAACAGTATATGTGGTTGGATGTGTTGTAATATTTGGAGCATTTGGAATTTGGAAATTAGTAATGGTATTATTACAAAACTTTTAATAATAAGTAGGTGAAACGTAATGAGAAAAAAGAAAATAATAGTTACTTTTGGTATGGTGTTATTATTGATTATGCTAATATCTAATGTGGTATTAGCATCAGATTCTATATCAAATCCAATAGATAACCCAAGTTCATTTAAACCAAGTAATATGAGTAATGCAGATAGAGTTATGAATATAGGAAATACTATAATTGGGATAATCCAATTTGTAGGAAGTTTTGCATCTGTAATTGTTCTCATTGTTTTAGGTATTAAATATATGACTGGAAGTATAGAAGAAAAGGCAGAATATAAGAAGACTATGTTTCCCTATGTGATAGGTGCGATATTAGTTTTTGGACTAACAAATATATTAGCTATAGTTAATGCAGTAGTAAGTGGGGTTTTAAAAAGTTAGGAGGAGATATAATTGAAAATATTAAAAAAAATATTGGTAATATTATTGACAATTTTACTTTTTATAAGTATTTTTTATATAGATAAAACATTTGCTTTTTCTGTTACAGACCTTACAGGAACTCAAATATCAAATACTGAATTAACTTCAACAGGAAATAGGATTATTACAATACTTACAACAGTAGGAGCAGTTTTATCAGTAATAGTTTTAATTATATTAGGTTTAAAATATATGATGGGAAGTGTAGAAGAAAAAGCAGAATACAAGAAAACATTGATGCCATACATAATAGGAGCAGCATTTATATTTGCAGCATCAACAATTGCTGGGGCAATTTATAGGATTGCAATTAACTTAGGTAACTTAGGATGACAGAAATTTGCTTTAAATGAAAAAATTTGATATAATATATTATAGGTATATCTAAATAGTTTTTAAAGTTTCTTATATTAAGTATAAGAAGACCAAGATACAAAGTTTAAAATAAAGGAGGAGAGCGCTATGAAGAAAATATCTAAAATAATAGCTGTACTTTTAATCGTTATGATGTTAGTAGCTATAGGAACTAATGTTTTTGCAACAGTTGCTGGTGTTAGTGACCCATCAACATTAACAGGTAAGTCTGTTTCAGGAACAGAAAAAATTACAGGAATAGGTAACCAAATTATTACAATATTAACAATTGTTGGTACAGTTGCTTCTGTTATCGTATTAATTATTTTAGGTTTAAAATATATGATGGGAAGTGCAGAAGAAAAAGCAGAATACAAGAAGACAATGATGCCTTATGTAATAGGTGCAGCATTAGTATTTGCAGCATCAGCAATAGCTGGAATACTATACAGTTTCTTAAGCAATGTAAGTGCAACATAAAACAATATACTATGAACAAAAACTATAAAAAGGGAAAATATGTTTCAGTACATATTTTCTCTTTTTTTGGTATTTATACTAATACAATATAACAAAAGTGTTACAAAAATATTACGTTATTATTAAAATTGAAAAAAAAGTATAAAAATATATGAAAATGTAGTTTTTTTTGGTATAATATTAAATAAGGAGTATTAGATGTGAAGGAGTGGAAAAATGGGAACTTATAACGTACCAAGAAATGTTAAAGGTGAAGGAAGAATTCTATTTATCTTTTCAACTAAAGCTTTAATATATTCAGGGGTAGGGGCATTAGCAGGAGGAGTATTTTATATTATATTTAATTTAATGGGATTAACCTTAGTCGGAATTATAATGGTAGTGCTTTTGGCTTTAATAGGGTTTATAATAGGAAGTTTTAAAGTACCTAATATTTCCAAATTTGAAGTTACTAGAAAAACCGCTGGAGAAAATATAGATGATGTTATAAAAAGAGCTATTAAGTTTAAGATGAGAAAACATAAATATTATGTATATAATTACACAAAGGAGGATAATAAGCATGAATGATGTTGATCAAACAGTACAAATGTTAATTTTGATTTTAATAGGTGCAATAGTAGTTTTGTTTGTATTAGTTATAGTGTATTTATTATTAAAACATAAGGACAAGAGCAGGGATAAAAACTATACAGAAAAAGCTAAAAATAATCTAAATGAGAAAGAAAAAAATACACAAAATAATCAGTTTGCTAAAAAATCTGTATTTGATTTTATGGACTTCGATAAGATAGAAGATAATATGATAATACAACATAATGGGAAAAGATTTGTAATGGCAATTGAATGTGCGGGAGTAAACTACGACTTAATGTCTGGAGTTGAAAAAACAGGTGTAGAAGAGGGGTTTGTTCAATTTTTAAACACATTGAGATTTCCTATACAAATGTATATTCAAACGAGAACAGTTAATTTAGAGAAAAGTATTGATACATATAAAAAGAGAGTAAATCAAATAGAAGCTGATTTGTTTGCAAAGACACAACAATATCAAGAAATGGTAGAATCAGGAAGTTTTTCAAGAGAAGAGTTAAATAAAGCCTTTTATGAGGTTACAAAAGAAAGAAATTTGTATGAATATGGAAAAGATATTATATACGATACAGAGAAAATGAGTTTAAATAAAAACATCTTAAATAAAAAATATTATATAATTATAGCATATTCGCCAGAAGAAAGTAATTCAGGAGATTTTGCGAAAGACGAAATTCAATCAATGGCATTTTCAGAATTATATACAAGAGCTCAGTCTATAATGAGAACTTTATCTGCATGTAGTGTAAATGGAAAAATATTAAATTCAATAGAACTTTCAGAATTATTGTATGTGGCATACAATAGAGATGAATCTGAAACTTTTGATTTAAAGAAAGCAATAGAAGCAAACTATGATTCTTTATATAGTACAGCACCAGATGTAATAAAGAAAAGAATAAAAGAGATAGATAAAGAAATAGAAAGAAGAGCAATGAATAAGGTTACAGAACAAGTTGAAAATTATAGAAGTAAAAGTAGAGCTGATTTAATTGAAAAAGAAAACTCTATAGATGAGTTGGCAGATGAAATGGCAAAATTAATCTTAAACGAAAATAGAGAATATTTGGGTGATGATGTTGTAGATGGTATTTTAAGTGAAGAAACTAGTAAAGGAGGAAATTCGGAAGATGAGAAAAAACAAAAAAAGACAAGAACAAGAAAGACAAGAAAAACAGAATAACGAATTAGAAAGTACTTTATTTAAAAGATCAACAATAAAAGATATTATTGCTCCATCTGGGATTGATGTTTCTAATGTAGATAGACTAGAAATAATATCGAATATAAAAAGATATGCTAGGAGCTTCTTCGTATCAACTTTACCAAGAATGTGTACATTCCCAGAATTATTTAGAGATATGTATTTGTTTGGCGATATTAATACGTCTGTTTATATTAATCCAATACCAGAATCTAGATCTCAAAATGAATTAAATAGAGTTATTAATGAGTTAGAGACAGAAAGAATCGTTGCAGCAGATAAAGGAAATATAAACAGGGAAAGCAGTTTAGCACAAAAAAGAGTAGAAGCTGAACAACTAAGAGATGAAATATCAGCGGGATATAATAAGCTATTTGAAGCTTCTGTAGTTGCAACACTATTTTCTTATAACTTGGATGAATTAGAAAAATCAACAAAACTATTAGCAACAGAAATGTCAAAAAACTTGGTTGAAATAAAAAGTGCATGGGCAATGCAAGAAGAAGCATTCCAAAGTAATTTGCCTCTTATGGATAACAAGATAGGCAAAGTACATACTTTTGACAGAAGGTCAATGGCCACTACATTCCCTTTTACAACTTCAGAGGTGGGACATGCAACTGGAGTTCCATTAGGATTTAATAGACAAACAGGAACACCAATACTTTTTGATAATTTCCATCCATCTTTAACAAATTACAATATGGTTATATTTGCTAAATCTGGAGCTGGTAAATCAGTTACAATGAAAACATTAATTTCTAGATCATCAGTGTTAATGGGAATTGAAAGTTTAGCATTAGACGCTGAAGGAGAATATTCAATTGTGGCTGAAAGTTTAGGTGGAATAAATGTTGTTTTAAGTCCTAATTCAAAAACAATTATTAACTTATTTGATGTAGAAACAGAAAAAGTAAAAGATGAAATAACAGGTAGGGAAAGAACAGTTATAAATATAGAAAACAAAGTAGAAGACGTAACTCAAGCATTACTTACAATGGCGAGAGGTAGCACAAGAAGTACAGATGTTAATGAGTTAACAAAACAAATTATAGCAGAATCAGTTGCAGAAGAGTATGCAGCATTAGGAATAACCAGCAATCCGGATAGTTTATATGAGGGAAGCAGTAGTTTCGATAATCAAGATAGGCTTTACAGAAAGAGAAAGGATATGCCAACTATAGGTAGCTGGTATAAAAGAATAGAAAGAAAAGCACAAGAAAACACAAATAACGATTATAGCTTCCATTATAGCTATTTGTTAAAGGTTATGAAACAATATATTAGAGAGTATGATGGACAGATGGCATATTTTGATGGACAATCAACTTTCGAATTATTAGAAGGAGCGCCATTTATAAACTTAGATATCTCTCAACTTGAAGAAAGATTTGCAAGACCTCTTGCACAACAAATATTACTTTCTTGGATTTGGGAAAAGTATGTTAAGAAAAATAGTGAAGACAGAAGAAAAGCTAATAAAAAGAGAGTTCTTGTAGATGAGGCATGGATGCTATTGCCATATCCAGAGGCTGTAGATTTCTTAAATACTATGGCAAGACGTGCAAGAAAGAGAAATGTTTCTTTAGCAATTATTTCTCAAAGATTCCAAGACTTCTATGAAAAACCAGAAGCACAAGCTGTTTTGACTTCATCAGATACAAAGTTGTTTTTAGCACAAGATAAATCAGAAATAGAATACTTAAAAGAAGTTTTTAAATTAAGTGAAGGAGAGGCAAATTTCCTAGTAACATGTTTTAAAGGAGAGGGATTATTAAAAGTTGGTTCAGAATCAGCAATAATTCAAATTACCCCAACACAAAAGGAATTTGAGTTTGTTGAAACAAACTTAAATAAATTAGTAGAAATGAGAAGAAGAAAACAAGGAGTTTAATATGAATAGTTTTACTAAAAAACGGAACGGTACAGAAGATTATCATAGCATTAGTTTTTATAATTTTATTTAACTGTATTTATCCATGTATACCAATATATGCAGCGGAAGCAAGTGATGAAACAGAAGCAGAGGCACCATTCGGAGTTCTATTAGAACCTCTACTTGGATTAATTTCAGGACTTGGAGAAGGTATTGTATGGCTTTTACAATCACAATTGTTAGGTATAGAAACATCTACCATATATATAAATGTGGATGAAGATGAAGGACTTTTCTCAAGTATTGGAGCGGCTATAGGGGCAGTTGCATCAGGTATGTTTGCAAGTGGACTTGTTGCAGGACTTGGAGTAGCAGCAACACCAGTAGGATTTCTTGTTATAGCAGGAACTGTTACTGCAGGTACAATTATATCAAAAGCAGTAGCAAACGTTACTTTTGATACATTGTTTAGTGAAGATTTTTATTTACCGTTGTATGCAATATCTCCACAGGAAATATTTGCAGGTCATATTCCGGCTTTAGATGTTAATTTTATTAATCCTGGAGACAATATACAAGGTGAAAACGGAAAAGAAATTCAGAATTCGGCTAGAGTTTTAGCACCGCAAATTTCTAGATGGTATGTTGCTATAAGGAATTTAGTACTTGTTGGATTAATGGTTGTGTTGTTGTATATAGGTATTAGAATTGTTATTAGTTCTACAGCAGGAGAAAAAGCAAAATATAAAGAACACATAAAAGATTGGATTATTGCAGTTGTATTAGTAGTATTTATGCACTATATAATGGCTTTTGCTCTAACGATAACACAATATATTACAAATATGTTAAATAGTAATAGTGAAACAGCAGCTGTTCCAATGAGCGAAGAAGATGTTAATACAATAGAACAACAAACAGACATTGATATTCAACCAGATCCTGAAGATGGTAAGTATTACTATTATACAAATTTAATGGGATATGCAAGATTAATGTCACAGGTGGATTCAGAAGATGGACAGTTTACATGGAACGAAATAGGATATACAATTGTATACTTAGTATTAGTAATATATACAGTCATGTTTTTAATTATATATCTAAAAAGGGTTGTTTATATGGCTTTTCTAACTATGATGGCACCACTTGTTGCATTAACATATCCAATAGATAAAATATCAGATGGGCAAGCTCAGGCTTTTAATATGTGGCTAAAAGAATATGTGTATAATTTATTATTACAACCATTCCATTTACTTTTATATGTAATGTTAGTAGGTTCTGCAATGGAGTTAGCAATGAATAATATGATTTATGCGATAGTAGCATTAGGATTTTTAATACCAGCTGAAAAATTATTACGTAGATTCTTCGGATTTGAAAAAGCTAATACAACAGAAAGCATCGTTGGTGGAGTTGTTGGTGGAAGTATGGCAATGAATGCAATAAGAAGTATGGGAAATCTAGGAATATCGGGAAAAGGATCAAGAGGAGAGAATGGTGGAAACGGAGGTTCTGATGACGGAAATAGTGGAAGTCCTAATAGTACTAGATTTGCAAGAAAAGCAGATAAAGGAATAGAGTCTACAGATGATTTAATAACAGGGGTTCTAGGAGATAGTAGTGGGGGAGACCAAGGTGGAGCTCAAGGGGGAGCTCAAGGTGGAACCCAAGGAGGAAGTAACAATAATTTTCCACCAGGTAGTAATCCTCTTAGAATGGTCTGGAATTCAAATTTAGGAGTAGTAAATCAACCAAATGATTTACAGAGTGGTAATAATCAGAATGATAATAATCTTAATGGAGATAGTTCAAACAATAGACCTCTTAGAGATGTATGGAATTCAACACCACCAGCAAGAAATCAACAAAGATTAAGACAGCTAGCAAATGGAGGTGTAATAGTAACGCAAAGTCCTACTTCAGGAAACCAATTACCTCCTGTTCAATGGAATATACCAAGACCAAGAATGACTGCGCCAAGAGTTGCGCCATATGGACAATCAGCACAAAGATTGGAAAATAGGATGCAATCTGCAAACAAAAATATAAAAAAATTAACTTCACCAAGATCTAGCAATGCAAAAAAGACGGTAATATCTGGAGCTAAAACTGCTGGAAAATATGCAGGAAAGTTTGTTGGAAATGTAGGCTCAAAGATGCCAAGAATGATAACCAAAGCAGCTTTAGGAGCAGCATTAGGAACTGCAGGCATAGCAGCAGGTGTGGCATCAGGAGATTTATCAAATATTGCAGCATATGGAGCAGCGGCAGCAGGTGTTGGAGCAACTCTTGGAAATGGAGTATCTAACGTTGCTGGAAATACAAAAAAAGCTATAAAATCTACTGCAAAAGATATGAGAGCTGACTATGAAAAAACAAGATATACAAAAGATGAAAGAAGAGCAAGAGAAAATGCAAGAGCTGATGCTAAATGGCAAGAATCTAAGGAAGTACAGGATTTTTATAAAGAAAAATTTGGTGAAGATGGATATGAGCAGGCAATGAAAGATGCTTTAGTATTTAGACAACATGGAATTACAGATGATGAGGTTATTGCAAAAGCAAGAAGTATGAAAGGATTAAAAGATGATGACAAGGTCGAAAAAACATCTAAAGAAAGAATGTTGTATGCAAGAGCTGCTACAACAGTTAAAACTGAAGATGATTTAACAGCCTTTGGAGATAGAATGCAAGAACTTGGAGTAAAAGATGATAAGATTAAAGAATTTAAGAGAAACTTTAGACAAATGAATGATATGTAATAAGAGGAGGTAAATATGTTTAGAAAATTAAGACTATATTACTATAATAACAAAAAGATGATATGGGCTGTAATAGGCATGGTAATCTTTATAATAGTTATCATTCAATTACTTAATAACATACAGGAAAATAGAACTGAAGAAATATTAAGTAATACAAATGCTAATGCTAATAATATTGCATCGAATGAAACATATTTACCTTCAACTACATCTTCTATTATTTCGGATTCGAACGTATCCGAAAAAGATTTAAAAGAGGATTCGGACATAATTGAAGAATTTGTTAACTATGGGAATTCAAATGATGTTGAAGGGGCTTATAATTTACTAAGTCAAGATTGTAAGGACGAAATGTTTTCTACATTAGATAGGTTTTATAATAATTATTTTCAAGGGGTATTTAGTGAAAAAAGAGCTTATGATTTAGAAACATGGGATAGTACTGGAAATAGAACAACATATAGAATAAAATATTTGAATAATGTTATGGCAACAGGAACAATTAATGAAGAATTTATCGAAGATTACATAACAGTAATAGAAGAAAATAATGAAAAAAAATTAAATATTAATCAATTTATTAATAAGGTAGAACTTGATAAAAAAGCAAGTAAAGACGGATTGGACGTTTCAGTAACTGGTAAGTATTATTATTATGATTACGAAATATTTGAAATAACTTTTCAAAACAATTCAGAGCAGACAGTAGTATTAGACAGCAAAGAAGATACAGAAACAGTATATGTAAAAGATTCTAATAATGTTAGATATTCATGGTTTGGAAATGAAATAGCAAATGAATATCTAACAATAAATCCAGGAGAAAGTAGAACTTTAAAAATTAAATTTAACAAAATGTATAATCGTGAAAGACAGGATGAAACAATTAATTTTACAGACTTATTAATAGGCGAAGAAAAAACAGACTTAGTAATAAATATATAAATTAATGTGATAGGGAGGTTAATATGCCAAACGGAGAAGAAATAAAAAAGATAATAATAAATGGCGTTAAAACAGTTTTTAAACCAATATTAGTTTTGGCAATTATTGTGGTTTTATTAGTCTCTCTATTTTGGGCTGTAATTGATGGAGTAGGTTCATCAATAAGTAGAATATTTAGCGATGTAGTTGATAATGTTAAAATATCAGGTAATAACATAGAGATAGACCAAGAGTATTTGGAAAATGCCAAAGAACAATTAGATTTATTAGGAATAAATTCTACTACTCTAGGTTTGGGAAATAACGAAGAATACCTAGAAAGATTTTTAGAGGCTGAGATAGTGACAAGCTTTCCATATCTTGGTGGAGATGGATTACAAGGAGCAGTATATTTTGAAAGAGCAAGAATTGATGGAAGTACTATACAACTAAAATATATAGAATATAATGAGTTTTATAGTAAAGTAGATAATGGTGATAGCGATATAAATGATTATTTTACAGTAGACCAAGATGATTGGACAGTTCACGTAATGAAAAACGATGGTAACATTGAAAAAATAAATTATAAAAATATGGTTGAAAAATTTGCTATGCCATTTGAATTTCCAATTTATTTAGCGATGGTATCTCAAAATCCACAATTTGCACTAGCAGTAGTGAAATTAGTGAAAGAGTCTAGAATTGTAATAACCATTGCTGAATCAAAAACAACAACAACGACAACTAATACAGAAAGCTATCATCAAGTAGTAAAAGTAAATGGAAATGTAACACAATCATCAGATGTTCAAGGCGAACCAGATGTAAAAGTAGAAGAAACATACTCAAGTGACGTATTTTTATCAAGAGCTCAAACTTGGATATTAAACGAAGTTACAGACTTAAATTATGATGAAACACCTGAAGATGCTGAACCAGTAGTAACACCAAAAACACCTAGTAGTACAGTAAGTTCACAAATTGTTGGAAATGATAGAGTGGAAACTACACATAGTAATATAACCAATACAACAGAAGTACATAGAGATTATCAAAGATGGATAAGAGGAACAACAAAAGTAATAGAAAATACAAAGAATTTTATAAACTTAATTTTACGTGATGATAATCTGATAAATGGACAAGGACTAGTAGAGATAGCTAAAAATTGTCATGATGCAGTAGCAAATGCAAAATTTACATATGGAGCTACTTCTGGAGGAATACCTGTTGATGTCAATACAGATTCTAGAATTGATTGTAGTGGTTACGTTAGTTGGGTATTATATGAGGCAGGCTATACAGAAATGGCAGGAGGACAACACACAACTGCAAATTCAAGTTTAGGAGCTTTTGGACAAGAAAAAGGATGGGAAATAATTCAAAATGCTGATGATGTACAAGCAGGAGATATTTGTTTTTATAGAGGAAGTCTTAATGGAAGTGATCCGGGGCATGTTAATATATGTGCTGGAGAGCAAAATGGGCAAAAAGTATTTTATGATTGTGGTTCAACGACTGTTATTCAAACCATAGATCCAATTACATATGATATGAGTACATTTGGGTATGCGTTTAGACCAAATGATGAAATAGCACAGGCACTAAATCCACAAGATAAAGAAGAATTGAGAGACCAAATACAAGGTTATATAGATGCAATTACAGAAGGAACTTATTCTGTAAAAGTAGTAAATTTAGATAGAACTTCAGATGCAGTAACTATAAATAATGGAAGAGTTGAATCAAACGGACTAATAAAAATATTTATTATGGCAACAGCCTATGATGAAATTAGACAAGGACATTTAAATGAAGGAGATATCTCTGCAGACTTAGAAAGAATGATAACAGCAGATGATAATTCAGCAGCAAACAGTGTTTTAAGAGCAATAGGAAATGCAAATAAAGGTTTATTCTCAGGAGAGAATGAGGATGAAATACAAAGAGGAGTAGATGTTGTTAATGAATATCTAAGGTCTAATGGATATAATGCAACTAAATTAGAAGGAGAACTAGACCAAAACGAATACGAAGGAAATGAACAAACGTATACAACTGTAAATAATGTGGCTACAATATTACAAAATATATTTAACGGTAGATGTATTAATGAAGAATATTCAGAAAAAATGATGAATTTATTAAGGATGCAAGTAATTACAGATATGATACCATCAACAATAATAGTAGGAGAAGGAGAAACAGCAAATAAAACTGGAGAGCAAGCAGATACTGTTCAAGATGCAGCAATAATATCAACATCAAATGCTAACTATTTAATAATAGTATCTGCAAAAGATGTACAAAATACAGACACGGCAAAAAATAATATAAGAGAAATAGCTAAGATTGTAAATACGTACTTTACTCAAAATGGTAACGTAAATGATAATTCAGATAACTTTGAGGAAGATGATGAATTAGACATAAGAATGAATGGAAATAGAGTATGTTACAAATTAACAAGTAATCAATATCAATGTCCATTAAACAATTTAGTTGAAGGAAGAGAAATGTTATTTGAATTATTGCGTAAAAGTGATAAAACTCAAAGTCATGAAAGATTAATGAGATACTTATTATATCTTTTAACAGGAAATGATTACGGAGTAACAGAATTTGACTTTAACGAATTCCTAAATGGCTCTTTCTCAGATGTTAGTGGACTGTATGGAAATACTCCTCAAGAGAAAGTATGGTGGGCATTAATAAATGCAGGTTATAGCAAAGAAGCAGCAGCAGGAGTTTTAGGTAATATAGAAGCTGAGTCAGGATTTAATGAGGCAGCAATAGAAGGCGGTTCAGGAATAGGATTTGGATTGTGTCAGTGGTCTTATGGAAGAAGAACGCAATTAGAGGCATATGCGGCATCAAAAGGAACAAGTGCATCAGATTTAGATACACAAATCGAGTTCTTACTTGGTGAAATTACCCCTGGAGGAGGAGCAAATGGTTATGCAAGTTATCAACTTGTAACTTATAATGGATATTCAGCAGATGATTGGAAAAATGCAAGTACACCAGAAGATGCAGCAACAGCTTTTTGTTGGTCATTTGAAAGACCAGGGGTACCGAGAATGTCAGTTAGAACAGAAGCAGCAAGAAGGTATTATGAACAATTTAAAGATGCTACAAGACCAACAGGTGGGGGTACTACAAATCTAACACAAGCAGCGGATTCTGTTGCAAAATATTTATGTGATAATAATTATACATATAGAGCTACAGATTCAACAAGTTATACATTCCCAATTGCTAATAATGGTAAGAGAACTTTATCTTGTAGTTCATTCATTCAAGAATGTTTATTACAAGCAGGATATTCTCAAGCAGCAGGAGGAGAAAAATTATGGGCACGTAAAGATTCAAGTTTATCTATAAGAGATTTTCAAAATATGGGAATATCAGTAGAGCTTATCACAGATATGAATGCTTTACAACCTGGTGATATAGTTCAATATACTAGTATGTATCATGTTGTAATGGTTTACAGTGTATCAGGAAGCAATGTACAAATAAAAGGTGTTCCAGAAGTAATGAATAATAATTATGGATATGATGGAGTAACAAGGTCAGTTAGTTATTTACAACAAAATGGATGTTATGCCTTAAGAATAACTAATTAGTACAATATTTTGAAAGGGTTTTTGAATATGAATAAAAATTTAATAAAAAAATTGATAATAATACTTATTGTTATAATAATCATTCTTATTATTGCTATTATGTTATTTAAAGATGAAACACCTGCAGAAAAAGATGAGCAAAATGATGTAATACAGCAATCAGTTGAAACAGAAGAAATAATTGTTACTAGCCATGAGGAAAAAGAAAGAATCTATACGGTAGAACAATGTGTTTCAGCGTATTTAGATATAATAAATACAAATAATTCAGCTTATTATATGCAAGATGAAAGCGGTAATCAACAAAAATTTGTAAATGAGGATGAAAAAATACTAAATGTATTAAGCGAAGAATATATTAATGAAAATAATATAACAAAAGAAAATGTTAGTAATTATATACAGAAATTAGATAAAGACGTATTTTTCATTCCTCTTCAAATGAATTCTGTAAATAGCGATGATATGTATAAATATGCAGTATCAGGATATATTACTGATTTAGATTATAATTTTATAGAAAATGTAGCTTTTATTGTAAATTTAGATATAGGTAATTTAACATATTCAATCGAACCTATAAATGAAGAATTCGATAATATAAAAGATATACAGTTGAATATCACAGTAGATTCAATTGCAGAGAATGAAGATAATATTGTACAATATATAACAACAAATACAGAAGAGGACTGTAAAAGGTATTTAGATAATTATAAAAAGATTGCATTGAGTAATCCAGAAGAGGCATATAACAAACTAGATGAAGAGTATAGAAATAAAAGATTTGGAAGTCTTGAAGCATATGAACAATATATTGAAGAAAATAGAGAAGATATGGAAGTGGTTCAACTTAGTCAATATATGATAAACGATGACAATGGAGAGACACAATATGTTTGTAGAGATGCATATGGTAAATTATATGTTTTCGAAGGAGAAAATATATTAAATACGTCAATTCAACTAGATACCTATACAATAGAGAACAATACGTTTAAAGAGCAATATGAGAATGGAAATGAACAAACAAAAGTACAAATGAATATTAATAAATTTATTTTAATGATTAACAATCAAGATTATCAAGCAGCTTATAATGTTTTAGATGACGATTTTAAAAATAATTATTTTGCAACAATAGATGACTTTAAAAATTATTTACAATTACATTCATATAAGTATAATGATATGGAAGCAAATAGTTTTGATGTTACTGGAAACGTATATTCTTGTGGAGTTACTCTAACAGATTTAACAAATGGACTTTATGTTGATGAATCAAAAGGAACAGGAGGATCAGGATATGCATTTAATTGGAATTTCTATGTACAATTAAATGATGGAACAGATTTTAAATTATCTTTTGAAGTAAATCAGTAAATAGAAAAGTAAAAATGGAAGACCAAAAATCTTCCATTTTTACTTTTAATGTTGTGTTTTAAGTAAATAAATTTACGATATATTGTAATATACTGTTTTCTTCATATAACCTTATAAAGAAATTATGAATAAAAGGAATATGCCAAAGAATGATAAGTATAGCAATAGTTATTATTAATGCAAGAAAGTTTTTGAAATAATCTTTTGGCGTTTTTTTATATCTAATTTTATATCCTCTATTTTTTAAATCTTGAATATAAGCATCATGATAAGCTTTTTCTCTTGCTTGCTGTAATTGTTTTTCATATTCTAATTGTTCTTCGTATTGTTTTTGATATTCTTGTTCTCTTATAAGTTCTTCATCTGTAAAATTATTATTATTATTTTGAGCGTTACTATAATTATTGTTGTAGTTATTATTATAGGCATTGTTATTATGTCTCAAATTGTTAATTTCATTATATAAATTTCTGTTTTCTTCTGACAATTTATTAAAATCTTCTTCTGAAATCTCTTTTTGTTTTAAAGTCATATCATATTTAGCTCTAGAATCGGGATTAGAAAGGATTTCATATGCTTCATTGATTAACTTTATTTTTTCTTCTGCTTCTTCCTTCATATTTGATTCTTGTAAGTCTGGGTGATATTTTTTAACTAAAGTTTTATATGCTTTTTCTATAACTTCAGCAGAAGCATCTCTATCTACTTCTAATATTTTATAGTAATTCATTTGGTAAAATATCTCCTTTAAATTTTCTTTTAATAAATATAACATAAAAATTAAAATCCTTCAATAAATCACTGTTAAAAAAAATACAACATAAAATAGAATAGGTGATTTATATGGAAAATGGATTATGCTTAGCAGGAGGAGGAGTAAAAGATGCAGCTCATATAGGTGTTATAAAAGCATTAGAAGAAGCAAATATAGATTTCAAATATGTGGGAGGGACCTCTTCAGGAAGTATTGTAGCATGTTTATATGCATGTGGTTTTACAGCAGATGAAATGTATACAATATTTAAGAAATATTGTAAAAAAATAAAATATGTAGATTTCTTAAATATCGTAAAATTAATAATAGGTTTGATATTTACAGGAAAAATAGTAATAGATGGTTTAAATTCGGGAAAAGCGATAGAAAAGTTAATAAAAAAATTTTGTAATAAAAAGAAAATATATAATATACAAGATGTAGAAAAAATACTTGCGATACCAAGTGTTAACTTATGTAACGGAAAGGTAATTTGTTTTACATCAGAGTGTAATAAAAAATTTAACTTAGATAATACCAATTTTGTAAATGATGTAGAAATAGGAAAAGCAGTAAGAGCAAGTTGTAGTTATCCAGTAGTATTTTCTCCTTGTAAATATAAAGATGTAAAATTAATAGATGGAGGGATTAGAGAAAATGTACCTTGGAAAGAATTAAAAGCTCTTGGTGCTAGAAAGGTAGTAAATATTATTTTTGAAGAAAAGGAAGCAACAAAAGATTGTGATAAAAATTTAATAGAGGTTGCAGGTAGTTCAATAAGTCTTTTGTGTAAGGAATTATCTTCATATGAATTAGAAGGTTCAGATTATACTTTAAAAATAAAAACTAATAAAATGGGACTTCTTGATATGGATAAAATAGATGAATTATATAAACTTGGATATAATGAAACAAAAAAGAATATAAAAATAATAAAAGAAAAATTATAATTAAACAAAGTATAAAAACAATAAAAAATAGTTAAGTGTAAAAACATCATAAAAAATGTTAATTTTTTTACACTTAAAAAGTGAAATTGTGAGAAGAAGAATTTTAGAAAATTAATTAAATGGAAAGATTGGAAGGATTTAAAAATAAAGCTGCAAGGTACAATACAAGCAGAAAAGTTTAGTTATTAAAAGAACTTAGAAAATAAAGTATAGTATAAATTTAAAAAGTAAATAATATTAGTAAGAAGAAAATAATGAAATAAAAAAATATAGGAATAAAAACATAAAAAATCACGGAATATAAAACAAAAAAATCACGGAATAAAATTGACAAAAATCACGGAATAGTATATAATATTATTGAAAATATTTATATAAGAGGGAAGAATATGGAAATAAAAAATTATAGAAGAAGAATTGTAGATGATAAAATAGAACATTATTTAAAACTATTTGGAGCTATTTGCATTGAAGGACCTAAATATTGTGGAAAAACTTGGACTGCTAGGTATCATTCTAATAGTGAAGTATTGTTGCATAAAACTACAGGAGGAACCTCAAATAATGTAGAACTTGCTAAAATATCACCATCAATAATTTTGGAAGGAGAAAAACCAAAATTAATAGATGAATGGCAAGAAGCAACAAACTTATGGGATGAAATAAGAGCAGATGTTGATAGAACAGGATTAAAAGGTCAATATATTTTAACTGGTTCCTCTACGCCAAATAGAAAAGGAATATCACATAGTGGAGCAGGTAGATTTGGAAAAATATATTTAAGAACAATGAGCTTATATGAGTCAGGAGATTCTAGTGGAGATGTATCACTTAAAGAATTATGTAATAATAAATTAGAAGAGAAATTAACAGGAGAAGTTGATTTAAGACATTTAGCAGGGTTAATAATAAGAGGTGGATGGCCAGGAAATTTGGAATATTCTCCTAAAGATTCTAGTGAAGCAATAGAAGAATATATAAAATTGATAATTGATGATGATTTAAATAGATTGGATGGAATAACTAGAAATAAACATAAGATAAAGCTATTACTAAAATCTCTTGCAAGAAATGAAAGCACAACAGTATCTAATATGACTATAAAAAAAGATATTAAAGAAATTGATGATGAAGATATAGATATAGACACAATAGCCTCATACTTAGATGCTTTAGATAGATTGTACTTATTAGATAATGATGAGCCATTTTCTTCAAATATTCGTTCTTCTATAAGAGTAAAACAATCAGAAAAAAGACATTTTGCAGACCCATCCATGGCGTGTTCTTTATTAAATATACGAGAAGAAAGTAAATTAATTAATGATTTAAATACATTTGGCTTTTTATTTGAGGCAATGGTTGAAAGAGATTTAAAAATATATGCAAATAGTTTCAATGCTAAATGTTATCATTACCAAGATTATCAAAACAAGGAAATAGATAGTGTTATAGAATTGGAAGATGGAGAGTGGTGTGCTTTTGAAATAAAATTAGGAGCAAATAAGATTGGAGAAGGGGCAAAAAATTTATTAAAAATAAAAGAAGAGCTTGAAAAAGAAAAAGGAAAAGTACCATCTGTGCTTTGTGTGATATGTGGAATGTCAAATGCAGCTTATCAAAGACCGGACGGAGTATATGTTGTGCCAATTACAGCTTTAAAACCATAATAAAATAAGAACAACTCTTAATTTATAGAGCTGTTCTTATTTTGTTTTATTAATTATTATGAAATCGTTTCTGCTTCTTTTGTTTCTCCTTCATTTTCTTTATCAATAGCTTTCTTCCTATTTTGTTTAGCTTTAAGATTATCTTTAGCAACAGTCATAAGAAGTTTAATTCTATTAGTTTGGTTAGCCTCACTTGCACCTGGGTCATAATCAATAGGAGAAATGTTAGCTTCAGGGAATTTACTACGTATAGTCTTAATAACTCCTTTACCAACAACATGGTTAGGTAAACATGCAAATGGTTGAACACATACAATGTTTGGAATATCATGTTCAATATATTCAATCATCTCAGCTGTTAAGAACCAACCTTCACCAGTTTGATTACCAATAGATAAAATATCTTTTACTTTATCTTCTAGATGCCAAATATCACAAGGTTGTAAATATCCTTTCTTAGAATTAGCTAAAGCGATTTTAACATCTTTTTCTAATATATCGATTAACTTAATAGCTATTTTACTAATTTTAGATGAAGTCTTATTTGTATTTAATAACCTATTAAATGTAATTTTATGAGTTGCCATAAATTTTACAAATCCCATAAAGTCAGGTAAAACAACTTCTGCACCTTCTTTTTCTAGAATATTTGCAACATAGTTATTTCCAAATGGATGATATTTTATAAGTACTTCACCAACAATACCAACTTTAGGTTTTTCTACAGATGTATCTAATTCTATTTTTTCAAAATCGTTAACAATATCATAGATACTTTGTTTAAATTCTTTATTAGTTGATTTTGTAAGTAACTTCTTACATTTTTCCATCCAAGTATCAAATAAAGCTTGAGATTCTCCTTTATGTACTTCATAAGCTCTATTTTTTGTTAGCATTTTTTGTAAAAGGTCAGCATAAACAACAGTTTTAAACAATCTTTCAATAAGAGGAACTGTTAGTTTAAATCCTGGCATTTTTTCCATACCAACAAAGTTTAAAGATATTACAGGAACATTTTCGAAACCTGCATCTTTTAGAGCTTTTCTAATAAATCCAATATAGTTTGTAGCTCTACATCCACCACCAGTTTGTGAAATAATTAAAGCTGTTTTATTCACATCATATTTTCCAGATTGAAGAGCTTCAATCATTTGACCTGTAACCAAGATAGATGGATAACAAGCATCGTTATTTACGTATTTTAGTCCAGTATCTACTGTTTTTTGAGTACAATTTCTTAATAATTCTATATTATATCCTGATGCTCTAGCAGCTGTTTCTAGAAGCTCAAAGTGAATCGGTGCCATTTGAGGGAATAAAATAGTATATTCTTTTTTCATTTCCTTAGTAAATATCTTTTTATGAATTCCGTAGTCACCATCAGCTTTTTGTTCTATTTTTTCTTGTTCACGTTTCTTCATACTAGCAAGTAATGAACGAATACGAATACGAACAGCTCCTAAATTATTTACTTCATCTATTTTAATTAGAGTATACATCTTACCATAGCTAGATAAAATTTCTTCTACTTGGTCTGTTGTAACAGCATCTACACCACAACCAAATGAATTTAATTGTACTAATTCTAGACAGTCGTGTTTACCAACAAAGTCAGCAGCAGCATATAATCTTGCATGGAATACCCATTGGTCAACAACTCTTAAAGGTCTTTTAGCTTCGGTTTTATCAGAAACACTATCTTCTGTTAAAACACATAATCCAAGTGATGTAATTAAAGTATCAATACCATGGTTAATTTCAGGGTCTACGTGATATGGTCTACCTGCTAAAACAATTCCTTTTAAATTGTTTTCTTCTATGTATTTAACAGTCTCTGCACCTTTTCTTCTAATATCCTCTTTACATTTTTGATATTCAGCTTCTGCCTTATCTGCAGCTTCGTTTAATTCAGCTTTTGTAAAGTTATATTCTTTGAATTCATCTAATTCTAATATTTTCTTAACAAGATTTTTCTTATCAAGAGGTAAGAATGGGTTAATAAATTTAATATCAGGAGATTTTAAATTTTCTACATTATTCTTTAAAACCTCTGAATAAGAAATAACAATAGGGCAGTTATAATGGTTATCTGCTTTTTCATACTCTTTTCTAGAATATGGAATACAAGGATAGAATATTGTTTTAATACCTTGTTCTAATAAACTTTCTATATGTCCATGAGAAAGTTTTGCAGGATAACAAACAGATTCAGAAGGCATTGATTCCATACCTTTTTCATAAGTTGCACGAGTACTCTTTTCTGAAATAATTACTCTAAATCCTAAGCTAGTTAGGAAAGTAAACCAGAAAGGATAATCCTCATACATATTTAAAACTCTAGGGATACCTATTGTTCCTCTTGTAGCATATTGTTCTTCTAAAGGTGTATAATCAAAAATTCTCTTATATTTATATTGAACTAAGTTTGGTAAATCTTTTTTCTTTGTAATAGCACCTGCTCCTCTTTCACAACGGTTACCAGATACATGTATTTGTCCATTACTAAACTTATTTATAGTTAATTTACAGTGATTTTCACAAATACCACAACGTGTATGTGTAACTTTTATTTCTAGCTTATCTAATTCATCTTCTTTTAAAATAGTAGACCTATATTCCATATCAAGGTTTGCTTCATATTGTTCTTTAGATAAAAGAGCCATACCATAAGCACCCATAAGACCTGCAATGTCTGGTCTAACAACGTTTTTACCAACTATCAATTCAAAAGCACGTAAAACTGCATCATTATAGAAAGTTCCACCTTGTACAACAATATGGTCTCCTAATGTTTCTACATCTCTTACTTTCATAACTTTTTGTATAGCATTCTTAATAACAGAATATGAAAGTCCTGCAGAAATATCTCCAACAGAATAACCTTCTTTTTGAGCTTGTTTAATCTTAGAGTTCATGAAAACAGTACATCTAGAACCTAAGTCAACAGGTGTTTTTGATTTTATTGCTTCTTTTACAAATTCAGAGATTTCTATATTTAAACTTTTAGCAAAAGTTTCTATAAAAGAACCACAACCTGAAGAACAAGCTTCATTTAGCATAATGTTATCAATTGAACCGTTTTTCATTTTAATGTATTTCATATCTTGACCACCGATGTCAACGATAGATGTAACATCTGGTTCAAATTCCTTTGCAGCAGTATAATGTGCAATTGTTTCTATTTCATTTAGGTCAACATTTAAAGCTGTTTGTATCAATTTTTCACCATATCCTGTAACACCACTATATCTTAGGACAGCTTTTTCAGGTAAAACATGATATAGTTTTTTAAGCATTGACATAACACTTTTTAAAGGATTTCCTTCATTACTTCCATATAAAGAGTAAAGTAGTTTACCATCTTTATCAATTAGTACTAGCTTTGTAGTAGTAGACCCAGCATCAATTCCAAGATAACAATCACCTTCGTATGAGGCTAAATCTGCTCTTAATGCTTTTGCTTTATCATGTCTTTCTTTAAATGCTTTATATTCATCTTGCGTTTTAAATAATGGGTCTAATGGTCTTGATGTATTATCATGTGAAACTTTTAAGTTTTCAATCTTTTTTGCTAATTCATCAGGTGTAATAGGTGCTGTGTTAATAGAGTCTAAAGCAGCTCCTTTTGCAACTAAAAGATGTGCTTCTTCTGGTACTATAATTTCATCATCTTTTAAATGTAATGTTTCTATAAATCTTAAACGTAATTCTGATAAGTAATTTAATGGACCACCTAAGAAAGCAACATTACCTCTAATTGGTCTTCCGCAAGCTAAACCACTAATAGTTTGGTTTACAACAGCTTGGAAGATAGATGCAGCAATATCTTCTTTTGCAGCACCTTCATTAATTAAAGGTTGAATATCAGTTTTAGCAAAAACACCACAACGAGATGCAATAGGATAAATAGTCTTGTAATTTTTTGCAAGTTCATTTAATCCAGCCGTATCTGTATGAAGTAGTGATGCCATTTGGTCTAAGAATGCACCAGTACCACCAGCACAAGTTCCATTCATACGTTGTTCGATAGATTGGTCAAAATAAATAATTTTTGCATCTTCACCACCAAGCTCTATTACAACATCAGTTCTTGGTATGTATTTTTCAACAGCTCTTTTACAAGAAACAACCTCTTGAATAAAGTCTACTCCTAAAAATTTAGCAGCAGACATAGCACCAGAACCTGTTAGAGCTAGTGTGTATGTATTATTTGGATATTTTAATAATAAATCTTCTAGAACACTACATACAGTATTTTTTGTATCTGAGAAGTGTCTTTGATAATTTTTATATATAGTATTTAGGTTCTTATCCATAACTATAATTTTTACAGTTGTAGAACCTACATCTAAACCAACATGTAATAATTCACTCATGACAAAATCTTCCTTTCTGTCTATAAAAATATACTTTCAATCACCCTAATTTTATACGGAAATCGGCATTTTGTCAAATGGAAAATATTGTAACTTTAAGCTGTTTTTTAGGACGGGGTAAAAAACAGCTTTTATAAAAAATAAAGTATTTTAAAGTTCTAAAATGGACAAACAAATAATAAAATTGAATATAGTAATAAAAAGGAAGAAGGAGGAGAACATGAAAAATAAAAAGATAATTATAATTTTTTCTATTTTATTTATTATTTTGATAGTTGGTGGATATTTTTTAATTAATTATTTAAAACGAGATAAGACGGAAGAAGAACCAATAGTGGAAGAATATACACCGCAAGAAGAAATATCAGAAGATCAATTAAGACAGACAATTGTAAGTTTATATTTTCCAAATAAAGAAACAAAAGAATTAGAACCAGAAGCAAGATTAGTAGATATAAAAGAAATATTAGAAAATCCATATGAAAAAATAGTAAATTTATTAATAGAAGGCCCAAAAGATGAAAGTAAAGAAAGGATTATTCCAGAAAACACAAAATTATTAAGCTCGCAATTAGAAGGAGATTGTCTTACATTAGACTTTTCATCTGACTTTTTAAATTATGATAAAACAGATGGAAAAGCTAAAGAAAATTTAATAAATTCAGTAGTGAATACATTAACACAATTAAATGAAGTAAATAGTATAAAAATATTAATAGATGGAAGTGAAAATGAAGAATTTAGTGAAATATATACTGTTCAAGAACTTACTTCTTAAAGAATTTATATAAATGCATACAACGTGTAAATTTCTTTAAATTATTCAAAAAATATTCTACTTCTCTTAATGATTTCATAGTGTTTTTGGCACAAGAATTTAAGTTAAATTGTTTTTTATGAGGTGGTTTTTTATCACCTCTATTTTCATTGTATTCCATAGTACACCTCTAAAACTTTGATTTTTGGATAGATTTAGTATATAATATGTAGGAAAATTAAAAATGTTTAAAGGAAAATAAAATGGAAATATATTTAAAAGAGAATGAAAGAATAGATGATTTAGAATTTAAGGGATTAAAAATAGTTCAAAATGAAAAAGGATTTTGCTTTGGAATAGATAGTGTGTTACTTTCTGATTTTGCTAAAAATATAAAAAAAAATAGTTTAGTTTTAGATTTAGGAACAGGAACAGGTATTATTCCTATTTTATTATGTGGAAAAACTGAACTTAAAAAAGTAATAGGAGTAGAGATACAAGAAGAAGTAAGTGATATGGCAAAAAGAAGTAGTAAATTAAATAATTTAGAAGAAAAATTTCAAGTTTTAAATGAAGATATTTTAAACTTAAATAAAATATATGAAAATCAAACATTTGACGCAATAGTTACGAATCCACCATATAAGAAGAAAAACACAGGAATAATTAACGAAGATGAAAGAAAAATAATATCAAGGCATGAGATAACAGCTTCTTTAGAAGATTTTATAAAAGTTTCAAAAGATTTATTAAAAGATAAAGGTGAATTTTATATGGTACATAGACCAGAAAGATTGGTTGATATTTTATATTTACTCAGAAAATATAAAATAGAGCCTAAAGAACTTCGTTTTGTATATTCAAATACAAAAAAACCACCTAAATTAGTTTTAGTAAAAGGAATAAAAAATGCAAAACCATTTTTAAAGATTGATAAAAATCTATATATCTATGATGATAAGGGAAATTATACAGATGAAATATTAAAGATTTATAGTAAAATATAAAAATAGAAAAGTAAAAAAAGAGTAGGAGGAGAATAAATGAATCAAAATCAAGAAGGAGTTTTATATTTAATTGCAACTCCTATAGGTAATTTAGATGATATTACCTTAAGAGCAATAAAGACATTAAAAGAAGCGGATTTAATAGCAGCAGAAGATACAAGACATACATTAAAGTTATTAAACCATTTAGAAATATCAAAGCCTATGATTAGTTATCACCGTCATAATGAAGAATTTAGATGTGAATACTTAATTAAAGAATTAAAAGAAGGAAAAAATATAGCATTAGTATCAGATGCAGGAACACCAGGAATTAGTGATCCAGGTGAAGAAATTGTAAAAGAATGTATAAAAGAAGAGATAAAAATAGTACCAATTCCAGGAGCATGTGCAATGGTAAATGCTTTAATTTCTTCAGGAATTAGTACTAAAGAGTTTTGTTTTTATGGTTTTTTACCTTTAAATAAGAAAAATAGAAAAGAAAAATTAGAAGAAATAAAAAATATAAATAAGACAGTAATTCTTTATGAAGCACCTCATAAAATAAAAAATACTTTAGAATATTTAGAAAAAGTTTTAGATAAGGATAGAAAAGTAGTTTTAGCAAGAGAGATAACTAAGATACATGAAGAGTTTATAAGAGGAAATATAGATGAAATTCTTTCAAAAGTAGATAATTTAAAAGGAGAAATGGTTCTAATTATTGAAGGTAATCATAAAGAAAAGGAAAACGAGTTATGCGATTTATCAGTAGAAGAACATTATAAATATTATGAAGAACAAGGACTAGAGAAAAAAGAAATTATTAAAAAGATAGCAAAAGATAGAAATGTAAATAAAAATGAAATATATAAGTTATTTATTTAAAAAAAGTATTCGTAGAATGTTAATAAAATATATAAATATAATGAACATATCAAAAAATGATATGTTCATTTTGCTTGCTTTTTATTTGTTATTTTCTTTTAAATTGCCTATTTTTTTAGAACAATCTTTACAAATTAATTTATTATGATATTCTAATAAATTTTTTGTATTTCCGCAGAAGATACAATTAGGTTCGAACTTCTTTAATACTATTGAAGAGCCATCTACATAAATTTCAATTGGGTCTTTTTCTACTATATTAAACTGATTTCTTATTTCAATTGGAATTACAACTCTGCCTAGCTCGTCCATTCTTCTAATAATACCCGTTGATTTCATAACTAATTCCTCCTTAAAAGTTATATATTTACAATCCTTTTGCTTATAATTAAATATATCATAAAGAAGTGACTTGGTCAATTTAATTTGGAATAAAAACTATAATTAACAAATAAAATTATGTTGGTGGTAGTATGTTAAATATAGTTTGGCCAGTTTTTATAATAATATCATTTTCTTTTGCAATTTTTTCAGGAAATTTAGAAAACTTAAATAATTCAATATTTGAAAGCACTAATTCAGCAATTAGTTTATCAATTGATTTGTTAGGAACTATGTGTCTTTGGAGTGGAATTATGCAAATTGCAAGTAATACTACTTTAATCGAAAATCTAACAAAAATTCTAGAACCCTTACTCAATTTTTTATTTCCAAAGTTAAAGAAAAATAAAAAAATAAAAAAAGAAATATCTATGAATATGGTTGCAAATATTTTAGGATTAGGAAATGCAGCAACACCACTAGGATTAAAAGCTATGAAATCTATGCAAGAGGAGAATGAAAAGAAAGATACTCTATCAGATTCAATGATGATGTTTATTGTAATAAATACGGCGTCTATTCAAATTATTCCTACAACTGTTATTGCAATTAGAAGTTCTCTTGGTTCTCAAAATCCAACTTCAATTGTATTTCCAACATGGATTGCTACAATCATTGCAGCAATAGTTGGAATTACTGTTGCTAAAATTGTAATTAAACTTACAAAAGGAGAGAAAAATAGGTGAAAATAATAAATTTTTTATCAAGTGTAGCAATGCCGATGGTAATTTTACTTATTGTTATGTATGCTGTAAAAGAAAAAAATAAAGTATTTGATACGTTTTTAGAAGGTGCAAAAGAGGGAATAAAAACAACATTAAGTATTTTACCAACATTAATAGGATTATTTTTAGCAATAGGAGCTTTAAGAAGTTCTGGCGTATTAGAATTAATCATCAAACTTTCTAGTCCTCTTCTTGATATTTTAAATTTTCCAAGTGAGCTTATGCCACTTAGCATACTAAGACCAATATCAGGAAGCGGGTCAATTGCAGTGGCTACAGATATTATGAAAAACTGTGGTGTTGATAGCCTAATAGGAAATATTGCATCAACGATAATGGGGTCAACTGAAACAACTTTGTATACAATTGCAGTGTATACAAGCTGTATAAAGATAAAAAAGACAAGATATATACTAATTGCAGCTTTAGCAGCAGATATTGCTGGGATAATTGCAAGTACTATTATATGTCAAATTATGTATTAGAATAGAAAATATAGATTGACAAATTTTGTAAATAATAGTATTATATATATACTTTAATTCTTAAGTATTATTTCGAAAGGAATTTTTATCATGATTAAATTAATAATATTTATTTCAATATTTTTTATTGTTAGAAAATTAATAGTTCAAAAATTATCAAAAGAAATATTAAAGATGTTAGAACAAATGAAAAAAGAAGAAAAATATAAAACGAGTTTTTAACTTTGTAGAGGAAATGCTCTTGGTTTATTGGTCCTTATTTTCCAAGAAAGGTATTTCCTCTACGAAAAATATATTATCTATGATAAGTTTCACCATGTGAAATTTTAAAGGCTCTAAAAATTTGCTCTAGTAAAAATACTCTAATTAATTGATGAGGAAAAGTCATTTTAGAAAAGCAAATTTTTAAATTACAAGTATCTAAAACTTCTTGAGTTAATCCTAAAGAGCCACCTATAATAAAAGAAATATGACTATTTTCCATTGATAGGTCATCTAATTTTTTAGAAAATTCTTCAGAAGAAAATTCCTTACCCCTTAAATCTAAAGCTATTTTAAAAGAATCTTTAGGTAAATGAGAAAGTATTTGTTTTGCTTCTTTCTCTTTAATATCTAGTTCTAAACTAGGATTCAATTTATCAGGAATTTTCTCATCAGGAAGTTCTATAAAATCCAGTTTACAATATCTAGAAAGCCTTTTACTATATTCTGATATAGCATCTTTTAAATAGTTTTCCTTTATTTTACCAACACAAACAATATGAATACTTAGCATATTAAGGTTATTACTCCTTTATATTAATAATTTTACTATGAAAATCTCTTGAAGCAACACTAAGTGAAAGAGAATTTTCATTATAGTTTTTAGAAATTAATTCATCAACAACAGTTTGATAAGCAAGTTCTGGAAAATTACTTTCTTTACTTAAATGTCCAAGCATTGCATTTTTTAATCCTGAGTTTATCAAATGTGATATAGTTTTTCCAGCTATTTCATTTGATAAATGACCTGTAGGTCCTGCAATTCTTGTTTTTAAAGAAAATGGGTATGGTGAATACCTTAAAACTTCAGGATCATAATTTGCTTCTAGCATAACAAATAAACTTTCTTCTAGGTTTTTTAAGATATCATTTGTCATATGACCAATATCTGTTGCGACGCTTATTTTTTTATCATCTTTATATAAACTAAATCCGCAAGGATTTGCAGCATCGTGAGGAATTGAAAAAGGTTTAACTATTAAATCACCAATTTCAAATTTATCACTTACCTTAAAAATATTTATGTTTTCATCTGATATTTTATCTCTTTGTTTAGGCATAGCGTCTAAAGTTTCTTGATTAACAAATACAGGTAAATTGAATTTTTTAGATAAAGTTCCTAAAGATTGAACGTGGTCTATATGCTCATGTGTTACTAAAATTCCATCTAAAGATTTAGGGTCAATATCTATATCATTTAAAGCATGTTCTATTTTCTTGCAACTAACACCTGCATCAATTAGTATTCTGGTATTCTTTGTTTCAACAAAAAGGCTATTTCCGCTACTACCACTATATAAACTACAAAAATTAAACATTGTTTTTTACTTCCTTATTCTTCTGTTACTCTTTTTATATTTGCTCCAATTTTTCTAAATTTACCTTCGATATCTTCATATCCACGGTCTATATGTTGTAAATTGTATATATCTGTTTCGCCTTGAGCTGCTGTTCCAGCAATTACTAGTGCTGCACCTGCTCTTAAATCAGTAGAATATACTGGTGCACCATATAATTTTTTAACACCTTCAAAAAATGCTGTTTTACCTTGAGCTGTTATTTTAGCTCCCATTTTATTTAATTCATCAGTATATTGGAATCTTGATTCCCAAATACTTTCGTTGATAACACTATTACCATTTGCTAAAGATAATACAACACCCATTTGAGGTTGTAAATCTGTTGGAAATCCTGGATATGGTAAAGTTTTTATATTTGCTTTATTTGGTCTTTTATTACACCAAACACGTATACTATCACCATAGTCTTCAACATTTCCACCAACTTCTATGATTTTTGCTGTTATTGATTCTAAGTGTTTTGTTATACAATTTTTTAAAGTTATATCTCCTCTTGTTGCGACTGCAGCAAGCATAAATGTTCCAGCTTCTATTTGATCAGGAACTACTGAGTATGTAGCGTTTCCATGTAGTTTTTCAACACCATTAATTTTTATTACATCAGTTCCAGCTCCACGAATATCAGCTCCCATAGTATTTAAAAAGTTTGCAACATCAACTATATGAGGTTCTTTTGCAGCATTATCTATTGTTGTTGTACCTTTAGCTAAAACGCTTGCTAGCATTACATTAATAGTTGCTCCAACAGAAACTATATCCATATAAATTGAAGTTCCTTTTAATTTTTTGGCTTTACCAGTAATCTTACCTTTTTCAACATTAACTGTTGCACCTAATAACTCGAAACCTTTTATATGTTGGTCAATAGGTCTTGCACCTAATTTACAACCACCGGGCATACCAACTTCAATTTCGCCTTTTCTACCAAGCATAGATCCGATTATATAATAAGATGCTCTAAATTTACTTGTTAAATCTAAAGGTGCTTTTGTTGTTGTAATGTTTGTAGTATCTATTGTAATAGAATGTTTATCGTTCCAAGTAATTTTTGCTCCTAATTTTTCTAATATTTTACAAGATATTTCAATATCGCTAATGTGTGGCAAATTTTCAATAGTGCAAACACCATCTATTAAAAGTGTTGCAGGTAAAATTGCTACTGCTGCATTTTTTGCCCCACTTATTGTAACTTCTCCTTTTAATTGTGTAGGTCCAGTAACTACTAATTTTTCCAATTATATTCCCTCCAATGAATTATATACTATATTCAAAATAAAAATAGAGCGTATATTATTACACTCTATTACTCCATAAATATAACATAAAGTTAAAATGTTTGCAACTATTTTCTAGCAGTAATAAAACCATTTTCGTTAAAAAATTCAAGTATTTTAAATTTGAATTGAATTTTTACGTCTGAATCTTCAGAAACGAGAGCGTATTCTTCCTCAGATAAGTCGTTTTCTAGTTGTTCTTTAGACTCTTCTGGAACAACGCCAGAAGTTACATCAACAAAACATAGAGGAGGGAACATTACACACCACCAATTTTGACCTTTTGCTTCACCAATTTCAACTCTTAAAGCATCATAAAATCCAGCAGGGAGTGATATATCTCCATAATCTTTTGTTGGAAATTCAAAATTACCTATACTTATATTAACATCATAAGAATATCCTTCATCATGTATTGTTTGTAAAGCAATTTGTTTAAATTCTTCTTGATGTTCTCTAACAAGTGAAATTGCCTCATCTTTGTTTTTACAATCACTGCATATTTCTTTCATATATTTAAGTAGATTATCTCTAACTTTATATTTTAAATTTTGATCTTCTTTACTATCACTATTTGCAATTACATGTAATCTGAAAACACTATTTGCAATGTCTGTTGAGACATTTTCTGCATAGGAAAACGCACAAATTGTAGTATATAAGAAAAGCAAGAAACTTAAAATAATTACCATTTTTACCTTGGGATTTTTAAATAAATTTAATATTTTTTTCATAAGTTACCTCCAATAAACTTTTTTTCTAAATTCTTCTTGTTTTAAGTATTAACAACTTAGAATAATTTTATACATTTTGAAAAAAATGTCGAAATGTTTTTTGAAATATATTTGAAATAATATTGACATATTTGTAAAGAAATGGTAAAATTTACCAGTAAGCAGAAAGAGAAAAACTTTATTTCCGTATGCTTTTAAAAGAAAAGGAGAGGTTTTTTAATGAATAAAAATCAAATAACTAAAGAAAAAATATGTGCATTTTATGCAAGCGATTATCATTTTGAAATGATTACATTACCTTATATAGAAAAGAACCTAGAAGTGAATAAGAAAATTATAATTTTAACAGAAAATGACTTAGAAGAAAGCATGAATACTTTGATGTCAAAAGTAAATTTAAAAGAAGAAAAGAAAAATAATATTTATAAAATTAATTGGAGAAATGATGATTTAAATAAATTCAAAGAAATAAAAAAAGATATAGAAGAAAATAAAGATTTAATTATTTTTATAAAAGGAAAAGAAAATTATATAAAAAATGTAAATGAAAATATAGGAAAATGGATAGAGAAAAATGATAATGTAAAAACCATAGATTGTTATGATATAGAAGAGATAGGGGATAGTTTCGGAGAAGTAATAAATAAGTATGGAAAGGTCTTAAGTACTACGGGAGAAAAGAAAATAGAAAAATAAAGAATAAAAAAGGTTGATATTTTTTTAAAAATAGTATATAAAATATAAATATAAATACAATTAATAAAAAAGCATCCTGTAATAAATGAAAATGAACTTTGACAACAAAATACCTCCTAATATATAATTTCAATATAGACGAAA
>CALXAV010000020.1 GCA_944386385.1 uncultured Clostridia bacterium
TCGGTTCTTCTTCTTTAATCCTAAAACGTCTACTAGCTTTCTAGTTACTTATTCATCTATATATTTTTCAATGTGCTAATCGATATCTATTAAAGATATCTTTGGTGGGCTCAAATGGAATCGAACCATCGACCTCACGCTTATCAGGCGTGCGCTCTAACCATCTGAGCTATGAGCCCATAATTAGAGTCTTTTACTCGATGTTTTTCTTCTGTTAATGAGCTTCACTCTTAATTTTAAATGTACTATAATGTATACAATCTCATTTTATTCGATTGTATAAGCTATTTCTAAGAAATAAATTTCTAAGAACTAGCTTAAAAGTACATTGAAAAATAAACAAAATCCTCTAGAGTTATTCTCCTTAGAAAGGAGGTGATCCAGCCGCACCTTCCGATACGGCTACCTTGTTACGACTTCACCCCAATTATTGATTCTACCTTCGACTGCTGCCTCTTGAAAAGTTAGCTCACAGGCTTCGGGTATCCCCAACTCTCATGGTGTGACGGGCGGTGTGTACAAGGCCCGGGAACGTATTCACGGCAGTATGCTGACCTGCCATTACTAGCAATTCCGGCTTCATGAAGGCGAATTTCAGCCTTCAATCCGAACTGAGACTGCTTTTTTGGGTTTTGCTCCACCTCGCGGCTTCGCTTCCCTTTGTTACAGCCATTGTAGTACGTGTGTAGCCCAGGACATAAAGGGCATGATGATTTGACGTCATCCCCACCTTCCTCCGATTTGTCACCGGCAGTCTTCTTAGAGTTCCCACCTTTACGTGCTGGCAACTAAGAACAGGGGTTGCGCTCGTTGCGGGACTTAACCCAACATCTCACGACACGAGCTGACGACAACCATGCACCACCTGTATACAGACTCCGAAGAGCTAATGTGTTTCCACATTATTCCTGTATATGTCAAGCCCTGGTAAGGTTCTTCGCGTTGCATCGAATTAAACCACATACTCCACTGCTTGTGCGGGCCCCCGTCAATTCCTTTGAGTTTCAACCTTGCGGCCGTACTCCCCAGGTGGGATACTTATTGCGTTTGCGACGGCACAGAAGATGAAATCATCCCCTACACCTAGTATCCATCGTTTACGGTGTGGACTACCAGGGTATCTAATCCTGTTTGCTCCCCACACTTTCGTGCCTCAACGTCAGTTACTGTCCAGAAAGTCGCCTTCGCCACTGGTGTTCCTCCTAATATCTACGCATTTCACCGCTACACTAGGAATTCCACTTTCCTCTCCAGCACTCAAGAAAATTAGTTTTAGTTGCAGTTCCTCAGTTAAGCCGAGGGATTTCACAACTAACTTGATTTCCCGTCTACGCACCCTTTACACCCAATAAATCCGGATAACGCTTGCTCCCTACGTATTACCGCGGCTGCTGGCACGTAGTTAGCCGGAGCTTATTCTACAGGTACTGTCACTTCTTCTTCCCTGTCTAAAGCAGTTTACAATCCGAAAACCTTCTTCCTGCACGCGGCGTCACTGCGTCAGAGTTTCCTCCATTGCGCAATATTCCCGACTGCTGCCTCCCGTAGGAGTCTGGGCCGTATCTCAGTCCCAATGTGGCCGTTCAACCTCTCAGTCCGGCTACTGATCGTCGACTTGGTATGCCGTTACCACACCAACTATCTAATCAGACATAAGCCCATCTATCAGCGGATTGCTCCTTTCCCTTTTATATCATGCGATATTCAAGGCATATGCGGTATTAGCAGTCATTTCTAACTGTTGTTCCCCTCTGATAGGCAGGTTGCTTATGCTTTACTCACCAGTCCGCCACTAACCGCTCCAAAAGTAAACTTAAGGTTAAGTTCGTTCGACTTGCATGTCTTATGTGCGCCGCCAGCGTTTATCCTGAGCCAGGATCAAACTCTCTAATTTTGGTATTTATATTTCTTCTAATTTCTTAGAAGTTATAAATCTAATTTTAAAGTTTTCTCAAGCTCTTTAAACTTCTTACTTTTTTTCGAAAAACTTTTAAAAATTTATTTGGTACTTTTTGTACCGCTTAGGTTTTTCTCTAAAGGATTTTTGTTTATTTTTCAATGTACTTTTTATGTTCCCTTGTGCGGAACGATTTTTATTATACATTAACTTTTTTTCTTTGTCAACACTTTTTTTATATTTTTTTAAAATTTTTTTATTTAATATTTTTTTCTTACTTTTTTAAACATTTTTCTTGCGACTAATTATCTTCCACAATGTTTAGAGTCAACTGGTTTACAAGACCATTTTCATCATATTGAACAGTTATATTATATTCATTATTTCCATTATCTTCTAAAAATGTAGTTAATGTGTTTACTATTTCTTCATTACCTTGATTTCTTACTATCGTTAATCTTAATTCACTATCAGATACTATTTCCATATTTGCTATACTATCTTTTACTGCTTGGATAGATCTAGACACACTTTCTCCAGTTAATTTTTCACCTTGTAATAATTCAAAATTATAATTAAATCTATTTCTTTCTGTTTCAGTTATTCCATTATATTCTAAAACAGTAGAATCTTTCATCAACCCAACATCTTTTAGCATTTGTTCTATATCTTGATATGCTATTACTTGTTTTACAGATTCTATTTCTGAATTCAAACCATTTCTTACTGTATTAATTACACTTTGTACTTGAGAATCTTCTAATGTATTTAACATAGCTGCATTTTCATTGTTAAAACTTTGTACATCTTCTAAGCTTTGTACTATTTCTGTATTTCTAATTACATTTAAATCAACTTTTTTATCATCAATTTCATATATTAAATCATAATTTTCTTGTCTTGTTTGCTTATTTACTTCTTGTGTTCTTCTAAATGTAGTTGTGCTTCCTTTATTATTATTTTGAATAATAACAGATAGTTCATCAGTATTATAATTTAAACTAATACTATATTTTTCACTTTCTCCATCTGCAATTAATATTTCTGCAAAATTCCCATCTGTTAACTGCAAACAATCTATATTAGTTTGATATTCTTGTGTCTCCACTCTTGTTCTTATAGTCTGTCCTTCACTTTCATAAACTATAATTTTTGTTTCATCTGCTCCTATATTGCTTTGCTTTATTCTTTGCACTGTAATATCTATAAAATTAATCAAATCTTCTTTTAAATTAATGTCATTATTCCCTAAAGTTACTTCATTTATTTTATTTTGTAATATATCTACTTTATTTAATATAGTTTCATCCTGTTCAATAGTTTGTAAAAGATTTATATATATGTTATTTAATTGTTCTTTAGTTAATGTTAATACATATGCATTTGTTAAATAATTTTCTCCATCTATTGTTACAGTTTCTCCACTTTGCTTACTAAAATTACTGTTTGAAACATTTTGCGCAATTATACTTACATACTTTTCTCCTAGGCTTTCTAATTCTTCATCAGTAAATTTTACTTCATTTAAAAATTCCATGTCTAAATTTATTGTATCTGGAAGTTTTTCTAATTCCTCATCAGTATAACCAAACTTTTTAAACAATTCTTTTAAGTTACTATTTTCTGATACTACATATTGACTAAACAAATCTGAAAACTTTATTCCATAATTATTAGATGAATGTAGATATTCTGCTTGAGCTACTTGTTCATCATTTTTCAACAACTTTATATCGCGATAGTCATATCCACTATTATTATCTGTTTGACCTTCTACTGTAACTTTTAATTGATTAACTGTACTATCTGTATTTTCTTGAGTTGTTCCTATATTTTGAGTGTAATTCGCCTTAGCTTCAGTATCAACATTATAAGAACTAGTTTCTAATAATCCATCATATTCCGTAGAATTTATTATAGTTTCTAAAGATTTTAAATTATCAGCATTTTTTCCTATATATTTTACAAATAAAGTCTGGCTAGATTTAAACATATCTGTTTTTAAATATAATACTACAAATGTTGTTGCCAATATTACTAATATAACTGCTATTACTATTATTAAAACTAATCTTCTCTTTTTTCTTGTCATCATTTTATTTTTACTCCCTTCTTTAATTCTTCTGTAATCTTTGCTTTAGTGTTTCATATATTACAATTCCCGCTGATACAGATGCATTTAAAGATGTTACTTTTCCTTTCATAGGAATCTTAACTAAAAAATCACAATTTTTTGTAACTTTATTACTCATTCCGCTTCCTTCATTTCCTATTACAATTCCTATAGGTCCTGTTAAATCTTGTTCATAATAATATTTGTCAGTATTAATATCTGTACCGCATATCCAAAGTCCTTCTTTTTTTAACTTATCAATCGCATCTGTAATATTAGTTACTCTAGCAACTAGCATATGTTCCACTGCTCCTGCAGAAACTTTTGCTACAGTACTGTTTACTCCTGCTGCTCTTCTTTTCGGAATAATAACACCATGTACTCCTGCTGTTTCTGCTGTTCTTATTATAGAACCTAAGTTATGAGGGTCTTCTATTCCATCTAATATTAATACGAAAGGATCTTCATCTTTTTCTTTTGCTTTATCTAAAATATCTTCTATTTCACAATATTCAAAAGGTGGAACTAAAGCAATTACTCCCTGATAGTTTTTGTTTTGTGCCATTTCTTCCATCTGTCTTTTATCTTTTTCTACTATTATAACTCTTTTTTCTTTTGCCATAGCAATTATTTTATGAATAGAACCATGCTTTTCACCTTTTTCTACAAATATTTTATTTATATCTTTACCACTTTCTAACAATTCTATTACACTATTTCTTCCTTCTACTTGGTCATTATAATTTTCTTTACTTTTATTTTCCATTTACATTCTCCTAATTATCATCATCTAATTTTAATACTGATAAAAATGCCTCCTGTGGAATTTCTACATTTCCTATCTCACGCATTTTCTTCTTTCCTCTTTTTTGTTTCTCTAATAATTTTTTCTTTCTAGTTATATCTCCACCATAACATTTAGCCAAAACGTCTTTTCTTAAAGCAGAAATAGTTTCCCTTGCAATTATTTTTCCTCCAATAGCTGCTTGAATAGGAATTTTAAATAATTTTCTTGGAATTACTTCTTTTAGTTTTTGAACCATTTTTCTTCCTCTATCATATGCGCTATCTTTATGAACTATAAAACTTAAAGCATCAACTATTTCTCCGTTTATATAAATATCTAGTTTTACTAAATCTGCTCTTTTATATTCTTTGAATTCATAATCAAGTGATGCATATCCTTTTGTTTTTGATTTCAAGTTGTCAAAGAAATCATATATTATTTCGTTTAAAGGCATTTCATATATTAATGTAACTCTATTTTCATCTAAGTATTTCATATCTATATAAATACCTCTTCTTCTTTGACATAGTTCCATTATATTTCCTATATAATCTTTTGGGGTAAATATATTTGCTGTGACATATGGTTCTTCTATATATGAAACTTCTTGAGATGGTGGTAAATCTTCTGGATTATATAATTCAATAACTTGTCCATCTGTTTTATATACTTTATAAATAACTGATGGTGCAGTTGTTATTAATCCCAAATCAAACTCTCTATCTAATCTTTCTTCTATTATTTCTAGATGTAATAATCCTAAAAATCCACATCTAAATCCAAATCCTAGTGCTGCTGATGTTTCTGGTTCATATTCTAGCGCTGCATCATTTAATTTTAATTTTTCTAACGCTTCTTTTAATTCTTCATATTGACTTCCATCTACTGGATATAGTCCACAATATACCATTGGTGTTACTTTTTTATATCCTTTTAATGGTTCATCTGCAGGATTATCTTTTAGAGTTATTGTATCTCCAACTCGTATATCTGCTATATTTTTTATACTAGCTGCCACATATCCTACTTCTCCTGCTTTTATTTCTTTAACTGGCATATGTGAGCCTGGTATAAAGTAACCTACTTCAGTTACAACAAATTCCTTATTTGTTGCCATTAATTTTATTTCGTCACCAATTTTTATTTTCCCATCAACTACACGTATAGATGCTACCGCTCCTTTATAACTATCATAATAAGAATCAAATATCAAACATTTTGTTTTTGCGTTCTCGTCTCCTTTTGGACAAGGCAAGTCTGTTACTATTCTTTCTAATACCTCTTCTACATTTAATCCTGTTTTTGCTGATATACAAGGAGCATCCTCTGCTGGTATTCCTATTATATCTTCAATTTCTTGTTTTACCTCATCTACTCTTGCATTTGGTAAATCTATTTTATTAAGTACTGGTAGTATCTCCAAATTATTGTCTATTGCTAAATACACATTAGCTAAAGTTTGTGCTTCAACTCCTTGGCTACTATCTACTACTAAAATAGCACCATCACACGCTGCTAAACTTCTTGATACTTCGTAATTGAAATCAACATGTCCAGGTGTATCAATTAGATTTAAGATATATTCTTGTCCGTCTTTTGCCTTATACACCATTCTTACTGCTTGAGATTTTATTGTAATTCCTCTTTCTCTTTCTATTTCCATATTGTCTAGTATTTGGTCTTCCATTTCTCTTTTAGAAAGTGAGCCTGTCATTTCTATTAATCTATCTGCTAAAGTAGATTTTCCATGATCTATATGTGCAATTATACTAAAATTTCTTATATTTTCTTGTCTCATATTTCCTCCTCTTGCTTTATTATGAAAAATTTTAACATAAAATTAATAAAATCTCAATAGTTTTGATATCCATTATATAAATTATATACCTCTGTATACCCCATATTCATTAACTCTTCTTGCGCTTTTTTACTTCTTGTTCCACTTGAACAATATACGACTATAGCCTTATTTTTATCTGATAATAATCCGCTTGCTTTTTTCTTTATATCATATTCTGGAAGTAAGATTGCATCTTCCATATGACCTTCTTCATACTCTTGTGGACTTCTTACATCTACTATCACAGCTCCTTTTGATATTATTGAATTCAATTCTTTTTCATCTATATCATATTTGTTTATACTACGGTCTTTCTTCTTTTTAAATAAAAACTTAAATAACATACACAATCATTCCTTTTATTCTATTATATGAAGAAAGTTATCCACAAGTACTAATTTTATCCACAGTTTTATTTTCTACAGTATACCTTCTTTTCCTTCATTTTTCTACAATTTCATTTTTACATTTATATGACAATAATATTTCATAAAACTATATTTTATTTCTGTTATTTCGCTATTTTTACCGATTTATACTTATTTTCCTTGTTTTTTCTCCTTTTTTCGCGTCTTTTTATTACTTTTTTATTTCATAATTCTTACAATTATGTTATCTTTTCATCATTATGTAACTTATTTTTTTCGTCTTTTTGTAACATTTGATGTGTATAACTTTTTGTGGAAACTGTGGATAACTTTGTGAACAACTATAAAATAGCCATATCGCGTTCACGAGTTGTTCACAATTGAAATTAGTTTATATAATATTCCTTATTTTGCAATTTTTTATGTGTACTTTTTATTTATAAAAATAAATAAAAAAATAACTAGCATAAAACTAGTTATTTTAAATATCAAAACATCACTCCCATTTAAGCATTGGATATCCATTATTTTTATTTTCTGTATCTTCTTTAAATGCATCTCCTAAATCTGCAGCTGTAAATGAATCATTTTTAGTATAGCAATTTATAATATTAGCTTTCACTCCTAAAGAAATCGGGTTCCCAACTATATCTCCGACTTCACTTGTTCCTGTTATCTCTCCTATTGAATAACAACCTTTTACATCTATTGGTCCCTCGGAAAAATTATGAGCTCCCAATATCCCTCCTACAGAATTTTTTCCACTAATATTTTTTGTATTATAGCAATTCTCTATTTTAAAGCCACCTGCATAACCTCCTACTATTCCTCCTGTCCACACATTATCATTTTGTATTTCACCCTGATTACAAGAATTTAGTATATCTCCTTTAAAAAATCCTACTATTCCTCCACAATAATCTCCTGTTTCTCTTGTTACATTACCATAATTACCACAATTTATTATTGTGTTTGAAACATTTGTAAATTGCTCCCAGTCAGTTCCATTACTACTTCCTACTATTCCTCCCATTCCATTATTTATAGTTCCATAATTTTTACAATTATAAATTGTATGTTGTCCTGCAATTTGCACAACAATTCCTGCTCTATTTGTATCTGCATAATTTATGCAATTACTAATATTTCCTTCAAATCCATATAGAAATCCTACTACTCCTGCTCCACTACTTCCTGTCACTTCACCATTTTCTCCTATAGTTACATTTCTTATTGTTCCATCTACTACAAAACTAAATAATCCATTATTTTTATTTTCTGTTGAACTTATATTCAAATTATTTATTGTATGGTTACATCCATCAAATATTCCTTTAAAAGGTTTATTATCTCCTGTTTCTGGATTTTTATTATCTGTATCTGGAGATATAATACCAATTGGTGTCCAATTGCTACTTAATGTTATATCACTTGTTAGTAGTACTGCTTTTCCTTCATAAGTATTTCCACTATTTATATCATCTCTAAAATTTATTAAACCTTGTGCATCACTTATTTCTACTATATTATCACTATTTATAACTGTTTTATCATCATTAACATAGTATTTCCTTTGTGTACCTTCCACTGTTATTATAAAACTTCCATCTCCATTTACTACTACATCTAACTCTTGGCTTCCGAATTGATTTTGTAATTCTTTAGTAAAACTATCCGTATCTAAAACTTCTGTATAACCATTATCAACAATACTACTTCCTAGTACCGCCATTTGAATTTTTTCTTTCTCTGTTGCTTTATCTGTCTTTTCCTTTGCACTAGTTGCTTGAGTGAGTATTCCATTCTCTCCTGTTAGCATTGATATTGATACTCCAGCTAATATGAGTAAAACTATGATAGTTACCACTAATGCTATAAGTGTAATTCCTCGTTCTTTTGTTTTTAATGTTTTTTCTTTCATTTTAATTTTCCTCCCTGTTTCTTTATTTTATTTTTTTAATTTAATAACAAAACGCAAAAAAGACAGCAATAAAACCTATTTTTTAGGTCTCATTACTATCTTTTCTATTTATATTTATTATATTTCTATTTACTAATAACCTACTTATATATATATATATATATATATATACAGACACAAGACTTTCAAGTATTCTAGTCATCTACTTTTTCCCCTTCTCTTTTGTTATTATTTCTTATTTTTATTTTATTATTCTTATGTTATTATAAATATATTTTATACAAAAGTCCGTTATTTGTAAATACCTTAAACTATTTTTGTAAAAAATTTGTATAAAAATTTTACCACTTATATTAAAAAAATATCCTAATTAGCTATATATACTAACTAAGATATTTTTAACATTAACACTTACAATATTTTGTAAATAAATTTTGTTTTATAAAATTTTAAAATTCCACATTTATTTTAATGCAAAATAAACAATTGCAATTATTTCAAGTATCGTAATTAGTGGAAAACCAATAACAAACTGGACTTTTTGTGTTTTGTGTCTAAAAGCATACATACCAGCTGTAGTTCCTATACCTCCACCAATTGCTGTTATTATAAATAAAGTCTTTTCTGGTATTCTCCAAGCTCCTTTTTTAGCTTTTCTTTTATCAAGCCACATTACGAAAAAACCAAATAAATTAATTATTACTAAATAAATGGTTATATTTTGCCATGTAAAAATTTCTTGCATTTTCTTTTCCTCTCTATTCTCATATTTATATGCCCAAATTCCCTTCTTGAAATTTTGTCGGCAATTTTGTTTACTGTACTAAACAAAATTGTTGTTTTTTATCTTTTTGTTTAGTAGCTTTTTAAATCATTATTTTATTATAATATTATTTACACTTTAATGTATTTTATATTTTTTATTTGTAAATGATTAAAATCTACTAAATTATGTTTTCTTTTATTTCTGTTTTTCTTCCAATTATTTCTTAAAATAAACTAAAAAGATTACTAAAGCAAGTTTTTAGATTAGGTACTTTTTCGTAGGGAAATTAAGGGTAGAAAAAGTACCGGTGAGCGAAGCTTAAATCTAAAAACTTGCTACAAATCCCTGCAAAAGATGTGTCCCAAAAGGAAACGTCCCCAATAGGACATTATGCAAATAAGCTCATTTGGTTACTTTGGCTCATTCCCTTTAAGCATCCATAATTTTTAAGTAAGTCAGTAACTGAATTTCCTACTTTTGAACGTATTTTCAAGTCGTCAATAGACATGAACTTTCCTTCTTCTCTAGCTTTTGCAATCCCTTCAGCTGCAACAGTTCCAAGACCTGGTATACTGTTTAGAGGTGGTCTAATTGCACCATCTTCTACCAAGAATTTTGTTGCATGTGATTTATATAAGTCCATTGGCAAAAAATTAAATCCTCTTTCATACATTTCTAGTACTAATTCTAATATTGCATACATATTTTTATCTTTTACTGTTGCTGCATTTCCTTCTAAGTCTATTTCTTTCATTTTATTTTTTACTTTTTCTTCTCCAAATATCATACAATCACTATCAAATTCATCTGCTCTAATAGAGAAGAACGCTGCATAATATGCTAAAGGCTCATGCACTTTAAACCATGCTATTCTAAATGCATTTGTAACATATGCTGCTGCGTGTGCTTTTGGGAACATGTATTTTATTTTCTCACATGATTTAATATACCAATCTGGTACATCATGTTCTTTCATCAATTGCTTATAATCTTCCCATTTAGGTTCTTTTCCTTTTGCCACTTTTCCTTTACGTACTGATTCCATTATTTTAAAAGAATCATTTGGTGGTAAGCCCATTTTTATTAAATATATCATTATATCATCACGACAACATATTGCGTCCTGAAGTGTTACTGTTCCTTGCTCTATTAAGCTCTGAGCATTTCCAAGCCACACATCTGTACCATGTGACAAACCAGAAATACGTATTAATTCATCAAAAGTTGTTGGTTTTGTGTCAACTAACATTCCCCTTACGAATTTTGTTCCAAACTCTGGTATTCCAAAACTTCCTACTTCTGAATGAATCTGTTCTGGTGTTACTCCTAGAGCTTTTGTTGAACTAAATATTGACATTGTTTCTTTATCATCTAATGGAACCTTTCTTGGGTCTATTCCTGTGATATCTTGAAGCATTCTTATTACTGTTGGATCATCATGTCCTAGTATATCTAATTTTAATAAGTTCTGGTCTATAGAGTGATAATCAAAGTGTGTTGTTATAATATCTGAGTTTGGGTCATCTGCTGGATGTTGTACTGGACAGAATTCATATATTTCTCTTCCTTTTGGTACAACTATAATTCCACCTGGGTGCTGTCCTGTTGTTCTTTTTATTCCTGTACAACCTGCAGCTAATCTTTGTGTCTCTGCTTTATTTATTGGTATATTTCTTTCTTCAAAATATTTTTTAACATAACCATATGCTGTTTTATCTGCTATTGTACCTATTGTCCCTGCTTTAAATGTTGTTCCTTTACCAAATATTACTTCTGTATATTTATGAGCTTTTGCTTGGTATTCTCCTGAGAAGTTTAAGTCTATATCTGGCTCTTTATCTCCGTTAAATCCAAGGAATGTCTCAAATGGTATGTCTAATCCATCTTTATCTAATTTATGACCACATTTTGGACAAGTTTTATCTGGTAAGTCATATCCATTTTTATATCCATAGTCTGTGAAGTCTGAATATTTACAGTTTGGACATCTATAATGAGGTGGAAGTGAGTTTACCTCTGTTATTCCTGTCATGTTTGCTACAAATGATGAACCAACAGAACCTCTTGAACCTACTATATATCCATCTTCATTTGATTTCCAAACTAGTTTTTGAGCAATTATATACATAACTGAGAATCCATTTTTTATAATTGATTCTAGTTCTTTATCTAATCTTGTCTGTACTATTTCTGGTAATGGATCTCCATATAATTCATGTGCTCTTTTATATGCTATATCTTTAATTGTTTGCTCACAACCTGGAATATGTGGTGGACATTTTTCTGGTGATATCGGACTTATCTTATCACACATATCTGAAATTTTATTTGTATTTGTTACAACTACTTCATAAGCTTTTTCTTTTCCTAAATAGCTAAATTCTTCTAGCATTTCTTCTGTTGTTCTTAAATACAATGGTGCTTGTTGGTCAGCATCTGTATATCCTTGTCCAGCCTCTAATATTCTTCTATATACTTCATCTTGTGGGTCCATGAAATGAACATCACATGTTGCTACTACTGGTTTATTTAGTTTTTCTCCTAAAGCTACTATTTTTCTATTTATATCTCTTAAAGCTTCTTCATCTTTTACTGTTTCATTTCTTATTAAGAAATTATTATTTCCTATTGGTTGTATTTCTAAGTAATCATAGAAGTTTGCAATTTCTTCTATTTCTTCATCTGTTTTTCCAAGCTCTATTGCTTGATATAATTCTCCTGCTTCACATGCACTTCCTAAAATTAAACCTTCTCTATATTTCTCTAGTAAACTTTTTAAAATACGTGGTTTTCTATAAAAATATTTTACATGTGAATATGATACTAATTTATATAAGTTTCTTAACCCTATATAATTCTTAGCTAAGATTATTGCATGATATGTTTTTAATTTTTTGTATTCTTCCTTCTTTGCTTCTTCTGTTCTACTAACACGGTCTATATCATCTACTTTTTTTGCTCCACGTTTAGCAAGCATATCAAGCATTACATTAAATACTTTTACTGTTGTATCAACATCATCTAAAGCTCTATGTGCTACTTCTACTTTTATTCCTAAGTTTTCTGCGATTTTTCCTAACTTATATTTTTTGTATTCTGGGAACAAGTCTTTTGCTAAACTTAGTGTGTCTATATATGTATAATCAAAATCATATCCTAAATTTTTAGCATTTTGTTTTAAAAATCCTACGTCAAATCCTGCATTATGTGCAACAATTACTGAATCTCCTAAGAATTCTAATATTTTAGGAAATACTTTATCTATTGTCTCTGCATCTTTTACCATCTCATCTGTTATATGTGTTACTTCTGTTACTCTTTCTGGTATATGCTTTTCAGGATTTACAAAACAAGAAAATTCATCTATTACTTCTCCGTTCTTTACTTTCATTATTCCTACTTCTGTTATTTTTTCTGCTGTTGCTGAAAATCCTGTTGTTTCTAAGTCTAGTACACAATATGTTGTATTTAAATCTTGTCCTTTTGAATTTTCTACTGCTGGATTTTTATCTGGTGCTAAATATGCTTCCATTCCATAAATTATTTTCATATCTGGATTATCATATCCAAGTAACTTATGTGCCTCTGGGAATGCTTGTACTACTCCATGGTCTGTTATTGCAATTGATTTCATGCCCCATTTCATTGCTCTTTTTATTAAATCTGTTGCTGATGTCATTGCATCCATTTGGCTCATCTGAGTATGCATGTGTAACTCTACTCTTTTTACTTCTGAATTATCCATTCTTTCTTCTTTTTTCAAGCCTTCGCATTCTACAATTGTATTAACCATTACTGATAATTCATTTGCAAAGCTATCCATTCCTGCTGTTCCTGCTACCATTAATCCTTTTGCAGATGTTATTCTTTTCATTGTTTTCTTTGCTTTATCTTTTTCTAAAAATACTTTACAAGTTATTGTACTTGTTCCATCATATAAATCAAAACTAAATAATGTTTTTCCTGATTTTAATGTTCTATCTTCTGAATATATTATTTCTCCTTGTAGTGCAATCTTACCATCATCTACACCTAAATCAGCTACTTTAACCAAGGTTTCAGTTATGTTCATTGAACTACCATATATAAGAGGAGTACTATCATCTTCTTCTGGCATTTCTGGAAATTCATTTTCAGTTGCAATTATGGTATTTGCGATTACTGTTACATCTCCTGCATAAGTATCTAATCCCGCTTTTCCTATTGCCTTTACTGCTTTTGCATTCTGTATTTTTTCAGTCATTTCTTGTCCGCTTTTTAAGTCTTTTGCAAAAGATTTTATTGTTATTCTTCCTGTTCCATCATAGATATCAAATATTAACATTCCTTTTCCTGATTTAGTTTCACGTACATCTGATGTAATTACTCTTCCTTCCAATGTTACTCTTCCTGAATCTGCACCTAAGTCTTTTACTAATACATGTTTCTCTTTTGCTTTTGATGGTTTTCCCATTATGTATTCTACTGAAACAGGTTCAATTTCTACATCTATATTTTCAGGGACATAATCTTCATCACCTGGCATTTGATAATCTGGATCTACATATTCTGGAACTGGTACTGCCATTTCTTCTTCATGTTTTTTATTTTCTTCTTCAATATGGGCTACAATTTGAGCTTCTTCTTCCTCTAATCTTTTCTTTATTGAATTCATTTCTTCTTTAGATAGTTCTTCTCTTAATTCAATGTTATATCTTTCTCCAAAAAGATTTTCTAACACATGAATTAGTTCTTTGTCTGTTTTCTTTGCTCGTAAAAAGTCTGCACCTTTTATGTGCATTCTAACTAATATATCCTTTCCATTTACTTCTACATCACTTTTTAGTAAAAGCATTGGTTTCATTAAAGGATATTTATGTGCCATATATGCAATTATATTTTTCCATTCTGAAGCAATACTTTTTTTCTCAACTGCATCATGATATTTTATTTTCATATCTATGTTGCTAAAATGAAATCTTTCTTGCAAGAACTTTTCAAAATACCATATTTCTTTTATTTCTATATATTCATCATAATACATTACTACTTCTAATGTATTTGTTTTTTTCAACACGTTTAAAGCCACTATTTGTGCGTATTTTATATTAGAATTTGTCTTATAATCGCTAAATACTTCACCTATCTTTTTTGCCCCCAAAGTTTTTCATCTCCTAACAAATTGTATTCTAACATAAAATAAAAACTAATTAAAGCGAACATGTAAAAAAAGATAAAAAATTCATTTTGTGAACTACCAACCACCTAAAGGTGGTTGGTTCATGCTCCACTTCTACCCAAACTATTATTTTCAATTTTTCGTTCATTTTTTATTAAACTTTCTTTAGAAATTTATTTTTCCTGTAACACATTTTTATAAAATTCATAAGATATATCATACAAAGGAAACAACAAAAGAAAACATATTGTTAATTGGAAGGGGGTTTAGACTATGCCAGAGAACAGAGGATGCGGATTCGGATTTGGTGATGATTGTTGCTGGATTATAATCCTTATTTTATTAATTTGCTGCTGTTGTGGTGGTAATAGAGGTGGATGTTGCTAATCCTTCCTTGATAAAAAGGGATTCCAATATTGGAATCCCTTTTAGCTTTCTATTTAAATCTTTTACCTTTATGTTTTCTTTTTGAAGCTCTTTCTTGGTCATGATATATATTACCATTATCATAATCATCTAAAAATTGTTTTCTTGCTTTCTCCTTAGTCCATGTTTCTTCATCACCGTCTGTATTTTCTACATTATCATTCTGTTCTTTCTTATCTTTACTTTCTTGTTCTTTTTGATATTCTTTATCATCTACAAAATCATCATCATCATTTAATCCTGAAAATGGTACAGTATACTCTTCTGCCCAAGCCTTATTTCTTCTATGTCTAACAATTAAAGCAATTATGATTATTAAAACAACAACTCCTACTACTGCTCCTATAATCACCATTCTTCTTTGTTCTTCCTGTCTTCTTGCTTCTTCTTGCTCTCTTGCAATTGCTTCTTCATCTACTAAACTCTTATTTACAGTTACTTGATATGTTGCAACATTTTCTCCATCTGCATCTGTTACTAAAATAGTAACAATATTTTCTCCCTCTTTTAGTCCATCATTTCCTGTTATCTCTACCGTATACTCAGGGTTTGTTGCTGTTGCCTCTACATCTACTTCAGTTCCCTCTCCAATATACTTTGCTGTATATTCATAAACATTTGTACTAAATGCTGGTGATAACTCTAAATCTCCTATTTTCAAAGATTCTAGTCCTTCTCCTGGAGCTTCTGTTCCTTCTGCATTTGAACCTTCAGCACTTTCTCTTGTTACTTGTATTGTATATATTTTTTCTGTTCCATCTTCAGCCGTTACTACAATTGATAAATCATTTAATCCTTCGTCTAATTTTTTTGTTCCTAATCCACTAACTTTTGCATTACTATCTTGTGCAGTTCCATATACTTCTACTTCTTCTACATCTGATGGTACTGTTACTTCATATGTGGTAGTCCCTGACTTAAATCCCGAAAAATCATACTCAGATGGTCTTATTCCTAACATTTTCAAATTAGCATTACTAGATTCTTCGCTCTGTGTTGTAGTTCTTGATGTATTACTACTTGAGCTAGAATTACTACTATTGGTTGAGTTACTTGTATTTGATCTATTTGTTGTATTTTCCGTTACTGCTAGACATCTTACTCTTTCTGCTTGTTCCAATTTAGAAGAAGTTGTAACTATTGCCCCTGCATAAAATGTTGTACTTATTAATAATGTTGCTATTATAAATAATATTAAATTTCTTATATTTTTCTTATGACTATCCATAAAGTTCCTCCTTAATTTCTCCTTCGTTTTTATGAAAGTATTATATCATTTCCGATTTTTTTCGTCAATAAATTTTAAAATTTTACAAACCAATTCCGTACTTTGCATAATTTTTGCATCTGTGCTATAATTGAAATATGCAGTAATTATACTGCTTTTGTGGATTCCTACCACAAGGTAGGACAAATGAGAGGAATTATTATGCATAAGAGATTTGTTCTTGTGGTTAGTATCACCCTCGCAATGGTTTTGGGAGTTGCTCTAGTAGGTTGTTCCGATTCAGAAACTGAAAGTGGTTCTTCTGAAACAGAAGTTGCTTCAGAAGTTGCCTCAATCAACGAGCTTGTGCTGGTGGACTACAACGATATCGTTCATGGTGTTAGGTTCTACACTTTCTATGATCCTGATACATATGTTATGTATAAGCTTGCCACCACTGGTTACCTCGATGGAGGAATTAGCCTTACAGTTATGGTCAATCCAGATGGAACACCTAGGCTTTATGAGCCCCAAGACTAAAAAAAGAAAAAGAAAGTATTTCTTTCCCCTCGAAAGAGGAGTTCTTTTTGTCTAAAAAGAAATTTTTATAAAAATATTTGTCTTTTTTTCTTTTAATGGTATAATAATAAAAAAACTTGTAGGAGGACTAAAATGATAGACTTACTTGCTCCTGTAGGAGATTTTGAATGTTTAAAAGCCGCTGTTCAAAATGGTGCAGATAGTGTATATTTTGGTTCTGGCTTTTTTAATGCAAGAGCATTTGCTCATAATTTTAATGGTGAAAATCTAAAAGTTGCCATTGAATATGCAAAAATTCGTGGTGTAAAAACAAATTTAACATTAAACACTTTAATAAAAGATGATGAATTTAATGATGCTCTTATGCTCGCTACAAAAGCTTATGAATATGGAATCGATGCAATAATAGTTCAAGATTTAGGCCTAGCAAGAAAACTAATAAAATTATTTCCTGACTTACCAATTCACGGAAGTACTCAAATGACTGTACATAACTTAAATGGTGCTTTAGAGTTACAAGACTTAGGATTTAAAAGAGTAGTCCTATCAAGAGAACTTTCACTAGATGAAATTAAATATATTTGTAAAAATACTAAAGTAGAAATTGAATGTTTTGTCCATGGAGCTTTATGTATTTCCTATTCAGGACAATGTCTATTTTCTAGTATGCTAGGTGGTCGTTCAGGAAATAGAGGTAAATGTGCAGGTCCTTGCAGACTTCCATATGAATTATTAGAAAATGAAAAAACTATTGATTCTGGTTATTTATTAAGTACAAGAGATTTATGTGGTTTAGATTACCTTCCTGATTTTATTGAATCTGGTGTTAAATGTCTAAAAATAGAAGGAAGAATGAAATCGCCAGAATATGTAGCAACAGTTACTAGAATATATAGAAAATACCTTGATTTGGCTCAAAATAAAAAAGAAGAATATAAAGTATCAAGCAAAGATAAAAAAATATTAATGCAAGCATTTAATCGTGGTATGACATCTTCTGGTCACCTTGACAGCGATGCAAATAAAAAACTTGTATACAAAGAAAAACCAAATAACATGGGACTATATATTGGAACTGTTAAAAGATATAATAAAAATAAAGGCTATGTTACACTTGAATTAGAAGATAAAATTGAAATTGGAGACACTATTTCAATCGAAAACCGTACTGGAAGTTATAAAATTTCAGAATTAATGGCAAATGGAAAAAACATTAAAGAAACAAGTGTAGGACAAACTGTAACAATAGGAAGAATTAAAAGTAATATCCAAAATGGTTATAAGGTTTATAGATTAGCTTCAAAAGAACTATCAAAAAAGGCCAAAGAAAGTTATCAAGGAGAAAATAGAAAAGTTGCACTAAATTGTATAGTAACCATAAAAAAGAACGCTCCAGTTTCTATACATGTAACTTCTTGTAGTAATTTAGAACTTTATAAAAACTTATCAATTACATGTAATTTAGACTTTATTCCTGGTCAAGCTAAAACAAGACCATTAGACAAGCAAACTGTAATAAACCAAATATCAAAAACAGCATCTTCACCTTACTATTTTAAAAATATCAAAGTAGATATTGATAATGATGTATTTTTACCAAAACTAAGTATCTTAAATGAATTAAGAAGAATTGCTTTATCTAATATTGGAAGTATCGCACAAGCTGGTATTCACAGAAATGTTCCAAAAACTGTATTAGATAAAATTAATAAAAAAGAAGATATTACATTAAAAAATATGAGAACTATGGCAAAACTTTCTAAAGACAAAAATCCTAAGATATCTTTATTGTTAAATATCATAAATGAAAACTTTGATTATAATAAACTTGAAAATGTAGATTGTGTATATATACCATTAAAATATTTTACAAGTAAAAAATATGAACACTGTTTAAAAGCAATAAGTAAAAGATTTGATACATACATTTATATGCCAACTATTGTTAAAGGAAACTATAAAAATTTATTTTTAGCTAATGCTGAAAGTGCTGTTAATAAATATAATATTCATGGATTTGTTATTTCTAATATTTGTAATATAAAATTATTAAATGGTTTGTTTAAAGATTTAAACAAATATTTTAAAATAATTTCTAATTATACATTCAATGTATTTAACTCACAAACAGTACTAGAACTAAAAAAATTAGGAGTTAGCAAATTTACATTATCACCAGAACTTGATAAAAAAACTATAACAAGTCTTTGTAATTATAACTATTTACAAAAAGAACTAATTGTTTATGGTAAAATTCCGTTAGTTCATATGAATTACTGCTTACTTGGAGAATCAAATAAATGCTATCCTACTTGTAAAGTAAGATGCCAAAACACAAAAGAATATTATTTAAAAGATAGACTAAATATGAAATTTGAAATTATGCCAGATAATATTCAAACAGTAACCACTTTATTTAATAGTAAAACAACATCTATCTCACCTAAATATTTTCAAATAGATTTTGCAAGAATTGATATTTTACATGAGTCTGTACCTGAGATAAATGAAATTATTAAAACAGTAAAAGCTGGGAAGAAATTTCAAGGAACAGAATATACAAGTGGTAATCTTAATAGAGAAATATAAAAACAAGCTGTTTTTTGGGACGGGGTCAAAAAACAGCTTATTTATTTTCTCTTATCTTTTTAGCTACACATTCCATTTCTCCTCTTGTCATGTCTAAAAATTTTCTTGTTTGTATATATTTAATTTTTTTTACATTTTTTAAAAATCTTATTAAATTTATTAAAATATTTCTATTTGAAAAAGCTTCAAATAAATCTATTTGTTCTTTTTTAATAAATTCTGAAATACCTTGTTTAATTTTATAATCAGTGTTCTCCTCAATGTCATCAAAAACATAATCAGTATAAACATTATTAATTATATCTTCATAATCACTTTTTGAAAAAATTTCATTCTCCATTAGTTCATTATTTAAATTTTTTTGTCTATAATTATTATATGAAGAATATTTATACGCTCCACATTCTTTTACAATTCCTGCTTTTACTGGATTTAGATGTATATATTTTATACAATTAATAAAATATTTTTTACTTGTAATAGGCTCACTCACATACCTATCCCTAAAAACATAACCTTTTCTTCCATCTTTCATATAATTATAGTATCTAGCATATAAACAATTTATGTCATGCATTGCTTTTGATAAATTTTGCATTTGGTCAGTGTTTAATAAAAAATGTGCATGATTATCCATTATACAATATGCAATGATTTTTATATTATATTTTTTATAATATTTATTTACCAATTTTAAATATTGATTTTTGTTTCTTTCTTCTAAGAAAATATTTTCTCTATTTATTCCTTGCACAATCACATGAAAAAAAGAGGCTCTATTTATTTTTCTTGCCGTTCTTGAAATTGTAATCATCTCACTTTCCTTATATAAATTTCGCCCCTATTTTTTATCCCTCTGTTTTTGGTTGTTTTTTGATCCCGTCCCAAAAAACAGCTCTACATTATTTGTTTACTACTTAATTTTATTATTAAATCCATATTATCATCTTTTGCTGCTTTATTTTTTCTTATTGCTCCACATTTCTTACATCTAAATACTATTACATAACCTTTTTTACTATCAATTTCTAAACTTACAGGCTCCAAATCACCATGACAAGTTTCTTGTCTATCTCCTGGCTTTATATCAACATGTTTCGAATGTAAGCAATACGGACAATGATTTCTAGAAGAATATCCTAGTTTCGGAACTTTTTTTCCACAGTTTTCACATATAAATTCATCATCATTTTTAACAAAATTTTTATGTTCCATTTTAATATCGAAACTCCTCTCAAGTAGCTTTTTATATTTTTTATTATTAGTGAACTACCAACCACCTAAAGGAATGTATGTTTTACGCTTCTAATTTATAAAATTTTATAATTCTAGGAAGATGTTTTTTGACCCCGTCCTAAAAAACATCCCTAATATTTAAAATCGCCACCACCTACAAATTCTTTTAATAAAGAGTTAGTTGGAACTTCACTTGCTGGAATTGATCTAATGTATTTTAGTATTCCAAGTAATCTTTGTGCTTCTGCATATTCTGTTTCATCTTTTGTTATTTCTTTTAACATTGGAGTTGCTAAACCTTTTAATACCCCCAACTCATAAATAAGTGATGTATTAAAAATAATATCAGCATCTTCCTGGAATGGGAATATATTTTCAACTTCTCCTCTTGTTACACTTGCCCAACCTTCTATTGTATGTTTTGCTTTATAGCCTCTAAATTGATAATCTCTTACTATTCTTCTAATTAGCCTTACATCTGAAGATGATACTTTAGTATATCTATCCATATTTAAAACTGTTAAAGCACTAATATAAATCTTAAATTTTTGACTCTTTGGAATACTACTTGTTAATTTATCGTTTAAACAATGTATTCCTTCTATAACTAAAACTTCATCTTCTTTTAATTTTAACTTATTTCCTTTATATCTTTTTGTTCCTTCTACAAAATCAAATTGCGGAATTTCTACTTCTTCACCTGCTAATAATTTTGTTAAATGCTCATTAAATAGTTTCAAATCAATTGCTTCTATTGCTTCAAAATTATATTTTCCATTTTCATCTCTTGGAGTATCTTGTCTTTCCACAAAATAATTATCAACTGAAATTGTTACTGGTTTAATTTTGTTTATTCTAAGTTGTATACCCAATCTTTGTGCAAAAGTTGTTTTTCCTGATGATGATGGCCCTGCAATTAATATCATTTTTATTTTTCTATTTTCTGCTATCCTATCTGCTATATCTGATATTTTCTTTTCATGTAAAGCTTCATCTATCATAATAACATCTTTAATTGTTTTTTGTTTTACTGCTTCATTTAACATATATACTGCATTCATTCCAAGTATTTTATGTATTTCATTATATTCATCAAATGCCCATTTTAATTTTTTGTTTTGCATTAATTTTGGTAATTTATTTGGCTCTTCTACACTTGGATATCTAATTATTAAACCTTTGTCATACTTTACAACATCAAATGTCTTGATTACTCCTGTTCTATTTGCCATAATTCCATAACAATAATTAAAATAATCTTCACAAAAATTCATATAGATTTTTTTATTTGATTTTAACTCAAATTGTAATAATCCTCTTTTTGTATTTTTTTCTTTAAAGAATTTTTCCGCCTCATCTCTATTCATTGTTATTTTTGTTATTGGTAAGTCTTGTTTAACAATCTCTCTCATCTGTTTATTTAGTTCTTTTATAATTTCTTCTGTTACAAAAATATCTCCAATATCACAATATATTGCATTTGCCATCTGATAGTTTACTGTTGCTCTATTATCAGGAAATATTTTTCTTAATGCTTTTGCAAAAATAAATATTAATGTTCTTCTGTATGTTCTTAATCCTTCTTTTGTAGAAATATCTAATAATTCTATTTTCCCATCTTCATCTATTTTCTCATTTAAATCTACATATTCATTATTATATATTGCACCTACTACTGTATATTCACTCTTTTCTATTTCTTCTTTTAGTACCTCTGCTATTGTTTTTCCCTTTTCTACTTCAATCTTTTTATCTTTATATTGTATCTTCATAATCTTCCTCCTTTTTGTACTAATCTATTTTATCTTAAATATTTATATTAGTCAAATATTAAATATCCAATCTTGATACATTTATGTAAATATGGTATAATTAAGGACGCATGAAGGTTATTTTAATACCTTCCGGTCAATTTCGGAGGGTAGTCCTCCGAATGATATTATCAAGGAGGATAACATGAAAATGACAATTAGAGAACTTGTTGAGGCTGGCGAGTTTACTGTCAAAAACTATGGTGATTATGGTAGAAACTAGAAGTATCGTTTTCACTGCACAGATAAGAACACCGTTCTCATCTCAGGTGACGTGTTCGGCGATGATGAGATTCTCATTCTCAATTCTCTTGAGGTACTCTATTGTCTTGCCAAAGGTAACATGAGCTTTTCTGTGAAGCTGCAAGGTGGTTTGTCAATTCCCTTTGACACTCCTTCTCTCGAACTGAAAAGCAAATAAACCTTTCTAAGAGGGGCGACCACTAACTGGTCGTCCCTCTTAGTTTGTATTTTACAAATTTGAGGAATAAAGCTTCTTATTTTGGATATACTTTATAATGATACCATTTTAAAGGAGGCTACATATATGAATATAGAAAGAATAAATGACATTTTATCTCATGATGAAAAGTGTGATGTGTTTTATAATGAAAGAGTTGTATGGATTCAAGGTGTAAATAGTGATATTGCCAAAATTGGTTTTGTTGATAATTTTGAAGAAAGAAATGTTCCTATAAGTGACCTTTATGAAAAAAAATAAACTATTTATCTTTTATAAAAAGAGATTTAAAGTTATATAAAACCTTAAATCTCTTTATTTTTATGTGCTGTTTTTTGACCCCGTCCTAAAAAACAGCAAAACATTATTATTAAAATTCTATTTTTTCTTCTATCCAGTTTTCTAATTCTGATATTTTAACTCTTACTTGTTCCATAGTATCTCTATCACGAATTGTAACCGTTTCATCTTCTAAAGTATCAAAATCTATTGTTACACAGTATGGCGTTCCTATTTCATCTTGTCTTCTATAACGTTTTCCTATACTTCCTGTTTCATCATAATCACACATGAATTTCTTAGCTAATTTATCATAAACTTCATTTGCTTTTTCTGACAACTTCTTAGAAAGTGGAAGTACTGCTACTTTATATGGTGCTAATGCTGGATGTAAATGTAATACTGTTCTTACATCTCCTTCTGCTATTTCTTCTTCATCATATGCGTCACATAAGAATGCTAAAACTACTCTATCTGCTCCTAGTGATGGTTCTATTACATATGGTACATATTTTTCATTAGTTTCTGGGTCTTGATATGTTAAATCTTGTTTTGAATGTTCCATATGTCTTGATAAATCATAATCAGTTCTATCAGCAATTCCCCAAAGCTCTCCCCAACCAAATGGGAAATTAAATTCTATATCTGTTGTTGCTTTACTATAGAATACTAATTCTTCTTTACTATGGTCTCTTAATCTTATATTTTCTTTTTTCATTCCCAAGCTTAATAACCATTTTTCAGAATAATCTTTCCAATATTTAAACCACTCTAAATCAGTTCCTGGCTTACAGAAGAATTCCATTTCCATTTGTTCAAATTCACGCATTCTAAATATAAAGTTTCCAGGTGTTATTTCATTTCTGAATGCTTTACCAATTTGTGCAATTCCCATTGGTATTTTCTTTCTTGATGTTCTTAGTACACTTTTAAAATCAACAAAAATACCTTGAGCTGTTTCTGGTCTTAAATATATTTCTGATTTTTTATCTTCTGTTACCCCTTGAGATGTTTTAAACATTAAGTTGAATTTTCTTATATCTGTAAAATTAGTTTTTCCACAATTAGGACAAGGAATTTTATTTTCATTAATAAAATCTATTAATTCTTTTTCACTCATTCCATCTGCTATCATATCTTTTCCTTGTTCATGTGCCCATTCCTCAATTAATTTATCTGCTCTATGTCTTGTTTTACATTCCCTACAGTCTATTAATGGATCTGAAAATCCTCCAACGTGTCCTGATGCTACCCAAGTTTCTGGGTTCATAAGAATTGCAGCATCTAATCCTACTACATTTTTTTGTTCTTGAATAAATTTCTTTCTCCAAGCATTTTTAACATTGTTTTTTAATTCATTTCCAAGTGGTCCATAATCCCAAGTATTTGCTAATCCTCCATAAATTTCTGAACCTGGATAAATAAATCCTCTGTTTTTACAAAGTGCAACTAAAGTGTCCATTGAATCTAACATAAAAATTCCTCCTTCTCTTAGCTAAGAAAAAAACTTTCCTCCTTAGCTAAACTATAATAACTTAGCTAGGGACGAAAGTCTCTCCGCGTTTCCACCCTATTTCCTAAATTAGAGAAATTCTAATTTAAGCACCTCAATTTTAAAGTTACTCCAAAGCTCCCCATACTTATTTATTGTAAGTATTCCACCATCACTTACTCTCTATAAATAAATTTTACAAGTATTTTTTCTTTTTCAACGTAACAAATATTTATTTAGTTTCATATATTTTATTATGATATAATAAAAAAGTCAATAAAATTTGTTAAAATTGTTGATAAATTATTTTTTTTGTGTTAATATAATAACTGTGTTTCAAATATAGGGGTATAGTGTCAATGGTAGCACATCGGTCTCCAAAACCGCCTGTGTGGGTTCGAATCCTACTACCCCTGCCAATAATTAATTTATAGGGAATAAAACTAAATGTTTTGTTCCCTATTTTATTTTTTTCTTTTATTCAAGGAGGTGTTTTCTATTAACAAAATTTTAAATGCTATTATTATTTTTATTCTATTTTTTACTTTATTTATTTGTATATTTTTTATTCCTACTCTTGGAAATTCGAATATTTCTAATTCTATTCCTTCTGAAATAATTGATTTTAATCCAGATGGTTTTGTATGGCCTCTTCCTGGTTACACGCGTATTAGCTCTTATTTTGGAAAAAGAGTATCTCCTACTTCTGGTGCTTCTTCTTCTCATTCTGGAATTGATATTCCTGCACCTCAAGGTACTAATTTTATTGCTGTAGCTGATGGCGAAATTACATTTAGACAGTTTTTAGGAGCTGGTGGCTATACTATTACCCTTTCTTTTTCAAACTTCAGAGTTTCTTATTGTCATTGTGACCCTAACTTTATTGTTAAAGTTGGTGATAAAGTAAAACAGGGCCAAATAATTGGTCAAGTTGGTCCAAAGTACGTTTATGGTGTTAAAGGCAATCAATATTCTGACTCTACTGGTAAACCTACAAATGGTGCTACAACTGGATGTCACCTTCACTTAGGTATTCGTATTGATGGTAAATATCAAAATCCCTTAGATTTCTTTTAATTTTTGAATTTTATGTAAAATTATGATATAATATATGTATTGCAATTGTATTAGCCAAAGCATAGGTAAACGTTCTTAGGAGGAATAAATGGCTACTCAAGTCGGTATATCCTTTTCTACTGTCTATCGTGGTCACGAGCCTTATCACAAAATCTTTTTTTCTAACTCCAATAGTTATTTCATTGCCAATTATGGGTGCTACTGCTACCCCAATGGCATTCTAGTCTTGGATGCTACCTGTAGTAATTTCTCTAGCAAGCACATTATCAAGCTTCTGTGTGGTTGCTTTGAGAAAGATAGCGATTTCAACGAGAAAATGAAGCTTATTCTTGGAGAACATACTGTGAAGGCTATCGTTATCGATATAGATGGTGTTCCAATTATGATAAGTCAATTTAACCACAATGCTGACAAGATTTATACCATCTGGTCTGAATCTCACAACAAGTAAGTTGAAGGAGTGGAACAATTAGCTTTGGCTCACATCGCAGGCTAACTAGCCCTGCAAAAAGAGTCACCCTTTCGGGTGGCTCTTTTTATTGTTTAATATTTACTTGTATTTTTACATAGATGTGTCCCAAATGCGAATTTTTTTGCGCAAAGGAAACGTCCCCAACGCGAAATTACATATCGTCGTCTTCATCTCCGCATCCAGAACATCCATGGCAATCACCATTACAACCATCTGGGTCATCATCAACATCTCCAGACCAATCTAGTTCTATCATGTTTTTACATTCTGGACATTCCACTTCTGTTTTGTTTTCATCTACATCTATAAAAAATTCATAATTACAATAAGGACAAGTAATTTCAAAATCAAATCCTTCGTCATATATATCTTTTTCTATATTGTTTATTACTTGTTGCATTTTAGACATTCTTTCTTCTATTTGCTTTTGAGTTTTTTCTAATTTATCAATTTCTTCTTTTTTATAATCCATTATGTTATCAATTTGGTCTAACATGACATCTAAAAAACTTGCAAATCTTCCCTTTACATAATCCAAGTCTTCTTTATTTTTCATGTTTTTTTCTATGTCATCTAAAAAACTCTTATATTCGGTTTTGATTGTTCCCATAAATAATAATCACCTTTCCTAAATTCTTTCCATATATTCACCTGTTCTAGTATCTATTTTAAGAATATCTCCTATATTTACGAATAATGGAACTTGTATTTCTAATCCAGTTTCTAGTTTAGCTGGTTTTCCTGATGTTGTTGTAGTATTTCCACTAAATCCTGGTTCTGTATATGTAACTTCTAACTCAACAAATGTTGGTGGTTCTACTGCAAATACATTTCCTTTATAAGAAAGCATTGTTACTTCCATATTTTCTTTTAAATATTTTAAACAATCTCCTAATTGGTCTTCATTTAATGGAATTTGATCATATGTATCATTATCCATGAAATAATATAATCCTCCATCATTATATAAATATTGCATTGCTTTCTTTTCAATTTCTGCTGCTGGGAATTTATCTGATGGGTTAAAAGTTTTCTCTAATGTTGCTCCTGTTATAACATTTTTTATTTTTGTTCTAACAAATGCTGATCCCTTTCCTGGTTTTACGTGTTGAAATTCTACAACTCTATAAACATTTCCTTCCATTTCAAATGTTGTTCCATTTCTAAAATCTCCTGCTGAATATACTGATGCCATAATTATTTCTCCTTTCATTTCTTTAATTAACTTTATCTATTTTACTACATTTTTTAATAAAAATCAATATATACTTTTATTTATCTTCTGCTGTTTTTTGACCCCGTCCTAAAAAACAGCACCCAAAAACAACATTTTACTTTTATATTATAATATAATTTTTCTCAGATTTGGTTAAACTTATACAACCAAATTTTGTTATTTGTACTGTATCTTCTATTCTTACACCAAATTTTCCTGCTATGTAAATTCCTGGTTCATCTGTTACTACCATATTTTCTTTAAGTTGTGTATCTGTTCTATAATTAATATATGGTGCTTCATGTATTTCCATTCCTACTCCATGACCTAAGCTATGAATTAAATCATATCCATTTAATTTAAAATCATTTTCTACCATCTTTGTAAGTAATCTTGTACTTTCTCCATCTTTCATTTCTTCTAGTGTTTGGACTTGATTTTTTAATACTAAGTCATAAACTGGTTTTACATATTCTGGTACACTTCCTACAAAGAATGTTCTTGTCATATCTGAACAATAACCATTTACAATACAACCCATATCTATTGTTATTATATCTTGTTCTTGTATTTTTCTATCTGTTGGTACTGCATGTGGCATTGAAGTATTCTCTCCTGAAGCTACTATTGTTTCAAATGCTAAACCATCAGTTCTTTGTTTATAATATTCTTCAATCTCCTCTGCTATTTGCTTTTCTGTCATTCCTGGTTTTATATATGTTAGTAAATAACTAAAGCAATTATCTGTTATTTCACATGCTTTTTCTAAATTCGAAATTTCATCTTTATCTTTTATCATTCTTTGTCTTTCTATAATATGCTCTGTTTCTACTAAATTATTAATTTTATATTTTCTTATTAATTCTTTATAGTCTGCATATGTAACAAAATATTCTTCAAATCCTACATTCTCACAGAACATAAAGAAATTTTCATAATCATCACTTGATACATCATTTATATCATATACTATAATCTCATCATACAATGTAAGAATACTATGTACATGTTCTATATATCTTCCATCTGTTATAAATATATTATCTTTTCTTGTAAGTAACAACGTCCCTTCTGCATCTATTCCAGTTAAGTATTTTATATTAGTTGGATTAGATATTATTAATCCTTGTAAATCTAAGCTTGACATCGTGTTCCTTAACCATTGTAATTTAGAATTCATACAATCCATCTCCCTAATTTTTTTCATTTAATATAATATTTATTTTAAATTATACATTCCAAGTGTAAATATTTGTAGTAATACATTTTTTATCTGTTCAAATGGCACATACATACTAATAAATGTTCCAATTACTATAAATGGTCCAAATGGTATATATTCGCTTGATTTTTTTATTTTACTAACTAAAAGAATAATACTAAGAATTGCTCCTATTAAGAAAGACATTAAGGTAATGGCAATTATATTTGATAATCCAAAATATAATCCAAGTGCTCCCATTAATTTTACGTCACCAAACCCCATTGCTTCTTTTCCATAAAAGATTCCACCTACTAATGTTATAAGTAAGAAAATTCCTCCACCTGCAAGCATTCCAAGTAACATATTTATTGTTATTGCTACATCTGATAGTCCATAAAGAAATGCAAATATAATTCCTACTTCAAATATTGTTAAATTTAGTCTATTGGGTATTATCTGTTCTCTATAATCTATAACAAAAACTGATAGTAACATTGGTGTTAAAATAATATATTTTATTAAATCTAAATTTGCAATAATGGTATCTTTTATTCCAAACACATATATTAAAGTAACATATATTACTGCTGTTAATAACATTAATATATAATTTGGTTTAAAGTTTAATTTATGTTCTGTAAAAAATTCTCTTGAAAAGAATTTCTTATATTCTGGAAGTCTTTTATTAGCCCAATTAACCAGTTCTCCTACAAACAATCCTAAAATTGCTGCTATAAAATAGTATGCTATATGTACGTCATTTATATACATTTTATTATTTCTCCTTCGTTATCTTTTTTTTATTTTTTGTTTTATTTTATTTTCAATTGGTCTTTTCCAAGCTGTATACCAAAAATCTTTTTCTTCTAATGAATCAACCAATATTGTATGCATTTTACATCTATTTCCACCAATTATATCTGTAAATATTTGGTCTCCTACAACTGCAATATTAGAAGGCTCTTCTCCTAACATCTTAGCTGCCTTTTTCAACCCACTTTTTAATGGTTTTTTTGCAAAAAGTATATATTTTATCCCTAACACATTAGATATTTTTTCTACTTTTTCTTTTTTATTACTATTTGATACAATAATTAATTTTACTCCTTGTCCTTTTAATTCTTTTGCCCATTTTTCAACTCTTTCAGGCATTTCTAAATCATAATTTATTAATGTATTATCCATATCTAATATTAAAGCTTTTATCTTATTTTTTTGTAAATATTCAATTGTTATTTTTTCTATTTTATCAAAATAATCATTTGGATAAATCATTTCTTCCTCCATAAGCCAATATATCAAATATATATTATCAATATGGTCCTTTTTTGTCAAGAAAAACAAGGAAATCTTCCTAAATTTCAATTAAAAAAACCTTAATAAATGATAACTAAAAAAGCACTTGCTAAATAATAAATTTAGTAAATGCCTTTTTATTGGTGTTAAATACTTTTTATTTTCTTTTTATAATTTTGTACTGTTTCTTTTATTTACAAAACCTATGTCTACCTATAGTTACAGTCATAGGTCTTGACCAAATCCATTTGTTTGTTGCAGTTGAAGGATTAAAATAATATATTGCTCCATAAGAAGGATCCCAACCATTTAAAGCATCTTGTGCTGCTTTCTTCGCTGTTGAATCTGGTGATAAGTTTATTTGTCCATCTCTTACGGCATCAAATGCACCTGACTGGTATATTACTCCTGATATTGTATTTGGAAATGAGCTGCTTTTTACTCTATTTAAAACAACTGCTCCTACTGCTACTTGTCCTGAATATGGTTCTCCCCTTGCTTCACCATAAATTATTCTAGAAAGTAAATTCAAATCACTTGAATTACTTGTTGTAGAAGATGATGAACTAGAACTATATATTCCCATTGCCTTCAAAGTTGCAGGACCTGCAATACCATCTACTGTAAGTCCATTTTTTCTTTGGAAATACTTAACCGCTTCTAAAGTCTGACTACCAAATATACCATCTACATTTCCATTATAATATCCCCATCTTTTAAGTTTTTCCTGTATTTGTCTTACTTCATCTCCTCTAGAACCATATTTAGATAATGCATCTACTTCATTGTTATTTGTAAAATACATAAAAATAACAGTTGAAAATAATAAAATTATAAATGTAATTACTAAGCCCAATTTTAAACTTTTTTTACCTAAAGTTTTTTCTTTAATTTTTTTGTTTTTTTCTTTAAACATAAAAATCACCTAAATGATAAAATTTCTTTTTACTATTTTTATCATTTAAGTGATTTATTATGCATTTTGTCATTATTTTTATAATTTATAATCTTAATACTTTTTTATGCTAAAATTTTCTTTGCTATTTTTCCTATTATTTAGTAGATGTTTTTTGACCCCGTCCTAAAAAACATCTATGAACAATAATTACAAAGAATTGATTCTAATCCTACTTGTAAATCTATCAAACCATTTTTATAATTACAATCCAAATCTCTTAATGCTTGTAAAACTTCTTTTAATTCCTTTTCTGTAAAATATTTGCCTTGAGTTTTATATTTGTTTACTAAAAATGTTTGGTTTGGTTTTAAGTTTAAAGATGTTACAATATCTTTATTATATTTTGTTGATAGTTTTAAAAAATATAATTTCTTAAAATGGTTATAAAGCATAACTAAAATTCTTTGTATTGGCTCTTTATTATAAATTAGATTCTTTAATACCTCTAAAGCTTTTGTTGTTTGCTTTTGTCCTAAATTATCAGTTAAATCAAATATTACTGCTTCTAGTTTCTTTATTGTTAAACTATCTACATCTTCTTTTTTTATAGTTCCACCTTTTCCTGCATATTCTATAAGCTTTCTTATTTCGTTTATTACATCTTGCATATTAGTACCGCATATTTCTATAAAATACCTAAGTGTACTATCATCTATTTTTACCTCATAACCATTACAAATAGCTTTTATCCTTTTTTCTATTTGAATTGGTTTTTGGAAATCAAATTTACAAACAGTTCCTATTTTATCTAATGTTTTAAATAGCTTTAATCTACTATCTGCATCTTCTTCTACAAAAACTAGTATAACACTTTGATTTATTATATCTATATTTTCATTAATATAGTCATTTATTTTATCCTTTAAATCACTAAGTTCCTTATTCTTTCTTTTACCTTCACTTTTAAATAGCCCTGTATTTCTTGCAATTATTAACTTTTTCTCATATCCAAACGCAGGTGTTTCGATATCTTGAATTAATTCTTTTACATTTGTATCATCTATTAAAATAAAGTTTATACCTTTTACAGTTTCACCAAATAACTTTCTTATTTTATTCAAATTACTTTCTAGTAAAAACAATTCTTCTCCATATAAAAGATATATACTATTTAATTTTCCTTGTTTTAATTCCTTTTCTAAATTCTCAATACTAATCATTTACATCCTATCCTATTACTTTTGTTTTTTTATTTCCTTTCGTTAAATCTAGTAATGAATTTAATACTTCTTTACAATTTTCATCTGTTATTTTATTAATACATCTTTCAAAACAAGATGCATCTAATCCATATGCTGATACCTGAAGAATAAATTCTAATTGGTCTAAGTTTTTAACAAATTTTGCCTCAATCGTTTTTGCTTCTTCAAACTCTTCCCATAATTCTAGAAAATCATTATCAAAATCTAAAGAATTTAAAATCTTCTTTATTGCTTCTCTTTCTTGATTATGTTTATCTTCTTTAGTTACCTTATCATAAGGTGTATAATCTCCAACGTATACTTCTCCTAATTCATGTACTATACACATTTTCATACACTTTAATGTATCATAAGGTAGTTTATATTTGTGAACTACCCATTGTCTAAAGCCAATGGGCTTCCTGCTTCTTAGACCTCGTAACCTACTATCTCCACAGGCGTTTATT
>CALXAV010000021.1 GCA_944386385.1 uncultured Clostridia bacterium
AAAGAAGATGTATCAGGGCTAAAAGAAGATGTATCAGGGCTAAAAGAAGATGTATCAGGGCTAAAAGAAGATGTATCAGGGCTAAAAGAAGATGTATCTGGACTAAAAGAAGATGTATCTGGACTAAAGAAAGATGTGTCAGGATTAAAAAAGGATATGAAAGAAGTAAAGAAAGAACAAAAGGAAATGAAAAAAACACAAGAAAATATTCTTAAAGAACTAAGAATTAATAATTTAAAACTAGCAAAAGTAACAGAAAATCTTACAGAAAGTATGTCAGAAAATAAAGAAGAACATAAAGAATTCTATTCAAGAATAGAAACACTTGAGAAAAAGGCTGTATAAAGATAAAAGAAGGCAAATATAAATCGAAATCCGTTTAACTATAGAGTGAACGGATTTTTATATTGTTCTGAATAATCGTTCAAAATAACATAAAAGTATTGCAATGTTGAATAAAAATATATATAATAGTAAATAGTTATCACAGATTGAAAGGTGGTAAAAATAAAAGATGAATAAGACGAAAAGAAAAATTTTTGAGACTTCAATGAAACTTTTTGCTGAAAAAGGTTATGATGCTACAAGTATTGAAGAAATAACAGCAACAGTAGGAGTAGCAAAAGGAACACTATATTATCATTTTTCGAGTAAAGAAGAGATATTTAACTTCTTAATTGAAGAAGGAATAAAACTTCTACAAAATAGTATTGATATAAAAACAGCAAAATATTCTAATTACATTGATAAAATAAAAGCAATTGTTTTAATTCAAATTAAGATTGTTGTTAAATATGAAGATTTGATAACAATATTACTTACTCAGTTCTGGGGAAAAGAAGCAAGAAACCAAACATGTAAAAAATATATTTTATCATATATTTATAAAATAGAGCAAATTGTTAAAGAAGGAATTGAAAGAGGAGAAGTAAAAAAAGGAAATCCACAAGCAATTGCTTCTGAGATTTATGGTCTAATAGGCTCAAGCTTGGTTTATAAAATAAGAAGCCAAGAAGAAATAGATATTATGAAATTATATAAAGAGTTTGAAAATACAATTATTGAAGGTTTAAGAGTAAAGTAAAGGGGAAGAGAAAATGAGAAAACCAATTTATAAATTTGAGGAATATACAGATTTAAAAGATATGTTAAAAAAATCAGGAGAAAAATATGGAGATAGACCAGCATATCTATTTAGAACTGATGTAGAAGGAAAATTTAGACAAATTACACATAAAGAATTTAGAGAAGAAATAAATGCTTTAGGTACTAAATTAATAGAGATGGGACTAAAAGATAAAAGAGTAGCTGTAATATCAGAAAATAGATATGAATGGGGTGTAGACTACTTAGCAGTTGCTACAGGAACTGGAGTAATAGTTCCATTAGATAAGGCTCTTCCAGATAATGAAATAGAAAGCTTAATAGTTCGTTCAGAAGTAGATGCGATTTTTTATTCTAAAAAATATGATGTGATTATGAACAGAATAAGAGAACAAGGAAATACAAATCTTAAATATTATATTTCTATGGATTTAGAAAAAGAAGAAAATGGAATAAAATCACAAAAAGAATTAACTGAGCAAGGAAGAAAGTTGTTAGAAGAAGGAAATAGAGAGTTTTTGGATAGTAAAATTGATAATGAAAAAATGGGAATAATGTTATTTACTTCAGGAACAACTGCAATATCAAAAGCAGTAATGCTATCACATAAAAATATATGTAGCAATTTACAAGATATTACATCTGTAATAAAGCTAACACCAGAAGATAGATTTTTATCATTTTTACCATTACATCATACATTTGAGTGTACAGTAGGATTTTTATATCCAATATCAACAGGTGGAGCTATAGCTTTTTGCGACGGAATACGTCATATTGCAGAAAATATAAAAGAATACCAAATTACAGCGATGATATCAGTTCCAATTCTTTTTGAAGCTATGTATAAGAAAGTTATGAAAAGCATAGAGAAAAAAGGAAAACTTGAAACAGTAAAAAAAGGAATTAAAATAAGTAACTTCTTATTAAAATTTGGAATAGATATTAGAAAGAAATTATTCAAAGAAATACATGATACATTAGGAGGAAAAGTAAGATTATTTGTAGCAGGTGGAGCAGCCTTAGATCCAGAAACAGAACAAGGATTTAATGATTTAGGATTTACAATGTATCAAGGATATGGACTAACAGAAAGTTCACCAGTGATAGCAGCAGAAGATGATAAATATAGAAGAATAGGTTCAATTGGAAAAGCTTTTCCAAGTTTAGATGTAAAAATTGAAAATCCAGATGAAGAAGGAGTAGGAGAACTTCTTGCAAAAGGCCCTTCAATAATGCTTGGGTATTATAATAATGATGAGGCTAATAAAGAAACATTAGAAGATGGTTGGTTACATACAGGTGACTTAGCAAAAATAGATAAAGATGGATTTATATTTATATCTGGAAGAAAGAAATTTGTAATTGTACAAAAGAATGGAAAAAATATTTATCCAGAAGAGTTAGAAATTTTAATAAATAAAATTGAAGGTGTAAAAGAAAGTTTTGTTTATGGAAAACCAGAAGATGATGGTGATTTTAAAATAGCAGCTAAAATTGTTTATGATAAAGATAACGCAGAAGAAATTTTCGGAACAACAGACCAAGAAAAAATTAAAGAGAAGATTTGGCAAGAGGTGAAGAAAGTAAATAAAACAATGCCGGCTTATAAATATGTGAGAGATATTATTGTGACTGATAAAGAATTAATAAAGACAACTACACAAAAAGTAAAAAGAGCAGAAGAAATAAAAACCGTATTATAAAGAAAATAATTATTAGGGAAGAGCTAGAAAATGCTTTTCCCTAATAATTTTGAAAAACTTGTAATATTCTTGTAATATTTCTGTAATGAAAATTTAACACAAAAATTAATAGTATTATCTTGTAGTTTTTTGTAGGTTAATGTATAATAATATAGAAAGCAAAAGCAAATACGCGTAAGATAAAGGAGGTAATTTACAATGTCTAAATCTGGCATAGTAAATGTGAGAATGGTTATCACAGAAGAAAAGATGTTAATGAATATAGATAAAGTTCAAAAGTTAATAAACCCTAAGAGTAAAAAACAAATAGTTCAATTAGAGGACGATACATATTTTAAAGATTTAGTTGAATCTATAAAAACATATTTAATTGAATATCCAAAAAAGAAAAACTTCCCAGCAAGTGTTTATAAAGCAGCTTATGGGTTAGTTGAGTTTGCAACAAATCAATTTGAAGAAAATACTAAGAAAATAGAAGAATTGATTAGGCAAAGAGAACAAAATATAGCTTTAGCAGGTAGATTAAAAGAAGTATTAGAAGCAGTTGAAGGAAAACAAGATGATTGGAAAGACCAAGTTAAAAAAGCAGAAGAAGATTTTTCTGAAGATATAATAGAAACACTAAATATTGTAGGAAAAGCTAAAAGTACAAAGTCACAAAATTATCAAGATGCAATGAAATTATTAAATGCTAGAGTAAATAACTTAGAATCTAATTTACATATTGAAATAGATATGGAAAGAATTGAAGATAGATCAAAAGCTTTAAGTTATATTGGAATAGAAATTGCTGATGCATTAAAATCAATTCCAACACCAATAGAAGAAGTAGAAGAGCAAGTGGTAGAAGAGCCACAACAAGTAGAAGCAGTTCAAGAAGAACAACAATATGTTCAAGAAACGACATTTGAAGCTAAACCAAGTTTATGGCAAAGATTTAAGAACAGTAAGTTTGTAAGAGCAATCAAAGCTATTACAAGAATAAGAATAGTTCTTGATTACTCAGATGCACTTCCAGAAGGAAGAGGAGAAAACAATCAAAATTAATAATTGGAAATATAAAAATAAACCAGATTTGTATGCTGGTTTATTTTATTTTGCCACAAGCAATTTTAGTTCCTGAATTTCCACTTGGCCCGAGTAGTAAAATCATCAGGAAGGTCATGAATTATTACTACTTTACCTAGTATTTCTTTAACTTTAAATTTGTTTACTAGGACATTCATATAAGCAAAACCGTTATTTTCAATTAAAGGCGGTAAGTCCCCGCTATGAAATGGGTGAGGACAATTAGTCGGATTATAATGACTTTTGCTATCTGCAAATTCATCTTCAGCATTTCCTGTACAAGATGTTCCATCATGTATATGAAAACCAAAAAATCTTCCTTTACAATTATTAGTAGATGTAGGTAAACCGCTAACTTTTACAGTAATAAGAACGCCCAATTGTGTTTCTTTAAAAAATACCTCACCATTAATATTAGGATATTTCCTTCTACCTTTTATATCAGCTTTAGCGCTATAAAAAATTGGTTCATACATTTTTATACCTCACTTTTTTATTATATTTTATTCAAAATAATAGTATTTAGTGAAAAATAAAGAGAGCCTAGATAAAATGTAATTTGACTTTTTTGCCAAAATATAGTATAATGAGAAACAGTTGTTAGCAGGAATGCTAGAATATGAGATTTTATTAAAATTTAAAACTAAAGTATGTATTAAAAAATAAGTTTAGGTAAATAATATTTTTGAGCGGGAATTGAATATTAAAAAATAGTTTATAAAATGGTGAAAACTATTTTCTATAAACTTAATTTTTGTGTACATAGATATTTTAGGTGCTAGACTATTGGTCTAGTTTATTAAATGATTAATAAGATTATAAATATTAAAATTTAGAAAGGAGAATTTATGGCAGAAGAAAAATTAGAAAAATTAGAAAATAACAAAGAGAAAAAAGTGAGAAATAGAAGAACAAACTCACAAGGAAAAAGAACAAATACAAAAAGAGTAAACAGAAAAGAAGGAGAGAAAAATACAGTTAGAAGAACTGCAAAAGTAGGAAAGAAAAATGTTCAAAAAGGAATATTTAAAGCCTCAAAATTAAAAATTATTCCACTTGGAGGATTACATGAAATAGGTAAAAATATTACAGTTTTTGAATATGAAAATGAAATGATTGTGGTAGATTGTGGATTATCATTCCCAGAAGATGATATGTTAGGAGTAGATTTAGTAATACCAGACATAACATATCTAGAGCAAAATGTAAATAAAATAAAAGGATTAGTAATAACACATGGACATGAGGATCATATAGGTGCTGTACCTTATTTATTAAAGAAAATAAATATACCAATTTATGCAACTAAATTAACAGCAGGTTTAATTAGAAATAAATTAGAAGAACATAAATTAGTTGGTTCAACAAAATTGATAGAAGTAAATCAAGGACAAACAATAAATTTAGGAAAGAACTTTAAAGTAGAATTTATAAGAAGTTCACACAGTATTCCCGATTCTGTTATGCTAGCAATTACAACACCTGCAGGAACAGTTATACACACAGGTGACTTTAAAGTTGATTTTACACCGATAGATGGAAAGATAATGGATTTGGGTAGAATTGCAGAACTAGGACATCAAGGAATTCTAGCATTAATGTCAGATAGTACTAACAGCGAAAGAAAAGGATTTACAATGTCAGAAAGATCAGTTGGAGATGTTTTTGATAAATTATTCTTGCATTGTACAAAAAGAATCGTAGTTGCAACATTTGCATCAAATGTACACAGAGTACAACAAATTGTAAATTGTGCAATAAAATATGGTAGAAAAATTGCTGTATGTGGTAGAAGTATGATAAATATGATTACTACAGCAAGAGAACTTGGATATATTGAGTGTCCAGAAAATTTATTTATTGATATTGATATGATAAAAAATTATCCAGATGAGCAATTAGTGATAATAACAACAGGAAGTCAAGGAGAAACTATGTCAGCATTAACAAGAATGGCAAATGGAGAACATAGAAAAGTTAAAATTACTCCTAACGACTTAATAATAATTTCTGCAACACCAATACCAGGAAATGAAAAATATGTATCAAGAGTAATAGATGAATTGATGCAGCTTGGTGCAGAAGTTGTATATAGCTCATTAGAGGATGTACACGTATCAGGACATGCGTGCCAAGAAGAACAAAAATTAATTATATCTTTAGCAAAACCAAAATACTTTATACCAGTACACGGTGAATATAGACAATTAATTGCCCATAGTGAAACCGCTCAAAGTATGGGAATAGAAAAAGAAAATATTATCATGATGCAAAATGGTAAAGTATTAGAAATAGGAGAAGATGGAGCAGAGTTTACAGGAGTAGTACCAAACGGAAGAGTTTTAGTTGACGGACTAGGTGTTGGAGATGTTGGAAACATAGTACTTCGTGATAGACAACATTTATCACAAGATGGTTTAATAATTATTGTATTGACAATGGATTCTTCAACAGGAGAAGTAGTAGCAGGACCAGATGTAATTTCAAGAGGATTCGTTTATGTAAGAGAATCAGAAAACTTAATGGATGAAGTAAAAGCGGTTGTAAGAAAAGAAATTAAAAAATGCGAAGAAAACGGAGTTCGTGATTGGTCAACTATAAAATCATCAGTAAGAGACAACTTAAAAGATTATGTATTTGCTAAAACTAAGAGAAACCCTATGATCATTCCTATTATTATGGAAGTTTAATAAAATGCAGTAGTACCAAGGCTTTTAAAACTTGGTACTATTATTTTGTTATTAAGTAATTAGAATTTAAATTTTTTAATTAAGAATTGAATGGTAAAAAGATTGTAATTTAATATGAAATAATTAAAATTAAATGATATAATTGAATTAGAGGTGATAATTGTGGAATTAACATTAAAAAGATTACAAGAATATTTAAAAGAAAAATATACTATAAGCAATCCGGAAGATTTAAAAAATACACAAAGATACTTCTTAAAATTAGTAGAAGAAGTAGGGGAGTTAGCAGAGGTAATAAGAAAAAATAAAAGGATGACTGATGATAGCATTAAAGGGAGCATAGAAGAGGAATTATCAGATGTTCTATATTATACAGCAATGATTGCAAATACTTATGATATTGATTTAGAAAATGTTTTTAGATTAAAAGAAAAATATAATAGTAAAAGATACGGATTTAACATTAAAATTGATAAATAGAAGGCTAGAAAAAAGGTGAAATTTGGACAAAATCAACATAATATGATATAATAACAATATGGCAGTTGTTTCTGTCTGTGTATAAGCTATTCAAGAAAGGATACAGGATGAAGAGGAGTTTTAGGCACTTTTTACAAGAAGCTTGTGCAGTTATCATCGGTTGTGTGCTAGGCTCTGTGGTAGGGCTTGCTGTGTCAAATATCATGGGAGAGATAAGAGTTAATGATCTTCAAGAAAGATTTGACCAAATCTACTATGAGATGGCAACAGAAGAACTGTTGGAGCTTAGAGCAAAGACGGAGCTGATACAGAATTTGAGCCTTTCAGATGAGTTTTACTCATCAATTAGTGCACAGGATGAGCTTTTACGCGAACTAAAATGGGAAATTCAATCTGTTGAAGAAGATAATAATCAGTATCTAGAAGATTTTTCCATTTATATAACAGAAACAGATTTATATTATATTTGTGATGAAGTTTTGTTACAAATAGATGGTTATATGAATGGTTCGGATAGTAATGGGGAGGTGAGGTTTACCTCCCTTTTTAAATTTGGACAAATTTAACATAATGTGGTATAATTATAGTATGGCAGAAATTGTTGCCGGAGTATAAGCTATCTATGAAAGGATGCAAGATGGAGCGTTTACGTAGGAGTGTAGCACCTGTAGTGCTTGTGCTGATTATTGTTGTTGTTCTCGTCGCTGGATTTGCTTACGGTTACAACCGCAAAGAGGTCGCTCGTGAGCAAGAATATGCTACTCAGCAGGCAAGAGATGAACTGCAACAGCTTAAGGGCGAAGTAAGAATAATACAATTTTTGAGCGTAAGAAGTGACTTCTCTGAGATAGGATTGCAGGAAGCGCTTAAAGAGCAACTTCAAAACAGTATTGAAAGAGTCGAGAATAGTGATAATCAGTATTTGCAGGATGTTAGTATTCCAATAGCAGAAGACAGTGTGCTTGTAGCTTGTGATGAAGCCACTGAATACATAAACCATTGGCTTGAAGAGATTGGATAGCGATAGGGAGGTGAGCGTCACCTCCCGTTTTTTATAGTGTAAGAAAGAACTAAATCTGTTTGTTTCAATTTTTTGATTTTTTATTAAATATATGTTATAATTGCAATTGTTAAAATTAAGAGATAGGAGAGAATAAAATGGATTATAAAGATTTAGCAAACTTAATATTTCCGGATAGCAAGGACATATCATATTATGAAGAAAAATATCCAAGAAGAGAGTTAAAAGAAGGAGCAATAGTTACAAGATTTGCGCCAAGTCCAACAGGATTTGTTCATATTGGGGGATTATATCAAAGTTTAATAGCTAAAACAGTAGCAAATCAAACAGGAGGCGTATTTTTCTTAAGAATAGAAGATACGGACCAAAAAAGAGAAGTAGAAAATGGAGTTACAGATATAGTAAAATCACTAAAAGATTTTGGATTAGAGCCAGATGAGGGGATGATTTCTGAAACAGAAGAAAAAGGTGAATATGGACCATATAGACAATCGAAGAGAAAAGAAATCTATCAAGCTTATGCAAAATATTTAATAGAACAGGGTAAAGCTTATCCATGTTTTTGTACCCCAGAAGAAGTAGAGGGGATAAGACAAAAACAAGAAGCAGCTAAAATAAGACCAGGTTATTATGGAGTATGGGCAAAATGTAGACATCTTACTGTTGAAGAAATGGTAGAGAAAATCAAAAATGGAGAAAAATATATAGTAAGATTTAAATCACCAGGAAGAGAAGATAGAAAAATAAAACATAAAGACGTAATTAAGGGAAATGTAGAATTTCCAGAAAATGATCAAGATATAGTAATAATAAAGGCAGATGGACTTCCAACATATCACTTTGCGCATGCAGTAGATGACCATTTAATGGGAACGACACATGTAATACGTGGAGATGAATGGTTATCTTCAGTACCATTACATTTACAATTATTCCATGAGTTAGGATTTAGACCACCAAAATACGCTCATATTGCACCAATAATGAAAAATGATAATGGAAATAAGAGAAAGTTAAGTAAAAGAAAAGACCCTGAAGCAGCAGTAAGTTATTATGAAGAGGAAGGAATACCAGAAGAAGCTGTTAAAGAATATTTATTAAATATAGCAAATTCTACATTTGAAAATTGGAGAAGAGCAAATAAAGATAAAGATATATCAGAATTTGAGTTACAATTAAATAAGATGAGTGTAAGTGGTGCACTTTTTGATATGGTAAAATTATTAGATGTTGGAAAAACGGTAATATCTAAATTTACAGCTGAGAAAGTATATGAGGAATCTTTTAAATGGGCAAAAAGACATGATGAAGAATTAGAAAAATTACTAGAGGATAAAGAATATTCATTAAAAGTATTTGGTATAGAAAGAGGAAACAAAAAGCCTAGAAAAGATATAGCTAAATGGTCAGATGTAAAAGAAAATATTGAATATATGTATGATGAATTATTCTATAGTAAAAAACAAGATTATCCATATCAAGTAATAAATAATAAAGAAGAAATAGATAAAATTTTAACACTTTATACTGAAAAATATTATAGTGATGAAGATGATAAGCAAACTTGGTTTGATAAGATAAAAGAATTATCAGGAGAACTTGGCTATGCAAAAGAGGTTAAAGAATTTAAAGCTAATCCTGGTAAATACACAGCACATGTTGGTGATGTAAGTACAGTATTGAGAGTTGCATTAACATCAAGAACAAATACGCCAGACATGTATGAGATAATGAAAATCTTAGGAAAAGATAGAATAGTAGAAAGATTTAAAAAAGCTATGGAAAACTAATTTCCATAATTTGAAGGGAATGAAATAATTATGGAATACCAAGTAGGAGATATAGTAAGAACTAAAAAACAGCACCCATGTGGAAGTAAACTTTGGGAGATTACAAGAGTAGGTGTAGATTTTAAATTAAAATGCCAAGGTTGTGGACATGTTGTGACTTTAGAAAGAGAAAAGGCAAAGAAAATAATAACAAAAATAGAGAAAAAAGCATAAAAAAAGAAAGTAACCGATTTACAAAATTCGACATATAATACCATATAGTAAAAAACTATATTGGAGGTTTATACAATGGAACCAAAAGAAACAATTTATTGTTTTGAAAATAGAGAAAGAAAATGCCAAGAAAATAAAAGTTGTTTAGGCATTATTGCAGTTATATTATTAACAGCATTTACTTTCACAATCGGATTACTAATAGGTGCCACTTTAGCTTTAGTTATATTAATTTCTTTACCTGCTATAATAGTTTTAGCAATTGTACTTGGACTATTATTGTTGTTAACTGTAATTCTAATGTTTTGTAATAAAAGTAAAAAGAAGAAAGATAAATGCTGTTGTAAATGTTAGATGTTGAAAAGAAAAACAAAAAAATAAAGAAAGCGATGAACACATTAAAAAAACTAAGTTTAAATCAAAAAGAAAGAGAAATGTATGAGGCAATCCAAGTACAAGATTTTCTTAAAAGAGTAGGTGAAAATAATTTAAAAAAAGAAGTTTTTGCAGAAGGAATAACTAAGGGAAAAGAAGAAGGAAAAGTAGAAGAAAAGAAAAAAATCGCGAAGAAGTTATTAGATGTGAGAATGGATATAAAGCAAATAGAAGAAGTAACAGGATTAACTAGAGATGAAATAAATAATATAAAAAATAATGTTCAATGAAAGTGGAACATATTTAGATAATTATAAATAAAAAATAAGATGCTATCTTAAATGTAGCATCTTGTATTTTATTTGTTTAAAAAATCATCTATAAATTTCCAAACATCATCTTTATATATTTTCCTTTCAGAAGAAAAAGGAAAAGTTGGAATATCTCCAATAGGGTTTAATTCCTTTTGTAATGCTTTTACAGTATCATCTACTTTAGTAATAGCAATTTTATCTGCTTTATTTGTTAAAATCATACAAGGTAATCCTGATGAGATAATGTAATTATACATAAGTCTATCATTTGCAGTAGGTGAATGTCTAATATCTATCAAGAATATTATTAATGTAATTTCATGTCTGTTAAATAAATATTCTTCTATAAATTTTCCAACTTGTTCTTGTTCCTTTTTTGACATTTTACTAAAGCCATATCCAGGTAAATCAACAAAATAGAATGCATCATCTATATTATAAAAATTAATTTGTCTAGTTTTCCCTGGTTCACTGCTTGTCCTTGCAAGCTTTTTTCTATTAATCATTGTATTTATAAAACTTGATTTACCAACATTAGATTTTCCAACTAAAACAATTTCAGGTAATCCATTTTTTGGATATTGTTTTGGACTTACTGCTGATATTTCAAATTTTGGATTTTTTACTATCATAATTTTCTCCTATAATTTTTTATTTTACTTATTTATATGTCTTCTCTTACAATTAAATCATCATTTGCAGGGCCTGTACCTAAATATTTGACAGGTATCCCAGAAGCCTTTTCTACAATTTCAACAAATTTCTTTGCTAAATCTGGTAAATCTTCATAATTTCTACAACTTGAATCTATTTCCCAGCCACCATCTAAAGTTTCATAAATAGGCTCAGGTATTTCACCACTTAAGTTGATATCATCAGGGTAGTGATTTATGATATTACCTTTATATTTATAAGAAGTACATACTTTTATATAACCTAATTTAAGACCTATTTGACTAAGAGTATCTAAATGGTTTAAACAAAGATAATCTATACCAGATGTGTATTTTGCAGAACGAAGAATAGGGCAGTCCATCCAACCACATCTTCTTGGTCTTTTTGTAGTTGTTCCATATTCATGGCCTAAGTCACGAACTATATCACCTTCTAAAGGTTTGGCATCTTTTATAACATTTCCGTTTTCGTCTATAGAAGCTGGTAGTTCAGTTGGAAAAGGTCCATTTCCAACACGACTGTTATATGCTTTGTCAACTCCGATTACAACCTTTAAAGATTGAGGAGGGAGTGCAGCTCCACAAAGTGTTCCAGAAACTACTGGATTTGAGCTAGTAACCATTGGGTAATCTCCATGGTCTAAATCCAAGCGAAAGGCTTGAGCACCTTCAACAACAATTTTTTCGTTATTATCTATTGCATCTGAAATAATTGGACTTATATCTGTAATATATTTTTCTAATTTTTCACCTAATAGATGATATTCTTTTGCTAAAGATTTGCTATCAGCTATTGCATCTTCCATATTATTTGCTTTAAATAATTGATTATGTGGTTTTATTGCTTCTTCAATTTTTTCTTCTAATTTAGAAGTAGGTAGAAGAAGGTCATAAATTCTTATACCAGTACGATTATTTTTATCAGCATAAGATGGACCAATTCCTCTTTTAGTAGTTCCTACTGGGTGCTTTTTCATATTTTCATATAAAACATCTAATTCTTTATGATATGGTAAGATAACATGTGCACGTCCACTAATTTTTAATCTTTTATCAATATCTGGAATACCAGTATTTTTTAAAAGTTCAATTTCAGATAAAAGAACTTCTAAATCAAGAACTACTCCTGGTCCTATAATACAAGTAGTGTTAGTATAAGCAATTCCACCAGGTACTAAATGAAGTGGTAATTTAGTTCCTTTATAAATTATGGTATGTCCTGCGTTATTTCCTCCAGTTGCTCTAATAACTAATTTTGCATTTTCTGCTTCACGTGAGGCAATTTTTCCTTTCCCTTCATCGCCCCATTTTGTTCCTACAATAACTGTTACATTTTTGTTCATGGTACTTTCAACCCTTTCTTTGAATAATTTATATATATTTTATAAAATTAATAACTACATATAATAACTACATATTTTTACAAGTTGTTTACTTATTATTTGCTAGCTTTTGGAGTTATTTTTTCAAGTCCACCCATATATGGTCTTAATACTTCAGGAATTGTTACACTTCCATCAGGATTATAATTGTTTTCCATAATAGAAATAAGCATTCTAGGTGGAGCAACAACTGTATTATTCAAAGTATGTGCAAAATAAGTTCCGTTTTCACCTTTAATTCTAATACCAAGTCTACGTGCTTGGGCATCTGTTAAGTTAGAACAACTTCCAACTTCAAAATATTTCTTTTGTCTAGGACTCCATGCTTCTACATCACATGATTTTGCTTTTAAATCTGCTAAGTCTCCACTACAACATTCTAGAGTTCTTACAGGTATGTTCATGCTTCTAAAGAATTCAACTGTATATGACCACATTTTGTCATACCAATTCCAACTATCTTCAGGTTCGCAAACAACAATCATTTCTTGCTTTTCAAATTGATGTATTCTATAAACACCACGTTCTTCAATACCATGAGCACCTTTTTCTTTTCTGAAACAAGGAGAGTATGAAGTCATTGTATATGGCATATTTTCTTTTTTTAGAATTTGGTCTTTAAACTTACCAATCATTGAATGTTCAGAAGTACCAATTAAATATAAATCTTCACCTTCAATTTTATACATCATAGCGTCCATTTCTTCAAAACTCATAACACCAGTTACAACATCGCTTCTTATCATAAAAGGTGGAACACAATAAGTAAATCCTTTATTAATCATAAAATCTCTAGCATAAGTTAGAACTGCTGAATGTAGTCTTGCAACATCACCCATTAGGTAATAGAAGCCTTGTCCTGCAACTCTTCTTGCACTATCTAAATCAAGTCCTCCTAAAGCTTCCATTATTTCACCATGATAAGGAATTTCATAATCAGGTACCACTGGCTCTCCAAATTTTTCAATCTCAACATTTTCACTATCATCTTTACCAATAGGAACTGATTCATGCATTATATTTGGGATTTTCATCATTCTTGATTTAATTTCTTCAGAATATTCATTTTCTAGTTTTTCATTTTCTTCTAATTTAGTATTTATCTCATTAACTTGAGCTTTTACCTTTTCAGCTTCTTCTTTTTTACCTTCTCGCATAAGAGAACCTATTTGGTTACTTAAAGATTTCCTTTCAGATCTTAAGTTATCTCCGTTTAATTTAGCTTCTCTATTTTTAACATCCAAATCTAAAACTTCATCAACTAAAACAAGTTTGTTATCTTGAAATTTCTTTTTAATATTTTCCTTAACTAAGTCAGGATTTTCACGTAATAATTTAATATCTATCATAATTAACCTCCATTGGGGACGTTTCCTTTTGGACATTTTGTCCAAATAGTGACACATCCTTAAATTTATTTTAAATAATCTTTTTCAATATCTTTTACTAATTCAATTCAAATCTTACCTTTTGACCTGTTATATTATCTGGTCTTTCTGGTATTTCTTCTAAAAACATTTTCTCAGGTCTAACCCAGATTAGTCGACCATCTTCTCTTGGATAAAGTGGTTTATATACAACCATTCTTTCTTTAGTTTCCGAGTCATAAGCAACGTTTTCTACAAAATAGTAATTTCCTTTGAAGTGTCTATAAACTCTTCCAATTTTAACTTCTTCCATAAAAACCTCCTAAAATACGTAAACATTATACCTTATTTTCTGGTAAATGGCAATAAAATAGGAAAAATAAAACTAAAGAAATAGTGAAAAAATAGAATAAAATAGTTTTAAAGAATATAAAACATATGAGATTATCAAAATATTGTTATACAAGTGAAAAACTTTGAAAAAACACTTGACAAGAAGCATTTAGTAGTATATAATATTATACGTTACAAGAAGAAGTAAAACTTCTCACCCTATCTAAATAAGGAAAAGGGTTAGAATTAAATAAGATTTAGTACGTAAATACTAGATTTGTGTTTTAATTTGACTTGTAACAAAAGTCAAATTTTTTTATTATTGGAGGTGTTTTTTATAAAACAAGAATTACCTATCAACAGACAAATTAAAGCAAAGGAAGTTCAACTAATTGGAGAAACAGGAGAAAAACTAGGAGTAATGTCATTAAATGATGCTTTAGAAAAAGCAGAGGACAAAAACCTAGACTTAGTATTGGTTGCGCCAAATGCTAATCCAGTAGTTTGTAAAATAATGAACTATGGAAAATATAAATTTGAGCAAGCAAAAAAAGAAAAAGAAGCTAAGAAAAAACAAAGAACATTAGAAGTAAAAGAAATAAGAGTTACTCCAAATATTGAAGAACATGACTTTGGTTTTAAATTAAAAAATGCAAAGAAATTTTTAGCAGATGGCAACAAAGTCAGAATAACTGTAAGATTTAGAGGAAGAGAAATTAATAACTCAAAAGCAGGAGAAATAGTTCTAAATAAATTCATAGAAAATTTAGAAGATGTTGCAACTGTTGAGAAGAAACCTAAATTAGAAGGTAGAAACATGTTTATAATTTTAGCTAAAAAAGCAGAAAAATAATTCTGCTATAAAATATAAAAAAGCGAAAGGAGTTTTAGTTATGCCAAAATTAAAAACAAATAAAGCAGCTAAAAAGAGATATTCTTTAACAGCTACAGGAAAAGTAAAAAGAACAAAATCAAACAGAAGACACTTATTAGCAAATAAAACAAGAAGACAAAAGAAATCAGGAAAAATTCAAAACGCATATGCAGATAAAACATGCGAAAAAACAATCAAAAAATTATTACCATATGGAAACTAATAAGAAATCAAAGGAAGGTGAATTATAATGGCAAGAGTAAAAACAGCAAGAACAACAAGAGCAAGACATAAAAAAGTATTGAAACAAGCTAAAGGATATTATGGAGCAAAAAGTTATAGATTTAGAAATGCTAATCAAGCAGTAATGAAATCTTTAACATATGCTTATGTAGGAAGAAAAAAGAAAAAGAGCGATTTTAGAAAATTATGGATAGCAAGAATAAATGCAGCAGCAAGAATGAATGGAACAACATATAGCAAAATGATAGCAGGACTAAAAAAAGCTAATGTATCAATAAATAGAAAAATGTTAGCAGAAATCGCAGTATCAGATCCAAAAGCTTTTACAGAAATCGCTGAAATATCTAAAAAAGCTTAATTAAACAAAAAATTAAAGTGCAAAATAATGCACTTTATTTTTTTGCCATAATAATGTGTTAAAAAGGAAAGGTCCTAATTTCATATTATTGTTTTTTCATTTTTGGTTTTGAAATAAGAGCAGCCAGATAACCAAAGAAAATAGCTGCAGCTATACCACCAGCAGCTGCTTTAACACCACCAGTAAATGCTCCTACTAATCCATTTTCTTTAACAGCTTCTATAGCGCCATTAGCTAAATTATATCCGAAACCAGTAAGGGGAACAGTAGCGCCAGCACCTGCAAAATCAACTAGATATTTATAAATTCCAAGACCTCCTAAGACAGCACCTGTTGTAACAAAAATAACAAGAATTCTTGCAGGAGTAAGCTTAGTTTTGTCAATTAGAATTTGACCAATAATACATATGATTCCACCAACCAAGAAACATTTTAATAAAGAAGAAATATTAAAAACATTAGCCCAATTAATATCCATATATAAACCTCCTTTTAAAGTTCAATGCTAATTGCGTGAGCAATACCAGGGATACTTTCACCCTGTTGAGAGCTTGTTGAGTTCATTAAAGCGCCAGTTGCAATCAATAATATTTTCTTTAACTTCTTTTCTCTTAATTGTTTAAACAAATATCCAGAGAAAACAGTAGCACAACAAGCACAACCGCTACCACCAGAATGAGTATCTTGAGAATTTTTGTCAAAAATAAGAACTCCGACAATCGTTATAATTAGATTTGATATTGTAACCTTTAGATTTAGCAATATCAATTGCGATGTCTTTACCAATATGACCTAAATCACCGCTAATAATTGCATCATAATAGCTAGGGCTTCTACCAGTATCAGTAAAGTGAGTAATTAAAGTATCGGAAAAAGCTGGTGCCATAGCAGCTCCCATATTATTTCCATCTTTAATTCCCATATCAACAATTTTGCCTGGGGTAATATGTGTGATATAAGGACCATTACCATCTTTAGATAAAATAGCAGCACCACTACCAGTTACAGTCCATTGACTACTAGGTGGTCTTTGATTTCCTAATTCTAAAGGAAATCTAAATTGTTTTTCAGCACTACAAAAATGACTAGAAGTTGCACACAAGACATGTTTAGCAAAGCTTTCAGTTGCAATTGCGCCTAAACTCAAAGATTCAACAAATGTAGAGCAAGCACCAAATACACCAAAAAAAGGAATGTTTATTTCTCTTAATCCAAAGCTAGAAGAAATACACTGGTTTAATAAGTCACCAGCAAAAACACAATCAATGTCTTGGGAAGAAATACCAGATTTTGCTATAACCATATTAGTTGCTTCTTTAATTATTTTGCTTTCTGCTTTTTCCCAGGATTTTTCACCCCAGAACTCATCTTCTAAAGTTTGGTCAAAATATTTAGCTAAAGGTCCTTGAGCCTCTTTAGGACCAACAATACTACTACATTCCAAAATTGTTGGAGGTGTATCAAATTTTATAGTTTGTTTACCTATTTTTTTCAAAAAATCATCTCCTAACTTGAGAAAAAGAGGGACGGGGCTTTTTTGTCTCAAAATTACAGAATTTTCAAAATGAGACAATTAAGACCCGTCCCCAAATGTCTCAAACTAATGTTACACTTTGAGTGTTGAAAATCAAGAAAATAATACCAACTAAAATAGAAGCAGAAATACCAAAAACTAAAACAGGGCCTGCAACAGTAAACATTTTTCCACCAACACCCATAACATATCCTTCTGATTTATATTCCATAGCAGGAGAAACTATTGAGTTAGCAAATCCAGTAATTGGTATTAAAGAACCAGCCCCTGCAAATTTTCCTATTTTATTAAATAAATTAAGTCCAGTTAAGAAAGCGGAAATACCAATTAATAAAATGGAAACAATTGTACCAGAAGTTTGTGTATCAAAACCACGTTCCTTACATATATTAAGTATAACTTGTCCAATTGTGCAAATTAATCCGCCAACCCAAAATGCATTAAAACAGTTTTTTAAAATTTTAGAATTGGGAGATTTTTTATCAACATAGTCTTGATAACCTTTTTTAGTTTCTAAAGGATCCATAAAAATACCTCCTTAATTATCTTTGCGATTTACGTCTATTATGAAACTTAAATCTAAATCAACAAAATATTCAGAAATTTTATTACCATCAATATTAGCTCTTTGTTCTAGAACCTTTACTTCTGATAAGTAATCAATAGTTTTAGATGCTTCAGCTATTGCCTTAACAATAGCATCTTTCCAAGAAATAGTGGAATTACCTGTAATTATTAAATGTTTTTTTATATCCATATTAAACCTCCAAAATAGAACTTTTAAGAATATCTTTTCCAAGTAAAAGAAAAAATATACAAAAATAGTAGAAAATAAAATATAAAAATTATATAATGAAAGAAAATCTGAAATGTATATGAAAATCGATAAGCAAAACAGTGACTAAAAGAGAAATGGAGGATATTATGGTTGATAGAGCAAGAGAAGTAGCACTAAAAATCTTATATAAAATAGACAAAGATGAAGCATATTCTAATATTTTATTAAATGATATGATAAATAAAAATAAAGAAATATTAAATAAGAAAGATATTGGCTTAATATCTGAGATTGTTTATGGAGTTACAACGTGGAGATTAACTATTGATGAAATAATAAAAAAACATTCAAAAATCAGATTAAAGAAAATATCACCTTGGATATTAAATATACTTAGAGAAGCTATTTATCAAATTATATTTTTAGACAAAATACCAAAATCAGCAGCTGTAAATGAAGGAGTGAATTTAGCTAAAAAATATGGAAATAGAGGAAGTATTGGTTTTGTAAATGCAATTCTAAGAAAAATTGATGAAAAAGATTATAAAGACCTTTTTGCTGAAAAAAATGAGTCAGATAGAATTTCAAAAACAATGTCTATGCCAAAATGGATAATTGAAGAATTAAAAAATGATGGATTAGACAATAAGGAGATATTAGAAATTTGTAAAAATTCTAATATAAGACCAAAGGTTTCTATTAGAGTAAATAATTTAAAAACTAGTAAAAAAGAATTAAAAGAAATATTAAATAAAGAAGGAATAGAAGCAAATGATGGAATATTAGATGATTTTCTAATTCTAGAAAAGGCAAGTGGAATAGAAAAATTAAAAAGTTTTAAAGATGGGTTGTTTACAGTTCAAGATGAGGTTGCAGGTTTAACAGCATTAGTTTTAAATCCAAGTTCTGGCAAAAATGTTTTAGATGCATGTAGTAGTCCAGGAGGAAAGACTACATATTTAGCGGAAATAATGAAAAACGAAGGAAATATTGAAGCTTGGGATATACATGAGCATAGAACAAAATTAGTAGAACAAAATGCAAAAAGACTAGGAATAAAAATAATAAATACAAAAGTGGAAGACGCAAGTATTTATAAAAAAGAATATGAAAATAAATTTGATAAAATACTTTTAGATGTTCCATGTCTAGGGATTGGAGTATTAAAAAGAAAACCAGATATAAAATGGCAAAAAAAGAAGGAAGATATAGAAGAAATATCAAAAATTCAATTTAACATATTAAAAACATGCTCTAATTATTTAAAAGAAGGTGGAGAATTAGTATATTCAACCTGTAGTATTTTTAAAAAAGAAAATAGAAATCTAATTGAAAAATTTTTGAATGAAAATTCAAATTTTGAATTAAAAATGTTAAATTTAAAAGAAAAATTTTTCTTTAAATATTTAGTAGATAATAAATTTTTAGAAGTATATCAAAACAAAAAAACAGATGGATTTTTTATTTGTAAATTGGTAAAAAAAGGAAAAAAATAACATTGTTACAATTATATTACATTTGTATTACGGTTGCATTAAAAATATTGACTTTTTCCCAAATAATTATAAAATATAACTGTATTTGAGTTTTAATGACAAGAAAAAAATAGAATAATGTAAAATATATTCTAGGTATGTTTTTTTATAAAATACAAAAAATAAGAATAAATAAAAAAAGGAGAAGAAAATGTCAAGTTGTCTAGGGCTATATATAGAAGAACATTTAATTAAATATGCAAAAGTATCAAAAGAACGCGACAATATAAAAGTGGAATCATTTGGAATGAAGTTCTATGATAAAATTGGAGATGCAATATCACAAGTAATAGAAGAAACATACAGTCAAAAAACACCTATAAGTGTAAATATGTCAGAAGAAATGTATAACTATTTTGATATGTTTTCATTACTTACAAAAAACGATCTTCAAAAGGCTATTAAAACAGAATTCGAATCTTATTGCGCTGATAAAGGATATAATCCAAATGTATTTGAAACAAGATATGCAGTTGTAGATAGCCAATTAGACAAAGATAAAATCAAGATTATTCATATAGCAGATAACAAAATAGAATTAAATAAAAGAATACAAGAGATAGAAGGATATCATTTAGTAAATATTTCACCTATTTCAATGTCAATTCCAAACTTAATTCAAGTAGGTAAAGATGAAAATTCTTTAATTGTTAATATAGAAGATGACACAGTAATAACAACAATTATGGAAGGAAAAATCTTTAATGTTGATATAATTGAAGAGGGAAGTAGAGACATTTTATCTAAAATCAACTTAAAAGAAAATTCTTATTCAAAATCTTATGAAATATGTAAAAATACTACTATATATACATCTGAAGGAAGAGAATTACAAGCAGAGCAACAAACATACTTAGATGATATAATGCCAACTATATATAATATAACAGGACAAGTAAGTAAGATAATTAATAGTTATACTGATAAAATACGTAAAGTATATATAACAGGAACAGCAGCACTTATAAATAATATAGATTTATATTTCCAAGAATATTTACCAGATGTAGAATGTGAAATATTAAAACCATATTTTGTAGAAAAAACAAGAGATATAAGTATAAAAGATTATATTGAAGTTAACTCAGCTATATCTATGGCTTTAATGGGACTTGGTGAAGGCGTAACTGGAATGAACTTTAAGAAAAAGACATTTTCAGATCAAATACCAAATTGGCTAAAAATAGATGTGAATCCAGACAAGAGTAAAAAAGAACAGAAAAACTTAGGTGGATTTTTTACATGGGATTTAGGACAAAAACTAGATAAAACGGAAAAAAGCTTAATAAGAATAGCTGTGGCTTTGTTTTTATTAGTCGTAATTTATAGTGCTTTTTCAGGATTGTTAAGTTATCAAATGGACGAAAAAGAAAAAGAGGCAAATGATTCAATAGCACAAACAAATAGTCAAATTCAATTAGCTAACAATGATAATGAACAAATAAAAACTAAAACAAATGAATATACAACAATGATTCAAAATTTACAAGATGCAAATGATAGAATAACAGACAGAAATAGAACAAGAAATGCAATTCCTAATTTACTAAATCAAATAATGTCAATTATTCCTGAAAATGTGCAATTAACATCTATAGAAAATGATACAGGAACACATGTTGTAATTAATGCACAATCAAACAAATACGAACAATTAGGATATTTTGTAGCTAGATTAAAAACAGACGTTATTTTAACTAATGTAGTTTCTACTTCAGGACAGAAAGATAACGGAATTGTTACAATAAAAATAGAAGGAGACTTACCATGAAAAAATTATTGATTTTGATTCTTATTGGTTTACTATTAGCACTTTCTATTTTCATTGTTTTACAGGGAGTAAACATAGGGAGTGTTGAAATACTTGGCATAAGACAAATCCAAGATAAGAGTGCAGAACTTGATACAAAAATTCAAGAAGCTGCAAGGTTAGTAGAAAAAACTTATGAACAAGCTGTAAGTGATGTAAATACAAATGCTAAAAAACTTGAAGAAGAAAAGAAAAATTACGAAGACATGACTACTATTAGTGAAGATAGTGATGTAGAAGCAGCAAATCAACTAGAAAGATATGAAATTGAAACATTATGGGTAAGATTAGGAAATCATGCAACTACTCAAGGTGTTGTTATGCAAATGGATGTATTACCTAGTACAAGTGGGGCTGCAAATACTTATAATTTGAGATTTACGGCAACAGGAAGTTATATTTCAATAACAGACTTTATATCAGCTATTGAAAATGATAGTACATTAGGATTTAAAATAGAAGAATTCAAAATGCAACCATCTGGTTCGGATTTACAAGCAACATTTGTATGTAAAGATATTGCAATAGCGGAAGTATCAGCAACAACTACAGAAACAAACAATACAAACAATACTAATTCTACAAACAATAGTAATACATCAAATACAACAAATACAACTAGTACAACTAACACAACTAATACAGCTAATACAACAAACACTATAAATGTTGCACAATAGTAAAGAGAAAGGAAGAAAAATATGGCAAAATCAATTATAAAAGAAATAATTATTGCATTATTGCTATGTTTGGCTATTGTATTGGTTTTAGGAATATTACTATATGAATATGTTCCAATAACTAAAACAATACCGAATGAGGTATCTTATACTACACCAGAAAATGTAAAAGAAGAATTACTTTCAAGTAGTGATGTAGATGATAGTCAAATAATTATGACATATGAAATTAATTCTGATGATTTAAGTAATTATAGAAGAGTACAAGATTATAAGCCAGGAAAAGCAAATCCATTTTCTTCTTATGAGACTACAGGAGAAAATACAACAGAAAGTGGATCATCAACAGGAGGAAGTACCTCAAGTGGAAGTTCGTCATCAGGAACAAGTACAAGTACAGGTAATAGCTCAACATCTAATGATGACTCATCAAGTTCAGGAGGACAATTCTTCCAAAATACAGGTACTAAATAATTTAAGTTTTTAACGTTATATCTAAATAAGATATAATACAATATAAATTAATTCTAAAGAGAAGGGGGGAAAACAAATGAAAAATAATAGAGGTATAACACTTATAGCTTTAGTTATAACAATTATCGTTTTATTAATATTAGCAGGTGTATCAATTGCAATGCTTACAGGAGACAATGGAATACTTACACAAGCAACAACAGCAAGAGATGATACAGCAGTAGCAGAAAGAGTAGAAAGAATTAATATGGAGTTAAATGCTTTATATTCAGCAGTTTTAGCTGATAATACAAAAGATATTTTTACAGCAGCAGAGATACAAGATGTTATTGATAATCTAAAAGGAACAGATTGCACTGTAAGTGGACAAACAAGTGGTTCAACAATAGCTAGTGAAACTGTTACAATAACAGCAGATGGAGTAAAAGCTGGAACTGGAACTGTTACAATAGATGATGCAGGACAAGCAACATTAACTCCAGCAGAAGCAGATACAACAACTGAATAAAAATAATATTTAGGAGGAATTTCAATGTTAAAAAACAATAAAGGTATTACTTTAATTGCTTTAGTAATTACAATTATCGTATTATTAATATTAGCAGGTGTATCAATCGCAATGCTTACAGGTGATAATGGAATACTTACACAATCAACAAATGCGAGAGATGAAACGGCAGAAGCAGAAGTTGTAGAAAGAATTAATATGGAATTACAAGCTATTTATTCTGAGGCATTAGCAAATCCAAGTAAAACAAACTTCTCAACTGAAATATCAAATGCGGAAGATAATTTAGATGGTTATGCAACAGTATCAGGAACAGGAACTATTACTATAACTGGTGTTGCTCCTTATACTGGTATATCAGGTTCTGTAACAGTTGGATCAAGTGCTAGTATAAACCCAGCAACGGTACCAGCAGATTAATCATTTAGGAGGATTAATAAATGTTAAAAAATAATAAAGGTATTACTTTAATTGCTTTAGTAATTACAATTATCGTATTATTAATATTAGCAGGTGTATCAATTGCAATGCTTACAGGTGATAATGGAATACTTACACAATCAACAACTGCAAGAGATGATACAAAAAAAGCATCAGTAGCTGATAAAGTAAATATGGCGATTCAAGCTGTATATGCACAAGCAGTTATTGATAATGACGGAACTACACCAGCATCAAGAATATCAGATACAGCAATAATAGCACAATATGTTTTAGATAATGGTTCTAATACAGCAACAGAGTCAGGAACGACTAGTGATGGTATAATTACTGTAACTGAAGGTGGACAAAAATATACTGTAACATTACAACAAGCAGGAACACTTTCTTATACAGCTGATGTAGATCATATAGAAGAAGATAATACTTAGATAAAATTAAAGTAAAATAAATAATGGCCATACGCACACTATGTGTGTATGGCTTAAATAATAAAAGGAAAGAAATATGGAAACGTTTTTTTATATCATAATATTTATAATAGGAAGTTTATTTGGAAGTTTCTATACATTAGCAGTATATAGAATACCAAAAAGACAAGATATAACTCATACACATTCTTATTGTCCTAATTGTAATCATAAATTAGGTTTATTAGACTTGTTTCCAATATTTAGTTATATATTTTTAGGTGGAAAATGTAGATATTGTAAAGAAAAAATAAGACCAAGATATTTAATATTAGAAGTATTATCAGGTTCATTATTTGTAGTAATTGCATATTTCATGGGATTAAGTTTAGAAACTTTAAGCTATACAAAAATAGTAGAATACTGCTTTGTAGTGTTATATTTAACATATATAATACTAATCTGTGGGATAGATTATGAAAATAGGAAAATTGATAAATATGTAAATTTCTATGGTGTAGCAATATCAATTATGTATATGGCATATCTATGCATAGTAGAAGGTGCTAATATATATAGATATGGTATATATTTAATTTTATACATACTAATTTTACTATATGATACAATAACATTAAAAAGATTTGCAAAAAGTACTTATGTAGATAGCATATTATTAATGCTTGTGACAATGGTAGTATTTACAAATGAATATATAACAGTTAGTTCAATAATATTTACTCTACTTGCAATTGCAATTTATATATTATTATATAAATTAAAAAACAGGTTCAATAGAAATATGAAAACAGACAAACAAATATCAGGTGAGATTAGTATAGGATTTTATTTAGGAGTAACAAACCTTATAATATTTATACTATTGCTAATTTATAATTATTATATTTTATAAAGGAGAAAAGTATGAAGATGCGTAGTGAAAAAGGTTTTACAGGGATAGATATATCAGTATCAGTAATTATAGCTTTTATATTTGTAACAATAATAGCTGTATTAATATACCGTGTAAATAGTACTTCTAAAGAGATAACCCTTAGAAGTGATGCAACATATATTGCAATAAATGAGATAGAACAAATAAAAAATAATGGGTTTGATGAATATGGGACAAGAAGTGAAGCTGATGGAACAAGTGTGGTAACATCTAATGAAGAAGTAGCAGGAAATGAAGGTTTTTATAAGACGATTACAGTAATAGATTATACAGATTTACCTGGAAATGGAGATAAAGTAAAAAATATTGTAAAAAAAGCAACAGTAAAAATATCTTATATGTTCCAAGCAAAAGAACAATCAGTTGAAATATCAACAATACTTTCAAAGGAGAGCTAAAGATGAAATCACAAAAAGGTATAACATTAATTACATTAACTATATATATTATTGTTATGGTAGTTATGGTAGGGATAATTGCAGTAGTTACAGGTGCGTTTATGAAAAGCTTGCAACAAGCCGATTTTTATAATGATCCAATAGCTGAATACACAGCTTTTAATAGTTATTTTTCGGAACAAGTAAACCACCCAGGACTAAAAATTTTAGAATGCAAAGAAAACTATATAGCTTTTGATGATGGAGTACAATATACTTTTGTAGAAGAAAATAAAGGTATATATAGAAATCAGGAAAAAATATGCTGGGATATAGATTCTTGTACATTTTCTGAAAAAATAGAAAATGGAAAAGCAGTAGTAACAGTACATTTTAAAGCAGGAGGGCAAGATAGAACAACAAGTTATACTTTAAAGTAGATAATAAAATTAAATTCTAATACAAAAGAAAGGAAGAAAGCTTATGGAAATTAGAAGGAGACAACCGATAGGTGTTGAATTAGTAAAAAGGGGAATTGTAACAGAAGGAGATATAGAAAGAGCATTAGATTATCAAAAACAACATCAAAGTAAAAAAATAGGTGATATATTATATATATTGGATGTATGTGACCCTAATAAATTAATACAAGCTATGGGAGATATTTTAGGGACAAAAGGAATTTTATTAACTAATAGAACTTTAAAATTAAATGTAACTGATTATATTTCATTAGATGTAGCTAAAAAGAATAAAGCAATTCCTTTTGAAGTTGAATCTGGAAAAGTTAAGGTATGTTTTGCTAATACTGTAAATACAAGGGCGATGGAAACAGTTCGTTTACTTATGCTAAATAAAGGTTTAGTAATGGAAGAGTATATAACATTTGAACCAGATATAGATAGAATATTAAAATCATATGAAGGAACAGCAACAGATAATTTAACAAATACAGGAAGAAATGATTCAATAACATCTTTAGTTGATAGTATAATTAAAACGGGAATGGAAAGAAGGGCAAGTGATATTCACATTGAGCCTATGCAAAACAAAGTAAGAGTAAGATACAGAATTGACGGTGAATTATTTACAGCAGCAAATATTGATAAATCAAAACAAAGTCAATTAATAGGAAGACTAAAAGCGATATCAAATATGCATCAAGAAAAACAAGAGTCACAAGATGGTAGAATTTTAATGTATGATGATTACAATATTCGTGTATCTTCACAACCAAATGTATATGGAGAAAAATTCGTTTTAAGATTATTAAAGAAAGATATAAATATAAGAAATATATTTGATTTAGGATTACCTGTAACAGAGAAAGAACTTCAAAAGAGTATTAATAAGAAAAATAGTATAACAATTATGGCAGCACCAACAGGTGAGGGAAAAACAACAAGTTTATATAGTATCATAGATTATTTAAATAGACCAGAAATAAATATAACAACAATTGAAGACCCAGTAGAAATAAGAATAGAAGGATTAAATCAAATTGAAATCGATCCAAGAGTAACATTTGCAGACTCTTTAAGGACAGTATTAAGACAAGACCCTGATATTATACTAGTTGGAGAAATCCGTGATAGAGAAACAGGAGAAATAGCAATACAAGCTGGACAAACAGGTCACTATGTATTATCAACTATACACACAATAGATAGTTTAGAGGTTATAACAAGACTTAGAAAAATGGGATTATCTGACTATGATATAGCAAGTACATTGGCAACAGTAATTTCACAAAGATTGGTAAGAAGATTATGTACAAATTGTAGAAAAGAAAGACCATTTAACGCCGAAGAGAAAAAAATAATAACAGCTATAGGAAAAAAATATGGCGTGGAATTTGATGTGTCAGGAAAAACTTATGATGCCATAGGTTGTAAACATTGTAATAATACAGGATATTATGATAGACTTCGGAATATTTGAAATATTAAATGTAACAGATGAGATAAAAACAGAAATAATGAACGGAGAATCAAGCATCGAAATTAAAAGTGAAGCTATAAAAGAAGGATATAAGCCATTAATAGTAGATGGAATAAGAAAAGTAATCCAAGGACATACAACTTTAGAAGAGTTAAATAAAAAATTGCTATTTATTTAGGAAACGAAGGAGGAAATAATATGAATTTAGATAAAATATTAGATGAGGCAATGCGTCTTGATGCTTCTGATGTTCATTTAATACCAGGTAATAAGCCAATGTTAAGAATAGCAAGAGATTTGTTACCTGTAGAAGGAAGTAAAATATTAAAAACAGAAGATATGTTTGAAGTATATGATTATTTAGTTAAAGGAAATGTAGATAAAGACGAAGTATTTAATACAACAAGAAGACTAGATATGTCATATGTGTATAAAGATATACGTCTAAGAGTAAATATATCTTTATCTGATGAAATACCAATAGTTACTATGAGATTGATAAAAAATGAATTACCAACTTATGAATCACTTGGTGTTCCAGATATAGTAAGAAGAATGACATATCAGCCACAAGGATTAATATTAGTTACTGGTAAAACAAACTCTGGTAAAACAACGACATTAAATGCTTTAATAAATTATATTAACGAAAATCAAAATAAGAAAATATTAACATTAGAGAACCCAGTAGAATATAAACATCATTCTAAAAAATCATTAATAGTACAAAAAGAAGTTGGAAAAGGAAGAGATAGTTTAACATTTAGTGATGGTGTTAAGAACTCACTAAGAGAAGACTGTGATATACTAGTAATAGGAGAGATTCGTGATAAAACAACAATGGAAGCAGCAATAGAAATGGCAGAATCAGGGCACTTAGTAATAGGAACACTTCATACAAAATCTTGTGCTGAAACAATAGACAGAATGATAAACTTCTATGAAGTAAGAGACCAAGCAAGTATAAAATATTTATTGTCAGCATTGTTAAAACTAGTTGTATCTCAAAGATTGTTAAAAGGAACAGATGGAAAATTAGTATTAGTTCCAGAAGTTATGGTTGTGGATAATATAGTTGCAGGAATTATACGTAAAGAAAAATTAAGTGTATCTGAAATAGAAGATGCTATACAAAGTAACTTAGAAAAAGGAAGTATAGGCTTAATAAATTCTTTAGCAGAGTTATTTGTTGAGGACAAGATAACTTTAGAACAAGCAAAAGCACAAATAGAAGAGAAGAATATTGAAACTTTAAATAGAACTATTATGCAATTGAAAATTAAAAAAGGAAAATAAACTAAAGGAGGAAGAAACTCATGCCAACATATATGTATAAGGCAATGACGAAAACAGGGGTAATTGTAAGAAATAGAGTAGAGTCAGCAAGTAAGCAAAACCTCATAAAATCGTTAAAAAATAACAACTTAGTTCCTATATCAATAGAACAAATGGCATATAGAACAAACAAGAATACAAAAAAACAGAAAAGAAATATAACAGACATTCAAGAAATTATGAAAAATGTAAATACAACACAACTTGCAGGAAATAAAAAGAAAACTTTATCAACTAAAGAAAAAATAAATTTATATTTTGCAAAAACTGAAAAAATAACACAAAGGGATATAGTTGTATTTACTCAAAACTTTTATCTATTAAAAAAGGCAAACTTTAATAATATACATGCTTTAAACACAATAATAGAAAGTACAGAAAATGTATCATTTAGGGGAATACTAGAGGATATATTAGCAGGTGTAGAAGCCGGTGAAAACATGTATACAACAATGGAATATTATTCTAATGTGTTTCCATATATTTATATTAATATGATAAAAGTTGGAGAATTGTCTGGTTCTCTTACAAATTCATTAGAGCAAGCTGTTAAATACTTAGATGAAACAGAAAGTTTGAATAAAAAACTTAGGTCAATATTAATACCTAATATTGTTCAATTTGTTCTATTACTTGTAATGTTAGTTGTCGGAACTCTATTTGCTATACCAGCAATTCAAAACGTATTTGATGAAGTTGGAACAGAAGAGGAGTTACCAGCGATAACTTTATGGTTTGCAGACTTTGTGGATAAAGCTATACAATATTGGTATATACCAGTGCTGATACTGGTGGCTATTGCGGCATTAATTATATTCTATATTAATACACCAAAAGGAAAATATAATTTCCACTATTTTAAATATAAAATGCCTATATTTGGTGAATTAATATTTGCATTAGATTTTTCAAGATTAATGAAAGCTATGCTTTTAAACTTAAAAAATGGTATGAGAATTCAAGAGTCTATAGAAGTTAGTAAAAATGTTGTTAAAAACTATGTTATGCTATCTATTATAGAAACAGCTATAAATAATATGTTAATAGGTCAGTCATGGATAGAACCTTTTGAAAAATCAGGATTGGCAAAACCAATGATAACAGAAATGCTTAAAATTGGTATGCAGACAGACTTAGCAGAAATGATGGAAAAATTAGTTGAATATATGGAAATTGATATAGATAATATTATGACAAAGATTATGAAAGCATTACCACAAGTTGTTTATGCAATAGTTGGTGTAGTATTGATATTCTTCGTAGTAGTTGTATTAGTACCTTGTGTACAAGTTTATATGGGAAACTTCTTATTCTCAGCTTATGGAGTATAGAAGTAGAAAAGCAAAAGTTGAGATGTAATTCTCAACTTTTGTTGTATTTTTCGAATAAAAATGATAAATTATTAATAGTATAGAATGGATATTAGAAAAAGAGGAATAGTATGAAAGTAGGAATAGATTTAGGTGGAAGCCACATTGCAATTGGAGTGGTTGATAAAAATGGAAAAATTTTAGAAAAAATAGAAAAGAAACTAAAGGGAATTGTTACTAAAGAAGTGAAAAAAGTAATTGAAGACACAATAGTAGAAACAGTAAATAAGTTTAGAAAAGAATATAAAATAACAGAAATGGGAATAGCAATCCCTGGTACTGTTACAAAAGATGTGGTAGTAAAATCAGTAAATTTAGGATTAAAAAATTATAAAATAATAGGAGAATTGCAAAAGAAAATAGATTTACCAATTAAAATTAGAAATGATGCAAAATGTGCAGCTATAGCAGAAAGTACATATGGATCTTTAAGAGACTATAATAGAGTCTTATTCTTAACACTTGGAACAGGGATTGGTGGAGCTGTTATTATTAATAATAAACTTTTAGATACTGGAGACTTACCAGGTTGTGAAATAGGGCATATGGTTATTGAAAAAAATGGAATAGAGTGTAACTGTGGAAGAAGAGGTTGCTTTGAAAGATATGCATCAATGAAAGCTTTTAAAACTAATTTAAGAAAAGCTTTAGGATACAATGAGGACGTTTCTGGAAAGGAATTACTTGCAATAATAAAGAATACTAAGAAAACAGATAAAAATTATAAAATAATAGAAAAAGTAAAAAAAGAATATATAGAAAATTTAAGTGTTGGTATTGCAAATTTAGTAAATATATTTGAACCAGAGGCAATAGGAATTGGAGGAAGTTTTGTTTACTTTGGAGAAGTATTATTGGATAATTTGAAGAAAGAATTAGTTTCTGAAAATCTATTGTTTAATTCAAGGAAAGATATTAATATACAAACAGCAGTATTAGGAAATGAAGCGGGAATAATAGGAGCAGTTTTATAAAAATAAAAATTAAGACATGGAAAATTATTTTCATGTCTTTTTAAATGTAAATAATCTTCCGGCTATGCCGGTAGTAACATAGGCTTTAGCTATGTACTAGACAAAACTCCCTTC
>CALXAV010000022.1 GCA_944386385.1 uncultured Clostridia bacterium
ATTCGTTTATACCTCTTGAAAACATTATACTATATTTTTTTATTTTCTTCATAAATTTTTAAGCGATTGCCATACAAGAAAAAAAGAACGTAGATCATCCTCTACATTCTTTTATCCAAATAATCCGCGTTTCTTAACTGGTGGTTGTTCATTCATTGTTTGTGCAAGTTTAACTAATAATTCTCTTTGTTCCTTTGATAGTCTCTTAGGTGTTTGAACTGTAACTGTAAATATAAAATCACCTGTACTATTAGAATTAATTGATTTAAATCCTTTATTTCTGATAGTAAACTTAGTTCCTGTTTGTGTTCCCTCTGGTATTTTATATTTTTCTTTACTTCCATCAACCATTGGTATTTCAAGTTCTGCACCTAAAGTTGCTTGTGTTATTGTTATTGGTATTTCACATAGTACATTATTACCCTTTCTTGTAAATATACTATGTCTTTTTACTTTTACTGTAATATATAAGTCACCTTTAGCTCCACCTTTTTTACCAGGTTCTCCTTCTCCTCTTAATACTACAGTTTGATTATCATCAATTCCTGCTGGAATTTTTACTTTTATCTTAGGTTGTTTTCTAACCGTTCCTTTTCCACGACAATTTTCACAAGGTTCATTTATAATTTCACCTGTTCCATGACATGCTGAACATGTTCTAGTTGTTTGCATTTGACCTAAAATAGTATTTTGTACTTGTGTTACTTGACCTGTTCCATGACATGTAGGACATTTGATAGGAGATGTTCCTGGTTTTGCTCCAGTTCCATGGCATACATTACATTCTTCATCTCTAGTGATAACTATCTCTTTTTCAACTCCTGAATATGCTTGTTCAAATGTTATTTCCATTCTAACATTTAAATCAGCACCTTTAGAAGGTCCGTTTCTTTTACTAGAAGAAGTTCTTCCTCCTCCAAAGCCTCCTCCGAAAATTGATGAGAAGATATCTCCTAAATCACCAAAATCACCAAAATTATCAAATCCTGAACTTGAATATGAATAATATTCTCCTTGACCAAATGGTCCACCTTGACCTCCAAACCCTTGTGGTCCATTATGTCCAAATTGGTCATACATTTTTCTTTTTTGAGGGTCTGATAAATTCTCATAAGCTTCATTTACTTCTTTAAATTTAGCTTCTGCTTCTTCTTTATTATTTGGATTTGCATCAGGATGATACTTTTTTGCAAGCTTACGATAAGCTTTTTTTATCTCATCTTCTGTTGCATTCTTATTTACTCCTAATACCTCATAATAATCTCTTTTTGCTGCCATCTATTTTCCTCCTTAAGTAACAAAGGAGAATAGAGGAAATTCCTCTAATCCTCCTTATTTTTTACTTTATTTATTGTCTTTATTGTCATCTTCTACTTTATAGTCTGCATCATATACATTTCCATTTTCATCTGTTTTTGGTCCATCTGTTCCAGCTGCTCCTGCATCATTTGCTCCAGCTCCTGACCCACCATTTGGATTTGCATTTTTGTATAATTGTTCTGACATATCATAGAATACTTTTGTTAATTTTTCTGTAGCTTCTTTAATTTTTGCTGTATCGTTTGTCTCTAATGCTTTCTTAGTATTATCTATTTCTGTCTCAACTTTAGCTTTTTCTTCTCCAGAAATTTTATCTCCTAAGTCTTTTAATGTTTTTTCACTATTATATACTAAGCTTTCTGCATTATTCTTAACTTCGATTTCTTCTTTTCTCTTCTTATCTTCTTCAGCATGTGCTTCTGCATCTTTAACAGCTTTATCAATATCTTCATCTGTAAGGTTAGTTGAAGCTGTAATTGCTACATTTTGTTCATTTCCTGTTGCCATATCTTTTGCAGATACATGAACTATACCGTTTGCATCTATATCAAATGTTACTTCGATTTGTGGTACTCCTCTTGGCGCTGCTGGAATTCCTGTTAATTGGAATCTTCCTAATGTTTTATTATAAGCTGCCATTTCACGTTCACCTTGTAATACGTGAATTTCAACTGATGTTTGACCATCTGCTGCTGTTGAGAATACTTGTGATTTCTTTGTTGGTATTGTTGTATTTCTTTCAATTAATTTTGTAAATACTCCACCATATGTTTCAATACCTAATGATAATGGTGTTACATCTAATAATACTAAGTCTTTAACATCTCCTGATAAAACACCACCTTGAATAGCTGCACCAATAGCAACACATTCATCAGGGTTAATTCCTTTATCTGCTTCTTTTCCTGTTATTTTCTTAACTTCTTCTTGAACGGCTGGAACTCTTGTAGATCCACCAACTAATAATACTTTATGAATATCATTTGCTGTTAATCCTGCATCTTTTAATGCTTGGTTTACAGGTCCTGATGTTGATTCTACTAAATCATGAATTAATTCTTCAAATTTAGCTCTTGTTAATGTAATATCTAAGTGTTTTGGTCCTGTTGCATCTGCTGTAATGAATGGTAAATTGATTTGTGTTTGTTGAACACCTGATAATTCTATTTTAGCTTTTTCTGCTGCTTCTTTTAATCTTTGCATTGCCATTTTATCTTGTTTTAAATCAATTCCATTTGATTTTTTAAATTCATCTACTAAGTAATTAATTATTGCTTCATCAAAGTCATCTCCACCTAAATGTGTATTACCATTTGTAGCTAAAACTTCAAATACACCATCACCAATATCTAGGATAGATACATCAAATGTTCCTCCACCTAAATCATAAATCATGATTTTTTGGTCTTGTTCTTTATCCATACCATAAGCAAGTGCTGCTGCTGTTGGTTCGTTTATAATTCTTAATACTTCTAGTCCTGCAATTTTTCCAGCGTCTTTTGTTGCTTGTCTTTGACTATCACTAAAGTAAGCTGGTACTGTAATAACTGCTTGAGTTACTTTTTGTCCTAAATAATTTTCAGCATCTGCTTTTAATTTTTGTAATATCATTGCTGAAATTTCTTGTGGAGAGAATTTATCTCCTTCTATATCTACTTTTTCATTTGTTCCCATTTTTCTTTTGATTGATATAACAGTATTGTCAGGGTTTGTTACTGCTTGACGTTTTGCAATTTGTCCAACTAGTCTTTCACCATTTTTTGAGAATGCAACTACTGATGGAGTAGTTCTATTTCCTTCTGCATTTGGTATAACTACTGGCTCTCCTCCTTCCATAACTGCTACACATGAGTTTGTTGTTCCTAAGTCAATTCCTATAATTTTTCCCATTTTTATTCATCCTTTCTTTGCTGTTTTTTGGGACGGGGTCAAAAAACAGTTTTTATTTTATTTTTTTGCCTCTACTCCCCATCAACGAAGCTCTTTATATGTGAACTACCAACCACCTAAAGGAAGTTGGCTTCGAGGATGAAATTCTTTCATCCGTTTAAGAAGTTTGGTATTTAAGTTTTCCACCTTCTTAGGCAACCCTTATTCTTACAGGCGTGCCCACTTCGCCCTTACCGTATAGCCACCATTTTGGTAACACAACGCTACTTTTTCTTAATATTTTTGTTATTCCAGCAGTTTAATATTTTTTATGCTTGGAATATGGTCGCTTATATCCCACCACCAAAAGGAATGTGGGTTTTACGCTCCTAATTTATAAAAAATTAATAACTTAAATTTATTTTATAATAGTCCTATTGTAACTAATATTCCAAATATCCTCGCTGCAACATATTTTACAGCTATATTTACTGCTACAGCAACTATTATAAAAGGTATTTTATCAAAAAGGTAATGATTGTTTAACTTATTTAATATAAACATTACTATCAATCCTTGTACAAAATATGCCCCAAATACTAAGAAAAATATTGATATTGATATATATCCAGAAAATAGCATTACTATAAACAATTCTATTTCCATTCCAATTGCATATATAAGTACATTTTTTAAATATCCAACGTCTTTATCCATAGCACGATATATAATGTAAAATATTACTATATCAAATAGTATCCCTATCATTTTTTATTCCCCTTTTAATTTGCTACTGCTACCATTGAATGTCTTATTACTTTACTTCCTATTTTGTAGCCTTTTCTATATACTTCTACAATTTCTTTTTCTCCTTTACTTTCATCTTGTACACTTCTTACCGCATCATGTAATTCTGGATCAAAAGTTTCTCCGAATCGCTTCTATCTCTTCTACACCTTTTGCTTTTAAAACATCATTGAATTGTTTTAATACTAATTCTATTCCTTGTTTATAGCTTTCATCTTTTGTCTCTACTTTTGCTGCATTTTCTAAATTATCTAATATTGGAAGTATACTCTCTACTACATCTGATAGTATTGAATTATATAATACTTCTCTTTCTTTCTTACTTCTTTTTTTGAAGTTTTCAAATTCTGCAAGTATTCTTTTGAAATGATCATCTAATGCATCATAATCTTCTTTTGGCACCATTTCTTTTGATTTATTTTCTTTTGCCTCTACTTTTTCGTCATTTTCTTGTTCCTTTTTCTCTACTTCTTTGTCTGCCATCTTATCCCTTCTTTCTTTATTTTGTATCATTTTCATTCAACTTTTTACTAATATATTTCATTACTGAAATTACTTTTGAATAATCCATTCTTTTTGGTCCTATAATTCCTATTGTTCCTAAATCCTTACCATTTACCTTATGTTTAAATGTTACAACACTAAAATCTTTTAATTGTTCTTGTTCGTTTTCATCGCCTATATATACTTTTATGTCTTCTGCAAAACCATTATTTAACATATCTGAAACTAGTTCTTTTGTATCTAAGATATTTACAAAATTTTTAGCTACTTCTAAGCTATTAAATTCTGGTAGTTCAAAAGATTTATTTGCGCCTTCTAGATATACTCTATTATCTTCTTCTAGCACCTTCTTAATTTGTTCTATTATAGGTTTTACAACATTTACACTATATGTCATCTCATCATAAAGATAATCTTCTAATGGCCTATCAATTGTCTCTAAAGGCTCTCCTTTTAACTTTTTGTTAAACATATAATTTATTGTTTCTACTTGCTTTGGTGTAATATCTTCATCAAATTTTATTATAGTTTCTTTTACCATTCCTGTATCTGTTAGTATAACCGCCATCATCATTCTTGAACCAAGTAAAACAAATTTTATTTCTTCTATTAATTGCTCATTTGTTTTTGGCCCAATTGATATTGTAGTATAATGTGTTACTTCTGATATTGTATTTGCTGTTATTTTTGTTAAGTCTTCGATTTCATTTACTTTTATTTCTAGTTTGTCACTTATATATTTTATTTCTTCTAAACTTATATCTTTATCATTCACTAGTTCATCTACATAGTACCTATATCCTTTTTCTGATGGCACCCTTCCGCTTGATGTATGTGTTTTATCTAAGTAACCATTTTTTTCTAGTTCTGCCATTTCGTTTCTTATTGTTGCACTACTACAATTTAGTCCATGATTTTTAGTTAAAGCATTTGAACTAACTGGTTCTGCTGTGTTTATATATTCTTCTACTATTGCTTGTAGTACTTTCTTTTTTCTATCATCTAACAATTTTTTCACCTCTTTTTTAATTGTTAGTTTTAGCACTCTTTTAGTTCGTTTGCTAACCTTTCTATATATTATACCCATATTTAGCACTTGTCAATACTTTGTGCTAAATATTTTGTGAATTTTTTGTGAAAAAGGAAAAACTATATAACCTAAAAACAAATTATATAGTTTTTAACAAAATATATCTTAAATAATTAATAATCTTTCGCTTAATTTTCTTTTTATCATTCACCTACCCAAAATATTGCTCTTTCTCCAAATATATTTGACCAAGGAGAACCTGTAATATCATTTTTATTCTTATGTATTATAATTTCTGAAAGCAAAGAAGCATTAGCAAAAGCTGTTGTGTCTATTTCTTTTATATTTGACTGTATCTCTATTTTCTTAGTACTTGCACCATAAAAAGCATTTTTCCCAATTTTCTCTATTCTTTCTGGAAGTACTATACTTTCTGCTTTTACATTACATAGTGCCATCTCTTTTATTGTTTTTACACTTTCTGGTATTTTTACATCTGTTATATCACTTTTTACCCAATATAATTCCGTTCTATCTTCACTTAATATATATTCATTATTTATTGATTCTAAATATTTATTTTCACTGCTTACCTCTATTGTTTTTACATTAGCATATGAATATTTATTAAAAGTAGTTACATTTTTAGGCAAAAGTAAATAATTTAAACTAGGGAAAATATTTACATCTCCAACACTATCTCCTACATAACTATCTGGTAATGTAATTGCTGTTATGTTTGTTACAAATGCTCCTTTGATTACATTTTTAACACCATCTCTAATTGTAACATTTCCTGTATCAAACAATCTATACAAATCACTCCCATCTGCACTATACAAGTTATTCTTTTCATCTGTCATAAAATAATCATTATTTTGGTCTACTGTTATTCCTTTTAAGTTAGCATTAGTAAATACATTTTTGCCAATGTTTTTTACATTTTCTGTTATATTAATATTTGATAACTTACTGCAATTTGCAAAATCATTTCCTGTTATTATTTCTACAGTATTTTCAATGCTTAGATTTGTTATACTTGAAAGTGCTACTACAAGAGTTCTTAAATCTTTTGAATATAATACTCCATTTTTAAATTGATAATGATTATTTTCTGAAGTATCTATATTTTGTAACGTCGATATTGATAAAGCTTGTTCTGCTATATTATTTAAATTTGATGGAAATTTTAATGTAGTAATACTTGTTCCTCTTAAAGCTGCATATTGCATTTCTGTTAAATTCTGAGGTAACTCTATATTTTTTAAATTACTACATTCAGAAAAAACATTAGCAGATAAACTTGTTAATTTACTTGGTAATTTCACATTATCTAGCATAACATCGTTCTGAAAACATACACTACCTATACTTACAATACTTTCTGGAAATTCTATATTTTTTAAATTAGAACAATTTAGAAATGCACTAGCTCCTATTTCTTCTACTCCTTCTTGCATTATTACATTTTCTAGTGTTGTGTTATATGCAAATGCGTTTTTTGCAATTTTCTTTACTGTTCCGGGTATTATTATTGTTTTTAGTCCTTCTTTTGCAAAAGCTCCTTCTCCTATTTCCGTTACATTATCTGGTATTGTTAATGTTCCTTCTTCATCTGCTAAAGCTAAATTATTTCCAGATGATAATAATACTCCATCTACAATATCATAAGGATTTACCTTTATTCCTAAACTTTGAGCAATTTCTATTTCATTATCATCTTTTGTATTTATTAATAATTCTCCTTTTATAATTTCCATTTTTTCAAAATATTCATCACTTATATTTTCTATTACATCTCTTATTGTTCCTATTCCTTGTTCTCCTTGGCTCTGTGTATTATAAAATAAATTGCTTTTTCCTGCTGTTAAACTTTCATCTAAAAAATCATTATTTTTAGATATTTCTTCTACCTTAAATAGTTCTACTTGTTCTTTATAACTTGCAAGTTCTGTTGATACCCTTGCTTTTTGAGCTTGTGTAATTATTCCATTATTTCCTGTTAGCATAGCAATACTTACTCCGTGCTAAAATTATTAAAACAATGATAGTTACCACTAGTGCTATAAGTGTAATTCCCTTTTCTTTTCTTATGTTCATCTACTTTTCCTCCTTAGTTTAGTATATTTTTTATCTTTTTGTGTATAATATTAAATACGTCTTTTGTCGTATTTAATTATACATTATTAAAAAACCTTTGTAAATATTTTTTGCGATTTTTGTCGTTTTATTTTGGAGTTTTGTCAAAATTAAAGTCATTCCAAAAAAAGTTATAAAAGTTTATATTATTAATGTAGAAAGTGGTGAGTTTATGGATAAATCAAAAATTAATGAACATATTGGAAAACTATTTCAAGAATATAGACAAAAAAATAACCTAACACAAAACCAAGTAGCAGAAATGACAGGACTAGAACCAAGACATATTAGTCAAATAGAAAGAGGTTTTTCAAAAGGTAGTATAGATACATTAATAAAACTATGTAATGCATATAAAATTACACCAGATATTATTTTATATGATTTATTAGATGATGATGTAAAAAATTATGTTTCAATATATGATGAAAAATTAAAAAAACTAAGCAAAAGAGATAAAGAAGCTGTTTTAAATTTAATAGACTTTTTCTTAAAAAAATAAACCTAAAGTAAATTACTTTAAGTTTATTTTTTATTTATTTACTATTTGTTTGATTTAACATCCATAAATTTTTCATATATAATAAAATGTAATTATCCATTAAGCTAGAAGTACCATAACATTTTTGATTATCTGCTTCTTCTTTTATTTCAGTAGCTTTTTTAAGTAAAGTATCATAGTCAGCAATAATATTTTTGATAACTTCGCATTCATCTATCTTTTCATTCTTAGCTTCTGCTATACAAGTATTATCAAGATAATCTTTCATAGTGCCTAAAGGCTGGTTATTAAGCATTAAAATATGCTCTGCAAGTTCATCTATTTGTTCATTTATTTCATCATAATATTCCTCAAGTTTTGCATGCATTGTAAAGAAATCTTTTCCTTTTACATTCCAATGATAATTTTGAAGTTTTCTGTAAAATACATTTAAGTCAGCAAGTAAACAATTTAAATTTTTAACTAAATTTTCCATAAAATCCTCCTCTTTCTTTTAAAATTAATTTTTCCAAACAAATATTATTTTATACATTTATTTGATTAATATTTTTCTTTCATTTGTAAATACTAATATTATAAATATTTTTAGGAGGTAATTTTAATGGATAACAATCGTTATATATTAAATGAATTAAATAAAGGACTCAAAATGGGGATGGATTCTATTTCCAATGTTTCTGAAAAAGTTCAAGATGATAGATTTAAACAAGATTTAAAATATCAATATGATGAATATAATAAAATTTTAAATGAGGTAAATGATGAACTTACAAACTATGATGATTTTCCTAAAGAAATAAATCCTATGCAAAAAGCTATGGGTTGGATGGGTGTTGAAATGAATACCATGATGGATAAGAGTAATTCTAAAATAGCAGAACTTATGATTCAAGGAACAAATATGGGAATTATTGAAGGTGTTAAATTATTAAATCAAAATCCTGACGCAGATGAAGAAGTAAAAAATGTTTTAAATAAATTTATTAAATTTCAAGAAAATACAGTAGAACAATTAAAAAAATATTTATAAAGCTGTTTTCTGGGACGGGTTCAAAAAACAGCACTTTGTTTTTTGAACCCGTCCTGAAAAACATCTTTCAGATTTACTCTTCATTTACATCTATTAGAGAAAATACTTCTTTATTATTATTTAATTCAACAATATTTAAAATTACACCTTCTCCTACTACTTTTCCGCCTAATTTTTCAATTGTCTCTTTTATTTTTTCCATAGTATTTCCAGTTGCATATATATCATCTACTATGTAAAAATTCTTATTCTTATATGTAGTATTTACTAACTTTGGAAGTTCTACTATATCTTTTCCATATTCTTTTTCATATTCAATTTGTGCTTCTACAGTCGTAGGAGGTAATTTCCCTTGTTTTCTTACTGGCACACATCCAACATTTAATCTATCTGCTACAGCAGAGCCTAGTAAAAATCCTCTTGCTTCTGGAGCTATTATATAATCTACATTTTTACTTTTTATCTCTTCTACAAATAAATCTATTATTTCTTTTAAAGTTTCTTTTTGTATTATTAAAGGCATAATATCAATAAATTCTACACCTTCAATTGGATAATTTTTCTCAGTTCTAATATTTAGTTCATTCTTTAATTTATTTTCTAATATTTTCACTATTCTTCTCCTTCATATTCTATATTTGGATTAAATGCAAGTACTGAATAGAATATTGGTGGAAGTATTAATATGCCTATTCCAAATAATCCACCTCTTCCAAAGTTTTGTGCCAAAAGTATTCTTTTCATAATGGCAATTATGAACATTGCAATCCAACCAAATATAGGAATTAACCAAAGAAGCATTAAAAATGGTGATAAGCCACATACTTTATACATTATAACTTGTCTATAAAATGGAATAATTGCTGCAAATCCATTTTTTCCTGCTTTTTTATATATAATCCATCTTGTTATTGTACAATATATAAATAATATTAGAATTACCCAAAGTACTGTTTTTACAATATTATTTGCAAGCAATATTTTTACTAATAAATCTATCTTTTGAGAAGTTGTTGTATTTGCTATTGCATTTTCTACAGCCTCATTTGCTGTTCCGCCTTCTTGAATAGTTTTTCTTATTTGATTTAGACTTTCATCATTTTCTAAAATATTTCTTACATCTTCTTGGTCTGTATTTCTTATAAAATCTGCCCCTGCATCAATTACACTTTCACTTATTCCCGCTTCTTCTGATATTTGTTCTTTATTTTCTTGAATCATATTTGCTATTTCGTCATTTGAATATTGTTCTGTTATTTGGTCATAAATTTCTAATATATCTTCATTAGACATATTCTGTAATTGCTCTGTCATTTCTTCAGGTATCCCTTCTGGTACTTCTACCGCTTCTACATTATTTATTGTAAACAATAATATTATTAATAAGAACATCATTATTCCTATTACTATCTTTCTTAATTTCATAGTTTTTCCTCCTCTAAAAATTTATAAAATCTTTCTTCTTTTTCTCTTTTACCTAATGAGTCGATAAATTCTATTTTTCCTTGCTTTTGTCTTTCACTTAGAAGATTATTTTCTTCCAATACATCTTTTAAATGAACAGTTAATCTACTTGCTCCATTGAAAAATCTTACATTTCCACCTAATACTTGTCCAATTTCTTTTTGAACTAAAGGATAATGAGTACATCCTAAAACTACATTTTCTACTTTTCCTTTATATTCTCCAATGTTCTTTTCTAAATAATTCTTTATTTTGTCCTCATTTCCTTCTTCTATCACATCAGCAAGACCTACACATTCTAAAAGTGTTGTTTTGTGATTATCATATTTGCGATATAACAAATTAAATTTTTCACTTTCTATTGTTCCTTTAGTTGCCATAACTAAAGTTTCTTTATCATAGCTATAATCATGTACCATTTTATATGCTGGTTCTATTGCAATTATTGGAACATCCTTATATTTTTCTCTTAAATATCCTGCTGCTACTGCACTTGCTGTATTACATGCAATTACAACTGCTTTACATTTTCTTTCTAATAAAAATCTAAATATTTCTTCACATCTTTCTATTATTTTTTCTTTTGATTTATCTCCGTAAGGATTATTTTTTGAATCACTATAGTATATATACTTTTCATTTGGAAGTATTTTTATTATTTCTCTAAGTACAGTCACTCCACCAATTCCTGAATCAAATATTCCTATTTTTCCTTCTCTTGTTTCTTCTTGCATTATTTACTCCTATCTTATAAAATTAGTTCTTATAGATTCTTCTTTTTCTGGTAATTCTATACCTGCTTTTCTTCCTGCTTCTATTGATTTCAATAGCCAAGCCATATTATTTCCAAGTGTTCTCATTGTTTGTAATCCTTCTTCATCCTGTTCAACTTCTTCTTTTGTATTACCATGTACCATATTCCAATATTGTGAACCAACTACTATCATATTACTTATAAAGAAATACTTATTTATTTCATCAAAAGTAGCTGTTGCTCCACCTCTTCTACAACTAACAACTCCTGCCGCTACCTTATTTGCAAATAAGTTTCCCCTTCCATAAAACGCTCTATCCATAAAAGAAGACAACGCACCTGTCATAGATGCAAAATGTACTGGACATCCAAAAATAAATCCATCGCACTCTTTTGCTTTTTCAATAAATTCATTTACTTTATCGTCTATTACACACTTTCCAGTTTTTCTACATCCTCCACAAGCTAGGCAACCTGAAATAGCTTTATTTCCAATCCAGAAAATCTCTGTTTCTACTCCATTCTTTTCTAAAGTTTTACTAACCTCTTCTAATGCTCTATTTGTACATCCATCCTTATGTGGACCTCCATTTACTAATATTACTTTCATTTCTTTCACCTCTTTATTATCTTATGCAATTACTTTATCACTTTTTACCATTTTTTTCAATGGGGAGGTTTCCTTTTGTCCAAAAAACAACAAATTGGGACACATCTCATATAAGATGTGTCCCGAAGTGTCGGAAAACCAACAAAAGGAAACGTCCCTAAATGTTCTTTATATTTTTCTTTTTAAATATTGTAAATGTTGGTATCATCATTATAAAGAAGTATAGTAAGCATATAACCACTGAGAATTCTGGTGTTAATCCTTCCATTAATGGCATACCTCCATATAGATATTGTGTAAAGTCCCAATTTAATGTTACAAAATATCTTAAGAATCCTATATTATACTGCATTGCAAGTTGATTTATTACTGCTACACCCATATATCCAAGCAAAGGTAATGCTATTGCAACTGGAGAATTTGTAAATATTGTACTTAACGCAAATGATAATGTTGCAAGTAATATTACACTTGGAAGTATCATAAGTACTTGAGTTCCTACATATGCAAATACATTTATTTCTTGTATCATATTTGTATTAAAGTTATAAACTATTACTGGGACAGACAAACTATCAAATCCAAATATTAAGCCCCCAACTATTATTTCCATACCTAATACAACCACAGTTGCAAATACAGTAATTATTAATATTGTTATAAATTTAGAAAGTAATATTTTATTTCTACTATATGGTTTTACCAATAATAATTTTATTGTTCCTTTATTAAATTCTTCACTTACTATTGTTCCTGCTATCATAACAACAATAACTATTATAAACAATCCAAATTCATTAAAGAATCTTGATAATATTCCTCTTAAATCATTTGCTTTTTCTGCATCTACATGATTTTCTATTATATATTTGCTTATTTCTCTTGTTTCAACAGCGTCATTATAATCTTTCTTCTCTTGATAAGTTAATTCTGCATTTGAATTATCCATTTGAACTATAGTATAGCCATACTCTTGGTAATTTGTTAACGCTGTATTCATATAATCATAACCATATTTTATATCTTCATCTACTCTATATTTTGCAACATCTAAATCAATTTTGGCTGTTGCTAGTTCTGATTCCAATGTTTCTAGTCTTTGTTTATCATCTGTACTATTTTTCTCATCTTCTAATGCTTTTACTTTTTCTTCTGCAGTTTGTAATTCTTCGTTTGCAAAGTATTTCCAATCATCATTTTTTAATCTTTCTGATAATTCATTTATTTGCTCATTTATTTTATTTGCTTGTTCTTCATTCTTTTCTGCCCCATATAAATAAGTATTTCTTTCAGTTACATATGGCTCTATCCTTGATGCTATTATTTGTATTTGCCAAGCATCATTGTCATATTCTTTCATCATATCATATACATCTAATACTGTTTTATATTCTATATACATTTTTGTATCACTTGTTTTATCTGGATCTAGTCCTTTTATTGCTTCTCTTGCATATTCTACATAGCTTTCACTATAATATGAATAACTTCCATTATTATAGAAATATTTATACATACAATTTGATAATATTACAAATGCTAATGTTACAAATAAAATTATATAAATAGATTTTTTCTTAAAAATCTTTGTTAATTCATTCTTTATTAAATTACTCAATTACATTCCCCCCTGTCTTTTCAAAAAATGCTTCTTCTAGTGATTTTTCTTCTTTCTTAACTTCATAAATAGAAATATTTTTATTTACTAATAATTCTACTATTTCAGGTACTTCTTCTCTTACTGCGTCTATCTTGAATTTATTTTTATCTATTATAATTGCTCCTGGAAGTATTTCTTTTATTTTAGCTGTATCATTTATATCGAATATCTTATAATTTGCTTTTTCTTCTTTCTTTATTTCTGATATTCCACTTGTTTCGATTATTTCTCCATTTTTTATGATACATACTTTATTTACTAGATTATCTAACTCTGCTAAATTGTGGCTAGATATTAATATTCCCATTCCTTCTTTTTTGGCTAATTCCAAAAGAAGTTCTCTCATTTCTTTTATTCCTTCTGGGTCTAATCCATTTGTTGGCTCATCTAATATTAATAATGTTGGTTTGTGAAGTATTGCTTGTGCTATCCCTAGTCTTTGTCTCATTCCCAATGAATATTTTGATACTTTATCATTTATTCTATTTTCTAGCTTTACAAGCTTAACTACCTCATCTATTCTTTTCTTATCTATTCCCTTATATAAATTAGCCATTAATTGTAAGTTTTCATATCCTGTTAAGTACATATATAAATCTGGATTTTCTACTATTGCTCCTACTTTTTCTATTGCTTTTTCAAATTGTTTTTCTATATCAAATCCATTTATTAATACCCTTCCTTTAGTTATACTTTGAAGTCCTAGGATTAGCTTAATAGTTGTTGTTTTTCCGGCTCCGTTTGGACCAATAAATCCTAGTATATCAGAACGATTTATCTCAAAAGAGACATTTTTAAGAATTTCTTTCTTACCAAAATTCTTATATAAGTTTTCACATTTTAAAATTGGTTCTTCCATTTTTATCCTCCTTCTTTTTTCATCTGTTATTATTCTATCACCGTAAATCCTTAAATACCATTTATTTTTTCTTAAATAAATATGAAGAAATTATTAAGCATAAAAAAAGAATGAAAAGTATTATTCTTACCTTTCATTCTTTATATAAATATAAATTATTTTCTCAACATATGCTAATGCCTCATAATTTGTTATGAATCTTCCCTTATGTCTATTTTCTACACTTGCTCTTATTACTTTTATTCCTTGATTATATTCTCTTCTATATATTTTTGCAAGAACATCTTTACTCAGTCCTTGCTTCCATTTTTCTATTATTTCTTTTTGCTTCATACTACATTCACCTAAATGTAGTATTTCTTATTTCCTATAAATTATTAATAAAAATTATTTTCACTAACAAGTGATTTTTACATATAATATTTAGAGGTGGTATTCATGAATTCTTGTGCTTTTGTTAATTTTATTTCTCTTCTTGCTTGTGAGATTGCTAAAGACAAATCACAAGAAGAATTAGATATCTTGGCTGCTTTCTTTACTCAACTAGGAGATACTTTAGCAACTCTTTCTGCTTTAAAAGACTAATATTTTTTAAGTTAAAAATTTAATTGTTGATATTCTCTACCTATAATAGTCTAATTATTAACCTTTAAGCTCTTTTTATTCTCTTTTTCTAATTGTTTTAAACTTTTCTTAGGAGTTGACAAATCTTCCGGCATTGTACCACCATTTTTGGCAATTACTTCTCTAATATTCTTTCCCACAGTATAATGAGTTATATTTGCATCTTTCTCAGTTTGTACATTATCTTTTTTTAATTTTTGTTCTGTTTGTGATATTCTAAATAAATTTGCAATAAGTTCATCACTCCCCATATTATCTAAAATATCTTCTCTATATCTTAATCCTTTTCTTTTTGCTATATCATCTGCCGTTTCTCCATTATATAACCCTTTATATCCATAATTATGAAATCTATCAAAATTTTTAACTCCAGCATTTCTAGCAGTTTGATTAAGTGAATAATTACCTTTTCTTGTTAAACTTCTTTGATAAAGTCTTTTCTCATCTTCTGTTAATAGACTGTATTCTTTTTCACTAATTTCTTGTCTTCTAGTTTGAACTGCAAAATATGTTTGCGCCAAAGCAATTACTTTTTTTCTACTATCTCCATTTTGCGCAATTAAATAACAAGCATAACAAGTTAATTTGTAATCTTTAATCCTAACTTCAGCATTATTAGCACGCTTTGACAACTTGTCGGCGCCGACAAAATGTTCAAATATACTAATACCAGTATTTTCACAAGCCATTTTTGCTTTGTAATTACATTTTCGAATTTTCTCCATTCTTTATAATTTAAAACAACTTGTAATTCTCTAGCGTTCCAATATTCAATTCCATTTTTATCAATATGTTTAATACTTTCTGCTTTAAATAATTAATTTGCAACTAACCAATAGGTCGTTGATTCGAGTCCAAATAGAGGAGCCAAATATGACTTTAATCATTTGATTTGTCTATTAAATATTTTTTTATAATCCCAATTACTTCATTATGTACTTTTCCATTACTAATAATAGCTCCATTTATACTTCTATCATATCTTTGCTCTTTACCAAATAAGTCTGTAACAATTCCTCCTGCTTCTTCTACTATAACTTTTACTGCCGCAATATCACAGTTTTTATGTTTCGTTCCTGTAAAAATGGCCAAAGTAAAGTCTCCTGTCGCTACACACATACTAGATCTTATAATGCTTCCAATATCAACAAAACCTGATTTTTTTCTTAACTCTTCCAATACTTTAGATACGTCATACTCAGCTCTTGAGCAAAAATCACAATGGCATTGATTTCTTATATCTTCCAATTCATAATCATTTACTGTTATCTTATCTCCATTTTTATATGCTCCTTTTCCTTCTATTGCAGTATATAAGCTATTAGTAAATGGATCAAAAACTACTCCCAATTTTGGTTCTCCATTTATAACTAAAGCAAGTGAAAATACAGCCACAGGTATATGTCTAGCATACATTGCTGTTCCATCAACTGGATCACAAACCCATACATAATCACTTTTTCCAAATTGTTCCTCCTCTCCATCTACTGAATGAGTAGGATATTTTTCTTTAACCTGCTCTATTAAATATGTATTTATTTCTTTGTCTGCTAAAGTTACAATAGTTTTATCTCCTTTATAGCTTGAACCATTATTTTTATTAAAATATTTTATCATTATCTTTCCTGCATATTTTGCAATATCTTTTGCAAATTTTAAATATTCTTCCAAGTTATTTTCCATATAAAATTACCTACCCTTAAATCTTATAATCTCTTTTGCTACATAAAAACAATTCCTTTAAAATTTTAATTCCTCTATCTTCGAAATATCAATATTGTAAAACTCTTTATAAATATCGTCACAATTTAAAGCCGTGATTTTTAAATTACTTAATCCTAACTTTTTTACCATATTATTTACTTCTTCTTCACTATTTCCTTCAATTTCTAAGTATGTTGGTATCATAGGCCAAGTATCAATATCTATTTCTATATTATCTAAAATATATTGTATTCTTTTATTTTCTTGATAACTCCTTGGCATAAAACCAATCTTATTTAAAAATTCATTTGCTACCTCAAAACTATCTACTTTAAATTCTACTTCTTTTGTTCCGTCTATTGTATTACTTTCTATATCTTTATATGTTAAAGTTGTTTCTATTCCATTTGTTCTTAAGCGTATCCATTTATCTTTTTGTACAGGCTTTAAATCATATACATATCTCTTCTGATTATATTCTCCTTTTTTTATTGCACCTAAACTTTCTAATTTCTTTACTATACTTTCTTTTTCTATTTCTAATACTCTAATTTCATATTCTGTTTTCATTGTTTCCTCCAATTTTCTATTATTATAAATATTATTTTTTACTCTTAATAATCTTTATATCCCATTTTGCTATGTATTTCTTTGTGACAATTTGAACAAACTAAAATACATTTTAATGCTTCTTTTTTATAATCTTTCCATGACATTGTATTCCCCGAACCTAATTTAAATTCTTTTACATTTGGATTAGTATGATGAAATTCTAAGGCATCTACACATCTATCGTATCCACAAATACTACATTTTCCACCTAATAACTTTATTGCTTGTAATTTCATACTTCTTCTTAATATCGTTTTTTGATGTTTTCTTGTATTATTATCACTTCTTGTTGATTCTCCACTACAATCATAGCAATATATTCTAGCCCAACTATTAGTTTCAAATTGTTTATTACATATTTCACAAATTTGCTTCATTTATTTTCACATCCTTAGTTAGATTATATATAATTTTAGATATAAAAACTAGCGAACAAGTAAAAAAAATAACAGATAATTTCTTATCTGCTATCTTTATGGCTCCTTTGCGAGAGACGTTTTCGAAAAGTCTATCACAAAAAAAGTTACTTTCTCCGTTTCAAATGTAGTTATAGCAATATATTACAAGAACTGTATGTACAAGTTGGCATTTTTTTGCTACAACAACTATTTATAATTTAACACAGTTTTTTTTATTTTACAATATTTTTGCTAAAAATTCCAATTTATATTTAGTTATTTCAAATTTAATGTCAATATTAACCATCTAACTATTGACATTAATAGGTCAACTGTCTGCTTGTCTATTTCAAGTAGTTTTTCTCTCATTTCCTTTCCTGGATGTACAAAATTTCTAAAATTTTTCATACCATCAATAAACTTTTTAGGTGCATTATGAATTAATTTTTCTGATGTACACACTTCTAACATTTCTGATATATCCATTTCTTCAATTTTTTTGTTTTTGCCTTTAGAACCTACATTATATTTTGAAATACTATTTAACTGAAGTATATATATCAATAACAGTTCAATTATTGTACCACTCATTAAAACAACAGTTTTTGATTGATTCGATAAATAATTATAAACTAATTCATTATAATCTCTAATGAATATATCCTTTATCCTTTGATTATTTATTTCTGACAATTTTTGCTGTGTTTCTATATAATCTAAATTCTTTAAGTTTTCTATTGTAAAGTTATTAAGATTATCTGTAAAATTTGATACTAATATATTTTCCTTTTCTAATTGTTTTATTCTTTCGTAAATCGCTGTATTTATTCTATATACATTAGAATTTGTATTATAATTATGATTTTTATTTTTAAAAATATAATTCTTATCAAGAAACATATTTAAGAGTTCTTGTGCCTTTGCATCACTACATTTTAACAAACTTGGTAATCTTTTATATGAACAGATAACATTATTATTTTCATCACAATCTAAGTAAAATAATTTTAGTTCATTTATAACCCATATATTTTCTTTTTCAAACAAGGCTAGTGCTTCTGAAAATTTTTCTTCTTCTCTTTTCATTTCTTCGATAAGACTATTGCATCTTTTAATATTATTTGTATATATTTTATCATGGCAAATTTTTTCAGCTTTTTCATATAATTCTAATGCTTTCTCTAAATTACCTTCTTTTTCGTATATTACACCTAAATTATTTATAGTTGCATCGCTATTGGGATATTTATCCATATATTCTTCATAAATTTTTTTTGCTTCTTTATCCTTTTTTAACTCTTTATATGAATATGCTAGTTCAAATCCAAATTTCAAGTAATCCAGTTGTTTAAAATCAATACTTTCTGTTATTCTTACTATTACATCATATTTTTTTCTCTTAAACAATTCTTCTATAATTGCTTCTATTAACTTTTGATATGTATTTGAATTAAAACTATATACTTTTATATTATTGCATATATAATCAACTACATAATCTAATTCTAATTCTTTAAAATTACAAAATTCAATTGTATACTTTTCTTTATTTCCACAATTTTCTATTGCTCTAATAAAAGTCATAAAATATTTTTTGTTATCTTTTAATTTCTCATATATATCTAATAAAAATTTATATAATTCAGACTTTTCAGTACATTTTAATTCTTCTTTTAAGTCCTTCTCTATTAATCTTAGTTCTGATTTCTTTACATCATCTTCTTCCCAGTATAAATAGTGCAATGATTTTATCAATCTTAATTTTCTCTGTTCCTCAGTATCTTCAAATTTTAAAATTAATTTATCTACAATATCAAATAAAATCTTACTTATTGTAAAGCAAGAAGATGTATAATCTGAAAAATTGATTAATTCTATAAAATCTTCTGGATATTTAGATCTATAATTAACTTGCCTTAGTAATTCTTTTGCTTTTGATATATTTCCTTTTGAAACTATATCTATTTCTACTAATCTTAATATTATTCCTTTAATAGTATTATTGTCTGTAATTATTAATGAGCTAATTTCATTCAAATCTATTTTTTCGCCACTTAGATAAGCTGATAAAATCCTTATTAATCCAATATCTTCTAAATTAAACTCTGCATTTTCTATATCTGTTTTTTTGTCCTTAAAAATGTTGTTAGATTTTGAAAATTCTTCTCTTTCAAAATAATAACTTATCATTTCCATAATACTTGGAATGTTCAAAATGCCCTTTTTATCTAATTCTTTATAATGTTGTTCTTTCTCATTACTTTCTAAATAAAATAGCAATTGATTATTCAATATTTTACTATCAGGATAATTTCTTATACCTTCATTAATAATTTTTTGTTTCTCTATATTTCCACTTGTATGCTTAGCATTAAATGAATATATATAAGGAGGGTTAAATTCAGTATTCATAAGTTCTTTAAAAACTTTTTTTGCATTTTCTATCTTATTAAATTGCTCTCCATAACATATTCCCAATTGATATTTTGTTTCAAGATTTTTATTTTCACTATATTCATTTTTTAATTCTTTTTCCAATTCTTCATATTCTTTATTATTTAGCATTTTATAAAACTTTTCTTTTTCCATATGTTACACCTTTATTAACTATTTTACTTATTTTCTTTTAGTTCCACATTGTGGAACCACACTATTTCTTATCTTCAAATTCTTCTTTTTGCTTTTCAATTTCTCTCGCTAATTCTTCTTCAGTAGGTAAATATAATTGATATTTTGATGCAAATAAGTTTTTATTATCATTAAGAACAGAATATTTTACTATTGTATCTTTTTTATCTGAACACAATATAATTCCTATTGTTGGATTATCATCTTCTGCTTTTATTTCATTATCATAATATCTAACATAAAAGTCCATTTGTCCAATATCTTGATGCGTTAGTTTATCCAATTTTAAATCAATTAAAACGAAACATTTTAGCACATAATTGTAAAACACTAAATCAATATAAAAATTGTCGCCATCTACATCAATTCTTTTTTGTCTTGCAACAAAAGAAAATCCTCTACCTAATTCTAGTAAAAATTCCGATATATGTTCAAGCAAGTTAGACTCTAAATCTTTCTCTAAAAATCTTCTGTCTTTTATATCTAAAAATTCTAAAACATAAGGATCTTTAATAAAATCTTGAACTTTCTCCTTTTTCTCTAAAATATTTATTTCATTTTTTACTTCTTCTTTGTGTTCTTCACTTGTTGATAAAAGCCTTTCATAATAAAAACTATTTATTTGCCTTTCTAATTGTCTGACACTCCAATTTGACTTTATTGTTTCTTCTAAATAAAAATTTCTTTTAGCCTCATTATCTATGTTCATTATTAAACGATTATGACTCCAACTTAACTGGTTCCACAGTGTGGAACCACCTTTATACGTTAAATAAAACTTTTTCATTTTCTTTAAACTTGGAACACTAAAACCTTGTCCAAATTCTCTAGTTAACTTTTCTGAAAATAGTTTTAATATTTCATTTTGAGATGCCTCTAAATTATAGTTTTCAATTAATTCATTTATAGTAGAACCAATTTCAAAGTATAGTTCGACCATTTCAGAATTAATATTTTTCACAACATTTTGTTTTGTTCTTAATATTAAATTATTTATTCTATTATAATAGTTACCAAAAACTTGATTATTTTGTCCTATTATATTATTCATATAATTGATGCTCCTTCCTATAAATTACCTTTTATTTCTGGGAATAAATCATACAAATTATACCCTAATAAATTATCAAAATATTCCTTTAATTTATATGTTTCTTTTATATGATATTGTGTATTTGAGTAAGCACCTCTTCTAATTATAATATCAATTAGTCTTTTATCAATTGTATAAACTTTAGCACCTTGTGGACACATCAGATCACATATATTTATTAACTTCTCTTCTATTGTATATTCGTGATTTTTTATAAACTCTGTTAAGAATGGATTATCCTCTGGATTTGGAATTCCTCCAGCAGTACATACAATATCATTGTTTAAATATGAATGTGTTAAACATATATTGCAATATTCTTCATCATACCCCTTATTTTTCAAATAATTATAGCCCCTCATAACGTGTCCGTGTGATTCTCCATTATATTTACCAATATCGTGTAAATATCCTAGAGTAATAGCTTTATCTATATCTACATTATAATTTTTATCATTTAGGGCTTTTGCAATTTTACCTGCACTATCTCCAACACATAAGCAATGCTCTATCCATCTATCATCTCTTACTTTTTGTCTTTCTATTTCTAACAGATTTCTTGCTCTTGAACTATTTAGCTTCATAATTCATACTCCTTTATTTCGCAATTTTTTAATCCTCTATTCAAAAACTTACCATCATTTATTCCTTCAAAATAGCCACTAAATGCTTTTGATACTCCACTATGAGCAACTATTAAAACATTTTCATAATCTTTTGTTTTTAGTTCATCTAAAAAGTTATAAACTCTATTAAAAAATAATTTTATATCTTCTGATGTTCCATATTTTATTGTAGTATTATAATTCCAATATTCTTCTCTATTTGTAACTTCTAAAGGTTTTCCAGATAAATTACCACAACTTCTTTCTTTTATTCTATTATCATAAATAATCTTTTGATTATTTATGTTTATTATATCTGCTGTATGCTTTGCTCTCTTTAATGGAGAACATATAATAATATCAAATTTCATATCTTTAATTTTATCTCTTAATTCTTCGGCTTGTTTTATTCCAAAATCTGTCAAATCTTCGTCAGTGGTATTGTATTGTTTTAAAGCATTATGCGGAACTTGTCCATGTCTTACTATATATATTTTCATACTCTACTCTCCTAACTTTTTAAATAGATTATTATAAACTTTATTTACATCTATGTAATTTACCATTGTTATTTTGTGATTATTAGTAGTCAATTCATAAGAAGTATTCTTTTTAATATTTGGACAACTTATATATTCACTTGTAAACCATTCTTTGTTTATCATATATGCAATAACAGATATATCCCAAATAACTCGCCTTTCTTGTATTCCGTGGTATCCATCATTATAAAATCTATCTATTAAATAATTGCATAATTCATCTTTATCTTTCAAATAATGATTTAATTCATATACTGACGTTCTTAAATTAGAGGCAACATTTTTACAAGGAATAATAGTCAGTTTAACCTTTGAATCAAATACTATTTTTACTGCATTTACATCTTGTCTAAAATTAAATTCTAAATTATTATTTTGTAATAGGCTATGTCCTCCTAACCAAACAACTTCTATTTTATTAATTATTTTAGGCTCTTTTTTAATAGCCAATGCAACATTAGTAATTGCACCTATTGCCATAATATAAGTTTTATCGTTTTTTAGTGCTACTTCAATTATTTTATTAACTGCATCATTAGTTTCATCATATCCATTACAAAAATAATCTTCTGCACCCTTAAACACTTTATTTGTAGTATCAAAGTTTAGCCAATTACATATTTTCAGTATTTCATTATAACTCTTTTCTCGTCCACTTATAACTGTTTCATTTCTTTCTTTACGAGAATATGGTGCAACAGTTATTGCTTCAATATTAAATATTTCTTGATTTTTAATCATATATGCAAGTGCAAATTGGTCGTCACATTCGTTATATGTATCTGTGTCTAGTATTACATTAAATTTTTGTTTTTTATAATTTGTTATGTAATCATATATTTCTTTCCAATTATGAACTCTTGTTATATCATTAATTTGCCTATTATAAGGTGTATCCATAAGTAAGGTTGTAATTCCATAATTTATGCAATCCTTACATATATTAACTGAATCATCTATCATAACATCTATATTATTTTCTATACATTTTTCTGATTTTTCATGTTCATCATTTTTATAAGCATTTGTTAATATAAGTTTGTCATATTTAATAGATTTATCATCTAACCACTTTTTCGTGTTGTTATATGGATCTGAATATTCTCCATTGTCTCTACCAGTAATAATATAAATATAATGCCCATCTTTTTTTAATTTATCTATATATTTCTTCGCATCCCTTTTAACATTTAATTTATTTACTATTCTTTCAATATTATCCTTATAATAAGCTTCTACTTCTCCTTCTTTCCAATTAAACATTCCTCTTGTTATATAATCTGCATCATTATTTATTTCTTTACCATATCCTAGCTCTTTATTATGTTTTAAAAATTCTTCTAATAGTTCTTCATTAAAAGTTGAAATAACATTATCTATATCTACACCAATTCTCATATACTTCTCCTAATTATGTTTCTTAGTTTTTAAATTCATATTTTTTTATTTATATCATAAAATTGCTATAAATACAATTATTTTCCAGATATTAGCTTTTAAAACACATAAAAGGTTGCTATTTTCAATAACAACCCTTTATATTTTATCTACTTAAATTTCTATTCTTTTTCTTTGTTTTAGTAACTTCCATCTGTTCCAACTTCATTTGTTTCTCAATTTTTATAATTTCTTTAACTTTTGGTATATCTACTAAAATACAATTTGCAGTTTTCAAATTTTTTCTGTAAGTATTTAAAACATTGGTACATTCATCTCTCTTTGCTTTGTATTCCTTTATTAAATTATCGTCTATACAATTTCTCAATTTATTTCTATATTTTTGCCTTATATTAGTGATATCTTTGATATTTTCTTCAGTTTGTGAAATATAGCTTTTTACATCTTCTACTGTCTTTATTTTTTCTGTTACAATAAGTCTAATCTCTTTAGAATATCTTTCCATTTTTCTAACTTCTTGTCTCATTTCAGGAGATAATGGCTTGTAATTTTCTCTTTGGGGTATTAAGCCTAATAAGTGAAATAATAATAGAAAAAGTATATCAATTCCTTTCATTTTACTTATATTCTTTAAATCTCCTTTAAATTTATAAACTTTATATTCCTTCTTATTTCTTTTAGGTCTTACAAATTCTAAATATCTGTTTTGCATATAATATGGATTTTGATTTACTCTACTTGCAATATTCTCTGGCAAATATTCTTCTCCTAGATGATACATTCTTACTGCTTTTTTATCATTTATTGAACGAATTGTAGGATATTTTCTGTTATAATCATCATTTATAATATATCCCTTTTTAAGCATTATCTTTTTAAATTGAGCATAATTTATACACATTTCCATTGCCTCATCAATTGCTTGTCTCATCAAATTATATTTCGTTGGCTCTCCTCGTTTTTCTGCAAAATAGACATTTCTCGGAGTTCTACCTTTTGGCTTTTCAATTACTGTTAAATTATATTCTTTGCATAATTCATCTGATAATTCTCTAAAATGATAATATGCTCCTTTATTACAATTAAATTTCTTTCCAGTAAACATATTAACTGAGTTTACAACAAAATGATTATGATATGTGCCAGTATTAAAGTGTGTAGCTACTATTACTTGATATTCACTCCACATTTTTCTAGCAAGTTCTACTCCAATTTTATGTGCTAGTTCTAGTGAAACTTCTCCTGTTTTAAAACTTTGATATGCGTGATAAGCAATATTTCCTGTGAATTTATCAAATCTTTTTTGTACTGATGTCATTTCTTCGTATGCAGTTTTAGTTTTGCAATTAACTCCAGTTACATACATAATTTTTTCATTTTCATCAATTGTTTTTTCTTCATTTTCTGCATATTTTAATACCTGTTTCAAATCCGAAAAGATTGTTTTTTCTGGATTCTTTGCATAATTTACTACACGAGAAAGACTATCTTTAATTGCCCATATTTTCGTTGTTGCCATTGTCATCACCATCTTTTTTGTAATTATAAATATCTAAAAAAATACTTTGCATTTTTGTTATTTTCTCTTTTATTTCTTCATCATTTAGATAAGAAAATTCGTTTTTTAGTTCAACAATTCCTGTATAAATTTTATAAATATTCTCATCTGGTATTGCATAAATTTCTTGTTGTAATCCACATTTTCTTAAATATGCTGACAAATTCAATCCACTTTTTTTAGCATTTCTTTTTAATTTTTTCTTTTCATTTTCGTTTACTCTAACATTAATTCCTATTGTTCTATTTCTCATAATTTTTTCACTTCCTATCTTTAGAAAAATTTATTTTATTTTTTGCTTTTTGTTCGATTTTTGATTTCTTTTTTTAATTTTCTAGTAGGGGTTATAGGGGAAGATTTTCCCCTTTCAGCGTAAGCTGTCGGTTTTGTGGCAACACAAAACCTATGCTCGCTACACTTATAGACATTAGATTTGTATATACATTTGTCTTTTCACTCCTACTAGCAATTTCTTATACATAAATTAATTCATTTAATACAATTTCTTCTGCTGTATTTCTAAAGTTATTCATCATTCCTACCCAATAAAGTTGGTCAGTGTTTTTCATTTCTTCTGTTAAATTATTTTTTTGTTTTAATTGCTCGATTATAACCTCAATTCTTTTCTCTGCTGTTTCTTGAATTTCTTTTAAATGTTTATTTAATGTTCCGTTTATAAACATTATTGTATATTCAGCTTTTCTATTCTCTTTTAAAAATTTTAATCTTGCTCTACCATATTTATTTAAAATTATTTTTTCTTCTTTCTTTAAAATTAAATTAGGCACATAGTAATCTCCAACTAACCTATATTCAATTCCAGTTTTTTCATCAATATAACTTTTTCTTAATTCTTTATTCTCCATTTTCAATTCCTCCAATATATAATTTTTAACTAACCTTTACTTTTTCTTTTTCCTTTACTCTAATTGCTCCTACAATTCTATTTGCTTTTTTCTGTGGATATTTTTTATCATCTGTAACTAATTCTACTAATTTAAAAAGTTTTTCTCCATTATCATTTGTTTCGTCTATTGTAAGATATTTTTTCTGGTATCCATTCTTTGGTTCATCTAATCTTGCCACCTCATAATAAGATACTTCGTAATATTCATTTAATCGGTTAATATATTCTTGTAGCTCTTGCTTGTCCATCATAATTGTTGTTCTAAAATCTTTATCTTTTTCATCTGAAATAGTCATATCAAACATTCCATTTTGCATTAGTTTATATATTTGCTCTATAAAAGTATTTCTTAATTTTATATTTACTAAGTTATAATTACCTTTTTCATTTTTTTCAATGGTTAAACTCTCTAAAAACTTCGAGATAAATTCCTGTTTTTCTTCTTTGGTTTTGCTTTTCCATTCTGCCATAAGCATATCGTAAAATTTATTTGAACAAATTAATTTTTCTTTTTCTACATCTCTATCTGCCATTAAATGTTGTGGATTAAATGTTTGCTTATTTATATCAATATTTTCTATTCTTTTTTGTTCTAATAATGTTAATTTTTCATCAATTACTTTATACTCTCCAGAAAATTCTTCTACATCAACAATACCTTTTACATAAGCATCTTTTATTCTATTTTTCTGACTTTGTAATGAAGATATTTCTTTATCAAGTTTTTCTGTATTTCGTTCTTTTTTATCTGCTAAAACAGGATAAAAATATTTCTTTACTGTCATATCGTATTCAATTAAATCCATTATAAATGGCATAACTAAATTTTCTATTAAATCTTCTCTTAAATAAATTTTACATTCATTACAATGATAATACATATATTTTTTCTTTTTACCACCTGAGCCTTTACATTGCATAACCTTGCCACATTTAGGACATATCATCTTTTGCATAAAGATATATACCCTATCTCTGCAAAAAGCTCTTTGATTCTTTTCTTTTTGTATTTGCACATCTTCAAACATTGCTCTTGAAATAATTGGTTCAACAACATTCATATAGACCACTGTTTCTTTTTCCTGAATATTTTTATATTTTTCAAAATCTCCTATATAAATCTTATTACTTATTATTTTAGCAATCGTTGTATCTTTCCACTTCTTATTTGTTTGTGTGGGTATTCCTTCATTATTTAAAATATTTGCTATTGTTTGATAACTCTTTCCCTCTAAATACATATTGAATATTCTTATAACTAAATCTTTTGTTGTTTCATCTATTACCATTTTCTTATTTTCTCTTTTGTATCCTATTGGGCAAGTTCCGAGGCACATGTCCAGATTTAATTGCTCCTGTCATTCCAAATTTTGTTCTTTCACTTACTATCTCTAATTCTAATTGAGAAAGAACGGTTAACATTCTTACAAAAAATCTTCCATTTGCAGTGCTAGTATTTACATCATCTCTATCACAAATAAGATAACAATTATGCTTTTCTAAATCTGATATATTAGTATTTCTAAATCTCTAACAGACCTTGTAACTCTATCTAGTTTATATGCTACGATATAATTAATTCTACCTATTCTCATATCTTCTAGCATTTGTTGAAAAGCTGGCCTGTGTTCCATATCTTTTGCTGATATTCCTGCATCTTTATACACTTTGTAAATTTTGTATTCCTTATATTTACATAGTGCTTTTAATTTTTCCTCCTGTTCTCCTAGACTAAATCCTTCTCTTGCTTGATCTTCTGTACTTACACGAATATAAATTCCTGCTACTTTTCTTTCTTCATTCATTACAAAATTACCTCCTTTTTCTTTTAATGAATAGAAAGACACTAAAAAAAGTGCCACATAGCATATTTGTTTAGCTATTGACACTTTAAAATTTTTATTTATTGTTTTAACTACCTCTATTTTTTCTTTTATACATAATTAATAAATCAATATAGTACAATTTTTAAAAACTCTAAAATATCAATGCTTTGACTTGCTATACTATGTTTTCATTAAATTTTGATAGTGGATATTTATTATCCAAACTACCTATGTAAAAGTAATCTTGTTCATTAAAGAATAAATATAACTTATCTTTAATAATTACTCGGTGTGGCTCTACATACGCTAGATTGGTATGTTCCACAATTCTTAAGGTACCATTGATAATTTCTGGTTTTACCTTTTTCATTTTGCAAGTCCACTCAATTTTAGAGAGTAATTCTTTACTCATATTGATTTCTTTTTTAATTATATGTAACATAATACCACAAAAACCTCCTTTTTTCAATAATTTTGGTCAAAAAAAGACCGTTTCTTTTGAAACGGTTTCAGTTTTTGTGTTCATCAAACTTTTTGTAATCTTGAAATTAAATTTTATCAAGGCTTTCAAAAAGTTCGACGAAAACTCTTATTGGCTCCTCGTGTTGGGCTCGAACCAACGACCTATCGGTTACTGCACTACACTAACTTTCATTAGCATTATATATAAATATATAATTTGTAGTCTGGACTTTATCTTTACCATATCTTACGACTTAGGTAGGTGGTGTAAAGTCTCTACACATAGCTTTCGCCTTGCTCGGTATTGTCGTCAACATTACTTGTTACGAGTTTCACCGACTTAGCCACCTTATCATCTATAAGTTTCCTTATAGAGCTGCTAACTTCTTTGATCTTGCGATCTGCTTTACAGCCGAGCGCTCTACCAACTGAGCTAACGAGGAATATATATAAATCTGGCAACAACCTATCTTTCCAGCAGGGTAACCCACAAGTATTTTCGGCACATTTAGGCTTGACTTCTGTGTTCGGAATGGGAACAGGTATTTCCCTAAACGTCATCATCACCAGAAAATTGATTACTTAATTTTTAATACTTTCTAAGTATATATTAATTAGAAAAATATTTCAAGTCTTTTTTTATATTTTATGCAAATTTTTTTATTTTATTCAAGCACATTCAAAAATACATAGATGAATAATTGTTTAGGTTTTAGATTGATTTTTATAAATACTGTGGTTAAGCCCTCGATTTATTA
>CALXAV010000023.1 GCA_944386385.1 uncultured Clostridia bacterium
ATATCATGAAGGGAGTTTTGTCTAGTACATAGCTAAAGCCTATGTTACTACCGGCATAGCCGGAAGATTATTTACATATAAAAATAAAGTTGGCTAAAGCCAACTTTATTTCTAATTTCTTTCTTCTTGTAATCCTGCTTCTGCAATTTTTATATCTCTTACATGGTTTATCTTCTCCCATGTTGTCTCCCTCTTGAATAAACATTTAAAGTTTATTAAAAGCCATGATCCCATAAATAATGGATAACAAGCTAAACCTTTAAGCATTGGTCTGATAGGTCTTTTATCTAAGAACATAGCTATTGCCGCTGTACCTATTGGCAATAAGAATGTTGGTATCAAATATCTCATGATATTTTCTATAAGTTCTGCTTGTGTCATTCCATCTCCTGCATACATCAAGAAGTTTGTAAACAATAATGCTATTGTTATAATAAACATTGGTATACTTCCTACAATATATAATAAACCATCAAAGTTCATCATTGTTTTGTTTTCTTTAGCTGCTACTGCTAAATCCTTTGTATATTCTTTTATACATTGCATATGTCCAACTGTCCATCTGCTTCTTTGAGACCAACTTTGTTTAAATCCAACTGGTTGTTCATCATATACTATTGCATCTGTTGCCCAACCTAATTTTTTACCTTTTATTATTCTTTTTAAGGAAAATTCAATATCTTCTGTTAATGTTACTGTATCCCATCCTTGTGGTTTTATAACATCAAATCTCACCATAAATCCTGTTCCATTTAATAATGGTGATAATCCTATATTATATCTTGCTAAATGGTAAAATCTGTGCATTGTCCAATAGAATAACGCATATCCTGCTGTAATCCAACTATCTGTTGGGTTTTTAATATCTCTGTAACCTTGTACTACATCTTCACCTTGGCAAAGATGTTTATTCATATTTTTTATAAAATTAGGATCTACAATATTATCTGCATCAAATACAAAAAATGCATCATATGGAGCATCTTCTTTTATTTTTTGTTGTAAGAACCAATCTAATGCATAACCTTTTGTTTTTTTACTAGCATTAAATCTTTCATACACAATTGCTCCTGCATCTCTTGCAATTTGTGCTGTATTATCTGTACAGTTATCTGCTATTACATAAATATCATATAAGTCCTTATTATAATTTTGCGCTTTAAGACTATCTATTAAGTTTTTTACTACGGCTTCTTCATTATGAGCTGGTATTATGGCCATAAACCTATGGTCTTTCTTTACTTTTAATGGTTTGTCTTTTATTTTTACTAAAGAACATAAACTTACTAAAATATTGTATAACCAAAATATTGTTATCACCCATACTAAAGCTTCTCTTAGTATATATAAATAATCCATTTTTCTACCTCTCTTTTTTAATAATATTCTTGTTAATATTATTATGCTACCTTTTCTATTATACTATCAAATGCAAATTATTGCAATATTTTCCCATAAATTTCATTATTTTTTTGTTCTTTTGCTTATTTCCGTTAGTTTTTGAAGGTTTCTACAGTTCTTAATTTTTTATTAATCGCCTTTTTTATTATTATGTTCTTTTTCTTGTTATCATATAGAAATATCATTAATAAATATTTTATTAATTTTTACCAGATTGATTGCACAGTTTATTTTATATATGATATAATTATTATCAGAGGGTAATATGAACGAAGTAATAGAAATTTTAAACAAATTAAATATTAAATATGACATTATTTATCATCCAGCCGTATACACATCGGAAGAAGCTGATTTTTATGTAAAAGATATAAAATGTAGTAAAGCAAAAAATTTATTTTTAGCTGGAAAAAATGATAAAAATTTTTATCTATTTATTATTAAAGACACTGAAAGATTAGACATAAAGAAAGTAAGTAACTTAATCCAAGATAGATTACATTTTGCGAGTGAAAATAATTTAAAAGAAAAGATGAATATAACTCCTGGTATGGTTTCTATATTTGGATTAATAAACAATAAAGAGCGTGATATAAAAACTTATATTGATAAAGAACTTTTAGATGAAGAGCTTATTGCCTTTCATCCTAATGATAACGCAGCTACTATGTTAATAAATACGAATGATATATTTAAATTTTTGCAAGAATTGAATTTTGATTATAAAATTATAAATTTATAAAAAGAGGAAATTATGAAAGAATATATAAAAGATTTAATGGAAAATGATAAAGAATTTCAAGAAATCATTAAACCATTAATTACAAATGAAACAGTTTTGCAAATGAAAAACTTCAGACAACATTATGAAACAACATGCTTTGAACATTGTTATACAGCTGCATATTACTGTTATTTAATCTGTAAAAAATATAATTTAGATTATAAATCAGCCGCAAGAGCTGCTATGCTCCATGATTTATTTTTATATGATTGGAGAAAAAGACAACCAGGCGGAAAAGGTCTTCATGCATTTACACATGGTAAAATTGCTTGTGAAAATGCTTGTAAATTATTTGACTTAAATGAAAAAGAAAAAGATATGATTATAAAACATATGTGGCCAGTTACAATAGAATTTCCAAAATATTTAGAGGGCTTTATATTAACTTTCGTTGATAAACATTGTGCTATGTCAGAGACATTTGAAGTGTTAAAATCAAGATTATTTATGAAGAAAGCTTTTCGTTATGCTTACGTATTTTTAAGTTTGGTTATTATAAAATTTTAATAAAATTACTATTAGAGAGGTTATCCTCTCTTTTATTTGCTTTTTTAATTCTAATATGTTATAATTTCACTATCTGTAAACCTTTTATGGAAAGGACTAAAATGCGTCATCTTAAAATCTATGCTTATGGAACAGATGAGAAAGGAAGACAAACTAAAAAAATTATAAAAGTTCCCATTGAAGAAGAAAAGCGTCCTAGAGCAAATTTCCGGGCAGTATTTCAAAGCTACTTTCCTAGCAAATTGTATTTTTGGCTTTTTACAAGGAAAGGACTTGCTCTTTCCAAGGAAGACTTTGCAAGTATTAAGGCAAAAGATAAAGAGCTATACCGTGCTATATCTTCTAGGCAATGTACTGGTCGTGCACCTTTAGTTTGCTTTGAAATTGCAAAGACTTTGCAAAAAGGTGATATTTGCTACCTGGTAAAGAAAGATCTTTTGTCTGTAGATACTTCTACCTATAGACTACATGTTCTTTATATCAACAATGGTTGGGCTTTTGATACCACAACTAGATGTCAATATCCACTAGAAGAATTTCTCAAAAAGTGTGATGGAATAATCTTCAGAAGATTTTCATATTCTGAATTTCAGGACTATCGTTATTGGGATTCATTCTATGCCACATTTGAAGACGAAATAACCAAGTGGTGCGAAAAAAATAACTATTATATGTGGCGCCGCGACCCACTTCTTGATTTTCTTCCGTAAACGCATTTATCCCCTAGTGAATAACTAATCACTAGGGGATTTTTCTTCTTAATTTTTTTGTCTTGCTTTATCTGCCCATCTAAGCATTCTTATATCTTTATATTTACTTAAAACTTCTTTATATTTATCATATTCTTCTTCCCATAATTCATTTGGAACACTATCAAAAGCCTTAAATATTTTCTCAGCTTCTGATAAATAAATTATTTGCTCTTGTGGTGACAATTTTTCGTATTGTTTTGCAAATTTATATAGTTTATCAAGCATTTGGTTTGCTTCAATAAATGACCAAAAATCTTTTACTTTCATTCCAAATAATTTTATCTGTAATACAGCATATGCTATTAATGCAAATATAACAAATATTAATATATATATTACTGCCAATATTACTGTCATTTCTTCACCTCTTTATTTTTTCCTTTTGTACTTTTTAATTATAACACTTATTATTTTTTTTTGCAAATTTTTACTATATATAATTTCACTAACATTATCTAGATTTTATAAATTTTATGTGTTATAATAATCATATTATTTTCATCTATTCTAACAAGAATACAAAAATAATATATTTATTATAATTAATATTTTTAGGAGAAAAAATTATGGATAATCATGAAGAAAAATTTGTTGTAACTAAAAGAGCCGGAATTTTAGGTATGGCTCGGGAATATATTTTTATTAATTATAAAAGCAAGTATTGGATTTATATGTAAAAGCCAAGCTATGATAGCAGATAGTTTCAATAGCGCTGGTGATATATTTGCTTCTCTTATGACATTTATCGGCAATCGTATTGCTAGTGTTCCAAATGATGAAGACCATAACTTAGGACATGGAAAGGCTGAATACATTTTCTCTATGTTTATTAGCATAGCAATGATATTAGTTGCCGCAAAACTACTCTTTGATTCTATTACAAGTTTAATATCAGGAGCACAACTTTCATTTTCTTGGTTTTTAATACTTGTTTGTATAATTACAATAATAACTAAATTATGCTTATATTTATATACACATTCAGTAAATAAGAAACACCCAAGTATTTTACTTGAGGCAAATATGAAAGACCACAGAAATGACTGTGTTATAACTACTTTTACACTAATTTCTGTAATTCTTACTTTGTTTGGTATATATTGGTTTGATGGTATTGTAGGTATTGGTATTTCTTTATGGATATGCTATACAGGAATTACAATTTTTATAGAAAGTTATAATGTCTTAATGGATATTAGTATAGATAGTAAAACAAAAGATTTAATTTTAGAAATAGCACATAGTTACAAAGAAATTCAAGATGTAAAAGACATTGTTTCTACCCCTGTTGGAGATAGATATTTAGTTTTTATTACTATTGGTCTAGATGGTAATATGTCTACTTTCGAAAGTCATGGCTTAGCAGATGAATTAGAAAAATCAGTTACTAAATTAGACAATATTTATAAGACTGTAGTTCATGTAGAGCCACAATAAAAGGAGCTATAAGCTCCTTTTTTATTATTCCCTTTGATTTTGCGTTCTTGGGTCTTCAAACTCTTCGTCCAATTCTTCAACAACTTCCTGTGGAGTTCTTTCCAAATCTTCATTTTGCTTTTCTACATATCTTTCTTTTGCATGTTCTTTATCTGGTGTTCCATCATCATTATAAAATCCCCATCTTCTTGCAAGTTCATCAAATGTCATTTCTGTTCCGTCTTCTAGTCGAATTTTATCATCTACATGTATATGTGATTTTGTAGATAAGTCTCCATCAACATCAGTTTCATAAATTTTACTATCATCTGAATCAGGATGTGTTTCTGCTTCTTTCAAATTTTCTTCAACTGTATCTTCTCCATTTTGCTCATATTCTCCAATTACGCTTCTTGTACTTGTATCTGGTACAAAAACAGTATTAGAATCTCTAACTTGTACCCCCATGGTTTCTGTTGAATTTCTTGACTCTTCTCCTATATTTACTTCTATTCTTCCATATTCGTTATTATCAATGTGTATTACCTTATCTCCTATTGAATATTCACTAAGAACACTATCTTTTTTTACTGTTCCATCATCTCTTACTTGGTATTTTTCTTCTCTTGGATCATTTCCTGCACTATCTTTTTGTTCTAATTCAGGTATATATTTAGATAATGGCTCTACTTTTCCACTTTTATCTATTATAATTAATGAATATCTTGTAGTATTATTGACATAGCTTTTTCCACTTTCATCTCTTATATCACTCATCTGATATGATTCTATTACACCTAATTCTTGAGCATCATCTGGTAGTCTTCCACCTATCCATGTTTTTATGTCATGCATATCATTTGCTCTTTCTGCCAATTCTATAGTTTGTTTTACATTTACATCTCCTATAGTCGTTACATCTTTTCCTTCTTGTTCTTCTTCATTTGCATTTTCTTTTTCTTCACTTTTGGGTTCTTTATCCTCATTTTGTAATTCAATTCTTCTTATATCTCTTACATGTAAATCTCTATCGCCCAATTCTCTCATGTAAGTATCAATTTTTCTTGTTATTTCAGCTTCTTTTTCTATATCTTCTCTTGACATTCCATCTATTTCGTCTTTTATTTGCGATGATACTTCATTATCTAATGTATTTTGTAAGATTAAAATATTATCTTCCATTACTTTTGGGTCTAATACGCCTATTCTTACATCCTCAATATAATATTCATATAAATCATCCTGTCTTCTAACTGTTACTTCTGCTATTCTTCCATCATCTAAATGAATTCTCATATTATCATCTCCTAAATGATTTTTCCAACCAAATCATAACTATTTACATCTATAATTTTACAATTAACAAATTTATTAATCAAGTCTTTTTCATTTAATTTATCTTCATTTTTTATATATACTAACCCATCTATATCAGGAACATTTTCAATAGTTCTTCCTATATAATATTTACCATCAAAAGATATATTTTCTATTAATACTTCATAAACTTTGTCTATTTTCTTTTCTAGATTTTCTTTTGAGATTACTTTTTGTTCTTTCATTATTTTATTATATCTTGAAGTTTTTGTATTTCCATGTATTTGTTCAGGAAGTTTTGCAGCTGGTGTTCCATCTTCCTTAGAATATTTAAACACTCCTAATTTATCAAACTTTGCTGTTTTTACAAAATCTAATAATTCGTTAAATTCCTCTTTTGTCTCTCCTGGGAATCCAACAATTAGACTTGTTCTTAATGTTACATCAGGTATTTTATTTCTTATTTTAGATATTAATTCATTTATTTGTTTTTTATTTGTTTTCCTGTTCATTCTTTTTAAAATATTATCTGATATATGTTGAAGTGGTATATCAAAATATTTTGCAATCTTAGGATTTTTTGCAACAACATCTATTAATTCATCTGTTATACCTTCTGGATAGCTATATAAAAATCTAATCCATTTAATGCCATCAATTTTACTTATATCATCTAGTAAGTTTGCAAGTTTACTTTCTCCATATATATCAACACCATATTTTGTAGTATCTTGTGCAATTATAATTAATTCTCTTATTCCTTTTTTAGCTAAATCTTTTGCTTCTTCTAATATATCTTCTTTTTTTCTACTAACAAAAGGACCTCTTATATAAGGAATTGCACAATATGTACATCTATTACTACAACCTTCTCCTATTTTTAAATAAGCATAATTTTCTCCTGTAGTTACAGTTCTATCTAAGAATTCTTCTTGTGAAAACATAGGCATTGGTGGAATCTCTGATATCTTAGTTATTTTCTTTGTTTTAGATTTTTCTATAACATTCCTTTTTACTAAATCTTCTATCTTATCCCAAAGAACATCATATTCATCAAGTTTTAACCATAAATCTACTTCAGGAAGTAATTTTACTAATTCGTCGTAATATCTCTGTACTAAACACCCCATTACAATTAAATACTTACATCTTTTTTCTTTATACTCCGCCATTTCTAATATTGTATTTATTGCTTCCTCTTTTGCAGAATCAATAAATCCACAAGTGTTAATAACTAATATATCTGCTTTTTCTTCATCATTTACGACATTATAATTATGTTCTTTAAACTTTCCAATAGTTATTTCTGTATCTATTAAATTTTTACTACATCCAAGTGATATAAATCCTACGTTCATTCTTTACTCCTTTTATTTGAGACAAAAAAGGCCCGTCCCCAAAATGTCTCATTCCTTATGACTGCATATATGTTTTCTTGTCATTTCCATTAAATCTAATTTAGTAAATCCTTCTACTTGTGTTTTAGATCTATCTTTCTTTAATTCTTCTTTTAGTATTTCTACTATTTTATCTTTATCTTCTTTACTTTCCATATCTATATAATCAATAATAATTATTCCACCCGTATCACGTAATCTTATTTGCTTTGCAATCTCTACTGTTGCTTCCTTATTTACCTTAAATATTGTTTGCTCTAAGTTTTTATTTCCCGTATATTTTCCTGTGTTTACATCTATTGCTGTTAAAGCTTCTGTTTTATCTATAGTAATGAATCCTCCACATTTAAGCCAAACTTTTCTATTCTTTGATTTATCTATTTGTTTTTCTATATCATATATATCAAAAATATTCTCTTTTTCTTTTAATTCTATTTTTATGTCTTTATATTCCGTATTTTCCTTTAATACTTTTTCAATTTCTTCTTTCTCATTTTTGTCGTTTACTATAATTCTATATATATTGTTTTCTATTAAATCCATTAAAATCTTCTCTAATATATTTTCACTTTTATATAAAAGTTTAGGCTTATTATTGTTCGGATCAATATTTGTTCCTGTTATTTTGTTCCATTTTGCTTCAATTTTCTTTATGTCATCTATTACTTCTTGTTCTTTTCCTTCTGCTGATGTTCTAATAATAGCTCCGTTATTTTTACTTAAGTTCTCTCTTACTAATTTTATAAGCCTTTCTTGCTCTTTTTTATCTTCTATTTTTTGAGATATAGTAACTATATCTGTATTTGGCATTAAAACAACATATTTACTAGGTAAATTTATATGTGTAGATACCCTTGCCCCCTTCTTATCATTACTGTCCTTTTTAACTTGTACTAATATTTTTTGATTTGGTTTTATAGCATCTTTTATATTAATACTTGTATCTAATCTTTCCTTAGTTTCATCCACTTTTGGTAAAACATCTTTCAAGTGTATAAAACTATTTTTTTCTGTACCTATATTTACAAAAGCTGATTGCATCCCTTCTATTATGTCTTTTACTATACCTATATAAATATTTCCTTCTTTTCTATTTTGTTTATTATCTTCTTCGTAATATTCTACTAATATTCCATTTTCTACTAAAGCTATTTCTTTCTTATTTTTATTTTTTCGTACAAATATTTCTGTCATATTTACCTTCCTTTTAATTAAATTTATTCATCGCATTATCTACGCCTGATTTTATTATTTCGACTACTGCATCTTTTGCGGTTGTCGTTGATTTATCTAACATTTCTTTTTCTTCTTCTGGTATTGGACCTATTACATATCTTATAAAATCCTCATCTTCAGGTTTTCCAATGCCAACTCTTATTCTAGCAAAATCTGTACCTAAATACTGAACTACTGATTTCATTCCATTATGAGATCCTGGTCCACCTTTTTTTCTTATCTTTATAGTTCCTAAGTCTACATCCATATCATCATAAATAACAATTATATCATTATGTTCTATTTTATAAAAGTCAACAACCTCTTTAACACTTTCTCCACTTAAGTTCATAAAAGTCTGTGGTTTTAATAATATTACTTTTTTGCCTTCTATCATTCCAGTTCCATATAGACCTTTAAATTTTTTTTTATTTACTTCAATATCATATTCTTTAGATATTTTATTTATTGTATTAAATCCCATGTTATGTCTTGTATTACTATAATCTTCTTCAGGATTTCCTAGCCCTACTATTAAATACATTTTTCTTCTCCTTATTTTTAAACTATTATCTATTTTACCTTGTTTTTCATATTTTTTCAAGTTTTTTTGAGTCTTTTAAATTTAAAAATAGATATAAGTATAAAACTTATATCTATTCAGTTTGTTGACAAACTATATATTTAAAAATTTTCTAAAATAAAGTTATTAAAAGTGGAGAGCAATAATACTTTCTTGTATAAAAATTTTTTAATATTATAAAAAATATAGACTTTTTAATAGCAAAGTGGGAGAAAAAAATAGTTGACAAAGTCACTTTTTAAAAAAGTGGACTTTGTCAACGGTCTGAATAGATATAAGTATAAAACTTATATCTATTTCATAAGCAATAATATTAGAGTGAACTACCCATCGTCTAAAGCCAATGAGATTGCGGTTGCCTTATTTCAAATTATTATATAACATAATTTAAAAATTCTTTTTATATTTTCTACTGTGTTAAATATATCATATAATTTTATTTTTTCTTAGTTACTATATTATATATTCTACCTGGCACATATATCTCTTTTATTACTTCATTATCTTCATGAATCTTAATAACTTTTGGGTCTTTTTTTATTAATTCCAATATTTCTTTTTCATTAAGTTCTGCATTTACAGTAACACAACATTTTAGTTTGCCATTTACTTGAATTGGAATATCTTTTTTTCCACCTTTTAATTCTTCTTCTGAAACATTTGGCCATTTTTGATTATATACAAAGTCTTTTTTACCTAATCTCTGCCATTGCTCTTCTGCAAAGTGTGGTGCTAAAGGTTCTAACAAAATAATTAATATTTCTACTGTTTCAACTAGTATTTTCTTATTAATTTCGCTTCCTTTCATATACTCATTTATTTTATTTGATAATTCCATACTTCTTGCAATTGCAGTATTAAATCTAAAATCATCAATATCTTCAGTCATTGCTTTTATAGTTTGATTCTTTACTCTAAGTAGTTCTTTTTCTTTATCTTCTATTTTTTCTATATCAGTTTCTGTCTTCTTTAATTCGTTAGTATCTTCTATAATTTTTTCAATTCTAGTAAAATATCTAACCATTGCTTCAATTCCTTTTTCGTTCCATGGTCCTCCTTGTCTATAGTCAAATCCAAACATAATATACATTCTAAACACATCAGAACCATATTCATCTATATATTCTTCTGGTGAAACCGTATTACCTTTACTTTTACTCATTTTATTTCCATCTGGACCTAATATCATTCCTTGGTGTATTAATTTTTTGAAAGGTTCATCAAAATCTAAATATCCTAAATCTCTTAAAGCTTTTGTCATAAATCTAGCATATATTAAATGCATTGCTGCATGTTCTTTTCCCCCTACATATACATCAACAGGATTCATTTTATTTACTATATCTTTACTAAAAGCTTCTTTATCATTTTTACAATCCGGATATCTTAATTCATACCAAGATGAGCATACAAATGTATCTAATGTATCTGCCTCTCTTGTTGCCTTTCCTCCACATTTAGGACATGTACAATTCATAAATTCTTTTGATTTCTTTAATGGTGATTCTCCATCTGGTTTGAATTCTACATTATGAGGTAATAGTACTGGTAAATCTTCTTCTGGTACTGGAACTACTCCACATTTATCACAATATATAATTGGAATAGGTGCTCCCCAATATCTTTGTCTTGAAACTAACCAATCTTTTAGTCTATAATTTACTGTTTTTCTACCTTCTCCTTTTAAAGCTAAATCTTCAGTGATTTGTTTTTTAGCTTCTTCAGAAGATAATCCATCATATTTTCCACTATTTATTAAAATTCCTTTTTCAGTAAATGGTAATTCAATATCGTCTATATCTTCTTTATTTACAACTTGTTTTATTGGTAAACCATATTTACTAGCAAATTCATAATCTCTTTCATCATGTGCTGGAACAGCCATAACAGCACCTGTTCCATAATCTTCAAGTACATAATCTGCTATCCAAATAGGAACTTTTTCATTATTTATAGGATTTATAGCATATGCTCCTGTAAAAACTCCTGTTTTTTCCTTTTCTGTGGATAATCTTTCAATTTCACTTAATTTTGATGTTTGTTCTATATAATTTTTTACATTTTCTTTATATTCTTCTGTTGTAATTTCTTGAACAAGTTTACTTTCAGGTGCTAAAACTACATAAGTTACACCATTTAATGTATCTGGTCTTGTTGTAAAAACTGTTATCTCCTTATTATTTTCGCATTTAAATACAATTTCTGAACCTTCAGATTTTCCAATCCAATTTACTTGAACTTTTTTAGTTGATTCAGGCCAATCTAATTTATCTAAGTCTTGTAATAATTCTTCAGCATATTTAGTTATTTTGAAAAACCATTGTGCTAATTTTCTTCTTTTTATTTCTGAGCCACATCTTTCACATTTTCCATTTATAACTTGTTCATTTGCCAATACAGTTTTACAACTATCACACCAATTTACGGGAGCCTCTTTCTTATATGCTAAACCAGCTTTATATAATTGTATAAAAATCCATTGCGTCCACTTATAATAGTCTGGCATACATGTCTCTACAGTATAATTCCAATCATAACTTCCACCCATTTCTTCTAATTGGTGTTTCATGGCTTTTATATTTTTCTTTGTTGATTCTTCAGGATGTATTCCTGTTTTTATTGCATAATTTTCAGCTGGAAGTCCAAATGCATCAAATCCCATTGGATGAAAAACATTATAACCTTCCATTTTTTTAAATCTTGCAAAAGAATCTGCTGGTGCATAGTTAAACCAATGTCCTAAGTGCAACTTAGCTCCTGATGGATATGAAAACATTTCTAAACAATAAAGCTTTTCTTTATCACTATTTATATCAAATTTATAAACATTATTTTCTTTCCATTTTTCTTGCCATTTTATGTCAGTCTTTTTTGAATACTCCATACGTAATATCACTCCTTTATATTTTACCAAAGCAAAAATATTATACTATTTTTATTGATAATCTATCTCATAATAATTAACAAATATCATACAATTTTTATCACAAAATACTGATTTTGTCAATATTACAACCCCACTATGCATTAATTTTCTGGCCTTTTTACGCAAATTGTTACTTATAATTCATACTAATAGAAAATTAAAAACCACGCTTTTATGCGTGGTAATTATTTATTATTCTGCTGATTCTTCTGTTTGTTCTGGAGCTTCATAAGCTTCTAAAATAGCTTTTTGAATTTTCTCTCTAGTTTCAGCATTAATTGGATGAGCTATATCTTTGAATTCTCCGTTTGGAGTTTTTCTGCTTGGCATAGCTATAAATAATCCATTTTGGCTTTCGATAACTTTAATGTCATGTACTGCGAACTCGTTATCGAATGTTACAGAAGCAACAGCTTTCATTCTGTTCTCTGAATTTACTTTTCTTAAACGTACATCTGTGATTTGCATTTTGCGTGCACCGCCTTCCTTAAGTTTTAAAAATTTTTGTACATATATTTTAATCTTATGTACAATTATATTATTCTTCATAAAAAATGTTTTTCCTTCTTTTTTTTACAAAAATTTAATTTTTATTTATTTTTCTTTTTATTTTTCTCATAAATATTGTAACCAATTTTTATTTTTTTAATATTATATATTACATTTTTATCTAAACACTTGAAATTTTGGGAATATAATTATATAATTTGATATCATAAAAGGAGTTGTGTATTTATGCCAAACATTGAACATATAAAAAAATATAAAAACATACATATGATTGGAATTGGTGGAATCAGTATGAGTGGAATTGCAGCGATTTTACAGAACTGGGGATTTAATGTTACAGGTTCTGATACTTCTGATTCTGAAGCAGTTCAATTATTATTAAAAAAAGGAATTAAAGTTGTTATCGGTCATAGTTTAGAAGATGTTGCAACATCTGATGTTGTAATTTATTCTGCTGCAATAAAACAAGATGACCCAGAAATGTTAGAAGCCCAAAGACTAGGTATTCCAACAATAGAAAGAGCTGATTTCTTAGGTAAAATTACTCGTTGTTATAAAGATACTATCTGTATTTCAGGAACACATGGTAAAACAACAACAACATCTATGGTTTCACTTTGTTTTCTAGAAGCTCTAAAAGACCCTAGTATTCAAGTAGGTGCCCTATTAAAACCTCTAAATGGAAATTACAGAGTTGGAAATAGTGAACATTTTATTATTGAAGCTTGTGAATATGTTGAAAGTTTTCTAAAATTTAGTCCTAAAGCTGAAATTATTTTAAACATAGATAATGACCATTTAGATTATTTTAAAACTTTTGATAATATCAAAAATGCTTTTATTAAATATGTTAAACTACTTCCAAGTGATGGTATTTTAATTACAAATGCTGACGATAAAAATTGTATGGATTTACCAAAATATACTGGAGCAAAATTTTATACATATGGTATAGATAACCAAGATGCTGATTTTACAGCTAAAAATATAACTTTTGATGATGATGGTTTCCCAGAATTTGATGTATATTATAAAAATGAATTTTTCGTAAAATTGCAACTTTCTGTACCTGGACGTCACAATGTTTTAAACGCTTTAGCTTGTACTGCTTTATGCACAGAATATGGAATTGAGAGAAAAGATATAGCAGTTGCATTAGAAAGATTTACAGGCGCACATAGAAGATTCGAATTTAAAGGAAAAATAAATGGAACATCAAGTGTTTATGATGACTATGCACATCACCCAACAGAAATAAAAGCAACATATAATTCATTATCAAATAAAAAATATAATAAGTCTTGGGTTATTTTCCAACCACATACTTATAGTAGAACCAAAACTTTATTAGATGATTTTGCAGATGCTTTAATTAATTTTGACCACATTGTAGTTTTAGATATATATGCTGCAAGAGAAAAAAATACATATAACATTTCTTCAAAAGATTTAGTTGATAAAATCAATTCTTTAGGAAAAGAAGCTAAATATATTCCTGATTTTGATGAATGTGTAAAATATGTAAAAGATAATATAGAAAAAAATGATATTGTTGTAACTTTAGGTGCAGGTACTGTAACTGAAATCGGGCCTATGCTTGTTGATTAATATATTTTTATTAAATATATTAATATAATAATTAATATAAAAAAGCAAAAGATTATATCTTCTGCTTTTTTATTAACTTTTTATAAATACCTTTCATCCATTCTTCATTTGATAAGTCTATCGCTTTATCTATATCTACCCATTTAACGCCACTATTTTCATCTTCTTTTATCTTTAATTTTTCCTCTTCATCTGCTTCTAATAAATATGTAACATTTAAATGTACATGTGAAGATACATATTTTCCTCTTTTTACATGTCCATTAACACATATTATTTCTAAAGAAAAAATATTATCTGATATCGGTTTTACATATTTTACTCCTGTTTCTTCTTTCACTTCTCTTATTGCTACATTTAGCAAATTGCTATCTCCATCACTATGTCCTCCTGTCCATGCCCATGATTTATAAATATTATGATATATCATTAATACCTTTGTTCTATCTTTATTTAGCACCCAGCTTGATGCTGTAAAATGTCCAAATTCATTATTTCTTGTTAGAACGTCATCAAATGTATCTATATATTCTAACATAACTTTTTTATCTTGTTCTTCTTGTTCATTATATGGCTTATAATCCTCTATCTCTTTTCTTAATTTATCCATTCCTTCTATCATTGACTTTTCTTCCTTCTTTTCTATTTTCATTTTTTATTTACTTATTTTCATTATACTATTTAAGGCAGGATTATTCCTGCCTTATTATTTCTATTCTTCTGGTTCTACTAAACCATAATTTTTACCATCTTTTAATTTATGTACAACATTTACTTTTCCTGTTTCCACATTTATAAATGCTAGGAAATTATGTGTTGGTTTTTCTTGTAATTTTAATACTGCATCTTCTGGAAGCATTGGTTTAATATCATAATAAGATGTTTTTATTATTTCGTTTTCTACCTCTGCATGTTTTTCCTCGTTTACTTCCATTGTTTTTAGAGAACCTTCTCTCATCATTTTTTCTTTTTTAGTTTTTGATTTTCTGATTTGTCCTTCTAGAATATCTATATCTTTATCTATAGATGCATACATATCTTTGTCCTCTGTTACTGCTCTGTATTTTTCTCCATTTGCTGATACATAAATTTCAGCAATTTGCTCTGTCTTTTCAGTTCTTAAAGTAACCTCAGCTTCTGCATCTTCGAAATATTTATCAATTCTGTCTAATTTTCTTTCAACATAATCGTTTATTGCTTCTGTTATCTTTAGTTCCTTTCCTGTTATTTTTATTTTCATAAAAATCGCTCCCTTCTCTTTTAAAGTTAAAATTTCAAGTTATATGTTTATTATATCTGTTATTTTGATTTTTTTCAAGTTTTTTAAAACAATTCTTCTAACTTATACTCTTTTTCTAATTTTTGGTTAAAATATATTTTAGCTATCAATTTAAATTCTTCTAAAGACTCTTCTTTTATATTAAATGAATATAACTTTTTAGCAGGTGCTGTAATTGTATATATAATTGCATTTTTTGCGCTTTCACTCACTTCTAACGCAGATGTATCCTGCTTGCCACATACTTTACACTTAAAGCCATCATCTTTTATACTAAAGAACTCCAAATTTTCTTTTTCTCTACAAGTAACACATTCTCTTATATTTGGAGTAAATCCTAATATTGATAATAAGCGCAATTTAAATACACTTAAAATGAAATCCAAATCTTTATCTGTCTCTGAAATTGTATAAAGTGTATTTAATAACAATTGTAAAATATTATAACAATTTTGATTTTCATGTGTTACATCTTGGACAATTTTATTTATATGCACAGCATATTTTAATTTATCTAAATCAGTCCTTAGGTTATAAAATATTTCGATTGGTTCAACTGAATTTATATGATATGTACTTGTCCCTTTATACATCAAATACTCTCCAAAGCAAAACATTTGCGTGCCAGCTAAAAGAGCACTTTTAGGTCTTCTTGCTCCTTTAGCTACACACGAAATCTTTCCAATACCTGGCGTTAACATTGTTAGCATTTTATCAAAATCACCAAGATTATGTTCAGAGAGTATTATTCCATTCATCTTTATGTTCGCCATTTTTCTCTATATCCTTTTCTCCATATATATTTTTTTCTATGTTCTCTATTTGTTTTAATTCTAAAAACGCATTAATGTCTCCTGTATTTTTAAAGGTATCCCATGCTATTTTCTTTATCATAAGCTCACTTCCTTTTTTGATTAAAGTTTTTATTTAACTTTAATTCTATCTTTTGCTTTTTCATTTCTTTTTATACTGACTTTTAATTTTTTCTCTTTTCTTTTTCATTTATTATAGTTTTATCATCATTGTAACTTAAATTTATTTACAATGGAATTATTATCTTGCCAATCTTCTTTTACTTTTACCCAAGTTTTTAGATTTACTTTTACACCAAAATTTTCTTCCATATCAATTCTTGCAGCTCTTCCAATTCTTTTAAGCATTTCACCATTTTTTCCAATAATAATTCCTTTATGAGAATTTCTTAAACAATATATTGTTGCCTCTATATCGTATATCTCTTCTCCATTTTTATTTTTTCTTTCTTTCATTTTCTCTACTTCAACATAAATTCCGTGTGGTACTTCATCTTGTAGCAATTTCAAAGCCTTTTCTCTAATTGTTTCTTCTGCAAGTTGACGCATAGTTTGGTCTGTATATTCCTCTTTATCATAATATGCAGGACCTGGTTTTAAGTTCTTCTCTATCTCGTCTAAAATTATATCCTTATATTTTGGGTCTGTTGCTGATATTGGAATAACCGCTTCAAAATCATATTCTTTACTATATAAATCAATTAGTTTTAAAAGTTTCTCTTTTTTTACTAAATCAATTTTATTTATAATTAGTATAGTTTTTGCTTTATCTTCTTTTATTTTTTCTAATATTCTACTATCTCCTCTACCTATCTCATCACTTGTTGCATCAATTAAAAATAAAACTAAATCAGCATCTTTTAAACTAGTAAAAGAAGTATCTAACATTGTTTCATTTAATTTAGTTCTAGGTTTATGGATTCCTGGTGTATCTGTAAATATTATTTGTGAATTAGGTCTATTTACAATTCCTCTAATTGCTGTTCTAGTTGTTTGAACTTTATTTGCAATAGCTGCTACCTTTTCACCTACCAATAAATTGATTAAAGTTGATTTTCCTACATTTGTTCTTCCAATTAAAGTTACAAATCCTGATTTAAATTCTTCCATCTTTTCCTCCCATGTCGCATTCGGGACGTTTCCTTTGCACACTCTTTGTCACATTTAGGAAACATCTCATAATCTATTATACACTTTTTTTATGCTAAATTTGTAGAAATAGCTACTTAGGTAAAAATATTTTTAATTATTTCTATTAGCTAAATATTCTACGCCTTTCTCATGTAATTCTTTTTCCTCTTCTTCACTAAGTATGTTAAACTCTCTTCCTGTTTTTTCTTTAAATTCTTTTACAAATTCTTTTATATTCTCTTCATTTAATTCTCTAAATATACCTGTTCCATATATATGAATATCATCATAAACTACATTTAATATATGTACTCTTTCAATTAATTTATCTATATCTTCTTTAGTTAGTTTGTTTTCTTTTTCATGATCTTTTTCAAATTCTATTGGAATAGTTAATATATGTTTTGATTCTTTTCCATAACATATATCTATATTGGTATTTTTTGAACCAACTTCTACTATAATTCTTTGCATATTTATTTCTCCTTTTTCCTCTTTTTCTATATTTATATCATACTTTTAATATTTTCTCAAATTTAAAAGAAAAAAAGAAAGTAAATTTAATTACTTTCTAAACCTTTATATCAATTAACAAATTTTTCTCTTTTTCTTTCATTATTTTTATAAAATATTTTCTAACTCTAGTAAGTTAGTTATTTCAAAACTTGGTTTAATTTCTGTATTATTTTTTACTCTTTTCATATTAAACCAACAAGAATCTATTCCATTTTGAATACCACCTAATACATCTTTTTCTAATTCATCTCCTATTATTAACATATCATCTTTTTGATAGTTATTTATCTTTTTAAAGAATTTATCAAAGAACTCTCGATGTAGTTTCATATATCCCGCTTCTTCTGCTGTAAATACAGACTTAATATATTTGATTGCATTTATACTATTTAATTTATTTTCAACTGGCTTTGCTGGTCCATTTGTTACAATATATATTTCATATTGTTTTTCATTTAAATATTTTAATATTGCTTCCGCATTTTTTATTGGAACTATACTAGTTTTTAAATATTCAATATATTTTTCGTTTATTTCTACAGCTTCCTCAAATGAACAATCAAAATACATCATAAACCTTTGTGCCCTTACCCATGTAGTTTTTTCTTCCAATGTCTTAAATTTATATGGATCTTTTATCTTCCCTTCTGCTCTATCTTTCCAATACTTATCATCTAATTTAATAAAATTATCTAATTTTTCCTCTGTTATCTCTTCTTTTCTGTCATTTAATATTTTCTTCATTGCATATCTTCTATTTTCATTATCATCAATTAAAGTATTATCTAAATCAAATAATAGTTTTTTATAAACTTTTGCCATTAAAATTCCTCCATAATAGTTAAAACAATTTATCCTTATATAATTCCACTTGTCTCATCATATGTCCAATATTTCCTTCTCCTGCAAATTTTTCTACATCAAAAAAATCATCTTGTTTATCAATCCAATATAATTTATTTATTTCTTCAACTAATTTCTTTTCTTTATTTAATTTTCCTACATATAATTCCAATTCCATATCTTGCATCTTATATTCAAAGTTCATAAGATTAGTTAATTTAATATCATCTTTTGTTATTCCTGTTTCTTCTTGTAACTCTCTATATGCTGCATGTAGTTCATCTTCTCCTTGTTCTACTTTTCCTCCGACAAGATTAAATTTTCCCTTAAATGGTTCTTTTTCTCTTTTACACATAAGTATTTTATCTTCTTTTTTATTATAAACAAGTATTATATTTAACTTTTTCATATCTTACTCCTAAATTTTTAATTTTAACTTTTATTTTTCTCTTTTAAATATAAAGTATATTCACTATTATCAAATTCATCTCCATGCCCTTTAGCTATTCTCTTTGTAAAACCTAATTTAGAATATATATGTTTAGCTATTTCATTCTCATCTTCTACTCCTATTGTAAATTCTGTATAACCTATATTTTCTAAATATTCTATGCAATAATTAATTAGTTCTTGTCCTAATCCTTGATTTCTATAATCTTTATCTATTCTAAAAGCTTCTAAATATGCTCTTATTCCAGATTTTGCCTCATTTTCTAACTTGTTACTTTTATAATTAGCTGTAATCTCTCCAACAATATTTTCATTATTCTCTATTACAAATATGTCTATTTCTTTTTTCTCAAGCTTTTCTACTTGCATATTTCTATACTTTTCCCAAAGTTCTTCATTTCCTGGAAATAATCTTTTTAGCTTATAGAATTCTTCTATTTCTATCTTTTTAAATTCCACTTTTTACTCCTATTTTTTATTTCATTTTCCATTATCCATTTAATATCTTCAATTGACTTATCTATATTAAATCTTCCATTTCCAACAGGATAATATACTGAGTAAAATTTATATTCCTTTTGTCCCATCTTTTCTTTAAATAACTTTTTCCTACATTGTGAAACAGATATTTTTTTATTAAGAACAATAGAACTTACTTGATTTCCAAATAATATAATTACTTTTGGATTTATAATTTCTATTTCTTTTTTTAATAAATCCAAATATTTTTCAAATACGCTATTGGGCAATGACCTTGCATCCACTTGAGTACATTTGCCTAAATTAGTAATAAAATATTTATGTTTTTCTACATCACTATATACTTTTTTTGCAAATTCTTCTGTCCATTCGTTTCCCTTTATACTTTTTATTTTTTTATAAATTTCTTCATCCATTAAACCAATATTATAGAATAAATCCCATATATTCTTTGTTCCTATCCATGGAGATTTTATTCCTTTCCATTCTTTTGATGATGCTATATTTCTTGCTGTTGGATTCATAAACACAAAACATATATCAGGATTTTTTACACATCCACCATTATTAATAGAATCTAATTCTTTAGCTCCGTATTGTTTCTGTAATTTGTCATATTCTATTTTTAAATCTTCTAATGTCATTTTCTTTTATACTCCATTTATAACTTTATATCTTATTCTTTATTATCTTTGATATTTCTTCCAACACATTCATCGTATCTTCATAACTAATATCTTCTGCATAGCTAAATTTACTTTGATAGTTTTTCCAATGCTCTTTAAGTGCTTCACTATCTTTTATAACTTCCATTATCTCTTCTATATTATTTAATTTATCAATAGATTCTCTGTACTCAAATTTCTTTATAATAGCTTGTTTTAACAATTTCTTATCAAAATTCTTCTGTTGTGTTGTCCATAAAATATAGATGTCATAAAAATCCCTTGCTCTTGTAGTATCAACATTTCTTGATATAATTGTTTCAAATTTATCTGCTATTACAGTTTCCATATTATAAGCAAGTATTTCAATAGAACGTTCTTCAAACATTAAATCGAATTTGTATTTTATTTCCTTTGGAGTAATAACATCTCCTGTTGTTATATCTAATTTCATAGGTACAACTAATTTATCAAACTTGGCATCTAGTGATACTCTATATCCACCGTATTCATCTTCTTGTCGTATTTCTTTAATGTTTCTAAATTCAAAAGTTACACCATCATCTAAATCTATTTTAAATATTTCTTCTAAAATATTTTCAAGATTATCTTTTTCTAAGTCAAAACCTTTTATTGTTGCATCCATATCTAAAGTATTTCTCACATCTATTCCAACTATAGCTGTTATTAACATTCCACCTTTTAATATAAATTTATATTTATATTTTGATACAGAAATTCTTTCTAATAGTCTCTCTAGCATATAGTTTTGTAAGATAATATTTTCATTTACTTCTACTTTAGATGACATATTTTTTATCCAAGCTTTTAGTTGTGCTCTATTTTTAGCTATCATAGCAAAACCTCCAGATATTTTCTTAGTTCATCTTCAATATTAAATATTTTTGCATATTTATGCAATTTAATAGAATTTCTATCTTTTCTTTCAGCATATCTTTTCATTGCGTCTGTAAATAAAGCTATTTCAATTTTCTTTTTATTTCTTATAATATCGCATATTGTTCTTTCTAAATCATAGACTTTTACTTTATTCCCATAAGGTGTTTTCATTTCTACAATTCCTATTTCATATAATTCTTCTTTTAAATAAAAAAATTGATAGTTTTTATTTTTTAACAATTTTGTATTATAGTAACTTGGTATTGTTAATTGATATCTTATAGGTGTTCTATCGCATAAATCATGAAAATACAAAGCTGTTTCATGAGAGAATATTCCCTTCTTGCAAATTGCTTGAGTAATAAAGTATTCATCTTCAAATGTATCTGCACCTATATATGTTCCTCTTGCTACTCTTTCTATCAATCCTCTCTCTATCATTCTCGTTAAAACCTTATTGTTAATCCCTAAATCTTCTACTTGGTATGTTTCAATTACTCCATTATTCTTTTTTAATAATTTTTCTACCTTTTGTATATCATCCATCACTATTTCCCCTTTGCCGTTTTCATTCGTAAATATTGTACCATTTACGAATGAAAACGGCAAGTGTTTCTTATAACTTTTTCAAAAAAATAAAGTACTTTATTAAAGCACTTTATTTACTCTTTTAATTTCAAAACACTAACACATTCAATATGCTTACTAAATGGAAACATATCAACAGGCCTTATCATTTTAATTTCATATTTTTCTTCTAGCTTTGCTAAATCTCTAACTAATGTTGCAGGGTTGCAACTAATATATACCATTTTTTTAGGGCTTACTTTTAATATATTTTCTATACTTTTATTATCTAAACCTTTTCTTGGAGGATCTATCATAATAATATCAGGTATAACTTTTTTGTTGTTTATTAAGTCATCTAATATTAATTCTACATCTCCTGCAATAAACTCTGTATTATCTACTTTATTTAATTTGGCATTTTCTTTAGCATCTTCTATTGCTTCTTCTACAATTTCTATTCCATATACCTTTTTTGCATATTTTGCCATAAATAGTGATATTGTACCTATTCCACAATATAAGTCAAAAACAACATCATCTTTAGAAATTTCTGCCGCTTCTACTCCGATATTGTATAACCTCTCTGCTTGAACAGGATTTACTTGGTAAAAAGATAATGGTGATATTTTAAACACATAATCTCCTAAAATATCTTTTATATAACCGTTTCCATATAAATTAATATTTTCTTTTCCTATAATAACATTAGTATTTTTGTTATTTATATTTTTCACTATTGATTTTACATTTGGAAACTTTTTTAAAACTTCTTTTACTAATTCTTTCTCACATGGAATGTCTCTACCATTTATTACTAACACTAACATTACTTCATTTGATTTTAAACCAACCTTAGTTACAATATGTCTAACCAAACCTTTTCTAGTATTTTCGTCATAAACAGAAATTTTATTTTCTTTAATAAACTCTAATACAAATCTTGCTAATTCTTGGCTTTCTTTATTTTGAATTAAGCATTCTTTTATAGGTATAATCTCATGTGTTCTGTTTGCAAAAACACCAATTACAGGATTTCCTTCTTTATCTAATCCTACTGGATATTGTGCTTTGTTTCTATAAAAGTATGGATTTCCCATACCAACAGTCTCTTCTACTTCTATTTTACTTTTTAAAGTCTTATTTACTAAACTTTGAACTGCGTTTTGTTTCATTCTAAGAGTTTCTTTATACTCAACATGTCTTAAGTCACAACCACCACAACGTTTATAAGTTTCACAATCACTTACTTTCCTATGTTCTGATTGCTTTATTATTTCTAATACTTTACCAAATGCATGTGACTTTAATACCTTTACTATCAATATTTTAACCATTTCACCTTTTATACAATTTGGAATAAATATTGTAAATCCATCTATTTTTGCAATTCCTTCTCCTGCAAAACCATTATCTATTATCTCTACTATGTATTCTTTATTTTTTTCTACCAGCATTTTTCTCTCCTATTTTTTCATATACTCCATCATTTCATTTAGATTTTTGCTATCCACAAAACTAGCACCTTCATTAAAAAGCCTAATTAATTCTTCGCTACCTTCTTTTCCTTCATTGTTTTTTTCTAAAACATTCCCTACTATTTTTACTATAAACTTTTTATATCCTTTTAGCTTTCCAAAATTAATTCCACCTCTTAGATAGAACAATTTATCATTTTCTAAACCATTTGACTTTGTCAATGTCTCTATGTAATTATCATCTTTTGGGAAAGCTCCAACAGCCCCATAACATTTTACTTTATACTTGTTTCTTACTTTATTTACACTTTTAATTACCCCTGCACATATCCAAGCCAAATACACTATTTCATCTTGCCTATTTAATTTCTCTTTTGCTTCTTTTAATGTGTAACAAGGTACATTTATTTTATTAGATAACATTTCAGCATATTCTTTTGTAAAACCTGTTTCACTATTATATACAATAGCTTTCACCAAAATAATCACTTCCCTACTTAATATAATTTTATACGTCTAAATCTCAAATGTAGTAATACATTTTTTGACAACCTAGTAAATATGTTGTATAATATATAGTAAATTAAAATTTGGTTTCAGAAATAAGTTCTTTCGCAATTAAGGGGAACACTCCCGTGCTTAAATTAGCACTAACGGAAGCACATTTTATGGGAAGAAAAAGTACCTGGAAAACGAACCCTTGTTTCAACTATTGAAACCAGTAGAGAAAATTTAATTAAATTTTCTCTATTCTTTTTTTATATCTAATAACATGCTTTCTAATAATGTGTCAAACTTCTCTTCATTATTTTTTCTAATCTCTAAACAATTAATATTTTGATTATATTCATTTATATTATTATTTTCTTTAATGTTTGGATATTTTAAAAATTCCATATATATCTCCTCTATTCTATTGGTAAATTATCTTCTCTGTATTCTATTTTTAACTTTTCGTTTTGTTTCTGTAGTTCCTCAATATATTGTTGTTTATCTGGCACTTTAGAACCATTTAATGATACAAATTTTAAGTATATTAAGTTACTTATATCTATATTATATAAAATCTCTATATTGTTTAAATATAGTTCTTCTAAATTGTTTAACAAAGAGATTTTAGGAATACTAATAACATTACAATCTGAAAGCTTTAAAAACTTCAAGTTCTTTAATATAGTTAAACTAAAAACATCAACTATTCCTGACGAAATCAAGCTAAGTTCTTCTAAATATTCATTTTCATTAAGCATACTGATATCAAATTCTTTACAATTATATATATTTACTGATTTCAATTTTTTTGATAATGCTTTTCTAGTTTTAAATACACACATTGAAAAATCAATTTTTTCAATATATTCTAGCTGATTAATAGCATCTATTACTTCATCAGTTATTTTAAAGAATTTTAAAGACATACTTTTTAGATTCTTTAATTTTGTTATTTCTGTTAAATCTATATCTAATTTATTTTGCATAAGATTGATATTTTGAATTGATATATCTTCAACTTCATCTATTGTTTTCAAATTATTTACACACATTTTTACTTTTACAATTCTTAATAAATTTTTATCTATTATTTTTCCACTCATATTCTAGATGCATCCTTTCTATCGATTTGTCTAGGTAAAAGCCCATGAATTTTACTATAATCAAATTTACTTTTACATTTGCGATAAGTTTTAGTTCTTTCTTTTGAATATTTACTATGAGATTTTTCAAATTCTTCATCATTAAGTAGCATATATTCATATTTTCCTGTTGTTTGAAAACTATCTGCATCCCATGTTGCATCTACATTATACCACCTTCCGTCTATTTTCACTTGATTCCATGCATGAGAAACTTTTTCATTTTCAACCCCAACTACATATTGTGATTTTATACCAACTCTTTTTAATGCCTCATCAAGTATTAATGCATATCCCGCACAAATTGTTTTTCCTTCAACTAGCCCTCCATATAATCCAGCAGCATTTCTTCTTGTCTCTCTTTTTTTTTCTCGATAGTCAAAATATCCAATTTGTCCGCCCTCCAAACTGGCATCTAAATCATCTGTTTTTCTTATACATTCATAATCATATGTCATACTTGATACTTCTCTTGAATATACTGTATAAAATCTATTTGCTTCATCCATATAACTTGGTATACCTGCTGTTAATTCTTCTATTTTTGATATAATTGCAGAAAATTCGCTAAATGAATATTCTACATCATAAGAATCACTCCCTCTTCCATTTATTTTAAATTTCACATCCAAATAATTTTCCACATGTCTTTGTATATTTATTAAAAAATCTAAATCTATGCCATTTAAGTTATTTAGTTGAAATGTTAATAAATTTTGAGGAATGGTTACATTAAAATCAATACTAGCTAATAATCTTAATAATCCTATATTATTTCCTTTAAATTGTTTTGCAACATAACTAAATGTCTTTATCTTTCTTTCTATACTATCTAATCCATTTAGAGCCATTGCTATATTTTGCTCTGACTTTAATCTACCTATATATCTATATTTTTCACTTTCCGATAACTGATTTAATATAGAAATTTTTATATTATCATCTGTTATACTTGAAAATATTTTTAACTTTTCTGGTTTTGATTCGGTAGTATTAAAAAGATTTACTTTCTCTTCATCTGATAATTCATCTATTTTATTCACTATTATATCTCCCTTTTCATCACTATAAATTTATAATTAAATATTTTCTCTTTCTAGTCCTTTTCATTTTACCACATAACTCTTTATATATAAAGCTTTTTCAAGAATTTTTTCATGGATAAAAACCAATAAAAATGAGACAAATAAGGCCCGTCCCCCTATTGTCTCACATCATCTATTATCTCTTTTGTTAATTTTGTTTTATCTCTTTTCTCAGCTATAAATACTACTATTCCTACTAGTAAAAATGTTAATGCATATAAACAAATCCCCATTTTCCAATTTCCTTCTACTATACTAGAACCTGCAACAGTAGAAGAAATCATAGATGGAATTCTTGCAAATGTTGAGATAGCTATAAACCTTAATGGTTTTATTGGAAGTAATCCTCCAATATACACCAATAAATCCTTTGGTGTTCCTGGAATTAGAAATAGAATTAACAATATATATTCTACTTTTTTAGAATTTTTAAATAACTTACTATTTTCTAGTTTTTTTATTTTTTCCTCACTACATACTCCATATACAAAGCTTTTTCCTAATTTCCTTACTGCAAAAAATATTAATGTTGTTATTAAGAATACTGATATTATTAAAAATATAGAACCTCCTATTGGACCATAGCACATTCCTGCTAATATTTCTATCGGCTCTCCTGGAAGTATTGGAAGTAATATTTGCACTCCTTGTAATCCTAATAAAATTAGCATTCCCGTAATTCCTGAAGATTGTATTTGTTCTTTAAATTCTTCTCTTCCTTGCTCATCAAATAACTTTTTTGCCATTGGAAACAAGTATATTGTTAAAGCAATTAAAAGTAAAATTGCAATTATTAACACTACTATTTTCAATATTTTATATTTCTTCTTATCTTTACTCAAAATTTATATCTCCTTTGTTATTATCAAACTAGATAACATTATATCATATAATATAAATATTGCAAATAACAGTATATTATTTCCTATTTAATCACTTTTTTTGCAATATATTTTACAAGAAATCTTATAAGATATATATAACATAAATATTGTAGTAATTATTAATATAATTAGTCCATAATTTGATAAGAATGTATTTAAACTATCTAAGTCTAATCCTATATTAAAATGTGAAAATAAGAATACTGCTCCTGTAATAATTGCAACTATTAAGAATATAAGTATAAACATTTGTACTCTTCCTTTTTCTGCTCCCCATTTATATATACTAGGAATCTGAATTGCTTCTACCAAAGTAATTCCAAACATTCCTGATAATGTAGTTACAAGTAGACTATGATAGTCTATAACTACTTGAAATTCTGGATTTATATTCATCATTATATAATTAACTAGTATTGTAAGTATTACTCCTATTATTCCTCCTAATATCATAGAACTTACTACTAATATATACTTTTCTTTTACCACTTCTTTTCTATTAGTTGGAAATGATAATATAAAGTTATCTGCTTTGGCTATTTCATCATAATTAAATGTAGATAACACAATCATTCCCATTGCTGTTGATACTGCAATAGGCAAAAACTGAATCATTCCTTTATTGAAAGCACTAAATATTGCAAGAAAAGCAATTATTATTAAAAGTGATTGCTTATAGCTTGCTAAGTTTAACAAATCCTTTTTTAGTAAACCTTTTATCACACTCATTCTATTTATCCCCCTTCAAATAAAATAACATTATATCTTCTATATTAGGTTTATCTGTTATACTGTTTCTATATTTATTTCTAAATCTTTCTTTATTTTCTACTAATATCTCATATTGATATTTTCCTTTTTTATATGAAATATAGTCACTTCTATCAAATTTTTCAAATTCTTCTTTTGAAGTTTTAACAATCCCATAGTTTTCTAATATCTCTTCTGTTTCTTTGTAAAAAACAACGCTTCCATTATCTATTAAAATAATGTAATCTGCAATATGTTCTAAATCACTTGTTATATGTGTAGAAATAAGTATAGCCCTTTTTTCATCTTCTTCTATATAACCTCTAAATATATCTAATATTTCATTTCTAACAACTGGATCTAATCCACTTGTTGGTTCATCCAAAATTAATATCTTAGGACTGTGTGCCATTGCGGTTGCTATTTTTAGTTTCATTTTCATTCCACTTGAAAAATCTTTTATCATTTTATTATCTGGTAAATTAAACGTTTTTAAATAATTAAAGAATTTTTCTCTATTCCAGTTTTTATAAATATCTTTCATTACAGAATTTATATTTTTTGCTGTTAGATATTCTGATAGAAAACTGTCATCTAACACTACTCCTATTTCTTCTTTTATTTCTTTTTCTGATTTTCTTATATCTTTCCCAAATATTTTTACCCCTCCATCTGAATTTATAATATTTAGTATTGATTTTATTGTTGTAGTTTTTCCGTGCTCCATTTTCTCCAATTAAGCCTACTATACAACCTTCATGAACATTAAAACTTATATCTTTTAATGAAAAGTCCTTATATTTTTTAGATAAGTTTTTAACTTCTATTGCTTCTTTCATTTATTTATCCTCCTCAAATATAATTTTAAATATTTCTTTAACATCTTCATTACTTATATCTGCAACAAGAGCTATATCTTTTATTTTTTCTACATACCCTTGAATTTCTTTTAGTTTTTCTTCTCTTAATAATTCTAAGTTTTTAGGTGTAACAAAACTTCCTTTTCCTTGAACTGTTTTTATAAATCCTTCTTCTTCCAACTCATCATAAGCTTTTTTTATTGTTAAAAAGCTTATTTTTAATTCATTTGCTAAGCCTCTAACAGATGGAAGCATTTCTTCTTCTTTCAGTTCATTTGAAAATATTGCTTGCTTTATTGCTTGTGTTATTTGTTCATATAAAGGTATGCTGCTACTATTGCTTATAATAATATTCATATTCTCCTCCTTTAACTGTTATGCATATAATATAACAGTATATAACATTTGTCAATAGATTTTATAAAAAATATTTAAAATCAAATTTTAGTATTACTTCTATTACTCTAAAAAACAAGAACAAAACGAAAATCAAAAATTTCCGTCCTAGACATTAATTAACATTAGTGCCTAGTTTTTTATAAAGATGTTGTT
>CALXAV010000024.1 GCA_944386385.1 uncultured Clostridia bacterium
TTTCTGGGGGTAAGGGGGAACTATGCCATTTTTCTATTATTTAGGTTTTATTTTTCTAACTTTTTCTTTCAAACTAACCTCCTCGTGCCACTCTACGTTCATTTCCCACCGCTTCCATTGTCCATTCATGTACATTTCCTGCCAAATCATATATATGTTTCATTTGATATATCTCGTCTATTCCTGTTTTATTTGGATTATTGCTACTATCATTATCGTAGTAATTTCCTTTTCCTCCACTATCTATTAACCACTCTTGTTCTTCAGTTGTTCCTTTATCTATCCATCTCATTATTGCATCCCATTGTACTCCATATACTAAAGTACTTGTTACATTAGTATAACTATTTTCTACAGCGAAATTTCTCGCTTTTTCCACTGCGCCTCCAGTCTCGTCTGGCATACTATTTCCCCACTTTATACTATTATATACATTGGCATTCTTTTTACTTATTGCATTATCATTTCCGTCATTTCCAGCTTCGTATCTCCCTATATAAAATCCACCATTATCTTTTACACTTTTATACATTTTATCTACTTCTGTTTCATTTGATATCTCATCCCATACTGGCTCATAATATAATCCCTCTGTAAATCCTGTACTTATAAAAGAACTATCAGGAATTCCTTGTATTCCAAAATCATATCTCTTAAATTCATCGAAGTTTTCCACCGGTACCCATACAAATTGATTGCCTTTATCTTCTGTATCATTAGCTACATCAGATATTACTAAACCTTCTTTTACATCATCTAATCCTGGAACTATTGCAAATCCTTCAGGTATTATTGCAGTTCCATTATTAGTATATGGTTTATTTCCTTCTGTTACTATTTCCCCCACTACTGCATTAGTTTCAGTTACCTTATTTATATAGCTTTCATATTGTCCTATTGCTTTCTCTTCATTTGCTTGTGCACTCTCTGTTTCTGTCTTTGCTCTTTGTGCTTGAGTTAGTATTCCATTTTCTCCTGTTAACATTGCTATTGAAACTCCAGCTAAGATTAATAAAACTATTATTGTAATAACTAAAGCAATAAGTGTAATTCCTTTATTTTCTTGTTTTTTCATGTTATCTTTTCCCCCTCTTTTGTATGTACACACTACATTTTATGTATGCTATAAGTATATATAAAAATAAGCTACTTGTAAATACCTTGTCAAAAATTTTTATTTTTTATATTATTTCCAATTTTTAATATAATTAAACATTTTTTATAAAATGAAAAATACCACTTTTCGTGGTATCTTCTTACTTTTATTCTTTTACTTCATATCCAGCATCTTCTACTGCTTTTTTTAATACTTCTGTATCTACATCTTCTTTTAAAGTAACTTCTGCTGTTTTGTTTTCTAAATCTACCTTTACAGATTTTACTCCTTTTACTTCCTTTAGAGCTGTTTCTACCTTTTTAACACAGTGCATACAGCTCATTCCTTCTACATTTAATGTTTTTACTATTTTTTCTTTTCCAAACATTTTATTTACCTCCTTTATATTTTTAATTTATTTAGAAGTGAGACAAAAAAGGCCCGTCCCCCAAATGTCTCATCTTAGTCTTAACGCATTTAGTATTACTGTTAAACTACTTAATGTCATAGCTAAACCTGCTATCATTGGATTTATTGATATTCCTATTGGCTTTAATATTCCTATTGCAATTGGTATCATTAAACTATTATAGAAAAATGCCCAGAATAAGTTTTGTTTTATATTTCTTATTGTCTTTTTACTAATTGTTATTAAATCTAATATTTTACTTAAATCATTTTTCATTAAAATAACATCTGATGAGTCCATTGCAATATCTGTTCCTGAATTTACGCTAACGCCTATATCTGCTGTCGCTAATGCTGGGCTATCATTTATTCCATCTCCACACATTAATACTTTCTTACCTTGTTTTTTTAGGTTTCTTATTGTATTTGTTTTTTCTTCTGGTACTACATCTGCAATTACTTTTGATATTCCTATTTCTTTTGCAATTAATTTTGCTGTCTCAAGGTTATCTCCTGTTAGCATTATTGTTTCTATATTATTTTCGTTTAATTTCTTTATTACATCTTTTGCATTTTCTCTTACTAAATCATTTACTCCAATTAAAGCAATTACTTTGTTTTCTTCTACTACATAGATAATACTGTTTCCTTTTTTAGCTAGTTCTTGTTCTTCTTTTTTATATTTATCTATGTTTTCATCTTCAATATTAAAATGTTCTAATATTTTATAATTTCCAAGTAAATATTCTTTTCCTTCTACTTTTCCTGTAATTCCTAAACCACTTAAGTTTTTAAATTCTTCTATATTATATTTTCCAAGTTTATATTCTTTTAAGTATTCTTCAAATGCTTTTGCTATTGGATGCGTTGACCTTGCTTCTATACTTCCCGCAATTCTTAGTATTTCTTCTTCATTTAAATTACTACTATAATTTAATACTTCTGATATTTTTAATTTTCCATATGTTAATGTTCCTGTTTTATCAAATACTATTGTATCTATATTTTTAGCATTTTCTAGGATTTCGCTTTTCTTTACTAGTATTCCAGATTTAGCACATTTTCCTTCACTTACTACTATTGCAAGTGGTGTTGCTAAGCCTAATGCACATGGACATGCAACTACTAATATTGTTACAAATGTTGTTAAAGCTTCTCCAATATCAGAACCTAATATTAAGTAAAATATGAATGATACTATTGCAATTAATATTACTATTGGTACAAAATATCCACTTACTTTATCAGCTACTCTTGCTATTGGTGCTTTTGTATTACTTGCTTCTACTACTAATTTTACTATTTGAGATATAGTAGAATCTCTACCTATTTTTTCTGCTTCATATTCTAGATATCCATCATAATTGATACTTCCTGCAATTACTTTATCTCCAACCTTTTTACTTGCTGGCTTACTTTCTCCTGTTAAAAATGATTCATCTAAATGTGCTTTTCCACTTATTATTTTTCCATCTACTGAAATTCTATCTCCTGCATGACTAACTACTGTATCTCCTTTTTTTATTTCATCAATTGTAACTTCTTTTTCAACACCATCAATTTTAACAATAGCTTTACTTGGTGTTATTTGTACTAATTTTTGAATAGCTTCTTTTGTTTTATCTTTACTTACTCCATCTAAGTACCTACCAAGCTTTATAAAAAATATTACTATTGCTGATGATTCAAAATATAATTCATGTACAAAAGAGTTATCCCCTCTTATTATCATAATCATACTATATGTACTATATAAGAAACTACTTAATACTCCTATTGCAACTAATGTATCCATATTAGGAGCTTTATGTATTAAGTTCTTAAATCCACTTTTTATGATATCAAATCCATAAACTAAAAATGCAATTGTAAGTATAAATAATACTACTGCATAATTTATAGGATTTTCATGCATGTTTAAAAATTCAAATATTGGAAGTCCTATCATATGTCCCATTGATATGTATAATAGAATAACTGCAAGAACTCCAAATATTATAAATAATATTTTATCTTTCTTATGGCTATTTTCTTCTTCTTTTCCAGTATATTCTCCTAAACTTTTAAACCCTGCTTTTTTTACAAAAGTGTCTAGCATTTTTCTATCTACTTTTGTTTCATCATATTCTACCTGTGCAGTTGCCATAACTAGATTTACACTTGCAAAAGCTATTCCATCTTGTTTATTTAGATACTTTTCTAATCCATTAGAACAAGCACTACAAGTCATACCATCTATTTTTAATACAACTTTTTGCATTATTGAAACCTCCTAAATAAATTTACAACTTCGTCTATTATTTCATAGTTTCCTTTTTCTAAATCATTATATACACAAGTATACATATGATTTTCTAATATATGGTTTGCTAAACTTTTTATTGATTTATTTATTGCAGATAGTTGAATTAGTACATCATCACAGTACCTATCTTCTTCTATCATTTTCTTTACTCCTCTTACTTGCCCTTCTATTCTATTTAATCTATTATTTATTATTTTCTTTTCTCCTTCACTTCTTTTTGTTTGTTTCTTACAACAATTATTTTCCACCCTTCTCACCTCTAAATGCATTATATACCCCACTAGGTATTTTGTAAAGAGAGGGGTATATACATTTTTTATATAATAATATAAATAAATTTATTTGAGGTGGTTTTTATTTTTTATTGTTTTCGATATAATACTTAAGAGTACAAATTCAGTGCTTGCTGTTGTAACTCCCTACTTTATTTTGATATGATATAATCTATATTCCATATAATAACTCATTCTTGGTGCTGTAATTTCCTATTATATTTTGATATGATATAATGCTAACACGAAAAGATAAAAACCTAGCCATGTTGTAATTCCCTATTATATTTTGATATGATATAATGACGGTTTTTACAAAGAATTTATAACGCAGGTTGTAATTCCCTATTATATTTTGATATGATATAATTAACGCCGACACAACTTCAAAAGAATTTCAGTTGTAATTCCCTATTATATTTTGATATGATATAATTCAAAGAATATTAAGACTTGAAAGACTTACGTTGTAATTCCCTATTATATTTTGATATGATATAATAGATTTATATAAGCCTGTGCAAAATGAAGGGTTGTAATTCCCTATTATATTTTGATATGATATAATTAACGCTGATAGTACATCTAAAGAATTTCAGTTGTAATTCCCTATTATATTTTGATATGATATAATCTAAATTCTGTATTTATTGTGTCAGACTGTGTTGTAATTCCCTATTATATTTTGATATGATATAATGCATTAAATCAAGAAACAATTGCAAAGCAAGTTGTAATTCCCTATTATATTTTGATATGATATAATTGCAGTTAAAATATTAAGACGGGGTTTGAGGTTGTAATTCCCTATTATATTTTGATATGATATAATATCGCTATAATTCTTATATGTTTTATTTAAGTTGTAATTCCCTATTATATTTTGATATGATATAATTTTCTTGTAGCTTTTAATTCTTCATCATCTGTTGTAATTCCCTATTATATTTTGATATGATATAATGCAGGTGTTATTGCTCTACCAACTTTCGTAGTTGTAATTCCCTATTATATTTTGATATGATATAATATTAAATTGAAATTTACGGCAGATTTTGAAGTTGTAATTCCCTATTATATTTTGATATGATATAATTTTCGTGTCTTTATCATTTAAACCAATATAGTTGTAATTCCCTATTATATTTTGATATGATATAATTCTACGAATTTCTACAGTTCCATCTCTTTCGTTGTAATTCCCTATTATATTTTGATATGATATAATTTTCGTGTCTTTATCATTTAAACCAATATAGTTGTAATTCCCTATTATATTTTGATATGATATAATAATCCCAAAAAGAAATCCTGTAAAATTCACTATTTACGGGATTTCTTTTTCTGAAAAATATTCAATTTTATTAAATTTTATATTTTATTTCTTCTTTTTTAAAAAAATGATAAATTTTCATAATCAACTGGTCTTTCATATTTTGACTTTTTACCAAGTAATATTTCTACATTTTCATATTGTTTTTCTGTAATTACAAGAACTCTAATAGATCCTTCATTTGGCACATTCATTTTTAATCTTTGTTTATGAAGCTCTACCATATCATTTCCATTGCATACTCTAGCATATACAGAAAGCTGAACCATATAATATCCATCTTTAATTAGAAAATTTCTAAATTGATTTTCTAATTTTCTTTCTCGTTTGGTTTTAACAGGTAAATCAAAGAAAACTAATATTCTCATAAATTTATCCATACCTATACTCTTCTATTGGTATCAAATAGGGCAATTTAATTAAATTTTTATTTTCGTTCATACTTGTAGAAAAACTTTTTATCATATAATCTATTGCCCCTTGTACATTAAACTTTTTACCATCAATTAAAACCAAACAATTTATCACATTATAAATCTTTCGTTTCATAATAGGAGTTAATTCTTCAGTATGGAAGTCTAAAGTTTGTAAAACATATAAATCAACGATTGGTCTAAAACATTCTATAAAATCATCAGCTAAATTAAAATTATTTAATTGACTGTGGTGAAATATTCCTATTGCAGGTTCAAATCCATACATAACTAAAGTTCTTGCAATCATTCCTCTTATTATTGCATAGCCATAATTTAGAGCTCCATTTTGTACACAATCTAAATCTCTATTAAAATCTTTTCCAAACAAATCTCTAAAATATTGCGATGCTGCTTTTGCTTCTACATTCTTTGTATCTCCTGATGTAACTTTATCAATCATATTATTAAGCTTAATGTCGTTTATTCCTAACTCTTTTAAGCACTCTGATTGATTTCTTATCTTTATTTTTATAATGTCCTGCCATATTCTTTTCATAAGAGGTTTAGACATATTAAATTGCATATTTAGATTTTTTAATTGTCTTGAATAGTTGTTGCTTCCAATTAAAAATCCAGTTGGTAAATGCTTTTCATCACATATATATAAAATTATGTCATGTTCTACAAACTTTTGTAATGCATAAGAAGAAATATTTGTCCTTAGTGATTCTATACAAATACTGTTGATGTCTTCTAAAGGTATTGTAAATTCATCATCTTTTGTCTCAATCATTAGTTGCTCATTTTTGATTCTTATATGTACATCATTTTGTACATACACATTTCTGAAAGCCATAATATTCGCTTAAAACATTTATCTATATTCTAAGTTTAGACTATAGATGAGTTTTAAGATAAATATTTAAGCTTCCCTCCTTTCCTTTTACTTTTTTATGTTAAAAGGCATCCTCTTTTCTGGCAACTTAACTTCATGAATTTGCCCTAAAACATCAACCTCATATTTTTTAAGCTTTTCTAAAGTTTTAATTCCTAGTCCTCTTTTACTATAACTATTATCATTACTCTGTATTGCTATAGATCCAGTTGATATATCTGCTTTTACATAATAAGCTATTAAATCATTTACTTCTATAGAATCTCCAACTTTATTAGTTGGATTTAATTTAATTTTATTCTTTCCTTTAATATAAACTAAATCTTTTGGATATAATGAAAAAATAAAATCTTCATCTTTCATCTCTTTCCATTCTTCGTATGTTTTCTTCCCAACACATGCTTTATTAGGTAATTTATCTTTTACTGTATCACTAACATATATTGGTACAAAATAATATCCTTCACCTTCTACATAGAATACATCAATTCTTACACTATCTCCATTTCCTGCAAAAGCCTTTCCATGTTTTAATTCAACACCTAATGTTGCATTAGCCTCTATTTGAACTTTTTTAACCAATGGTCCTTTACTTCCATCTTTTCTCGGTTTATAAAAATCTTCTTTAAAAGCTTCTTTAGCATCTCCGTTATATTTTATTAATTGCTCTTTTAGGGCATTATAAAGTAATTTATCATCTTGTTTATTTTTCTCTGGATATCCTTCAATTTCTCCATTTTTCAATTTCAAATCCGTAAGGTTGGTCTTTGTTATAGTTTTTAGTTTTCCATTTTCTCTTGTTATTCCTCTAATTGTCTCTAAATGCGCCATTCCTGTTACTTTTCTTCTAGGCATTCTTGATACAAAAACTGGCCTTACATCATCATACTCTTCATAAGTATAGATTTGTTCTGATTCTAAGCATTCAATAATTCTTTCCTTCGTTTTACAGTTTACTCTTATATCTAGTTCTTTTCTAAATTTATGCCAAGGTTCTGGGAAGTATATTCCATTAGCTTTCTCATATTCTTTTGCATCTAAAATTTCTCCTGTTTCTAAGTCTATATACTCACCTTTATTATTCATGAATTTACCATCTTTATATTGGTAATATTTCGTTATTCTATTAATCATGTCTTGAGTGGTTATCGCTATAACTGTTGCATCTATTGCATGATGAGTATCTGAATCTCTTGTTTTTTCTATTCCTAGTCTTTTTCTTATATGTGCAGTAACAGACCCATTCACGGTCCATACTTTTCTTTTAAAATTAGGATTATCTGAAAATTCCAAATGATTTTTTACCAAGTTATACATTATTTTACACATATATTGAGTATCTTGGATATTCCTATCTTTCCATTCTTTAGCATCTTCTCTTGTAAAGCTTGCTTTTAAAAGCCTGTCTCTTTTTCTTGGATTTTTTATAATATTATTAACTCTTATCTCATATTCTTCTAAATCTCTTCCTGCTTCTTTTTCATACTGATATGGAACTCTATTTCCTTTTTGTCTATTCTCACTAGAAAGAACTAATACTTTATTTTTATATGTATCATCAAAACACATACTATATGGAATAATATGGTCTACATCAACAACCTCTGTAAATAAATTCTCAACAGGTATTTTCTTACCAGAATAAATACAGATGCCATCTTGTTCTTGCCATAACTTATACTTTACAATATCTTGCCCTGTTGGATTTGTTTTTCCTAATTCTATTATTCTTTCCTTTATTCTTTCATTATTTTGCATGTTTTCTTCTTGAGATTTTCTTATTTTATTTCTATCAGAAAAATTCTTTCCCATTTCTCTTGCAAGCTCTATAACAACTACATCTGGTTTTCCATATTTAGGATTATATTTTAAAGTAATTGCATTTAGAACTTTAATAGCTTGTGAAATTCCTCTCCTTACAACAGGATTAGATATATCTTGTTCTAAGTCTTTCAAGCGTAGTTTTCTCTTCTTTTCTGTGTTTACACTTCCTCTAAAATCTTCATACACTTCATCAACTGCCTTATCATAAGTAAGACCTTTTTCAAGATATGGAATAATTTTCTCCATAGCTTTAATTGATAAATTTCCAACCTTTGTAAAAGATAATTTAAGTAATTCATTTATAGCATCATCTGTCAAGTGTTCTGTATTTTCTTTTAAATACTCAATTCTTTTATTATCATTTTTATATACAGTTAATGCATATCCTATATTATTTAGTTCTTCTTTTGTTAATTTATTTATATAATTTTTCTCGACTCTATTTAAAGCTGTTTTTATTTTATGATAACTTTCAAATTCTTTTAATTTCTTATCCTTTTCAACTTCTTTGTTACTCTCAGGAGATAATACTAAAGTATTTTTATATGTAAGCATATTAAATCTTTCATTTGGCTCTAAACCTAGCGTTTTTCTTATTGTATCATACGAAACAGTTGCTTTCTCTTGTACTAAATCCTTTATTTTCTGTTTTTCTTCGTTTGTTAATTCTCTTTTACTTCTTTTTCTTAATCCATTATCATCTATTTGAGTTTTCTCTATTTTTATATGATTTAAGTCCTGTAATAATTTGAAATATTCAAATGTATATGTTGCTTTTGCAGCTCTTTTTTCATCCTTTTCAAAAGTACAAGTTCCAAGCATTTTTTCAATTTGATTTCCTGCATATGGACTTGGTTCTCCTGGTCCTTCATCAAAACTTCTTTGAGATGAAAAAATATCAATGTATTCCTCTATAAACTCATCTGTTATTAAAGAATTAAATTCTTTTTGTTTATTTAATATTATTTTAATTTCTTCTAGTAATAATTTTCTAAGAGCCGTACTTTTATAATCATCTGTTGTATTTCTTACCTTTAATATTTTATGACCTTTAGAATCTAAAATAAAATCTCCATCTTTATCTTTTAATTTGAATTTGTCATCTTTTAGATACATTTCTCCTATTGTACGATATCCTTTTTCTTCCATAAGCTTTTCGTTTTCTTTAGTTGCTGTAAGTAATTTACCCGCTTCCTTATTTTCTGATTCTTCTGATTTACTATTTGATTTATAACCTCTTCTTTTTACAAAGTTTAATAAAACTCTAGCCAAATCTTTATTAGTTATTTTCTCATCTAGAGCCATCACTCTTAATTCATATATATTGAATTGGAATTTATAATCTTGATACATTTCTTCTAATTCTTTTTTAGAAATAATATTATAATTTTCTAACAGTCTTTTGGTTCTTTCTATTCTATGTTTTTTACGTCTTTGTCTTCTTCTTATTCCTCTAGCATCTCTTCTATCTTTTGCAAGTGGTGAGCCATCCTTAGGCTTTTCTGCTGCATCAAATATTCTAGAGCCTAAATCAATTATTCTTATTGGTTTTCCTTCTTCGTTATCTTCTATTACTGACCACCCTGTTGATGTTATTCCAATATCTAACCCTATCCTATATCCCATATCATTTTTCTCCTTCCTTATATGAAGATAGCTGCCTATACAAAGGCAGCTAGAGCTTTACGACTCATAGATTTTACAATAAAATCAAGGTCTTATTGTAATAACCTATTCTACTTTGATATGATATAATTTTGTACTTCCCTAGTACATTTCCATTATATTCTATTTTTAGACTTTTGTCAACATTTTCCAACATAAAAGCTATAATTAAAACTTTGATTTTATATTGGCAAATAATTTTGAATGTTTAATATTTGTTTGAATTTATTATATTCTTTGTAAAATTCTTAAATTGTTGCAATAGCTCAGTTGGTAAACCAACTGACTCTTAATCTGTTGGTCTTCAGTACTGTTTTTTGGTTTTATTTATTATTTTATAGTTTTCTATCTCTATCTTTTCATTATTATAAAATGCATTCTCTAAATTCTTTGTTTTAATCAATTCTTCTTTCTTTTGTTTTGTTAACTTCTTTATAGCATATTCTAATTTAGATGCTAAAGATTTATTTTCACATTCCCATACCGCTTCTAATTTCTTAGCCAAATGTGTATAAGTATATTTTGCACATTTCTCATTTTTAGAAAAATGTTCTTCCATTCTTCTATCTATATCTACAGTAATACCTGTATAAATAGAATTATCCATGCATCTAAGCATATATACGTAATACATTTTATTCTACTCCTTTAAACTCCCAAGTATTTGCTTCATCATATGAATAATATATTTTACTATTTCCTCCTTCATAATCACCATCACTACCTTGACCAACTTCTAAAGTTAATGTTCCATCATCATCTTTTTCAGGTAATTCATAATAATCATAAATAGCGCTATCTTCTTCTGTTTGTTGCACATTCATTCTTGTAAAGCTTATTCCTCCATCTCTTGTAATATATAATTCAGATGTATTTCCACTTACTTCTGGCATTGTCATAAATCCTAAGTTTTCATCAAAGAATTTTATTCTACTACCTCTTCTAAATACCTCTTCTCCTTCATTTCCAAAACCATTAAATACTACTTGCCATGTTTTTCCGCCATCTGTTGTTTTCTTAATATCACCAAAAGCAATTCCCATCGCTACATCTTTAAACTCTAACATGAACCCAACATTAGTATTTACAAACTGCATAACTTGAACAGAAGTATTTCCTAATTCCACTGTATTCCAATTTATTCCCATATCATCTGAATATATTAGATATTCTTTTTCATCATTTCTATATACAAAAAATGATTTTTCTTCTTCTACTTGGTATGTTCCATCTTCAAATTCTTGGACGTCTGAAAAATCACCTGGAACCTCTTTCACACTTTCTCCATCATAGCTAATATATAGAATTCCATTTTTTATTTTATAATCATTAGCTTCTACATTTACGCTATTATAATTACTTAAATTCTCACCTTTATAATTAATACATTGTAATATATCTGTCTTTGTTCTAGCAATAGAAACTTCTACAAGTGTAATTGTTCCACCATTTTCTAGTATATCTGTTTCTTCATCTAATTTACAGTCTTCATTTAATGCTATTACATAACAGGGTATGTTGTTTTTGTATAATACTATTACAGTTGTTCCATATTGTTTACAATCCTCGTAACTAAACAATTCTTCTTTTCCGTCTTTTTTTATTGTAATTCCTTTTGAATCTACTATTACTTTTGTTTCTTCTCCATATTGTGAAAATACTTGCCATTCTCCAACTATTGCATTTGTTACATAATAATAAGAAATTCCATTTCCACGATCCCCATAAGTTGCAACAAATTCATTTAATGTTCCTTCTTTATCTTTATATGTAATAGAACAAATATCATTTGTAAGCCATTGTGTTTTTATTGGTCCTTCTACTTCATTTGAAAATACTTCTTTATCTTTTGCAAATAAAACTTTTGTATTTTTATAATAAGTAATTTCTCCTGTTTGATTATTCTTTTTTAATACTAATTCATTGGAAAAGTCTTTTGAAAACTCTACTATCCATTTGTTTTCAAATCCATTATTTATCATAAAAACAATATTTATTATTGTTAAAATAACTAAAAATACATATGTAATAATATTTTTCATAAAATTCTTTTTAATATTTACTAGTGTTAAAAAGATTAATCCTAATGTTATTATAATTATTTCATTTACAATATAAAATAATATATCACTTATATACTCATAAGAATGTGGCTTTAGTACAAACAAATATCCAATCTGTAATAGAAAAGTAAGGGCAAATAATATACATGATATTATTCCTACAGTTCTTTTAAGGATTTTTATTCTTTTCTCTCTTTTTTCTTTCTTTAATGTAACTTTTTCTACTGCTTCTTCTATTTTCTTTTTTATATCTTCTTTACTTATCTTTTCTTTTCCTCTTTCTCCGTTTAAGATTTCAGAAACATCTACATCAAATACTTTTGCAAGTGAACTAAGCATTGTTATATCTGGAAAACTTAATCCTCTTTCCCATTTTGATATTGCCTTATCTGTTAATCCTATTTTCTCAGCCAATTCTTTTTGAGTCATATTTTTTTCTTTTCTTAATTCTTTTATGAAACTTCCAAATTTCAAATTATCCATTTTTTCCTCCTTTGATTTAAGAAAAGTTTATCACTTATAACTTTTTTTATCAATCGACTATTGGTAGAATCTCTGATTTTTATACAAAAATAAGGAGTTTTATCTCCTTACTTTTTTGTATTTATATTATTGCATTGATGGTAAAGATTCCATTAAATTAGAATATTCTTCATAGCTACTTTCTGTTGTAAACACAATTTGTTCTCCTTCTATTTGCCATTCATCTTTATGTTCGCTTAAGAAATTCATTATACTTTCTAAATCATTTAATCCTTGAACAGCATCTTCTTCATTTGTTTTTAATTCATCTATTGCATTTTTTAAACTTGCTCCTGATTCTTCATCTGTTGCTAATTGTCTATATAATTCTTTATAATATTCTCCTATGTCTTTATCATCTATTCTTGAAAGCAAAGTTTCCTCATTTGCTAAAGTTTCCATTTTTGTTACATAATTGCTTATTGCATCTCTCATTGTAGTTATTTCTTCTTTACTTTTTGTAAAATCTGGTCCATCCTCTTTTATATTATCAATTGAAACTAAATTCATTATTTTTTCTTGGTCTAAAGTATCTACTAATGCTTGTGTATCTGTTACTATCTCATTCATATAATTTTTAAATGTTTCTTCTACCACTGCATAAGAACCTGTTGTTTTTATTTGCATGTCTATTGGAGATTCTACTAAAGTTCCATCATCATTTACCATTTGGATTTCTGCTAACTTATTTACCTCTGATATTAATTTTCCTGTTTGATTTGAATGGTAAAAAACAAATCCTCCAGCAGCTAAAAGAATAATAACTACTATTAACACCACAGTTATTACAATCTTTTTCTTACTTTTTTTCCCTACATTTTCATTACTTTTTTCTTTCATAATAATCATCAATCCCTTCTTATTCTCAATTCTTTTTTATTATACTACTTAAACTTTTTATTTACAAGTAAATATTCTTTTTTAGAAAAAAATTGAGAAAGTATAAATTATACTTTCTTAAAAAAATTATTTTATTAAGCAATACCTAATGCTTTTTCTACTCTTTCATGTCTATATCTAAAATTTTCATGTTCTAAATTATTCATAGTAATAGCTGAATTTAACTCTTTCATAATTTGATCTTGTTTTTGTAAAATATTTACTAGGTTAATATTTTGAATTACATCAAGCCTTTGATTAATTTTAGCAAGTTCATCTTTCATTCCTTTATTTTCATATTTTACTTCTTTTACTTCTGTTTCTACTTTATTTAATCTAGTGTCCATGCTGTCTACTTTTGTTTCTACATTATCTAGTCTTGTATTTACTTTAGTAAACTCTCCTTGTATTTTCTCCCAAAGTTCTTGAATATCCATATATTTTCACCTCGCTGTATAAAAATTTCAGTTGAATTATTTATGCTGGATTTATATTAACATCATTATGTTTTATTTACAAGTTTCCAGTTTACCTATTAGTCTTATACGCATCAAAAAACAAAGTATAAATTACAAGTTATCAATACTTAAAATTTATACTTTGTTTCTTTTTGTTATTTATTGTTTTAATTTATTACATCTTATTTGGCATTTCCATTCCAAGTAAAGCTGTTCCTTCTTTTAATACTTTAGCAGTAGCATAACTTAAGTAAACTCTTGCGTCTTGAACTTCTTTATCATCTACCATTATTTTATTTTCATTATAGAAACTACTATATGCTTTTGCTAAATCTATTAAGTATCTAGATAAAATAGATGGTTCTTCCTTTTCTGTTACTGCAACTAATGTATCTTCAAAATTATATATTAATTTTAATACCTCTTGTGAATAAGTATCATTTAATTTTGCCACGTTTACATCTGCTATATTTGGAATTCCTCCTGCCTTTTCTAATACACTCCTAATTCTTACATACATATATTGGATATAAGGACCTGTTTCTCCTTGGAAATTTAGAATTGTATCCCAATCAAATATTTCATCTTTTACTCTGTTATTTGATAAATCATTGAATATAACCGCACCTACTCCAACCTTTTTAGCTGTTTCTTCTTTATCTTCTAAATCATGATTTTTTTGTTCTATTACTTTTTTAGCTCTTTCTATTGCCTCGTTTAATAGGTCTTCTAGTTTTATTGATGTTCCTTCCCTTGTAGACATCTTTCCTGTTGGTAATAATACCATTCCAAATGATACATGTTTTAAACCTTTTATATATTTTTCTTCTAACCCTAAATATTTTGCCACTGCAAATATTTGTTTAAAATGTAATATTTGTTCATAAGAAGTTACATATAATGCTTTATCATAATCATATGTTCTAGCTCTATATAAAATTGCTGCTAAATCTCTCGTTGCATATGTTGAAGAACCATTTGATTTTATAATAATACAAGGAGTATCTATTCCAACATCTGATAAATCTATTATTTTAGCTCCTTGAGATTCTGTTAGCTTACCTGACTTTTCTAAAAGTTCTATTACTTCTGGCATTTTGTCTGCATAAAAAGCTTCACCATTCAAAGATTCAAACTTGCTTCCTAGTAAGTCGTAAACTCTTTGGAATTCTTTTAGACTAACATTTTTAAATCTTTCCCATAACTCTGTGCAATAAGGATCCCCATCTTCTAGTTTCTTAAAGTTATCTCTACACGCTTCTAATACCTTTTCATCTTCTTTACATAGATTATTTATTCTTATATATATTTTTGTTAATTCATTAATAGGGTCTTTATCTATATCGTATTCATCGCCCCATAATTTATATCCTTCGATTAGTTTACCAAATTGTGTTCCATAATCTCCTAAATGATTTATACCAGTTACATTATAACCTAAAAACTTATATATATTAGATAAAGCTCCACCTATAACTGTTGAACGTAAATGTCCAATATGGAATGGTTTTGCAATATTAGGAGCTGAATAATCTATTACAATATTTTTTCCTTCTCCTATTTTTGATCTTCCATATTCTTCTTTACTTGCAACTTCATTTAGTACTTCTTTAGCAATTGTTTCTTTTTCAATGAAAAAGTTTAAAAATCCTCCAACTACTTCTAGATTTTCTATTCCTGTTCCCTCTAGATTAATTTTTTCTTTTATATCATCTGCAATCATTTGAGGAGCTTTTTTCAATTCTTTTGCTAACTTAAAACATGGAAATGAATAATCACCATTTTTTGTATCTTTTGGTACTTCTATATAAGACTCTAGTTCTTTTTTATCAATCTCTACTACTTTTTCTAATTCTTCTGCAATTTTAGCTTTAAAATCTATCATACTTTATCCCTTCCTTTTATTATTCATAACTAAAATACCTTAATATTATATTATGTTAAGGTGTAAAAGTCAATAAAATCAGTATTTAACAGCTTATTTTTATTATAAATTTGATAGCAAAAAATTAATATCCTCATACTTATAGAATAAGAAGATATTAATTTTTATTTATCACCTATTTTTTGTTGATATACTACAATGTTTATAAGTAGTCCTTCATAAATTTATGACACTTTTTAGGTTTCTTTTATTAATTTACATGCTCTTTTTAATATAATTCCATGAATCCTTACACATGTCTTCTAAAGTCTTAGTTGCAACCCAACCTAATTCTTCTTTTGCTTTTTTAGGATCTGCATAACAAGTTGCAATATCTCCTTCTCTTCTTGGTGCTATTTTATATGGTACTTTTCTTCCTGTAGCATTTTCAAAAGCTTTTACCATATCTAATACACTATATCCTTTTCCTGTTCCTAAATTATAAATAAATAATCCTTTTTGTTCTTTATCTAATTTATTTAGAGCACATACATGTCCTTTTGCTAAATCTACTACATGTATATAATCTCTTACTCCTGTTCCGATCTTCCGTATCATAGTCATTACCAAATACAGATAATTCTTTTAAAGTTCCAGCTGCTACTCTTGCTACATATGGCATTAAATTGTTAGGAATACCTTGTGGTTCTTCTCCTATTAAGCCACTTTCATGTGCTCCTACAGGATTAAAGTATCTAAGGATACAAATATCCCATGTATTATCTGATTTATATAAATCTTTTAATATTTGTTCAATAAATAATTTAGATGTACCATATGGATTTGTTGTTCCACCTGTTTTACAATCTTCTGTTAAAGGTATTCTCTCAGGTTCTCCATATACAGTTGCAGATGAACTAAATATAAATTTCTTAACATTATATTTTCTCATTGTCTCTAAAAGTATTAAACAACCTGTTATATTATTATGATAATATTCTAATGGTTTTTGAACAGATTCTCCAACAGCTTTAAATCCCGCAAAATTTAATACAGCTTCTATTTCATTTTCTTCAAAAACTTTTTCTAATTTTTCTCTATCTAAATAGTCTAATTCATAAAATTTAAAGTCTTTTCCTGTTATTTGCTTTATTTTGTCCAATACCTCTGGTTTACTATTTGAAAAGTTATCTACTATAACAACCTCTTTTCCTGCATTTAATAATTCTACAGCAGTATGACTTCCAATATATCCTGCTCCTCCTGGTAATAATATTGCCATTATTTTTTCCTCCTTTTTATTTATCCCCTTTTTGTTTTTACTTTTTAGATTATATTACATTATTTTCTAAAATACAATACTAATATTTTAAGAAAGAAGTAATAAATGTATAATTTTTATACAAAAATAGATAGAAGCAAAACTTCTATCTATTTTCTAGTCACTTCAGTACCATCTTTAGTGTCTTTTATATTATAACCTTTACTATTTATTAAATCTCTTAATCTGTCAGATTCTTTCCAGTTTTTATTTTCTCTTGCTTGTTTTCTTTCTTCTATCAAACTCAATATCTCTTCTGGTATATCTTCTTGTTTTTTATCTTCTTCGTCTATTTTAAGACCCAATACTTCATCAAACTTTAATAAAAGTTTTGCAAGCTTGGGAGATTTTTTCTCATTACGAACCACTTCCCAAACCACTCCTATAGCTAGTGGCATATTTAGGTCATCATTAATTGCTCTATGGAATCTTTCCTCATATTGATTAACAACTTTATCTTCCACATCATCTGTTCCATTTAAATGAAGTCTATAACCATTTTTAAGTCTTTCTAAAGATTTTTCTGCTGCGTCCATTGCTTTCCATGTAAAGTTTAGTTTATTTCTATAATGAGAAGAATAACTAAATAGTTTATAAGAAAGTGGATTGTATCCTCTGTCTATTATATCTTTTAATAAATAAACATTTCCTAAACTTTTTGACATCTTTCCGCCATCTATTAATAAATATTCTCCATGTAGCCAATAATTTGCTGGTATTTTACCACAATATCCTTTACTTTGAGCTATTTCATTTTCATGATGTGTAGGAATTAAGTCAATTCCACCTGTATGTATATCAAATTGTTCTCCTAAATATTTTTGTCCCATTGCCGAACATTCAATATGCCAACCTGGATAACTTGGTCCCCATGGGCTATCCCATTTCATCAGATGATTCTCTGGAGCCTTTATCCAAAGAGCAAAATCATATGGATTTTTCTTTTCTGGATCAACTTCGACTCTTGCTCCTGCTTTTTGGTCCTCTAAATTCAAATTAGAAAGAACAGGATATTTATCTAATTTTGATATATCAAAATATATTGCAGTAGATGTTTCATAAGCATATCCTTTTTCAACCAAAGTTTCAACATATTGAAGCATTTCTTTTATATGGTCTGTTGCTTTACATACTATTTCAGGTAACTCTATATTTAAAGCTTTCAAATCATCAAAAAATAATTTTGTATAATGCTCAGCTATTTCTTCAGGAGATTTGTGTTCCTCTTTTGCTGATTTAATCATCTTGTCTTCTCCTTCATCTCCATCTGATACTAAGTGTCCTACGTCTGTAATATTCATTGCATGTTTTATTTTATATCCATTATAACGTAAAACTCTTCTTAATACATCCTGAAATATGTTTGTTCTTAAATTTCCTATAGTTGCATCTTTATATACTGTTGGACCGCATGAATATATTCTAACTTCTTTTTCGTCTATTGGTTTAAAAAGCTCTTTTTTTCTTGTTAATGTATTACTAAAAAATATATCCATAATTCCTCCTTACTTCCTATAAAATACCAAGTGTCCTTGGTATTTTATAGGATTAATTTATTTTATTATTGAATACTTCTAGTTGTTCCTCCTGAAGTATTATTTCCACCTGGTGTTTCTGGTTCTTCTGTTCCACCTGAGTCACCGCCTCCTGGTGTTCCTCCTGAACTATCTCCACCTGTATTTCCAGATTCTCCTGAAGTATTTCCATCTGGATCTTCTATTGGTCTTGTTATAGTATTATTTACAGGTGTTTCTGGTTCTTCTGGTTCAACCTCTTTTGGACTTGTATGAATATCACATGTTTCATAAACTCTGCCTGTATCATCTGATACTTTTCTATCTAGTGGAGTCCACAATTTTAATTGCTCTTTTGGTAAAACTGCTCCATAGTAATTTGTTCTTACCTCACAATATTCAGAACAATATTCAGTTGCAACTTTTCCTGACTCAGAACATATTCTTTGACTTCCATGTCCTTGACATTTTTCAGGTAAGTTATTTGAAGCAAATATCTCTGTATAAGTATCTGTACATCCTGTTGTTGCCAAGCAACCTGTTGTTCTACATACAGTTTCTTCAACAATTCCATTTGGTCTTTCAAAAGTTGCATCTTCTAAGTCTTTGTGTATATCAGTCATAACAGCGTCCCAAATCTGTCCAGCTGGGTTTTGATTAAATCCTCTTACTTCCTCGTTATTATCAAATCCAAACCATGTTGCTGCTGAATAATATGGTGTAAATCCACAAAGCCATCTATCATAACTGTTATCAGTTGTTCCTGTTTTAGCTGCTACATCCATTCCAGATATTTTACAATATGTAGCTGTACCATTACTTGCATTTACTGGTTCTTGAGCGATTGATTTTGCAAGATATGCAGTTTGCTCTGAAAATACTCTTGTTTCTTCTTGATTTGGTGTTAGTACTGTATTTCCACTTGAGTCAACTACTTTTGTATAGAATGTTGGTGTTATATACACACCATCATTTGCTATTGTTCCATAAGCTGCTGCCATTTCTAATGGGCTTGCTCCATGTGTCATACCTCCTATTGCTAAAGCAAGTACTTGATCATCTTCTTCGTCTAATGATGATAATCCCATTTTTTGTAAATATTCTAATGATGTTTTTGGAGTCATTTCTTTCATTATTTTAACAGCCGGTATATTTCTTGATAATGCTATAAACTCTCTAATACTTACTGATGAATCTCCTTTTCCATTCCCGTATTTATCATTATCATTTTTTGGTGTATAGTTTGAGCCAAAATCAGTTCTTTCGTCCATATAACGAGTCGATGGTGTTATAATACCTTCTTCTAATGCTGGTACAACATCTGCAATCATCTTTATAGATGAACCTGTTTGTTTCTTCATTTGAGTTGCTCTGTTCCATCCAGAAGCTTCTTTTTCTCCAAGTCCACCTGCAACAGCAACTACATTTCCTGTTTTATAGTCTACAATCGCCATACCTGATTGAGTATGTTCATTAACTAGATTACCATTTTCATCTTTGTCTCTTCCACTCTTAATATATTTATCTTTTTGATATTCTTCTTCTACTCTTGCTTGAATATCTGTGTCAACTGTTGAATATATTGTAAGTCCACTACTATATACATAGTTTTCTGCTATTTGTCTTGAAACTCCTCTTTCTTCCATTACTTGATTAATTACTTGGTCTAGTACTGCATCTGTATGATAAGAATAATTTGATGATGTTGATACATCTCCTTTTGAGAATTTCAACCCGCTATCCACTTCTGCTATTGCTGAATCATATTCCTCTTGATTTATGAACCCTAATTCTAGCATTTTACCTAATACTGTCTTTGTTTTATTATTTATTTTTTCTGTGTTATCAGTTGATTCATCAAATGGATTATATGCTGATGGTGAAGTGTTTATTCCTGCCATAAATGCACATTCTGCTAATGTTAAGTCTTTTGCACTCTTGTTAAAGTAATACTCTGCTCCTAATTCTACTCCATGAAGATTTCCTTCTCCGCCTACATATAGAATATTTAAATATAGTTCTAATATCTGGTCTTTTGATATCATTCTTTCTACCTGATATGCTTTTGCCCACTCTCTTATTTTTCTATATATACCTGCCAATCCGCTTGACTCATCATCTTTAGTTATATTCTTAACAAGCTGTTGTGTTATCGTACTTCCACCATAGCTTGAGCTCCCCCTAAATATTGTATTAAATATAGCCCCCGCTGTTCTTTTCCAGTCAACACCATGGTGTGAGTAAAACCTCTCATCCTCTATTGCCACATAGGCTTTTGGTAAATATGTTGACATTTCATCTAAAGTTATTACTTTTCTTTTCTCGTCTCCACTAAGATTTGCAATCACTTCTCCATTCGTATCCACTATAACAGAATTTGAAGCTGCTATTTGAAGTTCTTCTTTTGATATTTCAAAATCATCTCCAAATAGTCCAAAGAATATTCCTGCTACTATTCCAGCACCTATTACACATAATAATAAGAATATTATAAGTGCTACTTTTAATGCTGTTTTAACTTTAGGATTCATTCCTTTTTTACCATTCTTTTTCTTTTTTAAATCTGTTTTTTTCCCATTCTTTGTGTTAGTTACATCTGTCTTCTTTCTTGGTGTTGGTCTTCTTCTATTTTGAGCACTGGAAGGCCTTGTTTTATCTTTCTTACCATTTCTACTTCTTCTATTACTACTATTCTCTGGCATTTTCTTACCTCCTTGCCAACTTTAAAAATTTGGACAAATACATTATATTATATTTTATAAAAAAAAGAAAGCTTTTTATAAAATTTTAAGAATTTAGAAAGATGTTCTTTTTCCTACTAGTTCTGTAATCTTTACCCTATCTCTTTTTATCTTTCTTTCTATGTATTCATATGGTTGTTTTTTATAAATCGAAGATTCATATATATCTTTTTGAAAATATATATTACTTTTATCATAATCAAATTCTTCAAAATCTTCAAAAGATATTTCATAGTCGTTTATGTTTATTCCGTTAAATCTTTTTTTATTGATATCAACATTACCTTGTAAATTAACAATTATCGCTTCATCTGAAATATTATATTTATTTATCTCAGCATTTGTAAAATCTACATTTAGAATAATTTTTGACCTTACAAGACTTTTTTTCTTATTATTTGTTATTGTTATCATTGTTCCTTCTTGCTCTAATATGTCTTTTTCTAACTTTTTAAATTTTCCAGCATTAGTCGTAACTATATTAACACTTTTATATGTCTTTATGATGTTTTTTATGTTTTCGATTATGTAATCACTATCGTTTTTATTAACCAAAACACTAACATTAGTTTCTTCCTTTTTTAAATTTTCCTTTTCTACAATATAATCTAGTACTCTATTTGATAAAATAGAAAATAGCCATTTTCCGTCAATTATGTTTATTGAACAATCTTCCAAAACATTTACAAAGCTTTCTTGTGTTTTTAGATACTTACTTAAAACTACAGATTTACATCTTGTTTTGTCTAAAATCTTTTTTATTCTCTTTACTAAAATACTTGCTCTTTTATTTTCAATAATCTCTTCGGAACTTATAGGTAATATTATTTTATCGTCAATTATCTCTACTAGATTAAATATTCTAGCAATTAAAACAGGCTTGTCAGTTTCTTGAATATAATACAAAAAAATCACTCCTTAAATATTTTTATTTAAATATATGTGAGTGATTTTTAATATATAACTATAAAACTATATCTCTTTTTAATAATCCGTTTTTTACTACTCCTAATCCTATAAATTTTCCTGAATTATAAATTCTATAAACTCCATCTATATTATTACAGCTTAATTTAACACCATTTAAAAATAGCATTAATTTCTTAGAGTTTAGTTCTACCTCTTCTCTATCTTTAAATAACTCTTCAACAGTTATTATATGTTTTTCCAAACTTTCTTTATCTATTTTATCATCTATTACAATTGAATTCTTTATACTAAATTCTCCGACCTTTAGCCTCTCTAAGCCTGACATATAACCTATTGTACCCATTTTTTTAGCAATATCTGTACACAAACTTCTTATATATGTTCCTTTTGAGCAACTTACTTTAAATTCTATTTCTTTACTTATCTTATTTATACCTACAAGCTCTATATTATATATTTCTATCTCTCTTTTAGGAACTTCTACTTTTTCTCCTCTTCTTGCATATTCATATAGTTTCTTCCCTGCTACTTTTATTGCTGAATACATTGGTGGCTCTTGTTCTTGTTTTCCTATAAAACTACTAAGTGTTTTTTCTACATTTTCTTTAGAAAGAATATGCTCATCAACTTCTTTTTCTTCAACAACTTTTCCTTCTGCGTCCATTGTATCTGTAGCTATTCCTAATTTTAAAGATACTTCATATTCCTTATCATGATTTATTAAATATTTTGAACATAAAGTTCCTTTTCCAATAAGTAATGGCAACACTCCTGTTGCTAGAGGGTCTAATGTTCCTGTATGCCCTACTTTTTCTTTAACTATTCTTCTTACTTTATATACTACATCATGTGATGTACAACCTTTTGGTTTATTTACTACTATTATTCCATCCATAACATATCTCCTAAATATTTTATAGATAATATTTTATCACAAATAAATAAACTTTTAAAGTTTATAAATGAAATATATTATACAAGGTATAGTACAACTCTAAAACCAATAGCAATCCCTGTATATGAGGTACTATCATATCCATTACGACAAGAAATTGTAGCATTGTTACCTCGATAATCAAATCCCCCGCCGTGGTGAACAGCATAAGTTGTACCGGTTCCATTATGCTCACCTGTTTCTGTTGTCCATTCCCATGCATTACCGGCTAAATCATATATATTTTTTACTTTATTTCTTTCTGAGATGCCTGTTGCTATTTCTATTCTTTCTTCTGCTAATTTTGTATGTTCGCCTTTACTATAATTCGTTGCTATTATCCACATACCATTTTCATAAGAATGTGTTGCATATAATCCATTGAAAGAAAAACTTTCTCCAAAATAATTTCCATAACTTCTGCTGTCTGTCACATTATAATTTGAATTAGATAACCATTGAGTTATTGTATCCCATGCATATCCATCTATTAAACTACTTTCTACTGAAGAAGAATTATACATTTTTCTTGATACCTCTAACGCATTTACTTGACTTATATAATTCCATACTTGTACACCTTTTTTACTTACTGGTAAGCATGTTATTACATTTTTAGATGGATTTGTTAAATTATTATAATAAGCATCTCCATCATTTACTGCATAAAAATTTGCATTTTCTGGTACTCCTGCTTCATATCTTGCCACATAAAATCCTCCATATTTTTCTACACTTGAATTATCACCTCCATCGTCTACCCAGTCCGAATAATTTCTATACCAATGTGTACTCCAATTACCATTTCCTGTATCAGACGTTATACTTTTCGTATCATCCACTTTTTCTGTAGCATAAGTATGTTTCTCATACTTTAAATTTTTTCCATCTACTGGTATCCATACAAATTGATTTCCTTGGTTATCTTCTATTACTAGTCCTTCATTTACTGCCTCTTCTGTTGGATTTGAAGTTCCATCACCCCAATTTGAAGTTTCTGTATTTACTGGCTTAAATCCAGAAGGTATCGTAGGATTATTACTGCTTGCCTCTCCTCCATTTATAGTACTACTTTCTGTAAAACATCCATTACTGTCTACTTTTCCTTCTACTAATCTTTCTAAATTTTCTAATATGTTTCTTTCATTTTCTTGTGCATTCTCTGTTTCATTTTTTGCTCTTACTGCTTGAGTTATTATTCCATTTTCTCCTGTTAGCATTGCAACACTTACTCCCGCAAGTATTAGCAAAACTATGATTGTAATTACTAAGGCAATTAATGTTATTCCCGATGTGTTTATTCTTCTCTTTTTGCTAAGTGTTTTTTGTTTTAATTTTCTCATTTGTTCTTCCTCCCATTAATATTTATTTTATATAATCTTACGTAATAATATCATTAAACTTTTAAAAATACAATACTTTTGTATGGTATTTTTGTATTCCTTTTTATGACAAAATATATTTAATAAGTTATAAGGAGGCTTTAATATGTTTGAAATAACTAAGTACAAGAAAAGTAATGTAAAATTATCTATTAGATTACCAGAAGATATAAATAACACTTTAAGGAAAATAGCAAAAAAAGAACAAATGAGCTTTAACAATGTATTAGTAAGTTGCATAAAAAATTCTCTAGATGAAATGGACTTAAGTAAATACGAAGATGTCGAAATTTAAGAAACAAAAAACACGTAATTTTAAATAAACTACGTGTTTTACATTTCTATAAACTTAACAAAAATTCTTTAATATATTCTTGTTCTTCTTGGCTTATATTCTCCAATTTCACAGAAGGATATAAATTATCTATCATAGTCCATACAATTGTTTTTTATCCTTCTCTATAGCATCTATCAATTCTTTAAACAATTTATAAACGGCTCACTTAAATTCATTTTTAAACTTTTACTAATCTTTTCTTTTATTCCCTTATTCATTCTAATTTCTTCTATTCCTTGTATTATTTTTTATCTTCTATATATTTTCTTAGTTTATTTATTCTTAATTCAAGCCCAAAACAAAGTTTATGTTTTCTTTCTTCTGTCATATCAGTATATGGTTGGTATTTTTCTAAAACTTCTTTATATTCATTAACAATACCATCTAAGTTATTTACGTTTATTCTTTTTATATTTTTTATATATTTTAACATATCATCATAGTTTTTATTTGTATTACTAAAGAACTTTCCTTCTCCATTATTAAAGCTAATTTCATTTGTTAACTTATCACATTGCATACTTTCACCATTATCGAATATTGGTGTTGTTCTTAGCCATTTTAATGTATTTACATCTCTTATAACTCCAAAGTTTTTCATATGTCTATCAATATTCATAATTATATAGTCTAAAATAAACATATTCTCAACATTTTCCCTTGCATTTTCCACTTTGTTCTTTTCTAGAACATTTATATAATGTTCATAATCGCTAACATTATTAGGCTTCTTTTCTGAATTAAATATATCATAAGCTGTAATAATTTCTTCATTACTTGTTATAAAATCTTCACATTTAGATACAAGTTTATTACCTACAATATCAATAGTATAATTGCAATGGTAAAATTCCAATCTCTCGCAAATCCTACTTGCTAACCATTCATTTATAGGCTCTTCTCTACTTGGTACATAAATACCTTTTACTAATATTCTTTTACCATTTTCAATTACCCAACCTTTTTGAAGCATTCCGTCTGTTGTATTATTGGGTGATTTAAGTTCTGCTTGTTCCAAATAGCTACTTGATGAGTTACTTAGCGATACTTCAAGATAACCTTTATACTTAAAATCGTTTTCAAAAAAGTTTATATCTTTCCACTCTATTTTACTTTTTTCTTCTTTTATCCAATATTGGTCAGATAATGACAATGCATATGCTTTATTTAGCAATTCTTCTGTTGTTGAAACATTAAGTTTTTCTAGTAACTTTTCTACATCTTTTCTCCAAGATGGTATTCCTCTATTTCTAAACCATTTATTAAGTTCTTTTGCTAAATTTTTAGACATATCCTTACTTGCATTTTCTACAAATAAAGGTGCATATTTAATATTGTATACATCATAAACTTTTTCAATTGCATTATATTCTGTATTATATTCTAATAAAGCAACGGCAGTATTTTTATTCATTAATAGACATTTCATTAATATTCTCCTTATATTATTTTACAAAAACATTATAACATATTCCCCTTAAATCCGCAAACAGTTATTTTACGTGAACTACCCATTGTCTAAAGCCAATGGGCTTCCTGCTTCATAGACCTCGTAACCTACTATCTCCACAGACGTTAATTCGGGCAGTCCCTGCCCTATATTTTTTCTCTATGCTATTTTTCTTAATCCTTCCATTAGGATATTTGTCGCAGCATTTATATCCCTGTCATGCTTTGCTTTGCACTTAGGACATGTCCATTCCCTAACTGATAAATCTTTTGTATCTACATTCTGATATCCACATACAGAACATA
>CALXAV010000025.1 GCA_944386385.1 uncultured Clostridia bacterium
TGCAAAACAAAACATGACAGGGATATAAATGCTGCGACAAATATCCTAATGGAAGGATTAAGAAAAATAGCATAGAGGAAAATATAGGGCAGGGACTGCCCGAATTAACGCCTGTGGAGATAGTAGGTTACGAGGTCTATGAAGCAGGAAGCCCATTGGCTTTAGACAATGGGTAGTTCACTATTACTAAATTAGTATGTTTTATTTATTTCATATTACAATATTTAAATTAGGTTTTATCATTTGTTTATCTGAGTCTTAAATTATTTTTAATTTATAAATCTAAAATTTTTCATGAAAATGTAACAAAATTAAATAGTAGATAGAATATAAAAAAATAATAATAAAAAAAGTTTTAAAATTAATAATTAATTATCAAAAACATTTGACAAAAGGAAGTATTTAATAGATAATAGATATGTGAAAATATGAAGAAAACAAAAGGATAAAATATAAATAAAAGATACGAAGGAGGAATAATAAATGTACGTATTTAATAGGATAACGGTAAATCCACAATTACCAAAAAGAATAGAAAAATTATCAGTAATAGCTAATAATTTATGGTGGTCTTGGAATACAGAATTTCTAAGACTATTTCAAAGAATAGATGGAGATTTATGGGAAAATTCAAATAAAAACCCAATTAAATTTTTAAAACATGTATCACAAGAAAGATTAGAAGATGTAGCAAAAGATGTTACATTCTTAAAAGAATATGACAAAATAGTAGAAGACTTTGAAGGATATATGAATAGTAAAAGTACATGGTTTAGTAAAAAATATCCAGAAGAAAAAGGAGATTTAATAGCATATTTTTCTGCTGAATATGGATTAGACCAAACTATTCCTATATATTCAGGAGGGCTTGGAATTTTATCAGGAGACCATTTAAAATCAGCAAGTGATTTAGGTATTCCATTAGTTGCAGTAGGGTTATTGTACAAGAATGGATACTTTAATCAAAAGATTAATGGAAATGGTGACCAAGAAACAGAATATAATGATATAGATTTATATGATTTACCAATAAATCCTGTTAAAAATGATGTTGGAGATGACTTAGTAATATACGTAAAATTTCCAAAAAGAAGATTGTATCTAAAAGTTTGGAGTATAAATGTAGGTAGAGTAAAATTATATTTATTAGATTCTGATATAGAGAAAAATAATCCAGAAGATAGAGACGTAACTTTACGTTTATATGGTGGAGACCAAGAAATGAGAATACGTCAAGAAATAGTTTTAGGACAAGCTGGAGTAGAATTACTTACAAGATATTTACATTTAAATCCAACAGTATATCATATGAATGAAGGACATTCAGCATTCTTAACATTAGAACTTATGAAAAATATTATTAAAGAAAAACAAGTATCTTTTGAGGTTGCAAAAGATATAACAAGTTCAAAAACAATATTTACAACACATACACCAGTACCAGCTGGAAATGATATATTCCCACTTGATTTAGTAGAAAAATACTTCAAAGATTTCTGGCCAAGATTAGGTTTAGATAGAGAACAATTCTTAAGACTAGGAATGAAACCAGGAAAAGAATTAGATAATGGATTTAATATGGGAATACTAGCACTTAAGATTGCAGGAAAGAAAAATGGTGTAAGTAAACTACATGGAGCAGTATCAAGAGAATTATTTGGAGAGGTATGGCCAAATATAGCTGCAAATGAAGCACCAATTGGATATGTAACAAATGGTATTCATACTTGTTCATGGCTTGCTCCAAGAATGAAAGAATTATTTAATAAATATCTAATTCCATATTGGCAAGATAATATGTACCAAGATCAAATATGGGAAAAAATTAGAAATGTTCCAGATGATAAATTATGGAATATTCATAATGATAGGAAAATAAAATTACTAAGATTAGTAAAAGATAACACATATGAGAGATTAAGACGTTCAGGTTATAGTTATGAAGAAATTAACGAAATAATATCAAAAATAAATCCAAATGCATTAACAATAGGATTTGCAAGAAGATTTGCAACATATAAAAGAGCAACATTAATATTTAAAGATTTAGAAAGAATAACACAAATAATTAATAATAGTGATAGACCAGTACAATTAATATTTGCGGGAAAAGCTCACCCAGCAGATAAAGAAGGACAAGATTTAATAAAATACATTCATCAAATATCAATGATGCCACAATTTAAAGGAAAAATATTCTTACTTGAAAATTATAATATAGCAATGTCAAGATATTTAGTAAGTGGTGTTGATGTATGGTTAAATAATCCAAGAAGACCTATGGAAGCTTCAGGAACAAGTGGACAAAAAGCATCTGTAAATGGAGTAATAAACTTTAGTGTACTTGATGGTTGGTGGGCAGAAGGTTATACCCAAAATAATGGTTGGACAATTGGAAGTAACCAAGAGTATGATTCATATGAAGCTCAAGACCAAGCAGATAGTCAAAGTTTATATAGAACATTAGAAGAAAAAATAATACCAACATTCTACGATAGAGATAAAAATGGTATGCCAACAAAATGGATACAGATTATGAAAAATTCTATAATAACAACAGGTGGAAAATATAGTACATCAAGAATGCTTGTAGATTATACTAAAGATTATTATATGCCACTTTGTAAATTAACTAAAAAATATTATAGTAATATAGATAATGTAGCAGAATTTAACGCTTGGAAGAAAGATTTATATACAAACTGGAAAGATGTAAAAATAAGACAAACAGAAGAGGATTTAGACAATATAACAATAGATGCAGGAAATAAAATAGAAGTAGGTTGTGAAGTTGAGCTTCCAAATATTGATGTAAATAATGTAACTGTTGAAGTTTATTATGGTAAGATATTGGAAAATGGTATAGTTGAAAATGTAAGCATAACACCAATGACTCTAACAGAAGAAGACGAAGAAGCAAGAAAGTATTACTTTACTGCAAAAATCGAGTTAACAACTGGTGGAAATTATGGTTATACATTTAGAGTTATGCCAAGACATGAAATGATTTTAGAACCAGCAAATCTAGATTTAATAAAATGGGTTACTAAGGAATAGGAGGTATGCTCCTTTTCCTTTTTATATTTTTAACGACATTTACAATTTACATAAACTATGATATAATTCGTTCTGTCAGGACTATTGTATTTCTAAAGTATTTAGCACCATGGGAAAGACAATAGTTAAATAACGTAGTAATTTGGTGAGATTGTAAGTCAGAACAAGGAGGAAAGACATGAGTAATGATGAAATGCAAGGGGTTCCTAGTAGATTTCTAGCGATATCCCCACTAGACGGTCGCTACGCAGAAATCGGGGAGACTTTGTCTCCATATTTTTCTGAGTTCGGCCTTGTCAAGAACAGAGTCTGGGTCGAGGTAAACTGGCTTGTTTTCATGCTGGAGAACCTCAAAGGTAGCAAGATTCTGGAGGATTTCCCGAAGGAGAGGATTCCGGAGATTCTGGGCATCTACCAGAAGTTTTCAGCTGGTTCCTTTGCGAGAGTGAAGGAAATTGAAGCGAGAACAAACCATGATGTGAAGTCTGTTGAGCTTTACATTGCTGAACAGCTTAAGGCATTGGGAATGAACGAGCTGGTTAGCTATGTCCACATTGGATGTACATCTGAGGACATTACTAACTGTGCTTATGCAAACATCATTAAGACATCTCTTTGTGATGTTTGGATTCCGGAGGCTGAGAAGCTTATTAGCATTCTCGAAGATTTTGCTATGAGATATGCCGATCTTTCGATGCTTGCTCATACTCATGGTCAGCCTGCAACCCCTACTACTGTTGGGAAGGAGTTTGTTGTCTTTGTACATCGTCTAAGGAAATCCTTGGACAATGTTAAGGCAATTAAGCCAACGGCAAAGTTCAACGGAGCAACAGGCAACTATGCAGCAATTTCTGTTGCATTTCCGAATGAGAACTGGCCGGAGCTCGCTAAGAAGTTCATTGAGGAAACTCTTGGACTAACTTTCAATCCTGTAACTACACAGATTGAGAGCCATGACTACATGTGTCATCTTTTTGACGCTGTTCGCCACTTCAATAATGTCATGCTCGACCTTGATCGTGACATGTGGCTGTACATCAGCATGGAGTATTTCGGACAGAAGGTGGTCAAAGATGAGGTAGGAAGTAGTACTATGCCTCATAAGGTGAACCCCATCAAGTTCGAGAACAGCGAGTCTAACATCGACACATCCAATGGTCTATTGCTTAGCTTGTCTAACAAGCTTGCTTGTTCACGTATGCAAAGAGACCTTTCAGATTCCTCATCTCAGAGGAATATCGGTGTAGCTTTTGGATACTCTCTTCAGGCCATTAGGCAAACCATCAGCGGCATGGGAAGAGTGCAAGTGAATGAGCAAAAAATCACCGAAGCTCTTGAGAGCAACTGGGAGGTCTTGGCAGAGCCAATCCAAACTGTACTTCGTAAGTACGGTATTCCTGATGCCTATGATAGGCTAAAGGCGCTTACAAGGGGCAAGCGAATCTCTAAGGAAGACATCCAAGAGTTTATCAAATCTCTGGACGTTCTTTCTGATGAAGACAGGGACAACCTTCTTCGTCTAACCCCTGAGGACTACGTTGGCTATGCCAGCCAAATCGCAGAAAAGACTGCAAACAAGTAGGTCTTACTTCTGCATCGTTCTACTAAGGAGCCGTTTGCAATTTTGTGAACGGCTCCTTTCCTTTTTATAAAATAGCTCCTAAAATTAATATTCCTATATTATCATTATAGATTTCATCAAATTGAGAAATAGGTAAAGGATTCTCACCAATACCTGCTTCAATAGTGTAGCCAGGTCTATTATATTCTTGAATAAACCAATCTTTATATCCTGCAAAACTTGAATTATATGGAGTTTCTGCTAAGAGATAACCACTAGCTGCGGCAAATCTATTTCCAATATATTCACTATTAGGTGGATTAAAATTTTGAAATTGCCAGTAAATTTCTTGACCTTGAGTATGAAATGCAATAACTAGTCTAAAGTTATAAGAAAGAGTAAAGTTATAAATAGCAAGGGCTTCAGGTTCTGTTAAAGGACCATATCCAACAAAGTCACGAGGACTTGGTTTATTAAATCCTTGTGCATATTTTATTTCTTTAGCTTGATTCCAACCGGCTGGAAATTGTAAATTTAAATCAACTCCATTAAAGTTTGCTTTCCAACCATTAGGAAAAGGAATGTCAGGAAAATTTTCAGCAATAGATTGAAAAGAACGATAAATTAAGCTGCCAGTAGGATAGAAGCCAGTAACTAAATCAACTCCATCAGGATTTACCATAGGCATGATGTAGATAGATGTTTGAGAAAATAAATCTCTAATTCTAACTCCATAAAGAGAAGAATTATTAATATATGCTAGACAATAGTCTTCTATAAATTTCATAAGAAGAACAGAAGTAATCCATTCTTGTGCATGAATAGAAGCAGAATAAAATACCTGTTTTCTACCACGGCCAAGCTTAATTACAGGAATGCTTTTACCCAGAACACTATATCCTGTATTCTGAATCTGAATAAATGGATAAGTATTATTTAATTCATGAAGATTAGACATCATAATCTCATGAGTATAATTAATATTTGTTTGAACAATAGCCATAAAATCACCTAAGATATCATATGTAAAAGAATAATAATTGTGTCAAAATAAAGTGGCTTTTTTAGTAGGAAACATTTATGCTTTTCTTAATATCCTAATATTAGGAGGGAAAATTATGAATGATATAAATCCGATATTATATACTATAAGACCAGGTGATACTTTGTATAATTTAGCAATGCAATATGGAACAACGGTACAAAATATAATTGATACAAACTTATCAATAGAACCATACAATTTAAGAGTTGGGCAACAAATTTATATTTACCCAGGGTATAATCAAAATAATAATTATTATTGGGTAAGTATAAATGAAGTTAGATTATTAGAAAAAATGAATTTAGTATGGGAACAACATATCATGTGGACGCGTATACTTTTAATTAGTATTGCAGAGAATTTAAAAGATTTAGAAGCAACTCAAGACAGATTATTAAAAAATCCTAAAGACATAGCAGATGTTTTTAGAGCTTATTATGGAAATAGTGTAGCAAGTGAAATTCAAAAATTATTAACAGAGCATTTAGTAATAGGGAAAGATTTAATTGTAGCATTGAAAGACAAAAACAAAGAGCTAGCAAGTTCTTTAAATACGAAGTGGTATCAAAATGCAGACATGATGGCAGAAGCATTTAGTAGTATAAATCCATTCTATAATAAAGAGGAAGTACGTAGAATGTTATATGAACATTTAAGACTTACAACTAAAGAGGTAAATGCTAGATTGGAAGGAGACTATGTAGCAGACATAAATGCTTATGATTTGGTTCAAAAAGAAATCTTAGATATGTCACAATTTTTTGTGAATGGAATTGTAAGACAATTTCCAAATTTATTTTAGTAGAATTTAATCTCAAATAATAATTTAGATTAAAGATAGACAAAGTCCTGGATGTGATTTCAAGACTTTGTTTTTTATAAATATATATATATAAGAAGCCTAAAATACTTGTAATTTTTATTTCTCAAAGTTATAATGATTATATGAAAAAGTTAATAGTTAGTAAAAAATATGATGGGAAAAAATTGAATAAGTTTTTATTTTCTAATATTTCAGGATTGACAGAAGGATTATTTTATAAAACACTTAGAAAAAAAGATATAAAGATAAATGGAGAGCGTGTTAATTCTAATGTAACTGTAAGTGAAGGAGATGAGATATTAGTATATATATCAGATGAATTATTAAATTTTAAAGTTTCATTAGATATTATTTATGAAGATGAGAATATCTTAGTTGTAAATAAGCCATATAACTTAGAAGTAACAGGAGAAAATAGCTTAACTAGTATAATCCATGAAAAATATAAAGAAAAAGATTTTTTACCAATGCCTTGTCATAGGATAGATAGAAATACGCAAGGAGTAGTTTTGTTTGCAAAAAATGAAGAAGCACTAGAAATACTTTTAGATAAATTTAAAAATCATGAAATAGAAAAACATTATTTAGCTTTAGTATATGGAATACCAAAAGAAAATTATAAAAGATGTGAATCTTATTTATTTAAAGATAATAAAAAATCAAAAGTATATATTAGTGATATTCCTAAAAAAGGATATAGAAAGATTATTACAACATACAGAGTATTAGAAAGAAGAAAAGATAATACAACTCTTTTAGATGTAGAAATAGAAACCGGAAGGACACATCAAATAAGAGCACACTTAGCTTACTTAGGGTATCCAATAATAGGAGACGGAAAGTATGGAAAGAATGAAATTAATAAAAAGTTTGGTAAAAAGTATCAAGAGTTGAAAAGTTATATATTAAAATTTAACTTTAAAACTGATAGTGGAATTTTAGAATATCTGAATGGAAAGACTTTTATGTTACAAAATAATAAAAGATAAAAATGTAGAAATTTAGATAGATGGAAAATAAAAGTGTCTTGATATAGGAGGAAAAATGGATTTAAAATATATAGAAAGTGACATAGGAAAGAAAAAATTAAAAAGTATAAAGAGAATAAATACTCTTTATATAATTAGTTTTATATTAATTACAATTATTTATATTTTTCTTATGTTTGATATCAAAAGTGGAAAGATAGCTCCAATAGTAGCTTTTTCAGTTATATATATTGTTATTGCGTTGCTATTAAGAATTATTAGAGGAAGACATGTAAATAGGTTTATACAAGAAACACTATCACAAGAAATTTGTTTAGATGGTTTTATAAATCTAAATATTTATAGAGCAAAAAAAGTAGAAAAGAGAATCAAAAATCGTAATTTTAGTAAAATATATAACTATGCATTAATAAGCATAATAGATGCATATCTAAGAAAAGGTGACTTTGACCAAGCAAATAATATTATTGAATTTTTAGAAAAAAGAGAATTAGATGATTTAGCTAAAATTTTCTTAATTAAAAATAAAGCTGCTATAGCTTATTATGCCAATAATATAGAAGCTTTTAATGGACAGTATGAAAAGATTAAAGAAATATCAAATTCAGTACCTGAAAAAATTAAAAGTCAAATTTTAGTTTCATTAGATTTACAAAAATATATGCTTGAAAATAATATAAGTGAAGCAAATAAAATATGTGATAAATTATTAAATAATAAAATGTTATTAAATAGAATTACAGCTTCATTTTATAAAGGTATAATTTTAGAAAAAGAAAACAATGAGGAATATAAGAAATATTATAAATATGTAGTAGAAAATGGAAATGATTTATATATTGCAAAAATTGCAAGTGAAAAGATAAATATGAAGACAGAAATAAAATATAGAAGAAAAAAGCATATAGGATTTAAAATATTAACTATTATACTTTTTATAATTCTTTTATTTTCTACATTATTTATATGTGATTTTTACATAGAAGATACAAAGTTAAAAAAGTGGGATACAGGAATAGTTTATATAAATAATCAAGAAATTAAATTACCTTGCACTATAGAAGAACTTGAAAGAGATTTGAATGTAACAATAGATAAATCAAAAATAGATGATAATTTTTATTATTTATACTTAGACGAAAATTATTTTAACATAGGAGATGTTACATTGGTTTCAAGTGACAAGTGTATTACTTTATATATAAAAGGAAATGAGGTAGTTGGACTAAAAGTAGATATATCAAACCTTTGGAATGATGAGTTAGATACAGAATTAGGCAATATTGTAACATTTCCTGGTAATATAACAGCTAATAGTACAATTGATGAGATTAAAGAAAAATATAAAACAGGCATTATAAATCCTTCAATGAGAGAATGGAGTGAAGAGATAAGATATGGAGATGATGCTTATGAGTCTTCAGGAATAAGCTATTCAGGAGATAAATATTTTATAAGTATAGATTGCAAAGATGAAAAGGTAACTTCAATATTTTATTATTATAAATAATTTGAAATGAATGAAAATAGATATCAATAGAGTAAAAATAATTGTTACAGTTTATTAAGTTAAGAAAAGTTTATCCTTATAGAGAAACAACTATTGATATTATTCCATTATTGGATGAAAAAAGTTTTATTAATAATGTAAAGGAGATTATCAATTAAATGATAATCTCCTATTTTTAACTAAAATTACATGTAATAATTCTATTTGGAGCGGGTAGTCGGAAACAATTACCCGCAAAAAATAAATAAGTTGCTAAAAATACATAGGTTTAAAGATTTGTGGAATAAATCCAAAAATATTTTAATGCAATTTTAATGCAATTTATAAACATAATTTTATTTTTTTACAATAGTTTCTACAGTTTTTCAACTGATTGTTTTTATAATGTGGTAAAATATGCCCATAAGTTTCTTTTATTTGACGATCGTCAGAATGACCAAGTATATCAGCAATTACAAGTAAGTCCATTCCAGCTTCAATCATTCTTGTAGTAGCAGTATGTCGACACATATGAGTATGGCAACCTTTTTTTAGATTTAATTTAACTCCAGCTTCTCTACAAATTCTTTTGAATATATTGTTTATCGAACGATGATCTATATATTTACCATCTAATTGGCAAAATAATAAATTTTCTTTGTTATTAGGATTACTTTTTGCATTTTCTATTTGATCTTTTACAATATTAAGCATAAAATTTTCATCAAAAATATCAAAAGGAATAAATCTTTCATCAACCAGTCCTTGTTGAATTTTTTTACGACCTGTTTTTGTAGTTTTTCCCATAACTATTTTGCCATTTTCTTGAGTTAAAGTATTTCTTATGAAAAAGCCCTTTAGAGTAAGGTCAATATCTTCATCAATAATGATAGCTCCTAATTCACCAATTCTTGCAGAAGAAAACAAGGCAGATATAAATAAATTTCTGAGAGTTCTTTCATCATAGTTACATTTAGAACTTTTTATTAAAGGTTCTTTTAATAAATATTTTATTAATTTCTTTTCTTCTTCAACAGTAAAGGCCTCTACAGGCTCTTTTTTATATGAAGAAGTAGGAACTATTATTCTTAACATTGGATTATCTGGATAAGCTATTATTTTATCCATTACGCATTTCATAAAACCAGCTCTTAACTTAGCAATAATTTTATTTATTTCACCTTGTGATAAATGGGTTATAGAGTCAAGAAAATTTTGGACCTCTTCATAATTAATTTTTTGAACAGGTTTATTAAAATCTTTCCAATTTTTAATATATCTATAATGATATTTGTCTTTATCTTTGGTATTTTGTATGATTTTTCCTGACTCGAATTTTATATTTCCTATTTTTTCTACTACTTCTGAAATAGTAATTCCATTCTTTTTTATATATGTTTTTGTTTGAATTTGGGCTTCCACTTCTTTTTTCTTTTCTATAGTTTTTGATCTAGTGGAAGAATTGGCAATGGTAGTTCTGGAACCGTCATCTAAAGTTATTTGAGCGGAATATCTATTATAACAATAGAATCTATCACAGAAACCTTTTTTCAAACATTCAGTACATTCAACACATTTCTGACATTTGTTAGTTCCTTTTCTATAATTGCAAACAGACCAGTCTTGACAATTGGTACAAATTTTACATACAAAATTTAATCTTTTATCTTTTCTGTCTATCTTCTGTATAGTATTATAAATACTTCCTTCCATGTTTCCATTTCTACCGAATTTTTTTCCCATAAAAAAACCTCCATTTTTCATTAATAACACTTGAAAAATGAAGGACATTTGTGTATAATACAAATGTATTCACTTTCAAAGTGTTTACAATCCGGATAATGTGTGTCGTTCCGCAAAAATGAAACACATTATCCTTTTTTTATTTTAATGCAATTTTTATTCAATTTTAATATTAAAAATCTACATATATAATATTATTCAACTTTTTGTATATCAGTTTTTTTCTCTTTTGAAATATATTTAGGAATTTCAGTTAAGTCTCTTATGTTTTCGATAGCTTTAATTTTTCCAGTTTCATTTAACTTATTATAATAATAAAGTATCTTAGATTCATTTTCGTCTATCGAAGAAACATTATTGTTTTTAATATCAAAAAAATAGTTACCATCTTTATTCAATATTTTACAAATTGCACCCAATGTATCTACATCAGGTTTGTTTAAACCACTTTCCCAATTGGCAATAGCTGTATTTGATGTCCTAAATCCAAGCTTAGAAAGTTCTTCAGCTAATTGTTTTTGGGTTAATTTTTTTTCTATCCTTGCACTTCTAATTTTATTATTAAAATATACCATAAGAACCTCCATATCGTTACTATACCATAATTTTATTGAAAAGTAAATAAAAAAATTCAGAAAATCTGAAAAAATTTTGAAAAAAGTATTGACAATTCAGAAATTATGAAATAGAATACAAACAACTTCAGAAAAACTGAAACGGAAAGGAGGGGAAATAATGTCAATAGGAAAAAAGATTAAGCTATACCTAATAGAAAACGGAATATCTCAAACGTGGTTATCTGAAAAGACAAAAATAGCATTGCCAAAATTAAATGCGTCACTTAACGGAGACAGAAAAATATCGGTAGATGAATTTGCAAGTATAGTAAATTCTCTAAATGTAGATGCTAATACATTTATAAAATCTAGCAATAATAAAAAATAAGTAAAGGAAGATGAAAATGAAAGAATTAAAAAATGCGGAACGACACACAAGTTAGAAAGAGGTGAGTAGATGGAAATAAGAGATTATTTAAAAGATGAATTAAAAAGACTAAATAGAAGAAATGATTTATTAGAAAAAGAAGCAAATAAAAGTCAGTTTATAAATTTAGGAGTTGAAGAAGCAATACAAAAAAATACTCTAGCTATGTGTGAGATAGCTAAAGTATTATAAAACAACTATTTTTCATCTGGGTATCTAACAGCTTTGAATATTTCTTTATAAGCTTTAGAAACATCTTCAGGAGTTGCAAGATATTTGTTGTTGATCATTGCAATAATAATATTAGCTGTTGCTTCTGTAGAATTCATAGTATACACCTCGCTTTCAATAATTTTAAGATTTTTTTCTTGCGTGTGAGGTAATTATACAACTTTTTATGTAACTTTACAAGGAAGGAGTGATAATGTGCAAACAAAGAAAACTAGGAAAAATTATAGTGACTTACCAGATACAATAACACCGTATGATTATATGGAATGGAGAGGTGTGGGAGAAAATATAGCAAGGGAAAAATTTAATTCTAAAGACTTTCCAAGACTATCAGGAACAGGAAGTAAACAATTAGCAGATAAAAGAGCAGTTTTACTGTATGAACTAGGTTTAACAGAAAAAGATAAAAAAGAAGTGTTAAAGGAAATTGCAAAAGAAATTATTTAGGAGGAGTGGAAAATGTTTTGTTTAATTAGTTTTTTAATGGTTTTTATTACAATAATTCAGGTAGAAAGTGGCGATTTAACAAATTGGCAGGCACTTATATATGCTTTATATGCATTCTCAATGTTTTATCACACATCAAAAGATTACTGGGATTATTCAAAATATACAGAAAAAAAGAAAGGAGGAAAATAAAATGCCAGAAATAAATATTTTTGAAAAAATAGCGAAAATAACGACATTATTAAGTAAAATTCATAAATATATTTCAGAATTTAACATTTATATAAATCCATCTTTTAAAGCGAATATTTTAAATGTAAAAGTATATAAATTTGATATTTATGGAGAGGAAAAAGACATAATTCTTTATGCTGTTGATAAAGAAATTAATTTAAATAAAAGTACAGCAGGACAAGATTTAGATTATTTAATAAAAAATATAGAAGAATTAATTGATATACAAACTAATTCTTCTACTACAAAAAATCAATAATAAAAGTACATAAGTAATACTTCTATTGCTATCTATTATAGCACATTCTACGAATAATAGCAAATAGCAATAGAGGTTTACTAGGAAGGAGAAAGCATTGAATGTAGAGAAACAACTTGATGAATTTTATTCTATGCTTGATATTAAACCAGTTTCTTCTAATGCTATTTCATTATATTTCGTAATAATAGAGATAGCGAAGAAAGCAAATTGGAAGAAAAATATCAAAATAGCAAATTCAATTCTAACAAGTAAGACAAAATTGAGTGTTTCAGCTTTACAACGAGCGAGAAACGAATTAATTACAAATGATTATATTAATTATAAGAAGCGGTACTAATCAAAATGATGCCTCAAGATATTCAATAGTATTTTTTACAGATGAACAGCCAAACGGACAAGCAAGCGCACAACCGAACGCACAACCGAACGCACAGGCAACCGAACACATAATAACTAAACTAAACTTATATTTTAATTTTATTATAAATAATGGCATCGAAAATTTTGAAAATGTATCACAAGAAGACAAAAAAGCAATAATTTTAATCTTAAAGAGACTGGATCTTTATATAGATAATCTAGAAATTTTAAAATATTTTTCTGACGAAAAACTTATCGACTACCAGGTCCAGTATTGGCTTATCAAAGAAATTTATTATTCAGAATACAAAATGTTTTTAAGTAAAATAACCAGAAATCAGTTTATTTTTAGATACTTAAAAGCAATGAAATATATTGACTTCAAGAATGATTTACAAGGATTTGTAAAATATTTTTTTCGATGTTTACAGGAGGAAATGGAGGTTAGCAATGGGATTAATGATAGAAAAAGTAAGACAACTAGCAGAAAGAAGTGAAATAGTAAAATATACAAAATACAAAGAAAACAACAATGATGCAAAACACCTAGTGAAATATCAAAAAGAGAAAGATTATGAGTATTATTTGTGCGATTATTGTTACAAAGAAATAAAAATAGCGAATAAATGGGAAGAAAGAACAGGAGGAGTTATAGAATTGCCGCTTGAATTTAGTAACAGAGGAAAAGTAAAAGTTGCAATGCACAACAAGTGTTTAAAACAATTTTTAAAAGAAATGGAGAGTGAAATTATAAATGAAAAAAATAAAGGATAGATTTTTAAGATTCTTAGGTTATGAGAGAATTGAAAATATAAAAGTACCTAAAGATTATAAAATACCAGGAAAAGAAAAATTGGCTTGCAAGACTAGATTTTTTAATGCTACAGGTGAATTTTTAGACAAAGTTGTAATAAATCAATATGGACAACTCTTAGATGGTTATACTACTTTAATTTTAGCAAAAGCAGCAGGAGAAGAATATGTGGAAGTTACTGTTGTCAAAATGATTAGAACTGAATATAAAGAAATGATTTTAGGTTATCAAAAGAGAAAGAAAAAAGGAGAAAAAAATGAAAGAAAATAAATGTTTTGAAATAGAAATTGAAGAATCAATAACAGGAAAGCAAAGACCGAGAATGAACACAAGAACTGGAAAAACTTATACTCCAACAAAAACGAAAAATTATGAATATTTAGTAAGGTACACTTTTATTAATAAGTATCCCAATGTAGATCCTATAGAAGGAAAAGTAAAAATAACTATTATAGCTAATTATGAATTACCTAAACAAAGAAGTAAATTACAAGAAGCGGAAATGCTAGCAGGAATAATACAACCAACTAAAAAACCAGACTGGGATAATATTGCAAAGATAGTAACTGATGCTTTGAATAAATTTGCATTTGTAGATGACAATCAAATTACAGAAGCATTAGTCATAAAAAGATATGCAAGAGTTCCTAGTGTTTATGTAAGAGTGGAAGAATATTAAGAGGTGAAGAAAGATGAAAAGAAAATTTATAATAATCTTTATAATTTCAATAATTTTCTTATTAGGTATGTATATAGGTTTGGCCATAAATTATCCAGACTTACAAGAAAAAGATACAAAAATAAGAGAATTGTATATTGAAATTGATAGTTTGAAAGAAACAATATATATGCAGCAATTAGAAAATAAAAAAGGTGATTGATATGTATTATGTTTATGCAATATTAAATGAAAAAATGGAAGAATGCTTTGGAATATTTTCAAGTATGGAAGAAGCGGAAAATTGCAGGATATTAGCAGAAGCACTTTGTGGAAAGAAAATTTATATTAGAAAATTAAAAGAAAATGAGGAGCTGTATATAATATGAGTGATAAGAATAAAGAGGATATAAAATTATTAGAAAACTTTGCAGATATATGTAAAAGAGGATTTAACCAATATGACCAGGTAAAAGAAGGTTATGCAATAGAGAGAGTTCTAAGAAGAATAAAAGAATTAGAAGAAGAAAACCAAAAATACATAGTACAACTAACAGATGAACAATATAGAAATTTAGTAGATATTATAAGAAAAGAATCTAAAAAAGAATTTGAGCAAAAAGTAAAAGATAAGATAGAAGATTTAAAACTTTCTGGCGGCAGCAATGGAAAAGATAATGTTGAAAATTTAGCAAGAGAATTAGTAATAGAAGTTTTAGAAGAATTATTGGAGGATAAATAATATGTGTGAATGTTGTAATTATATAAAAGATTTACAAAAAATAGAAAATAGACCAGAAGATAAACCAGGAATAAAGCATATTTTAAAAGTTAGATTAATTACAGTAACAAAAAGAAAAGGTATAAAGAGAGACGTTGGGACAATTAATTGGAGAGCTTTTGATTTAAATTATTGCCCTATGTGTGGAAGAAAATTAAAAGAAGGTGATCAAATGATAGAAAAAATAATTGAAGCAATGCAAGATTTAACAGAAGGTTTTAAAGAAAAAGAATATGTTTGCTATTACAAGATAAATATGGGATTTTTAGAAAAAGTATATTTAACTAAAAAAGAATTAGTAAAATTCATAAACAGAAATAAAACTGCAGAATTAGAAGTCTATAAAATAAAAGATAAAGTAAAGATAGAAAGAAAAATAAAGATAAAAGATGGTGATTAAATGGAGGAAAAAGATTATATAGAGTTACAAATGTTATTAGCAAAATTAAGAGTGATTTGTTTAAAAGAAATAGGAAATCAGGATTTAGATGCAAAAGAGAGAGAAAAGCAATTTAAATTAGTAAGGAACATAGATAACATAAGAACTAAAATGCCTTTAAAATTAGAAACGGGAAGTGATTAATATGAAAAATATCAATGAAAATGAAGTGATAAAAGGGTTAGAAGACTTAGTACTTGATAGAAAAAGTTTCATAGATAATAAAGAAGAAACGGATAATATTTTTGTAAAAGATAAAGAAATTTTAGAAGAAGCAATAGAATTACTAAAAAGAAAAAACGAAAGAATAAATAAAACTTTAGAAATAGCATTTCAATATGGGCAAATTGACGGAGCGCATCATAAAACATGGGTAATTGATCAGATGGTAAGGAGCTTAACAGGAGAACAATATAAAGAATGGGTTAGAAAATATAAATATGATGAAGAAACTGGGGACTATTATAGTTGGGATAAAGGAATTGCACCATAGAAATTTTGAAAGGAGAATGAAAAATGAATAAGATGAATGAATTAGTAAAAGGAAAAATGCAAAAAATTGCAATAAAAGTTGATGAAGAATTACCAAATGGTTTTGGTTTTGTAGTATTAGCATTTAACTTTGGAGAAGGTACAGATAATGAAATGATGTATGTATCAAATGCTAATAGACAAGATATAGTAAAAGCAATGAAAGAATGGATAGAAAAAACGGAAGAAAATTTTGGCAATGATACAGGAAAGTATTAAGAATAAAGAGGTGGAGATATTGATTATAATAAATTGGTTAATTTTAGATAAAAAAGGAATAAAAGCAGCAAGGAAGACAAAGCCTGATTTAAAATGGAATGAAATAGCGATAAAAATAAAATTAGATATACCAAAAGAATTGTTTGATAGACCTCAATTAGAAGCAACTATAAAGGTAGACAGCATACCCAATAATGCATATAAACCAGATTTAATTATTAATACGAAAGAGTTAATAGAACAGCAAACTGGTGCAAAGATAGAATTTAATATAATTCCACCAGAAGGACAAATGAAAGGAGAGGGGAATGAAGGAAGATTTAAAAAAGAAAATTGATGAAATAGAAAATTGTATAAGCGATATTGGTTGGGATTTAGAAGATGTGCAAAAAGAATTAGATAATATTAATAATTTAATAGAACAAAGTGAAAAAGGAAGTATAAAAGATATAGACAACTTCAAAAGAGAATTAAAAAGAGAAGGATTGTATTCAGAAAAATTAGATGATTTTATAGAGGAATATATGATTTATTATAATAATTAAACAAGGAGGAGTAAAGTGGGAGTTTGGATAAGAAGTCAAAATAGAGAATTGTTATTAGAAACAGTAAAAATAGAAACAGATGTTGGATATCAAGGTACAACAATTACTGGACATGCTATAAACGGTAAAGGAGAACAAATTGGATTTTATAAAAATAGAGAAAGAGCATTAGAAATATTAGATGAAATTGAAAAAACAATGAAGGGAAAAGTAATATTGAAATATAATTATGTATTAGCAAAAAAGGATTTAGAAAAATTAAAGAGAGAAAATCAAGAGTTTTTAGTAACAGATAATACAGCCGATATTATACCTATTCCACAAAACAATATTATATACGAAATGCCGAAAGAATAATAAGTAAAAATGAAAGAGAGAAAACAAATGCCAGATAAAATAGAAAACAATGAATACATAGCGGTTCCTATTGAAGAATATAAAAAAATATTAGAGATAATAAATTATGACATAGAAGAAATTTCAAAGAAACTTGATTATAAAGGGAAAAGTAGAAGCAAGTTAATTGATTCATTAGAAGCGGAAATAAGAAGGCAAAAAGAAATAAGACTATCTACTAAAGGAGTTGGAGGTTTTGCTGAAAGATTAAGAACAAGAATAGATGGACAAACAGAAGGTCTGAAGTTTGCCATAGAAAAGATAAAAGAAATGGAGGAAAACAAAATATGAGTATTGATAGAAAAGTTAAAAGAAATAAATTAAAGAATGCATATAAAAATAATAAAATAAATAGGGTTTGGAGAGAATATCAGATTAACAAGTTAGGAGTTAATAATTGGTGCAAACAATATAATAATTCTAAAAAAGTTTCAAATAAAGCAAATAAAGAAACACCAGAAACAGCATTTTTTATCTAAATAAAAATACAAAAGAGAGGTGATATGTTTTGAATTATATAAAAGAAGCGGAGAGAATTATAAAAAGTTATAATGGTCTAAAAGAAAGCATAGAAAATCTAAATAATAGAAAACTTTATTTAGTATATAAAAGCAGACCAAAAGAATTAGGAGCAGTAGATTATTCAAAACCAGGAATACAAAAACATAATTATTCTGATAATACAATAAATGAATTATGTGAAATATCTCAAATAATTGAATCTATAGAAAAAACAGAAGCGGAAATAAATATAATTGAAAATATTTTAGAACAAATTAAAAAAGAAGATGAATTATTAGAAAGATTTTTAAGAATAAAATATATAGAAAATCCAAAGGATAATATAAAGAAAATAGCAAAGGAATTAGGATATTCAGAGGAAAGTAATCATACTTTGTATGATATAAAAGCTAAAGCATTGAGAGCTTTTGCCTTAAGATATTTCGGAGGCAAAGCAATGAAATATACATAATACCGGGAAAAAAATTGCCATTGAAATTTGGAAAACAATGTGCTAAAGTATTAATATGAAATTGTGTATTTAATTGCACACAATGCTCCTTATATAGAACTTATTAACGTTCAAGTTAATAGGTTCTTTTCTTTTGTTTTATTTGTGTAGTTATTATGAGTATATAATTAGTAACTACACAGATAAGGAAAAAGAAACAAAAGAAGGTGCAATAAATGAATTGGAATAAATGTATTAGAAACAAGTGTAAAGATTGTAAAGGATATACTAAATGTTTTAAAAAAGAGGATGAAGGTAGGTGTGAACCATTAAAGATTACGCAGAAAAGTTCTATAAATCAGAAGCATGGGAAAGATGTAGGAAGGCATATATTGCTACATTAAAAGATAAAACTTGTCCAAGATGTAAGGAGAGAATGGGAAAGATAGTTCACCACAAGACACCAATAACACCTAGTAATATAAATGATCCAATGATTACTCTTAACTTTAATAACTTAGAGTATATATGTCAGACTTGCCATAATAAAGAGCATATGAGAAATAAATCAACGAAAGATGATGTTGAATTTGATGAAGATGGAAATTTAATTTTAAAAAATCCCCCCCACGAAAAATAAAATATTTAATTCGTAAAGGACCGAGGGGGGCACCTCCGAAAAACACACAAGAAAAATCTATACGAGGGGGGTATGCAATAAAAAGAGGGTGAAAATATTGACAAAGGCTAAAAAGAAAGAATTGTATGATAAGCAATTTGAAAAAATAAGTAAACTCTTTGAGAATGTTGAAGAAAACAAGAGAAGCCTTGTAGAAGGCTTGATTGAACAATTTTGTTTTATGTATGTCCAACTTAAAGAATTAAATGAAATTATTAACAAAAAAGGTGTTGTTGAGAAATTTAAACAAGGTAAACAAGAATTTGATAGAGAAAGGCCAGCTACTAAAACTTATAATACAATGATAAAAAACTATAATCTTATCGTTAGGCAGCTTATAGAGAATTTACCAAATAAAAAACCTCTTGATCCAGATGATGAGTTTGAGGAATTTAACAAAATATGAATTATATTTTTGAATATGTCGATAAGATTAGGAGTGGAGATATAATTGTTTCTAAGAAAGTAGAAACTTTATATTATAAATTAGAAAAAGATATAAAAAATCCAAAAGAAATATTAGTCTACGATGAAATAAATGATGAATATGAAAAGCACAGATATATTTTTGATGAAGCAAAAGCAATTAGACCAATTCAATTTATAGAAAAGTTCTGTAAACATTCAAAGGGAAGAAAATTTGCAGGTAGGCCAGTTAAATTAGAGTTATGGCAAAAAGCTTTTATTTCAGCAATTTTTGGTTTTGTAGATGAAGAGACAGGTTTTAGAAAATATAAAAAAGTATTACTTTTTATTGCAAGGAAAAATGGAAAATCTACATTAGCAGCAGCAATTGGATTATATATGCTTACATCTGATGGAGAAGCAGGAGCAGAATGTTATTCAATAGCAACCAAAAAAGATCAAGCAAAAATTGTTTGGGAAGAAGCTAAAAGAATGACTAAAAAATCTCCAGTACTATTAAAAAGAGTTAAGCCTTTAGTAACAAAATTATATTATGAAAAACAAGAATCGGTATTTATGCCGTTAAGTAGTGACTCGAATTCTTTAGATGGATTAAATGCTTACTATGTATCAGCAGATGAAGTACACGCAATGAAAGATAAAAATATTATCGACGTAACTTACGACAGTATGAGTTCAAGAGAGCAAGCACTATTTCTTGAAACTTCCACTATGGGAACGGTCAGGGAAAGTGTATTTGATGACGAATATGAATATGCTAAAAATATTATTAATGGATATACAGAAGAAAACCCGCAATTTGTTGATGAAACATTGTTACCAGTAATTTATGAATTGGATAAAAAGGAAGAGTGGGTAGACGAAAAATGTTGGTCAAAAGCAAATCCGGGATTAGGTACAATAAAACAGATAAAAGATTTAAGAGATAAAGTCGCAAAGGCAAAAATAAAACCAAATGAGCAAAAAAACTTACTATGCAAGGATTTTAATTTAAGAGAAACGAGTATTTCTTCATGGTTAACTTATGATGAGTTAAACAATGAAGAAACTTTTAATTTAGCAAAGATGAAAGTTAAATATGGTATTGGAGGAACTGATTTATCACGAACAACAGACTTAACAGCAGCAAAGGTAATATTCCAAGTACCGAATAATCCTAAAATTTTTGTTATGCAAATGTATTGGCTCCCAGAAGATTTATTGGAAGAAAGAGTTAGAGACGATAGAATACCATATGATAGATGGAAAGATAGAGGATTACTTAGAACTTGTCCAGGAAACAAAGTTCATCCTAAGTATGTTACACAGTGGTTCTTAGAAATAAGAGATGAGTATGGAATTTATCTTCCATGGATAGGATATGATGCTTGGTCAGCTGAATATTGGGTTGAAGAAATGCAAGGATATTTTGGAGAAGATGCAATGATAAAAGTATATCAAGGAAAGAAAACATTATCTTCACCGATGCAAAACTTAGGAGCGGACCTGAAATCGAAATTAGTAATATACAACAACAATCCTATAGACAAATGGTGCTTAAGTAATACAAATATAGATACTGATAGAAATGGAAATATACAACCAGATAAAAGTAAAAAAAGATTAAGAATAGATGGAACAGCAGCACTTTTAAATGCTTATGTAGTTTTGGAACAGAAAAAGAACGATTATATGAATATGATTTTATAGGGAGGAACAATGAATATAAGAAGTATGATTTCCAATGTTTTTGGAAATAAAAAACCAAAATATAAAATGCTTAATACTTTTAAATTATTAAATAATAGTGATTCAAGTTTCTATTCATGGAATGGAAGGCTTTATGATAATAACATTGTTAGAACAGCAGTTGGAACAAATGGAATAAATGCAGCGAAGTTGAATCCGAAACATATTAGGAAGTATGAAGGTGAAATAAAAGATTCACCAAATAAAAATTTAGCAAGATTATTAAAAACACCAAATAAGTTTATGACAATGTTTGATTTTTTGCAAAAGATGATGATACAGAGAGAATTAAATAGTAATGCTTTTGCTTATATAGATAGAGACCCTAACATAAATGGAATGGACGGAATAAAAGGAATATATCCACTAGATGCATCTTCCTTAGATTTACTTGAAGACGATAAATCAAATTTGTTTATTAGATTTAGATTTAGAAATGGAGATAGTAAAATTGTTTCATATTGTGATGTTATACATATAAGGAAACATTTTGGAGAACATGACTTCTGGGGAGAAGAAAATAGAAAAACATTACAACAACAGTTAGATGTTGCTAATATGACTTCACAAGGAATTAATAGTGCAATAAAAAATACAGCATTTATAAGAGGAATATTAGAGTTTGCACAAGTTTTAAATCCAGAAGATAGAGATAAGCAAATAGAAGATTTTTCAGAAAGATATTTAGATGTAAACAAAAATAACAAAGGATTAGCATATACAGATCCACGTTATAAATTTCACGAAGTAAAAAGCGATCCATTTGTACCTAATAAAGCGCAAATGGATTATACAAAACAAGAAATTTATGATTATTTCAATACTAATCAAAAAATAATACAAGGAAATTTTTCAGATGAAGAATGGATTGCTTATTTTGAAACTACAATAGAACCATTTGCGTTACAAATGAGTCAGGAAATGACAAAGAAAATTTTTACAAGAATGGAACAATATTATGGAAACGAAATCATCTTTGAAGCAAATAGATTAGCAAATGCATCTAATGCAACTAAGATAACAATTTGTGAAAAGTTAGGACATTTATTTACAATAAACGAACAAAGAGAAATTTGGAATAGAGGACCAGTACCAGATGGTGATAGAAGATTACAGTCTTTAAATTATGTCAATGCAGATAAAGCAGACGAATATCAGTTAAGTGAAAAAAATGAAAATAAGGAAGGAGAGAAAAAAGAAAATGAGTAAAAAAGGAGAAACAAATAAAGAAGCTTTAAAAAGATTAAGAGACAATAGAATGTATAGAATTTTTACTAATCTAAAAACAAGGAATGAAACAATACAAGATGAAGAAGGTCAAGAAGTAAAAGAAATGATAGTCCAGGGACAAGCTGTAACATTTGAGCAAGAAACCACGCTTTTTAAATGTGGAGATACAGAATACAAAGAAGTGATAGATAGAAATGCTTTTAATGAAACAGATATGTCAGATGTTATTTTTAATTACAACCATGGAGGAAAGGTAGTTGCAAGAAATAGAAATAATACTTTGAAATTAAGTATAGATGCGAATGGATTAAATATTGAAGCAAGACTTGATGGAACAGAAGAAGGAAGAAAATTATATGAAGAAATAAAAGGCGGATATATAGATAGAATGAGCTTTTGTTTCACAATAAAAGAAGAATCATATAATCAGGAAACACATACTTGGAGAGTTCTTAAAATTGATAAACTTTATGATGTCAGTGCGGTGGATATTCCCGCTTATGATACAACTTCTATCTCAGCAAGGAGTTCTCGCTTGGCGGTGGCTGAGAAAGAACAAAAAGCTCTGGAGAGAGCCCAATTGCAAAAAGAAAGAAGTAAAAAATTATTATTTAAAACATATTAAAAAGAAAGGTAGGAAAAAAAGATGAATGAAAAATTAAGAAAAATTTTACAAAGAAAAAAGGAAATCAGAGCAAAACTTAATGCTCAAATTGAAGGAACAATTGAATTAACAGATGAGGAAATTAAAGCACTTCAAGGAGAATTAGAAAATTTAAATGAAGAAGAAGAGGCAGCAGTTGATGAAGCAGAAAAAGAAGATCAAAGAAAAGAGGCAGAAGACGCAAGTAGAAAAAATAGTGTTGGAGAATTAAGAATTGTAAATGCAGATACACAAAGAAGAAATAACAATGAAGAAAAGGCAAAAAGAGGAAAAGCTTTAAAACAAAAAAGAGCTATAACTGTAGGAACAAGTGAATTTGTAGCTCCAAGACATACTGGAGAAGGAGTAAATGATACTTTTAATGAAGTTTCTACATTAGTAGATTTAGTAAGAATAACACCATTAAGTGGTGGAGAAAGTTACCAAAGAGGCTATGTAAAGAGTTATGGCGAAGGAGGAAAAGCAGATGACTCAACACGTAAGTATAAAACAATAGAGCCTGAATTTGGATATGCTGAAATTAATAAAACAAAAATAACAGCATATTATGAAGAGCCAGAAGAAATAAAGAAATTAACAGACGAAGATTATCACGATAAAATTGTTAATGGAATGACTATTGCTGAGAAAAAGAAAATGGCAAAAACAATTCTTGTTGGTGACGGTACTACAGGAGAATTCCAGGGAATTTTCAGTAATCCTTCTGGTAAAGAATTTGCTATTGACAAAAATACAGACTTAGTAATGAACAAAATAGACGAGACAACTCTTGATGAAATTATTTATTCTTATGGAGGAGAAGAGGATACAGTAGCCGATGCAACATTAATCTTAAATAAGAAAGATTTAAAAGCTTTTGCTACAGTAAGAACAGCTGATGGTAAAAAAGCTTATAAAATCGAAAGTAAAGGAAACGTAGGAACAATTGACGGAGTACCATACGTAATAAATTCAGCTTGTAAAGCGTTAAGTGATACAAGTACAGCAAAAGATGATTATTGTATGGCCTATGGTTCACTTCAAAATTATGAAGTTGCAGTATTCTCACAATTAGAAGTAAAACAAAGTGAAGACTACAAATTTGGTGAAGGACAAATATCTCATAAAGGAGTAGTATTTGCTGGTGGTAATGTTGTAGCTAATAATGGATTTATAAGAGTAAAAAAAGGTGATACAACAACTTCAGGAACAGAAGAAGAGGACGACGTAGCATAAGTAAAGGACAAAGGAAATATCTAAATAAGGTATTTCCTTTATTTTAATATATGGGAGGTAATCAAAAAATGATTATAAAATATGAAGTAGAAGTAGGATTTATAGATAAATATACTAAAGAGAAAATTGAAAGAGGATCTATAATTGATGTTACATTAAAAAGAATGAAAGAACTTAACCAGAAAAGAAAAGGTAGAGTTGTCGATATAATTGAAGAAGAAACAGAAGAAAAACAAGAGGAAGACAAAGAAGAATCAACAGAAAATGTTGAAGAAAATAAAAATACATCAATATATACAGAAGAAGATTTAAAATCAAAAACTGTAAATGAATTAAAAGAGTTAGCAGAAGAAATAAGATGTGATTTAACAAAAGCAACTAAAAAAGAGATTATTGAAGAAATTCTTTCTTTTCAAGAAGATGCAAATAAAAAAGAAAAAGGTGAATAGAAAATGAAACCAGATATTTCAGAAATAATGACAAATGAAGAATTAAGAAAAATAGTTGGACTGACTATAGAAGATTTTGACGAAGAGTTAAAAATGTTAGGAAATGCAGCTATAAAAAAGCTTGTGTTGTCAGGAGTATTGCAAGAAAAAATTATAAAGACAGACTCATATTTAAAACAAACTATAACAGCTTACATTAGAGGAAATTTCAGATATACAGATGCGGCTATTGCTGAAGAAAATAGACAAATTTTTGAGGAAAATAAAAATTTTATAAGTCTAACTACTGAATATACTAAAAAGGAGGGCTAATATGGAAGGAATAATATATCTTTTGAAAAAGACATCAAAGAAAAATGAAATTGGAGATCCAATAAATACAGTAGAGGAGACAAAAAGAATTGCCGAAATTAGAAGTGTAGGACAAAAAGAAGCAAATCAAGCGGCAGCAAGAGGGTTGAAATTAGAATTTACAGCTGTTATTTGGAAATTTGAGTATAATAATGAGGAAGTTTTAAGGTATAAAGGAAAAGAATATAGAATTCAAAGGACCTACGAAAGAGATGATGAAAAAATAGAACTAACTTGTGGAAATCTAGTCAACAATGAGGAGAATATTTATGGCAGTACCTAAAGCTGTGAAATTCACTAAAAATGGTGTTGAATATATAAGCAAGGTTGATAGAACACAATATTTATTAAGAGAGTTAGTTCACGCAGCAAATAAAGATGTGGGAAAATTTATAACAAGAGAAACGAAAAAGAAGATAAAATCTAGATCTGGTAGAGGAAAGAAAAATACTCAATACTGGGCAAGGAAAGATGGAAGTCTATTAGTAGGTTACAAAAAAGGTGGATTTTATTTAGGATTTCAGGAATTAGGTACTTCTAAACAAACAAAACAAGCAATGTTGAAAAATGCCGTAATAGGTAATAAAAGCGAAATTAGAAAAATACAAGGTACTTATATAAAATCAATTGAAGAGGAAAATAAGGCTTTGGGACTAGTTGATGAAAGTGAGGAACAAGGGTAATGAGTAATTCTATTGATAAACCAAGAATGTTTATAAGAGGAGAATTATATGAAACAATAAATAATATTGTAGAAAGTTACTTTATGACAGCTTCTGCAAAAGCAAAATTTCCTTATGCCACAATTGATTTAAAAGAAATTGATGATGAAGCGCTAACACAATACTCTTTAGAAATCGAAGTGTTTGATAAACACGAAGATACATCTAATCTTGAAATAATTTGTGACAAATTAAAAAATGAATTAGATGGTAAAAACGTTGTTTCTGAAAATTTTGCATATAAAATATGGTTTAATGACTGTTTAACTAATTTTGATGAGGATAAAACAATAAAGAGAAGAATTGTATCGTTCACAATACATTTATTTAAGTTTATTTAGAAAAAGATGAAAGCATCCTGTAATAAATGAAAAATGAACTTTGACAACAAAATACCCCCTAATATATAATTTCAATATAGACAACA
>CALXAV010000026.1 GCA_944386385.1 uncultured Clostridia bacterium
TAATAAATCGAGGGCTTAACCACAGTATTTATAAAAATCAATCTAAAACCTAAACAATTATTCATCTATGTATTTTTCAGTGTGTTAATAACATACAATAATTTTCTAGTGACGATGACATTTAGGGAAATACCTGTTCCCATCCCGAACACAGAAGTCAAGCCTAAATGTGCCGAAAATACTTGTGGGTTACCCTGCTGGGAAGATAGGTTGTTGCTAGATTTTTTTATTTGAAAAAAATATAGAAATATGATATAAAAGAAGAAATTAGAAAATAGAATAATAAGCACTATTTTATTTTGTAATTTCTTTTTATTTTTTAAGAGAGAAGGAAAAAATATGAGTAAAGTAATGTGGAAACCAGGAACTTTTATATATCCATTGCCAGCTGTTATGGTAAGCTGTGGTACAATGGAAAAATCTAATATAATAACAGTTGCATGAAATACTAATCCTGCAATGGTATATATATCAGTAAGACCTACTAGATATTCATATAATTTAATAAAAGAGCAAGGAGAGTTTGTAATAAATTTGACAAATGAAAAGTTGGTAAGAGCAACTGATTGGTGCCGGAGTAAAAACAGGAGCAAAGGTTGATAAATTTAAAGAAATGAACTTGCATAAAGAAAAGGCAAATTTTGTTAAATGTCCACTTATTAAGGAAAGTCCAGCATCTATTGAATGCAAAGTAAAAGAAATAAAAGAATTAGGTTCTCATCATATGTTTGTTGCAGAAGTTTTAGCAATAAATGCAGATGAAAAATATATAGATGAGAAAGGGGCTTTTGATATTTCCAAATGTGACTTAATTGCTTATTCTAATGGACATTATTATAAATTAGGTAAGAAATTAGGCAGATTCGGATTTTCAGTTCAAAAAAAGAAAAATAAAACTAAGAAGAAAAAATAAAAGAAAACAGGGACGCCAACTGAGGCGCCCCTGTTTGAGAATTTGAGTAGCTAAGCAAGAAGTAACTTATGCACCCAAAGCCGAGACTGCAGGCTCGACATCCCAGACGACGGCCATGCCAGGGTTGACCACGATAGCATCAAGCACCTGCTTGACCGGAATACGGTAGATGCCACAACGGCTCTCCATGGCGGTGTCAACGACGACTGCCGTACCGTTCTCGATACGGAACCACGTGACGTAGTGCCCGCCGCCGTGATTCTCTTCACCGAGGTATACAGAGTTCTGAACCCTGATGGGAACCACGATGCCGGAAGAGATGCGGCCGATGAGATCCTCGACGCTGTGAATGCGGGTCTGTCCATCAATCTCGATGCTGTCATCGAAGCTAAAGAGCTTGATAACGTTATCGAGCCAGTAGACAGAGCCACCGATGCCTTCGGGCTTACCGAACTTCTCGAAAATCTTGCCAAGGTCATCGCACTTCTGAATCTCATCGTCATCAGGGAAATGCTTCTTGATGACCTCAAGAGTGGCCTCGGGTTCGGTCATCGTACCAGGCTTGTTAGCAAGCTTCCAGCTACGATACCCCTTCTGAGTCAGTTCATGGATAATGTCCAGAACTGAAGGAGCAAGGTCAACGAAGACCCGCTTGTCAGAAGCGATGTTGTCCAGGAAGTTCAGGACAACCGACGTCTGCAGAGCAGAGCAGGCGGCATTGCCGCAAGTGTTTGCGGCGCCGAAGGGTAAATCCTTCCACTTGGGATTGGATGCGAACGGAACCATGTCAGGAAGCTCGGCGCCACAGTTCAGCTCGTTGAAGCTGGAGTAGTCGCCGCCAAGCTGCTTGACAGATTCGACGAAGTCGCTACACGACTTCGTATGGTTCTTGCCACGCTTAGCATGCTCTTCCGGAGTAACACTAAACTCCGGAATGTTGTGAATAGTAATAATGTCCGACATAAATCCTCCTTAAACGTTTGTCATAAGGACATATGATTATTATACCACAGAAATGTACATTTTTCAAGAAAACAAGGAGCTTTGAATACTTTGCCTATTTTAAATAAAAAATTAAATTGACATATAAAATGATAATGTGTAATATATAAATAGAAAAATAAAAGAGGAGGAATAAAATATGCAATACGAAATTTTAGGAAAAACTGTGCCAGTAGTTGAAGTAACATTAAATAGAGGAGAAACAATGTTTACACAAAGTGGAGGAATGACATGGCAAACAGAGGGAATAAAAATGTCTACCAATGCTCGCGGAGGAGTAATGAAAAGTTTAGGTAGAATGTTTACAGGAGAATCAATCTTTATGAGTTCTTTTTCGGCAGAAATGGATGGAGCAAAAATTGCATTTGCAACAACAGTTCCAGGAGATATTATGCCAATTGATTTAAGAAGTATGCCACAAGGAATTATATTACAAAAGAAAGCTTTTCTATGTGCAGAAGATGATGTGACTTTAAGTGTTAAATTTACTAAAAAAATATCAGCAGCTTTATTTGGGGGAGAAGGAATAATATTACAAGAAGCAAAAGGAAATGGCATGTTATTTTTAGAAATAGATGGAGATCCAATAATTAGAGAATTAGCTCCAGGAGAAATATTAAAAGTAGATACTGGAAATGTAGTAGGATTTGAGCCATCAGTATCATATGAAATAGAAACAGTAAAAGGTCTTGGAAATATATTCTTAGGTGGAGAAGGATTATTTTTGACTAGATTAGTAGGACCAGGAAAAGTAATTATTCAGTCACAAAACTTTATGGATTTTGCTGGAAGAATAGCAAGCATGATTCCAGGAGGAAGATAATAATTAAAATATATTAAAGATTATCATGTTTTATGGTAATCTTTTTTGAAATTTATTAACAAAAACCATTGACATATTAAGGAAAAAATGATAAAATATTTGAGCATATGTAATTACGTACATATGCTCACATCGTTTCAAAAAAAGTAAGGTAATAAATACGGAGGTGTTATTAAATGGCAGCAAAAGGACCAAGAGAAAATATAACATTAGAATGTACAGAGTGTAAAAGAAGAAATTACACAACATCAAAAAACAAGAGAAATAATACAGATAGACTAGAAATAGTTAAATACTGTAAATTCTGTAAAAAACGTACAACACATAAAGAGACAAAATAGAATAATGATGGCAATTTTAAGGAGGATATAAAATGCCTAAGAAAGAAGTTAAAAACAACAATAAGAAAGATAAAAAGGAAAATAGTAAAAACAAGAAAAGCTTTTTTAAAGACTTTAAAGCAGAGCTTAAAAGAGTTGTTTGGCCAACACCAAAGCAATTGGTTAATAACACAGTAGCAGTTATAACTATTGTGCTAATTACAGCTGCGATTGTTTTTGTATTAGATTTAGCTTTTGAATCTTTGAATAAATATGGAGTAGATAAAGTAAAAGAGTCAATAACTCAGCTAGATGATCAATCTACAGATAATACAACATCAGAAAATAACACAACAACTGATGAAAATACAACATCAGAGGATAATACAGTAACTGATGAAAGTGCAACTAACGAAGCAAGTGAAACAAACACAGAAAACGTTACAGAAAATAATGCGCAGTAAAAAAAGAATTAAGGGAGGCTAAAACTGATGTCTCAAAAAGATTATGATAATGTGCCTAGATGGTATGTAGTTCATACTTATTCAGGATATGAAAATAAGGTAAAAACAGATTTAGAGAAAACTATAAAAAACAGAGAGTTAGAAGATTACTTTTTTGACATCGTTGTTCCTATGGAAGAACAAATAGAAATAAAAGATGGAAAAAGAAAAACTAATTTGAAAAAAGTTTTCCCAGGATATGTTTTGATAAAAATGATAGTAACAGAAGCTACTTGGTATATTGTTAGAAATACAAGAGGTGTTACTGGATTTGTAGGATCAGGAACAGATCCAATACCATTAACAGAAGAGGAAATTAGAAACATGGGATTTGAAGATGTTCCTATAAATGTAGATTATGATGTAAATGAACAAGTTCAAGTTATGAATGGACCATTTGAAGGTTTTATAGGTACTGTTCAAGAAATAAACAAAGAAAAACATAAAGTAAAAGTTCTAGTATCTATGTTTGGAAGAGAAACTCCAGTAGAATTAGAATTTTCACAAGTACAAAAAGTAAAATAACAAAATTTTAAGGAGGTGCCATAAAAATGGCAGAAAAAGAAATTACAAACGTTATTAAATTACAAATAGAGGCAGGAAAAGCATCACCAGCTCCACCAGTAGGACCAGCTTTAGGTTCAAGTGGTGTAAACATTATGCAATTCGTAAAAGAATTCAATGATAGAACTGCAAATCAACCAGGAATGATTATACCAGTTGTTATAACAGTTTATAAAGATAAATCATTTGACTTTATAACAAAAGTTCCACCAGTTGCAGTTTTAATCAAAAAAGCAATTAAATTAGACAAAGGTTCAGGAAAACCAAACAAAGATAAAGTTGGTAAAATAACAAAAGCACAAGTAAAAGAAATTGCTGAACAAAAAATGCCTGATTTAAATGCAGCTTCTATAGAAACAGCCATGACAATGGTTGAAGGAACTGCTAGATCAATGGGTGTAGTAGTTGTTGACTAAGATAAATATTTTTATATTTATAAATTTTAATTATTATGGGAGAGCAAAAGCTCGTTAGAACCAAAGGAGGAAAGAAAATGAAATTATCAAAAAGATACGCAGAAAGTGTAAAACTAATTGACAAAACAAAAAATTATGACATCAAAGAAGCATTAGAATTAATTGAAAAAATGCCAAAACCAAAATTTGATGAAACAGTAGAATTACACGTTAAATTAGGTGTAGATTCAAAACATGCTGATCAACAAGTTAGAGGTACAGTAGTACTTCCAAATGGTACAGGTAAAACTCAAAGAGTTTTAGTATTTGCAAAAGGACCAAAAGCAGAAGAAGCACAAAAAGCAGGTGCTGATTTTGTTGGAGCAGAAGAATTAATTCCAAAAATCCAAAATGATGGATGGTTTGACTATGATGTAGTAGTTGCAACACCAGACATGATGGGTGTAGTTGGAAGATTAGGTAAAGTATTAGGACCAAAAGGATTAATGCCAAACCCTAAATCAGGAACAGTTACAATGGATGTAACAAAAGCAATAAATGAAATTAAATCTGGTAAAGTTGAATATAGATTAGATAAAAACAACATTATTCACTTAGGATTTGGAAAAGTTTCATTTGGAGCTGATAAATTACAAGAAAACTATGATGTTATTATGAATGCTATAATTAAAGCTAAACCAGCAGCAGCTAAAGGACAATACATAAGAAGTGTAGCTGTAGCAACATCAATGGGACCAAGTATATTTATTAATCAATAATAGAATATAGGCCAAAGACAGTAGGCAAAAATTAAGCCCTACCTAGGTATTAAAAAGAGAACTAATAACACTTTTCTTTATTAGTACCTATTTAGGTAGAGTGAGAAGTGTTATTTATTTTTTATTATATATATCATTTGGGAGGTGAAAAAATAAATGGCAAGTGAAAAAGCATTAAATCAAAAGAAAGCAGAAGTAAAAGAATTAGCTGAAAAAATGAAAGAAGCAAAATTAATACTTCTAACAGATTACAGAGGAATAGGCGTTATTGATGACACTGAATTAAGAAGAGATTTAAGAAATGTAAATGCCACATGTACTGTTATTAAAAATAACATAACAAGAAGAGCATTAAAAGAATGTGGAATTGAAGGATTAGATGAAGAGTTAGTAGGACCAACAGCTGTTATCATGAGTAATGAAGATTACTTAGGAGCATCTAAAACAATTTACAATTTTACAAAAACACATGATTTCTATAAGATCAAAGGTGGAGTTGTAGATGGAAAAGTAATGACAGCAGATGAAATTATTACTCTTGCAAAATTACCTTCAAGAGAAGACTTACTATCTATGCTTGCTGGTGCATTGTTAGCAAATATTTCAAAAGTAGCAGTAGCATTAAACGAAGTAAGAAAACAAAAAGAGGAAGCTGGAGAAAAAGTTACTGTATCAGTTCCTGCTGAAGAAGCTAAGGAAGAAGCTGCACCTGCAGCTGAAGCTGAAACAACAACAGAAACAACTACAGCTGAATAATTAGTAGCTTTATTTTAAATAAAGTAAATTAAAAAAGAAAATAGAAGAAAGCAGAAAAGCTTAAACAAAAATCAAAAAATAAAAAATTTAGGAGGATTTTAAAATGGAAAAAATAGAAAAATTAATCGAAGAAATCGATAGCTTAACAGTTGTTGAATTAAATGACTTAGTTAAAGCAATCGAAGAAAAATATGGAGTATCAGCAGTAGCTGCAGCAGCACCTGCAGCAGCTGGAGCAGCTGGAGAAGCAGCTGAAGAAAAATCATCTTATGATGTAGTATTAACAGAAGCTGGAGATCAAAAAATTAAAGTAATCAAAGTAGTTAGAGATGCTACAGGATTAGGATTAAAAGAAGCTAAAGAATTAGTTGACGGAGCTCCAAAAACAGTCAAAGAAGGAGCTAGCAAAGAAGAAGCTGAAGAATTAAAAGCTAAATTCACAGAAGTTGGAGCTGTTGTAGAATTAAAATAGTTCTAAAAAGTTGAATAAATTAAGAAAACAAGCCATTTTGGGCTTGTTTTTTTTGGCAAAAAAGTATATAATAATAACCAAATTGTGTTAAGGAGATGATAGTATGCAAGTAACTAAGGAAGAACTTTTGCATATAGCAAAATTAGCAGATTTAGAATTAGACGAAAAAGAAGTTGATAACTATTTAGCAAATTTGGAAGATATATTAAATTTTGCAAATATAGTAAATAATGCACCAGTAGAAGGATTAGATATAACAATAGGTGCAAATGAAGCTAAAAACGTATTTAGAAAAGATGAAGTAAAGGTATTTAAAGATAATAAAAGTTTATTACAAAATGCACCAGACCAAGCACAAAATATGTTCAAAATACCAAAGGTAATTGAATAGTTGGAAGGAGGAAATGTTTATGGATATTACAGAACTTACAGTGCATGAATTACAAGAAAAATTGAAGAATAAAGAATTAACATCTTATGATATTACAAAAGCATATGCAGATAGAATAAGTGAAAAAGAAAAAGATGTACAAGCTTTTGTAACAACATTAACAGATGAAGCTTTAGAGAAAGCAAAGAAAATAGATGAAGAAAGAGAAAGTGGAGAATCAGAAGGAGAATTTGCAGGAATACCAATAGGAATAAAAGATAATATTTGTACTAAAGGTGTAAAGACAACTTGTAGTTCAAAAATGCTTGAAAACTTTGTTTCACCTTATGATGCAACAGTAGTAGAAAAATTAAACGATGAGAAAATGATTAATTTAGGAAAACTAAACATGGATGAATTTGCTATGGGTGGTTCAACAGAATACTCATATTTTAAGAAAACAAGAAATCCATGGGATTTAAATAAAGTACCAGGAGGTTCATCAGGAGGTTCTGCAGCAGCAGTTGCATCTAGAATGGTACCATGGGCTTTAGGTTCAGATACAGGAGGATCTATCCGCCAACCATCAAGTTTTTGTGGTGTAGTTGGATTAAAACCAACATATGGATTAGTTTCAAGATATGGATTAGTAGCATTTGCATCATCGCTAGACCAAATAGGTCCTATAACTAAAGATGTTTATGATAGTGCAATGTTATTAAATATAATTACAGGACATGATGAAAGAGATACAACATCAAGTAATCAAGAAAAAATAGATTATACAAAATGCTTAAAAAATGATGTTAAAGGATTAAAGATAGGTGTACCAAAAGAATTCTTTGGTGAAGGTATAAATGAAGAAGTAAAAGAATCTTTAGAAGAAGCAATTGAAACTTATAAAGAATTAGGTGCTGAAGTAGAAGAATTTTCTTTAGATATTGCTAAATATTCATTAGCAACATACTATATAATTGCTTGTGCTGAAGCAAGTTCAAACTTAGGTAGATTTGATGGTATTAGATATGGATATAGAGCAAAAGAATTTAAGGACTTGAAAGATTTATATAAAAAATCAAGAAGTGAAGGATTTGGACCAGAAGTTAAGAGAAGAATTATTCTTGGAACTTATGTATTATCTTCAGGATACTATGATGCTTATTATAAAAAAGCACAACAAGTACGTACACTTGTTATGAATGAATTTAATAAAGCTTTTGAAAAATATGATGTATTACTTACACCAACATCACCAACAGTAGCTTTTGATATTGGTTCAAAATCAAATAACCCATTAGAAATGTATTTAGCAGATATTTGTACGGTATCAGTAAATATTGGAGGACTTCCAGGAATATCAATACCATGTGGTGTAGATAAATCTAATATGCCAATTGGTATGCAATTAATAGGAAATAAATTCCAAGAAGGAACAATATTAAATGCAGCTTATACTTATGAACAAAAAACTAAATTTAGAGAAAATCATAAACCAACATTTAGAAAGGGGGAAGAATAATGGCTAGAGAAGATTATGAAGTTGTTATAGGACTAGAAGTACATGCAGAACTTTCTACAAAAACAAAGATATTCTGTTCATGCCCAACAAGTTTTGGTGCAGCTCCAAATACTCATGTATGTCCTATTTGTATGGCAATGCCAGGAACTTTACCAGTTCTAAATGAAAAAGTAGTTGAGTATGCAGTAAGAGCAGGACTTGCTACAGAATGTACAATATCACAAGATAGTAAAAATGATAGAAAAAATTACTTCTATCCAGATTTACCAAAAGCATATCAAATATCACAATATGATAAACCACTTTGTGAACATGGAAAAATAGAAATAGAACCAAGTACAGGAAGAAAAACTATTGGAATTACAAGAATCCATATAGAAGAAGATGCTGGAAAACTAAATCATGATGAATTTGGAAGAGGAAGTTTAGTAGACTTAAATAGAGCAGGTGTACCATTAATAGAAATAGTATCAGAACCTGATTTAAGAAGCTCAGAAGAAGTTGATTTATATTTAAAGAAATTAAAATCTATCTTAGAATATATAGAAGTATCAGATTGTAAGATGCAAGAAGGTTCTTTAAGAGCAGACGTAAACGTATCTATTAGAAAAAAAGGTGCAACAGAATTTGGTACGCGTACTGAAATGAAGAACATGAACTCTTTTAGAAGTATTACAAGAGCTATTGAATATGAGATTGATAGACAAGTAGATGTAGTAGATAATGGAGGAACAATAGAACAAGAAACTTTAAGATGGGACGAAGTATCAGGAAAAACATTCTCAATGAGAGATAAAGAAGATGCACAAGATTATAGATATTTCCCAGACCCAGATTTAGTTGCAATAAAACTTTCAGATGAATATATAGAAAATATAAGAAAATCACTTCCAGAACTTCCTGAAAGTAGAAAACAAAGATATTTAACAGAATATCATCTATCTGAAAAAGATGCAAATATCATTACATCATCTAAATATTTATCAGATTTATTTGAAGAAGCAAGTAAGATTTGTAATAATCCAAAAGCAGTAAATAACTGGATTATTTCAGACATATCAAGAATATTAAATGAAACTGAAATGGACCCAGTAGAAATACCATTTGATAGTAAACAATTAGCAAAATTAGTAATGCTTATAGACAAAGGAACAATAAGTTCATCTATAGCTAAAAAAGTTTTAGTTGAAATGTTTGAACATCCAAGAGACCCAGAAGATATTATAGATGAAAAAGGTTGGGTACAAATATCAGATGAAGGTGCAATTAGAGAAGTTGTTTCAAAAGTTTTAGAAAACAACCCACAATCAGTTGCAGACTATAAAGCAGGAAAAGAAAAAGCATTAGGATATCTAGTAGGACAAGCTATGAAAGAAACAAGAGGTAAAGCTAACCCACAAATGTTAAATAAAATGTTTAAAGAAGAATTAAAATAAGATGAAAGAGACAAAGAAAAAACTTTGTCTCTTTTTTAAATTAGAACTTAAATTAATTGTTTCTTTATATTATCTACGACAAAACTACAAATAATAAATTCGACACTAAACACTAAGCTTAGTTTAAATAAGTTTATTCCTATATAATATATTATAGGAGCTTCAAAAAATAACATATAGCTAAGCAATATAAATGCAGAAAAAGAAGCTAGTAAAAAACAAAATTCAAGTCCTTTATATAATATTTTATATGTAGTTTTATCTAAATTCTTATAATATGTAACTATTTTCTTTAACATTTTAAACCTCACTAAAATAAAAATATATCTATTAAAATGTTAACATGTAAATAAACTAAAAGCAATGGAAATAATTTCATAGAGAAACGAATTAGAATCAAAAGTATTGTAAAGAAAATGTAATATATTTTTCATTGAAAAAGTAAGAAAATTTATATATAATATTGATATCAAAAAAGTAAAGAGGTGTACAAAATATGCTAGTAACTAAAACCCTTGTAACTCTAAGAGAGAGAGAGAGAGAGAGAGAGAGAGCTACACTTTAGTGAAATAAAGTATAGTCTATTTAGCTTGAGCATATTTACATTAGACAGTGATAAACCTATAAATACATAGGTTTTTATTGCTGTCTTTTTTGACGTTTTTGTTATTAAATTTTTAAATATACAAATAATAAAACTAAGGAGGAAAAATGATGAAAGAAAGATTAAGAGAAAACCAAGGTATTACACTTATAGCACTAGTTATAACTATAATTGTTCTCCTAATACTTGCAGGAGTATCAATCGCAATGCTAACAGGAGATAATGGAATACTTACCCAGGCTAATAATACGAAAATAGAACAATCACATGGAGCAGTAAGAGAAGGAATTGCACTTGCCTATAATGAATATCAAATAGAAATAAATACAGCAAATAATACAAAATTAGCAAGTAAAGAAATAGTAACAATACAAGGAGAAGAAGATAAAACGCTAGCAAATACGTCTTTAACATTTTTAACATTTTTAGACAACAAAGGATATATAAAAGAAGGGACAACAGATGTGTTAAATGTAGAAGCATTAACAGGTTCAAAACAGACTTTAGGAAATGGAGAAAGTACAGACATTTATAAAATTGAAGAGAAAGATGATAGTTATGTAGTAAATTATTATGGAAAAGGTACTAATGATACTAAAGAAATTTGGAATGTAAATAAAATAGAAGTTTCAGAAGAAGATATAAAGTCAATAAAAATGTTAATTGAAACTGATGAAAATGGAAATGCAGTATTACCTATTCCAACTACAGAAAGTTGCACAATAGATTGGGGTGATGGATTTGTAACAAATGAAGATGGGAGCATATCAAAGAGCGAAAAAATAGCATCAACTGGAAAAATGCTACTGGGAGCATCTACGCCAGATCCAGAAGGATACGAGCATAAATATGATAAAAGTAATTCAGAATATGTGGTAACTATAAGCGGAGATGTAAAAATATTAACCAATACAAGTACAGAAAATGGAACTTCTAGACGATATTTAAAGGAAATACTTCAATGGGGTGAAACAGGATTAATAAATGTTAGTTTAAGTGATTGTGAAAATTTAAAGAAAATACCAGGAGCAACAAACAATAGCTTTAAAAATTTAATATATATAAGTTTTAGGAATTCGGGAATAACAGAAATACCAGAAAATCTATTTGGAAATTGTCCAAATATAAAAGACTTTAGTTATACATTTGCAGGAACAGCAATAACCCACATACCAGAAAACTTATTTGTAAATTGTCCAAATGTGGAAGATTTTAGTTATACATTTGAAAGAACAGCAATAACCAATATACCAGAAGGATTATTTGCAAATTGTAATAAAGTATATAGTTTTTCAGGAACGTTTGGAAATACACAAATAACAAGTATACCAGAAAATTTATTTGCTAATTGTCCAAATGTGGAAGATTTTAGTTATGCATTTAGAAGTACAGCAATAATCAATATACCAGAAAACTTATTTGCAAATTGTGATAAAGTATATAGCTTTTCAGAAACGTTTAGAGAAACAGAAATAACAAGTATACCGGAAAATTTATTTAAGAATTGTCCAAATGCAGAGGATTTTTCTTTTGCCTTTGCTTATACAGAGGTAACAGAAGTACCAGAAAGTCTATTTTCAAATTGTAATAATGTAAAGGATTTTAGTTATACATTTATAGCGACACCAATATCAAAAACACCAGAATTATGGCTAAGAGTTCCAGATGGAGAAAAATGTTTTGAGGATTGTGTACATTTAGAAAATGCTGATGATATACCAGAATATTGGAAGTAATTTTATTAATGATTTTTGGCAACTAATTATATAATTGTTCATAAAAAGTATAGAAAATCAATTTTTCTATACTTTTTCTATTATAAAAAGATGTTTTTTGAGTCCGTCCCAAAAAACATCTTAAATAAAAACTATGCATAATCTTTATTTTGTTTTAAGCCATAGCTGCGTTTAATTTTTTTGATAAATTAGATTTTTTTCTAGCTGCTGTGTTTTTAACAAGAACACCTTTACTGCAAGCTTGGTCAATCTTTCTTGTAGCTTCAGAGAATAATACTTTAGCTTCATCGATTTTACCAGCGTTAACAGCTTCTTCAAATTTTTTAACAGCTGTTTTATATCCAGATTTTATCATATTATTTCTTAAAGTTTTCTTTTCAATAATTTTAACTCTTTTTTTAGCTGATTTAATATTTGGCATTTCTTAAAGCACCTCCTTTAGTTTGTATTACATTATTAACATGTAATATTTTACCATAAATAATAGGAAAAAGCAAGTAATTTTAAATAAATTATTGTAAAAGCAATGTTTTTATGTTATGATTGATAAAGAATGGAGGGATACATATGATAGCAATAGGATGTGACCATGGAGGATATAGATTAAAAGAAGAAGTAAAAAAATATCTAGAAGATAAGAATATAGAATATCTAGATTTAGGCTGTGAATCAGAACAAAGTGTAGATTATCCTGATATAGCAGCAAAAGTTGCAAAAGAAGTACAAAGTGGAAAATGTAATCAAGGAATATTAATTTGTCGTTCAGGAATTGGAATGTCAATAGTAGCAAATAAATTTAAAGGAATAAGATGTGCTTTATGTCATAATGAATATACAGCAAAATATGCTAAACTTCATAATAATGCTAATGTCTTAGCAATGGGAGCAGATGACTTAACAACAAATGAAGCAATATGTATATTAAGAATGTGGTTTGCAACTGAGTTCGAAGGTGGAAGACATGAAGAAAGAGTAAAATTAATAGAAGAAATAGAAGACGAGAACATGAAATAGGAGGCAAAACTTATGTGGGGAGATGTAGCCATTGCCTTTTTGCTAGCTTTTATAGTAGCATTTATGGCAACGCCATATACCATAAAAATCGCACAGAAGATAGGTGCAGTAGATGTCCCTAAAGACCAAAGGAGAATGCATAAAAAAGCTATGCCAAAATTTGGAGGCCCAGCAGTAATACTTGGATTTCTTGTATCTGTAACATATTTACTTATTGTAATGAGCATGGAAGGAACAATAAGTTTGGGCGGTACAGAAAATTATGGTAGGCAGTTAATAGGAATGTTCTTAGGAATACTGGTAATTAGTATAACATGTGTATTTGATGATATAATAACAATAAAGCCAATTGTAAAATTAGCAGGACAAATTTTAGCAGCAATAGTTGCAGTATCTTTTGGAGTAAGAATAGAAAGTATAGATTTTGGATTTATTAATACATCAGAACTAGGAGAAGCAGTATCAATAATTGTAACTATAATATGGATTGTAGGTGTAACTAATGCAATAAACTTAATAGATGGACTAGATGGATTAGCAGCAGGAATATCTGTTATTTCAGCAATATCATTATTAGTAATATTTGTACTAAATGGATCTCCTACAATAGCAATAATATTAATAACAGCATTAGCAGGAGCTTTAGTTGGATTTTTACCATTTAACTTTGCACCAGCAAAGACCTTTATAGGAGATACTGGTTCAAACTTTTTAGGATATACAATATCAATAATTGCTATATTAGGAGTTGCAAAAACTTATACATTAGCAGTTATTATATTACCATTAATAGTATTAGGACTTCCTATATTTGATACATTATGGGCAATTATTAGAAGATTAATAAAAGGAAAATCAATAAAAGCAATATTTAAGGCGGATAAAGGACATTTACATCATAGAATAGTTGCAAGAGGATTTAGTCAAAAACAAGCAGTTCTAATTTTATATGGAATTAGTGCAACATTTGGAATATTTGCGGTTATACTATTAGATAGTGGAATATGGAAAGCATTATCATTCTTACTAATGGTAGTTGTAGCAATAGGACTAGGATATAAAAACTTCCAAGAAGAACATTCAGATACACAAAGATATGAATGTGTTGAATGTAAATATATTTATAATCCTAAATTTGGAAACGAAAAAGCAGGAATAAAACCAGGAACACCATTTGAAGATTTACCAGATGATTGGGTTTGCCCTGTATGCGGAGAAGGAAAAGACATGTTCCAAATACATCAATAATAGTATAGGAGGTGAATTTGATGTACGTATGTTTAGCATGTGGATATATATATGATCCAGAAAAAGGAGATCCAGATGGAGGAATAGCTCCAGGAACAGCATTTGAAGATATTCCGGATGATTGGGTTTGCCCAATATGTGGAGTTGGAAAAGATATGTTCCAAAAGAAAGAAGACTAATCTAAAGGAGAAGAAGGGCTAAAAGCCCTTTTTTCTATGGACTTCATTTGACTAAATGTAATTAAAAATGATATAATTAATGACAGCTTAAATAAAGAGGGGATGAAATGAAGAGAATATTTGTAATGGCTTATTTAAGAAATAATTTTGGTGATGATTTATTTGTATCAGAATTAATAGATAGATATCCAAACGATAAGTTTTATATAGATGTAATAGATTGTAAATTTGCAGAATCATTTAAAGATAAAACTAATGTAGAAATAACTTTAAACGAAGAAGAAAACTTTAAAAAGATAGATGTAGATAAATATGATGGATATGTATATATAGGTGGATCAATCTTTATGGAAGATGGAAAAGTATATAATTTAGATGAAGATTGTTTCAGTTTTGTAAAGAAATGTAAGGAGAAAAATAAACCATTCTTTTATATAAGTTCTAATTACGGACCTTATAAAACAGATGAATATTTTAATTTATCTAAGAAAAATTTTGAACACGTTACAGATATATGTTTTAGAGATAAATATTCACATGAACTATTTAAAGATAGAGAAACAGTTAGATATGCCCCAGATTTACTTTTTTCATATGAAATAGGAGAAGTATCAAAAGAAAAAGACACAGTAGGAATTTCAGTTATAGATTTAGAAATAAGAGATGAATTTAAAAGTATAGGAGAAGAATATATTGAATTTTTAGTAAATAATATAGATAATTATTTAGAAAAAGGTAAGAAAGTCTACTTATTTTCTTTTTGTAAAGAAGAAGGAGATGAAGTAGCTATACAAAAAATATTAGAAAGATTAAAAGAAAATAATAATTATAATAATATATATGTTGTTAAATATTTGGGAAATATAAAAGAATTTTTACTACAATATAAGAAAATGGAATATATGATTTGTCAAAGATTTCATTCAGTAATATTATCATATATATGTAAACAAAAATATTATATTATTTCTTATAGTAAAAAAATTTGTAATATAATAGAAGATTTGAAATTGTGTGATAATTATTTGAAGTTAATGGATGTATCACCAAACAAAATAATTGAATTAAAAGATTTTAACAAAGTAGATGAAGTGGATTTAAAGAATATAAAAAATGAATCAAAAAAACAATTTGAAAAATTAGATGAATTTTTAGGTAAAAAGGAAGGTTAATATGGAAGATAAAATAATAAGTTTTTTAGCATATGATGGAAGAATAGGAATTACATGTATAAAAACAACTAATATGGTAGAAGAAGCAAGGAAGACACATGATTTAAGTCCAGTGGCTACTGCAGCATTTGGAAGATTACTTACAATAACTGCACTTATGGCTGTGGAGATGAAAAATAAACAAGATAAAATAACAATTGAAATAAAAGGAAATGGACCAATAGGAGGAATGCTAACTACCGCAAATAACATTCCAGAAGTAAAAGGATATGCTATAAATCCATATGTAGATTTACCTCTAAATGAATTTGGGAAGTTAGATGTGGGTGGAGCAGTAGGACAAGATGGATATATACATGTAATAAAAGATATTGGATTAAAAGAACCATATATAGGAGTATCTAATTTAACATCAGGGGAAATAGCAGATGACTTTACAAATTATTTTGTTAGCTCAGAACAAAGACAAGCTGCTGTCGCTTTAGGAGTATTGGTAGATAAAAATGGAGTAAGAGAAGCGGGAGGATATTTAATTACTCCTATGCCGGATGCAACAGACGAAGATATTTTAAATGTAGAAAAAGGAATATTTGAAGCTGGTGCAATATCTAAAATGTTAGATGAAAAATTAAGTTTATTAGATATTGCAAAAAAAGTAACTGGAGATAAAAATATAAAAATTATAGAAGATTGTAAAGTACCAGTATATAAATGTGATTGTTCTAAAGAAAAGATGGCAAAGGCATTAATTAGTGTTGGTAAAAAGGAACTAAAAGATATAATAGAAGAAGATGGTAAAGCAGAACTTGTCTGTCATTTTTGTAATAAAAAATATCATTTTAATAAAGAGGAATTAGAAGAGATATTAAAACAAATTAAATAGAAAATGTAAAAGACTTGAACGATAGAATTCTTTATCATGTTCAAGTCTTTTACGTAGGTGCTACTCGTACCTGGCGTGGTGACGTACAGCACGCCACTTGCCATTTGGAAGCGGTTCAACGTAGCCCGCGATTTCGACCCAACCCCTGGAAGAAGGGTAACTGTGTCGAATTCTGTTCAACTCATCAAGCGCTTCGTACTGATCAGAAAACTCAGGGAGTGATTTGTAGGTTTCTTCGAAAACCTTACGCTTCCCTCGGAGTGTTTCTATTGCCATTGTAGCTCCTTTCAAAATATATAACATACAACTTATATTATACAACAAATTTACTGTAAATTCAAGTTTTACAGACTTAAATAAAGTGTAAAGACATTGACAAATAAGAATTTTGCTAATATAATACTTGAAGAAAATAAAAATAAGAAGAGGAGAGATATACATGGAAAATAACGTTTTAATATTCGGACATAAAAATCCAGATACAGATTCAATATGTTCAAGTATAGTAAAAGAAAGATTAAATAAAAAATTAGGAAAAGAAAACTGCAAGGCAGTAAGATTAGGAAAAGTAAATAAAGAAACAAAGTATGTATTAAATTATTTAAAAATCGAAGAACCAGAATTAATAGAAAGCGTTGATGAAGGACAAGAAGTAATTATGATAGATCATAATGAATTCAACCAAAGTGTAAGCGGAATTGATAAAGCAAAGATATTAGAAGTTGTAGACCATCATAGAATAGCTAATTTTGAAACTTCAGACCCTTTATATTATACAGCAAGACCATTTGGTTGTACAGCAACTATTCTTTTACAAGAATATAAAGCAAATGGAGTAGAGGTTAGTAAAGAAGAAGCAATACTTATGGCCAGTAGCATAATGTCAGATACATTATTATTAAAATCACCAACAACTACAGATTATGATAAAAAAGCTTTAGAAGAATTAGAAAAACTAGCTGGGATTGATATTAAAGAATATGGATTAGAAATGTTAAAAGCAGGAACAGATTTAAATGATTTTTCAGCAGAAGAATTAATATCTTTAGATGCAAAGAGTTTAGATAAAAACGGAACAAAATTCATAATAGCACAAGTAAATACAGTAAGCATTCCAGATGTGTTAAAAAGACAAGAAGAATTAGAAAAAGCAATTAATGAAGAAATTGAAAATAAAGGACTAGAACTATTTGTACTTGCAATTACAGATATATTAAATAGTAATTCAGAGATTATAGTTTTGGGAAATAAAGTAGAAGCAGTTGAAAAAGCATTTGACAAAAAATTAGAAAATAATAGAGCTTTCTTAGAAGGAGTAGTTTCTAGAAAGAAACAATTACTTCCAAATATTGATAAAAACATATAAAATAAAAACAAAAGATTTGAAAGAAAATAAACTTAAGGGGACAGGAAAATATAATACAAAAATACCTGTCCTCTAAATTTGTAAAAAAGTATTGAATATTTTAGTTATTAAATCTATAATAATTAAGTAAAATATGTAATAAAAGACAATATAAGAATTGGAGTGATTTGATGCCAAAACATATGAAAACAAAGGAAAAGTCGTCTAGAAAAGAAACTTTCTTACAGAGCGTTATAACATTAATATTTTCACAGGTTTTAATAAAATTACTAGGATTAGTATATAATTTATATTTAACAAATAGAGAAGGTTTTGGAGATAGAGGTAATGGAATTGTATCAGCAAGTTATCAAATATATGCTTTGCTTCTTACGATTTCATCAATAGGCGTTCCAAATGCTATATCTAAATTGGTATCAGAAAGAGTTGCAATTGGAGACCATAAAGGAGCTCATAGAATATTTAAAATAGCTTTTGCAACTTTTGCTGTTATCGGTTTAGTGGGATCTTTAATGTTATTCTTTGGAGCACATTTAATATCAGCAGAATGGTTGCAAATACCAGAAGCGGAAATGACATTGGTTGCATTGTCACCTGCGATATTCTTTGTTGCAATAGCTTCAGTAATGAGAGGATATTTTAATGGAAGACAGCAAATAAAAGCAACAGCAAGGTCACAAACTTTAGAACAAATATTTAAAACGGCTTTAACAATTATATTAGTAGAAATAGTAGCAATTGTATCAAATGTATCAACAGAATGGATGGCTGCTGGAGCAACACTTGCAACAACACTTGCAACATTAGTTGGCTTTGGATATTTATACTTATATTATAAAGTAAGAAGAAAAGAAATAGCTTTAGAAATAAAATCAACAGTAAATTATAAATATGAGAGAGTAAGAAGTATTGTAAAGAAAATAATTCTTGTATCTTTTCCAATTGCGATAACTGCAATACTTTCATCAGTAAATAAAAATATAGATTCTTTCACAGTTGTAAGAAGCTTAAAAGAATTTTTACCAGATGATGTAGCTGTAAGTCAATATGGAATATTAGGTGGAAAAGTAGATACATTAACGAGTTTACCATTATCTATAAATGTAGCTTTCGCAACAGCTTTAGTACCTGCGATTTCAGCTGCAAAGGCGAGAAAAGATAAAAAAGAAATAAAACAAAAAACGACTTTCTCGTTACTTGTTTCAATGCTAATAGGACTTCCTTGTACTGTAGGAATGTTTATATTTGCAGGACCAATACTAAATTTATTATACCCAAATGCAAGTGATGGAACAGTAATACTTCAAATAAGTTCACTTACAATATTATTTACAATACTTGATCAGACAATAAATGGCGCTCTGCAGGGATATGGACTTTTAAGGATACCAGCAATATCTCTGGGACTTGGTGTACTAGTAAAACTGATTTTAAATCTAGTTTTAGTACCAATACCATCTATTGGAGTAAATGGAGCAGCATGGGCATCTGTTGCTTGTCATGCAGTTGCTTTTTCTATTTCAATTGTTTGCTTAAAGAAAGCATTTAGATTAAAATTATCAGCTAGTAAATTTGTAATAAAACCAATTTTGGCAACAGCAATTATGGCAATTTGCTCATATTTCATTTATTCTGTACTTTCAGGAATAATTGCGGTAAAATTGGCTACAATATTAGCAATAGGATTTGCAGTTGTTATCTATGGCTTGGCAGTAGTAGCTTTAAAGGTATTTACTAAGGAAGAAGTTCTAATGATGCCAGCGGGAGATAAGATTTGCAAGATATTAACAAAACTAAAAATATATTAAAATCTAAAAAAATAATAAAAAAATGCGAAAAAAAGAAGGATTTTAAATATTTTTGGCGAATTATTTTAATTAGTAGTACATTTATTGCTTGGTTCAGGCGGTAAAGTACATAAACATTATACTTTATAGGAGGTAATTTAAATGAACAAAGCTGAATTAATCGCAGCAATGGCTGCAAAAACAGGTGAAACAAAAAAAGCAGCTGAAGCATCAGTTAATGCTTTTGTAGAAGTTGTAACAGACTCACTAAAAAAAGGAGAAAAAGTTCAACTAGTTGGATTTGGTTCTTTTGAAGTTAGAAAAAGAGCAGCTAGAAAAGGTAGAAACCCACAAACTAAAGAAGAAATCAAAATACCTGCATCAAAAGCTCCAGTATTCAAAGCTGGTAAAGCATTAAAAGATTTAGTAAACAAAAAATAAAATTATTAAAAGATATATAAATATATGATATCATATGAAAGAAGCTAGAGATAGCTTCTTTTTTGTGTTGTAAATTTTAATTGTCTAGGTTTTGTTTCTTAAAAAAGAAAGAAAAATTATTAAAGTAAAGAAAAAGTAAGAAAAATATAAAAACACAATAAATGTTACTTTGAAATAAAATTACTTTATAAATAATGAATGGTAAAATGAATAAAAAGAAGAAAAAAGTTTAAACTAAAGATGAGGAGGGGATAAATGGAGTTAAAAAAAGAAATAGAAAGAGAATTAGAAATATTAATGACATTAATAAAAGAAGAAAAGGATGAAGAAGTAAGAAAACAAAGAAAAATCGTAGATAAGTTATTAAATAAATATTTAGAAAATCTTTGAAATATATTACTACGAAGTACAGAAATAGTTCGTTTATACTACACTAATTTTTTGATAATATAAATAAAAAAATAAATAGGTGGTATAAATGAAGAGGGCAAGTAGTATAAAAATCGGAAAAGTAATACAAGAAATAAGAAAAAGTAATGGAGATACACAAGAAAAGCTTGCAGAAAAAATAGAAGTATCTGTCAGATACATAAGTGATATAGAACAAGATAGAGCAAATCCATCTTATGAGATATTAATTAGAATTTGTAATTTATATGGAATAGGAATGAACCAGATATTTAATGAATATTTAAAAGTAAAAGAAAATAAAACATTAGAATATAAATTAGCAGGATATGAAAAATTAAATAAAAAAGATAAAGAAACAATAGAAAATTTGATAATGTATTTTAATAAGAGATAAGTTTTTGATTTACTTATTTCTTTTTTTGTATTTTAGAAGAAAATTAAATGCTATAATTAGATAATATTATAAATATAAAATATAAGAAACTGTGAAAAAATATATGGAGAAAAGTAAATAAAAGTATAATAGAAGGGTTACTAGAATAATATGAGGAGACAGATATTAAGACAAAAACTTAATAGTCTGTTCTATTTTTTTGAATAAAATTTAAAATTAGAAAATATTATGAAATATAGACTATAAATAGCTAAAATATTACGACGTATTTCCTTACGGAAATAAGAAAAAATTCACTTTTATAACAAAAGATTTACATAATTGTTACAAAATTATTAAAAAAGCTTTACAAAATGACAAATTTGTAATATAATTATGTCGGACTTAATTTGATACATAGGGAACAGCCATATAGCTAAAGTTCAAAAAAATAGAAAAAGGGGAAAATAGATGAAAAAAGCACATGAAATCATTAATTCCGTAAGAGAAAACAATATTGGAATTAAAGACAATGAACATTATGTGATTTGTCTATACATTCGTTGTGCTTTTTTGTGTTGTTAAACTTAAGATTTTACTCGAGAAGGAAAAGAGAAATCTTAGGTTTATATTTTTTTCTTTAAAAAATTTAAGGAGGGGAAAGGAAATGAAAAGCTTTAAGGCAAAACTAACCATATTACTAATTACAATGTTATTAATTACAATGTTAGTACCATTTGGTAGTGTAGCAGCAGCAAATGAAGGGGTACAAATAATAAAAGAAGCTGACGGTGATGTTGTAATTTATGTAGATGGATTAGAAACAAGTTTTGAGTATGCTTTATCAGAAGAAGCTGATGCAACAGAAATGGACTTAAATTATATAAATTCAGTTGAAGATGATGAAGATAATCAAGTAGCATTAATTTCAGCTAGTGATTTTGCAGAAAGTGAAAATAATTTATACATAAGAACAGAAGATAAAACTGTAACATATACACTAGATTTTAGTGATATGCTTACACAAGATAAAATGGAAGAAGTAAAAAATACTTCAAATAGAATATCAACAAAAGTTTTAGAAGGAATTGTTGATAGAACAGAAAAAATTGAAGGAAAGAACTATACTTACACTGTTGGAGGATTAAAAATAGAAGATGATGCAAACGCAGAGTATTCTTATCAAATATTTAAAGCAACAGATGAAAGATATAGTGAACTTCAAAGTTTAGCAGATGAACTTAATAGCGATGAATATGACAGTAAATCTATGTATTCAAAAATCGAATTAGCTAATAACTTTTACAATTTATATAATGAATTATTAGCTGAAGTTAATTGGCAACCAGTAGATGAAAGTATGGAAATTAAACAACCATCAGATGCTACTGATGGAGAAAGATATATTGTAATGTTAAGAAAAGTTGCAGATGACGGAACAACTTATGATGCTAAATTTATGGAATCAAATTGGGGAATGGCTGAAGGCGATGAAATAAAAGCAGAAGTATCATATCAAGAAACTTCTAAATTACCTATAACAGGAGATAGCATTGTTTTATTCGTTGTATTAGCTGCTTTAGTAATAATTGCAATAGTTGTATTTATTAGAATGAAGAAATTAAATAAAAAGGCAGATAAATAATGAAAGCGAAAATATATAAGATAATCTTTTGTATTCTTATTATTTCAATCATATTAGTAATAGGTTTAATTCTTATTAAAAATATTGAAAGTAATGAAAATGAGAAGAAAAATCAAGAGGTCGTAGAAGTATTTTCCAGTGTAGATAATACACAAAAACAACAATTAACAATGGATGGCTATAAAGTAATAGGTATAATAAAAATTCCAGCAATTGACCTAGAATATCCAATATTAGAAATGGATGTTTCAAATCCAGAAGAAGCAAAAGAACCAATGAGACTTGCAATAATAAAATACTGGGGTGGAGATGTAAATGGATATGGAAACCTATCACTTGCAGGACATAATAATTATAATGGAACAATGTTTGGAAAAACGAAAAATTTAAAAATTGGTGATATTGTAGAATTAACAGATTTAAATAATCAAACAGTTCAGTATCAAATATATGATATTTTTAAAACTGATCCAAACGATGTAACTATATTAGAAACTAAAGATGAGAATGTAAGAGAAGTAACTCTAATTACTTGTACAAATGGTAATAGAGAAAGATTAATTTTAAAGGCCAAAGAAATTATATAGAAGGAGGAGGTTTTGATGGCACAATTTAAGAAGCCAAGTAAAAAAGCAACAATTATAACAGCTGCTATAATAATAGTTCTTTTAATTATTGCTGCTACTGGTACAGTAATGTTCTTAAGAGATAGAGGTCAAACAGAAGCTTCTGAAATAGGTCAAGAACAAGTTTCAACTCAAAGTGAAAATTCAGATAGCCAAACACAAGCAGGAGAACAATCTAGTGAAGAACAAACAGCATCAGAAGAAACAACTACTGGAGAAGTAGCGACACAAGGAGAAGAAGGAACAGAAGTAGCTCAAGGAACAGCAACTGAAGGAACAACAGGAACACAAGGTACAACAAGTACTAGTACAACAACAGGTACTACAGCTGGAGGAACAACAACTACTACAACAGAAGGTATACAAGAATCAACAATAACAAGAACAGAAACAGAAGTAGTAGAACCAGCATGGGAAAGACAAGATTTAGGATGGAGCCCAAGTGGAGTTAATGCAGACTTTGCAAGTGCAGGGTTATCTACATTAAACGTACAAGAAGATGACGTAAAAATTGAAAAAGAGGCTTATACAAAAACAGGAACAGGATTAGCTCAAGAAGGAGAAACAATTGAATATAAAATTACAGTAATAAACAATTCTGAAAAAACTGTTGAAGTAAAAGATAGAATTCCAGAACAAACTACTTATGTATCAGCATCAGCAGATAATGGAGCTGAAGAAGTTAAAGAAGACGATGGAACTGTAACAGGTTTAGTTTGGAATGTAGAAGCTGGAAAAACAATTGTATTATCTTTCAAAGTAACTGTAGATGCAGGAGCAACAGGAGTAATATCAAATGTTGCTGTTGCAAATGGCGAAGAAAGTAATCCAACAGAAACAACAATTGTAGAAATAACAAAATCAAGTGAAGTAAAATCAGGCGACACAGTCTTAGAAGGTGAAGACAAAGTTGCTAAAGAGGGAGATTTTATTACTTATACAGTTTCAGTTAAGAATACAGGAAATGAAACAGCAACTGTAAATGTTAAAGACGTAAAATTATCAGAATTAATTGCTAAAGGAATTTTAGAAGTAGAAGAAGCTTCAAAAACAACTGCAGATAAATTAATGGATGGAACAGATGTTACTGTACCTGCAGGAGAAACAGTTGAATTAACATTCACAACTAAAGTATTAAAAGTTGATGGAGCAATTACAAATGTTGTTACAGCAGGAGATAATGATACTACAGAGCCAGAAGATCCAATAACTACAGATACGGTTGAAACAAAGGGATTATCAGTTGAAAAAACTGTAGATGATACTCCAGAAATTGGAGATGCATATAGGTTTGGAGAAACAGTAACATTTAAAGTTACAGTTACAAATACAGGTAGTACAACATTAAATGATATAGATGTAACAGATACATTAAAAGATGCTACATTAACAGAAGGAACAGTACCAATCAAAGAATTAGGTTCAGGAAAATCTGTAACATTAATTTATGAATATAAAGTCCAAGAATCAGATGTAGAAAAAGGTTCTTTTGTAAATGGTGTTACAGCTAAGACGGATGATGGAGTAACAGGAGAAGCTGAAACTGATCCAATTCCAGTAGAACAAAATTATTCTTATACAGTAGAATATTACTATGATGGAAAAATAGATAATAGTAAGACAGAGACAGAAACAGCAAAATTTAACGATGTAATAGAAAATTATGAAGATAAAAATATTACAGGATATAAATTAGATAGAACTGAAAACTTACCATTAACTATATCAGGTAATGAGGCTGATAATGTAATCAAAGTATTCTATGTAAAAGATACATTTGAATATAGAGTAGAGTATTACTATGACGGAACAATAGATAATAGTAAGACAGAGACAGAAACAGCAACATATCAAGATGTAATAAATAATTATGAAGATAAAAATATTACAGGATATAAATTAGAAAAGACAGAGAACTTACCATTAACAGTAAGTGAAAAAGCTGAAAATAATGTAATCAAAGTATTCTATGTAAAAGACGAATTCAAATACACAGTAGAATACTACTATGATGGAACAATAGATGACAAGAAGACAGAAACATATACAGCAACATATCAAGATGTAATAAATAATTATGAAGATAAAAATATTACAGGATATAAACTAGA
>CALXAV010000027.1 GCA_944386385.1 uncultured Clostridia bacterium
ATATTGTTTATAAATTGCTATTTCTCGTACAAATTGCTTTTACCTCTTCCAAATTGCATTTAACTTTTCAGTTGACGTTAAAATTAATTTGGTTGAATAATTTAGTTGAAGAAATAGAAAAAGCATAGTATAATTATGGTGGGAGGAAAGAAGATGGATAAAATAGGTATAGTAGTAGCTATGGAAGAAGAAAAAAATGCGGTTTACGAATTAATGGAAGATGTTGACATGGAAGAAAGCTATGAATTAGATTTTTATAAAGGAAAAATACAAGGAAAAAAATGTGTTTTAGTACAAAGTGGAATAGGAAAGGTGAATGCAGCAAGAACTACACAAATATTAATTGATAAATATAAAATAGATAGAGTAATAAATGTAGGAGCAGCAGCTTCAATTAATCCTATGTTAAACATAGGTGATGTTTTAATAGGAAAATATGTTGTTCAACATGATTTTGATATAACAGCATTTGGTCATAGTAAGGGATATATAACAGGTGTAGGAAATAATATTAGATGTGATAGTGATTTCTTATATAAAGTTGAAGAAAAAATAGAAGAAGAGAAGAAATTCAATAAGAAAGAAGAAAACAAAAGAGATTATAATATTAAGATAGGAATAGTTGCAACAGGAGATGTATTTTGCTCAGAAGTAGATATGAGAGATGAAATAAGAGGAACATTTAATGCTGATGCAGTTGATATGGAATGTGCTGCAATAGGACAAGTGTGCTATTTAGATAATGTACCATTTGTTGTAATTAGAGGAATTTCAGATACACCAGATGGTAATAATGCAGGAACATTTGATGAAAATTTGGAACTTGCTTCAAAAAGATGTAGTGAAGTTTTAAATGAAATCTTAAGTGATAAGTTTTAAATCATTTGTTTTTACAAGAATTGTAAATAATAAACCAACAAATTAATTTTTATCGAATGACTTGATTTTTTTTGAGATTTATGTTAAAATTAATTTGTGTTTAAAAGAGAGGTGAAAACTTAAAATTATGGAAAAAGAAAAAAGAACAGCATTTTTAGAATTATTAAGAGATTTCGGTGGAACTGAAAAAGCAGCAGAAAAAAGGGATAAAGAAAATAGTGATAAAAAATTAAAAGAATATATGGAAGAAAAAGGATTCGATAGAGAGTATTCAGAATCACAGAAAATAGTGGAAAGTTTGGAAAGTATGCTTAATCACCCAGACATAAAAGTAAGAAAACAAGAAAGAGGAAAAGGAAGAAAGATACAAACTACACAAAAAACAAAAAGCCAAGAGTATAATATCGAAGCTAGAAATCAAGAGGATAAAGAAGAAGATAGAGAACTTGATAGATAAATACAAGAATTTTAAAAAATTCTTGTATTTTTGCTTGACAAATGGAAAAACTACCAGTATAATAGTTATTGTCGTTTGATATGGCGAAGTAGCTCAGTTGGCTAGAGCATTCGGTTCATACCCGAAGGGTCATGTGTTCGAATCACATCTTCGCTACCAATATTAAGACTGATGTAAATAGCTTGTATCTAGAGATACAGGCTATTTTACTTTTTGTAATTTAGCTTTTTTATTAATAATTTCTAAAAATTTATTTTCACTAGAAATATCAAGTATTTCACGTTTTTTAATTATATTTAATTTTTTTATTTACTAAACAACTAACTAAACAGAATTATATTTCTTATTTGCTTGTTTAGTTAGTGTTTAGTAAATACCTTTTAAACGTTTATATATCAAGAGCTCTAAAGCTTTTTAATTTAAAGAATAACGCATTTATTAATTCATCTGCAAATACTAATCATATTTCAAAACAGTTGGTATTATTGTGTTCTAGGTTTTTATTAATATAAAATCAATATAATTTCAATAATAAAATTTCTAAACATAGGAAATATCAAGATAAAAAGTCCATTTTTAGCCATTTATTTAAATTTTGTTTAGTTATTTATAATTTATATTAATTTTATTTTTCATTTTCAATTTGAACTACCTTAATCTATAAAATATTGAGAGACCTAGGCTTAGTTTCTACTCTAAAATGAACAAAACTTTGAAAAATTATGTAAATTATGTTATAATATAATTGTTATACAACTTAGTAGAAAGGAAAAATGGATTTGTAATTTAATTTGAGCAAATTCCGAACAGAGTAGGAAAGGAACTACAATGGAAAAGACTAACGAGAGCAAGAACTACCGGAAGAGCGACATTATCTACTTCATCATCACTGGCGTATTTGGCATTTTGTTTGGCGTAACTCTTGCAATTTGCATTATCCAGCGGAGTGCCATCGACTCGTATGCGGAGCAGGCCAACGAAACATTTGAGCTACTTAACAAATACATTGATGCTCAAGGTCAAAAGATCGAGCAGTTGGAAGAACAAATCGACTTACTCGATGGCTCGGACAGTGACACTACTTCGGTAGAGGAACCTTCTGAATCTTACTCTGTTTCCTGGTAAGGAAACGCGAGGAACACCTGACATACGTTGGGTGTTTTTCGCGTGTAGTAGAATAATTTTGATGTAAATCACCATTATAAAATTCAGATAAAGTCATTCCGAAGCCATAATCTATAAAAAACATTGTATGGGTACTTGGATATAGTGTTCTGCCATTTAAAACACTACGAATTACGGATTCATCTAGTCCACATTTTTAAGTAAGTTGATATGGATTTTTAATATGCTTTTCAATCATTAAATTAATAATTCATTATTTTATTGAATTATTAAAAGGTGTTTTTTGGTTTCTATTGGCATTATTTGTTCTTGTGTTATTTCATATTTTATATTATAATAGTTAGTTATTTGTTTTAATTTTTCCGTGCTTAAATGTTCAATATTAAACTAAACAAAAGTTGTCATCTGTTTAAATATAAAGGTATTATTGTGTCTTCGCTACCAAAAGCTTACAAATGTAATTTTTATATCACTTGTAGGCTTTTTATTTTTTTATTAAAATTTGAATTAATTATTGAAAAAGATAAGTTATAATGCTAATATATATGTTATAGAAAATAGTAAAAGGGGAGGATTAAAAATGGCACTAATTAGATGCAAAGAATGTGGAAAGGAAATGTCAGATACAGTGAGAAAATGCCCTCATTGTGGATACGTGAATAAGGAACGTAAGAAAGAACAGGCTACACAAGTAAAAGAAAGCTTAAAATCAAAGAAGGGACTTATAATATCAATAGTGATAATACTAGTAGTTATTGTTGTGGGAATTGTTGTTTTTAGTATGGTAAAAGCTCAAAAAGAAGAAGAAGCAAGAATCCAAGCTGAAATTATAGCAAATACTTTAAATGAAGATGAAAAGAAAGTGGCAAAAGTAGTCAAGGAATATCAAAATGATTTAAAAAATCCAGACTCTATGCAAATATTTGAAATTAGATATTATAAAGATGATAATTATGTATTAATTGATTCAAGCGGTCAAAATGGATTTGGAGGAACTACTAGAAATATTGTGCAATATGACATTGATGGAGAATATTGGGGAAACGATAGTGAAGCTGATAGAACAATAAGTAAATATACAGATTTTGAGGATTCACTTGAAATAGCCTTATCAAAGGCCATTCAAGAAAGATGGCAATCAAATAAAAACTATATAGAGATGGATAAAGATAAAATAGTAAGAAATCTAGACCAAGCTGATTTGTAATAAAAATTTAAAAGAATATATACAAAACTCGTAACATATATAAATGCTTACGAGTTTTTTGTTAACTTAAAATATTTTATAAAACTAAATATAATTTATATCAAATTAAAATAAGTTTTTTTCATAAATTAAAATAGATATTTCATAAAATTAATAAGGAAAAAATGTAAAAGAAGTGATAATATTTTTTTGAAAAAAAGAGGTGAGAGAATGATAGAAAAAATCTGTACCTTTTTAACTAATAGAATAAGAAAAGAAATGCCAGATGTAGATGATGAAAGAGCAGAAGTTATAAATTATGGACTTCAAAATATTATAGGAGAATTTCCTAAAATAATTTTGGTGTTTATAATAGCATATATCTTAGGAATTTTTAAATGGACATTATTTACGTTTATAGTATTATCTATTTATAAAGGTGCTTCTGGAGGAATACATTTAAAAACACATCTTGGTTGTATTTTACTTACAACGGCATTTTATTGTTTAATACCATATATTTCTCAGTATTTTGAATTAATGGGAATTACAAAATATATAACAATTTTACTTATATGGGTATTTGGAATGATAATGATAAAAATGTATGCACCAGCAGATACAGAAGCAGTTCCTATATTACAAAGCAAAGTTAGAAAAAAGAAAAGAATAATATCTTACATTAGTTTTACATGTGGATTATTAGTAGCATTAATAGTAAATAATCAAATGATAACAAATATAATAACATTATCTTATTTTATTCAAACGTTAACAATTACAAAAGTAGCATATAGATTAACTAAGAGTAAATATGGATATGAAGTATATGAAGATACTTCGCCCGAATCAGTGTAGTATAAAATATATACCGGTAATATTTTATATTATAATATATTTTCAAGGAGGAGATTTAAATGTTTAAATTTTTAGCAAAAACTGCAGAAAAATATGCAAAAGCAACAAACACAGCATGCTTATTTTTAGCAATATTCCATCAACCAAAAATGCCAAAGAGTATGATTAAAAAAGACTAATAAGTGGGCATTGGTAAGAATAGTTCGAAATAAATATTCTTGCCAATGATATAACTTAATGGTTATATACATACAATCCAAAAAAGAAAGTAGTAATAAATCTACTTTCTTTTTTAATAATATATTTCTAATTGTTGAATAAAATATTTATCTGTTTTAGAAGTGTATAGGTTAATATTATTATTTTTCTTAACCAATTTACGAACTTCCCATAAACCAAGTCCAGTATGTTTTTCTTTACTTGAAATTCCTTTTTCGAATATTTTTTCTGTATCTACATTTTTGTTTTTATAAGTGTTTTCAATTTTAATTATTTGTCTAGAATTTTTATGATCATCTCTAAAGTCTAAATTAATTATTTTCTCATCACATTCACCGCTTGCTTCAATAGCATTATCTAGTAATATTCCTAAAATTCTTGCAAATTCATAAATTTTCATATGTAAAGTACTTAAATCCAAAAGAAAAGTCATATTAACTTTTATATCTTTTGAATCAGCTTCTTGATATTTCTTTGTAAGTAAATTATAAATACCATCATTATTTATAACTTCTGGATTTAGTAAATATAAATTATTTACTCTTTGACAATCATCTTCTAATTGAACATAATAATCTTTTAATCCTTTCATATCATTAGTTTTAACAAATCCACCAATAGTTGTAACTATATTATCAAAATCATGTTTAAAACCTCGAACACTATCATGTAGAATTCGTAAACTACGATTATATTCAGTTGCACTTTCTAACTTTTGAGTTGCAAGTATCAATTTGAAGATTCTTGTTAAGCTATAAATACTAATTCCAAAATATGCAAGTAAAGAAATAAAACTCAAAAATGTAATAAATACTGGTAAAATATCAACATAGTAAAATAAAGTTACAGATTGTATAATAATTGCAAGTACACCTAATAACAAGTTTGATATTATAATAGTTTTATTTCTTTTGTCTATGTCATCAGATAGTTGAAAACTCCAATTTTTATTCCTTAAAATTATAATACAAATTATAGTAATTATGTATATAAAAAGAAGATAACATAATTTATAACCAAGAATATAATTCAATTGGTCTGTATTAATATTAAAAAATGTAAGAAAAGGATTTAGTATTAAAATACCAATCAAATTATAGATGATTAAAGCTAAAACACTAGATATAATACTCTTTAGGAAAGGATTAGAAAATATTATATATTGTAAAAATATAGTCATAAAATAGTTAGTAAATATATTAAAAGGTTGAGGAATTACAAACATGGTAAAAATTCCAATCAACCAACTGATTAAGACATATAATATTCTTTGTTTTCTGGTTGAAGATAAATTCATTATAGAAAGAAATAGATACATAGTTAAAGTAATTTCTATTAATAGAATTGGAACAGAAATTATATTTATAAGTTGAATATTTGGCGTAGTTAAATTTGACCAAATATTATTCAAAATCTCCATAATCTTTTAAAACCTCCATTAAATCTGATTTGTATTTAGGCCCGATTTCACAAGTACTTCCATCTTTGAAAGTAATAACACCAGAAACCGGTTCTACATCCTTTATTTGAGAAAGGTTAGCAATACAAGATTTATGGCATCTTTTATAGTTTTTAGGTAAAGTATCCTGAATCTTTGCAAAAGAGCTATAAGCATCATAATCACGAGATGAAGTGTGAAAAATCAATTTCATTCCATCTCTTTTGATATATTGAATCTCAGATGCATCAATAATTGTATTTTTATTATCAATTCTAATGTATCTTTTTGGTTGTCCGTTAACATCCTCAAATAATCTTATAACTGTTTCCTCTAATCTATCATAGGTGATAGGCTTTGCAAGATAATCAAAAGTCTTAAACTTATATGCAACCATAGCATATTCTAAATGGCCAGTAGTAAAAATAATATAAGAATCTTTATTTATTTTTCTAATTGCTTCAGCTAATTGTAATCCAGTTTTATCAGACTTCAAATTAATATCAAGCATAATGACATCAACTTTATTATTACTAACAAAATTCAACATATCTTTAGTAGTATTTGTTGTAAATATTACTGAAGCATCAAAATTATTCTTTGTGAAGATATTTTCTAACATTTTTTCTAGCTTATCTAAAATATTTATATTATCGTCACATAAAGCAAATTTTAGCATAGATATCACCCTCCTTTATTAAAAATGAAAAAATGGGAAACAAGGTCGACAACAAAAAGAAACAAAATACCTTAATTTTCCAAAAACAAATACAATATATGCTAAAATCCTAATCTTGTCAATAGGAATTTACAAATTTATCCAATTGAGAACGGAATAGACAAACAGAAATAGAGTCTTGCAAAAACTACTAAATAGTGGTATTATAATATGTAGACTAAATCCAAAATGGATTTAGTAGGAAGCAGGACGACAAGAAAGGAAAACAACATGAAAGTCAAGATGTATCTTCGGTATTGGGAAGGAGATGTCTTCCTCTTTGACGTTGTAGTCAAAGCCAAGAAGGGGAAGAAGAACCCCAAGGCTGTGGCTGAAGGCCGAGCCATTGTGAACATCAAGATGGTCAACCACGAGTACGCCGGACACTGCTGTATCGATGGCGATGAAGAGTACATGAACGACGATGTGGAGAGAGAGATAGTTACTGCTTGCTTGAAGCGTGCCAAGACTTTGCAGGAAAAAGTCATCAAGGTCGGAGACAACGAGCAGACTTCGCAGGAAGACATGATTAGCTAGATGCAGACGAATGATAACGTTTGCTATGTGTCCTGCAAGGCCCACCCTATAACTAAGGGTGGGCCTGTTTTTGTTATTTTGATGATTTTAGGTTCTATATAATTTAAATTTTTCATAAACTTAATTAGATTATAGGAGGATAAGATGAAAACTAGAAATATTAAGTTTATATTCATAATTGTTTTAATAATAATCATCATTATATTAAGTTTCTTTTTAAAAGAAAAAAATGAAACAGTAGAAACAAGTAGTAATGTTGTTTCTACAAAGAAAATAGAATGGGGAATAAAAAGAAATGATAATCATGAACAGCCAGATGTGGGAAAAGAAAATAGAAAAATATTAGAAGAAAATAATGGGATATGCTTAGGAAACAAAGATAAAAAAGTATTATATTTAACATTTGATGAAGGATATGAAGCAGGCTATACATCAAAAATATTAGAAGTATTAAAAGAAAATGATGTTAAAGCTGCATTTTTTATTACAGCACATTATTTAAACACCCAAGAAGAGTTAGTAAAACAAATGATAGATGAAGGACATATTGTGGGAAATCATACTGTAAATCATAAATCAATGCCAGAATTATCAGAAGAAGAAATAAAAAAAGAAGTAATGGATTTACATACATCAATATATGAAAAATTTGGCTATGAGATGAGGTATATAAGACCACCAAAAGGGGAGTTTAGTGAAAAAAGTATAAAATATACAAATACACTTGGATATAAGACAGTTATGTGGTCATTTGCGTATGAAGACTGGAACGAAAATAAACAACCAAATGAAGAAAAAGCAAAAGAAAAGATAATAAATAATTTTCACAATGGAGAAATAATACTTCTTCATGGTAATTCAAAAACAAATACTAATATCTTAGACAGTATTATAAAAGAAGCAAAAGGTATGGGATATGAATTTAAATCTTTAGATGAATTTGAAGAGTAGAGAGGTTTAGTATGAAAAAGAAAAAGCAAATAAACAGAGTAGATAAACTTCTAGAGCTTCCGAAAGAAGTTTATTCAAATGAACCTAAAATTGTTATAACAGGTTTTGATGAACTGATAATAGAAAATTTTAAAGGAATATTAGAGTATGAAGAGTTCTTTGTTAGAATAAATACGTATATTGGGATTATAGATATAAATGGTTATAATCTGAATCTAGAAAATATGACAAATGACGATTTAAAGGTAAAAGGAAAAATAGAAAGTGTGGAGTTTGAAAGAACAATAGATTAAATTTGGGAGAAAAATATGTTTATAAAAATAATTTTTAGTTATATACTTGGTTTCTTAAGAGTATCTATTGAAGGTTATTATATAGAAAGATTTATTAATATTTGTAAAAATAAGAAAGTAACAATATGGAATCTAAAAAGAAATAGTAATATATCGTTAATGCTAAATGTAAGAATAAATGAATTTAAAGAAGTGTGTAAAATTGCTAAGAAAACAGGTTGTAAAATAAAGATAAAAAATAAAAAGGGCATGCCCTTTTTATTACATAGATATAAAAAAAGAAAAATTTTTTTAATTCTTTTATTATTTGTATTAATAATCATAGGATTATCCTCAAACTTTGTATGGAATGTGGATATCTCTATAGAAGATAATCAAGAATTGGCAAATATAAGAGAGAATATAGAAAGTGCGGGTTTAAAGACAGGTGTATTAAAATCTAAAATAGATACAAAAGAAATAATAAATAAAATTAGATTAGAAAGAGAAGATGTAGCATGGATTGGAATAGAACTAAAAGGAACGAATGCAATTGTAAAAGTTGTTAAAGCAGATGAAAAACCAGAAATAGTTGATGAAAGTGAATATTGTAATATAGTAGCTGATAAAACAGGAATAATAACAAAGATAAGTGCTCAAGAAGGAACGGCAAATGTAAAGGTAGGAGATACTGTAAAGGCTGGGGATGTTTTAATAAATGGTTGGATGGAGGGAAAATTTACTGGAGTAAGATATGTACATAGTAAAGGAGAGATAGAAGCAAAAGTATGGTATACAAAAAGTAAAAAAATTCCATATACCCTTACGGAGATACAAAATACAGGCAATGAGGAGAATAAGTACAGAATAAAATTTGGCAATTTTGAAATAAATTTTCCAAAAAAGTATTCAAAATTTGAAATTTATGATACAATAGAAACAGAAAGCAAAATTAAATTATTTTCTGACTTTTATTTACCAATTTCGATAGTAAAAACTACATATAAAGAACAAGAAGAAATACAAAAAAACTACACAGTAGAAGAAGCTAAAAACGTAGGGATTAAAGAATTAGAGGAGGAATTGGAAAAAGAAATTGAAAATAAAGATAATATTGTAAATAAGAACATTAATACCTATGAGCAGGAAGATGGTGTCTTAGTTTATGTTACGTATGAAGTGCTGGAAAACATAGGTACAAATGAAAAAATAGTGTTTTGAAGGGATGATAAGATATGGAAGAAAGAAGCTTAAGAATAGTTGGAACAGATAAGAACTTTTTTAGTAAAATAACGAATACATTAACAAAAATATTAATACCTACTAAGATAGGAATTAATGGAATGTTAATTTCCATAAAAAGAAATAGTCTCATAAAAGCATTTGAAAATTATACTGAGGAAAATGATAATTATGATAATAATGAATTAGAAAAGAAATATGATTCAGCATATGAAGCGTATTTAGATTCTCTTGATAAATATGTTATGGATTCTGTTTATAAGAAAGTAAGAAATGGTACAGCTACAGAATTTGAAAAAGATGCAATGGCAAGATATTATGAAGTTACAAGTTTAAAGGAAAATGAATATATAGAATATAAATATAGAAAACAAAAATATTTATTAGAATTAGATTATGATGGAATAAAAGTATCAGGAAAAGAAAAAGTAATTGCAAGATATAATAAGTTTTATATATCAAAAATGGACTCATTATATAAATCGATATTAAAAAATTACTCAATAAAAGTAGCTGATACAACAAATAAATATGATTCTGCAAAAGAGTGGATTTATACAAAGATATTCCATACATTAGAAGATTATATTCAAAATATATTATCATTAAAATTAGATACTAACTATGATAGTAACTTAAAAAATATTGCTAATGATTATGAAAAATATGAGTCTTATACAATAGGAAAATTAGACACAAAAGATAATATTGAAAAAAATATGATTTTATTAGGAATAAGTAGAAAATTATTTACTCATAGTTTACCATTAATTGTTGCAGAACAATGTTATGAAAAACTATTAAAAGATGCAAGAACATTAGTACAAGATACAAAAATTGCTGCTAAAAGAGAAAAAGTATATGGTATGTTAATAAACTTAATTGAGGATTATAATGTTAAATTATTATCAACAAAAGTATATTGGGAAACTCCAAAGCAAAGAGAAGAATATAAGAAATTCTGGAATAAATATAAAGAAATTTCAAAATTAAAAGAGACAGATTTTATTGAATATGTAAAACAAAAAGAAATTTTATTTATAAAAAACGATATGAAAAAACTCCAAGATAGTAAGATAGATTATAGTAAAATATTAACATACTACAAAAGAAAATTAGTAGATTATGGAGCAATGAGAGAACTTAAAAATTCATATAAGTCAGAAGGAAAATATATTAAGAATAAAAAAAGGGAAGTAGCATAAAATGTTTTTTGAAGTAATCTATAAAGACATAGAAGAAAATAAAGAATATGAAGATGTAATAAATAAAGTATTAACAAAATGTTTTGAAGAAGAAAATCTACAAAATTCTAAATTATATATTACAGTAACATTAACAAATCCTGAAAATATTAAAGAAATAAATAAAGAATATAGGAATATAGATAGAGCAACTGATGTTCTTTCTTTTCCTATGTTTGAAAAGGACGAGTTAGAAGAAAAAATAAAAAATAATGATTTTGAGCACGAAGATGTATTAGGCGATTTAGTTATTTCAATAGAAAAAGTAAGAGAGCAAGCAAAAGAGTATGGGCATAGTTTTGAAAGAGAACTAAGTTATATGCTAGTTCATGGTTTTTATCACTTGATGGGATATGACCATATTGAAGAAGAAGACAAGAAAAAAATGAGACCTAAAGAAGAAAAAATATTAAATGATTTAAAAATCTTAAGAAAATAAAGGAGAGAACTATGGAAAAAGGTGGAATTAAAATACTAATAGCCATATTGGTAATATTGGTTATTGCAGCAGGAGCGGTACTTGCTTATAAAATAACTCAAGATAAACAAGAAGCGGAACCAGTAGCAAATGAAAATGGGGTATTAACAGCAGAAGTTGAGGAGAAGACAGTTCAAATTTTTAAAGGAAATGATAGACCATTTGCAGTTATGATAGATAATCATGAAGATGCTTGGCCACAAGCGGGGCTTCAAAATGCATATATGGTATATGAAATAATAGTAGAAGGTGGAGAAACAAGATTAATGGCACTATTTAAAGGTGCAGATTTAGAAAAAATCGGACCAGTTAGAAGTGCAAGACATTATTTTATAGACTATGCAATGGAAAATGATGCAATATATGTTCATTTTGGACAAAGTCCACAAGCTCAAAGTGATATTAAAAAATATAGTGTAGATGATATAAATGGAATTTCAGAAGATGGAACAACATTCTGGAGAGTAAAAGATAAAGCGGCACCACACAATGCTGTTACTAGTACAGAAAACTTATTGAAATCAGCACAAAGCAAAAAATATAGAACAACATCAGATGAAACAAGCGTATTAAACTATGTAACAGATGAAGTTAATTTAGAAGATGGGCAAGGTGCTGTAACAGTAACAATACCACATTCAGATCTTCAAACTGTAGAATATTATTATGATGAAGAAAATAAAGTATATGAAAGATACGCTAGAAATGAAGAACAAGTTGATTGGGATACAGAGACTCCTGTTACAGTTAAAAATATAATAATTACTTTCTGTAATAATTACACATTAACAGATAGTGAAAATAAAGGTAGACAAGGATTAAAAAATATAGGAACATTTGATGGATATTATATTACAAATGGAAAAGCAATACCTATAAAATGTATAAAAGAAGCTAGAGATGAAAAAACAGTTTACCAAGATTTAGATGGAAATGTTATAAGTGTAAATGATGGAAATACATTTGTACATATTTGCCCAACTGATAGTGACGTAAAAATTGAAGCACCAGAACCAGCAGAAGAAACAACTGGAAATACTACTTCAAATAATACATAGATACTTAGAATAAGGAAGGATGTAAAAGATGAATGTTTATGATACAGCAAATAGATTAGCGGGAGAAATAAAGGAATCAGAAGAATATGTAAATTATAAAATGGCAAAACAAGCATTAAATTTAAACCGTTCTTTGAAAGAGAGAATGGATAAATTTGAAAAGTTAAGATATGAAGTTCAATTAGAAATGATGCAAACAGGTAAAAATAATGAGGAAAAATATAAAGAAATGCAAAATGAATATGCAGAACTAATTGAAGATGAAGAAGCTAAAAGGTATTTTGATGCAGAAACTAAATTCAATGTTTTAATTGCAGATGTGAACAAAATAATTGGCGAAGCAATTAGAGATGTTATGGAATAAAAAATAAACAAATAGAGTAAAACAAAAACGTAAGGAAATATAGATGGAGTTTATAATAATTATAATTGTAACTATTATTCTTTCTGTATTATTGGGATATGTTTTTAGTTTTAACAAAAAGAAAATATTAGATTTAGCAAAAAATGAAAAATTAGACGAAATGTCTAAAAAATATCCTTCTAATATAGAAATATGTAAAAAATACTTGAAAAAATTAAATAATGAAAATGTAAAAATAGAAGAAGATAAGCAAGCAGAAGCGAGTCTATATATAGCAGTTACTAATAAAATAGTAATTGCTAATGTTAGTGATACATTTACAAGAATACAAACAATAGCACATGAATGTCTACATTCTATTCAAGATAGGAAAATATTAATTTTTAATTTTATTTTCTCAAATATATACTTATTATATTATGTAGTAATTTGCGTGCTTGCATTATTTAATTTATTACCATTTAAAATGATGTTTTTATCAATATTTTTGATAATGAGTTTAATAAATTATGTTGTTAGAATGTATTTAGAAAATGACGCAATGATAAAAGCAAGATTCTTAGCTAAAGAATATTTAGACGAAGAAAAAATATCTACTAAAGAAGAAATAAATGAAATGGTAAAAGGTTTTGATGATTTAAATAACTTAGGTATGAAATATATACATTATCAATTTTTTATTAATTGTATGTTAAAAGTATTAATATTTTCAATAATATGTGTTTTTAGAGTTGTTTTTTAGGACGGGGTCAAAAAACAGCTCTTTTATATATTGATTTTTTATAAAACAAAAACCACGTGTTTTTCACGTGGTTATATTTTTTCATCTTTTAATAATAAATTTAACATTTCTGGATAGATAGAATTTGCATGTTTGTTCCAATTATCTACAATTTTTTTCGCTCTTTCTCTAGAACCGACAAAAGTTCTAACTTCGAAAATTGTTTCATTATTTTCAACTATTTTACATTTTACAGTATAATCATTCTCGTTTTTTGGAATAAATTCAGCGATAACAGAAGCTTCGTTTTCTATTGAAGCAAATTCTTTTTTAAAAGTACTATCTGCTTTTAATTTTAATAATCCTGGTAATACATCTTTTGTAAGAATATATGCATTTTTTCCCTCATCTGTGATTTTTATAACTTGTTCTTCTTCTTTAGTATAAGTACCTACTAATTTGGAATCAATTAAATCTGTAAGGATTTGTTTAAAAAAGAAATAGTTGATGTCGTTTATAGAACTAATTAATTTAAACAAATCATCTTGTTTTATATCATTATTAATAAGATTTAATATATATAAGATTAAAACCTTATTTTCTGCCAAAGTAGTAGCTTTATTTGAATTAGAACTCATATAATTGCACTCCTTACTTTGATTATTTTCTTTAAGAAGTATATCACAGCTTGCAAAAAAAGTAAATGGAAGTAAAATAAAAAAATTGAAAGTAAGGATTTTCATGAAAAAAGTGTATACAAATAATATTTTTTGTGATATAATACAAAATGTATTTAAATAAGAAAGGGGAGCAAAAATATGACATTAGCTGTAAGCCTTGAGGCTGTACACACACACACACACACACACACACATGTAGTTTAGTAAAAGAGATTGCTAGTAATAGCATTTATTTTTGCATACCTGAAATAGATAAAAACCTAAGTAATAACTAAATATAGTTGTTGCTTAGGTTTTTTGTGCGTTTAAAGGGGGGATGAGAAAATACTAGGAGGTATTAATCAAATTGGAAAATATAAAATAAAAAGGAGAAATGTTTTATGAAAACAAAAATGAGAAAATTATTATTAATGATATTACTAATAGCGGTAATATTTAGTTTGTTTAATTTTAGCTATAGAGTAGAAGCTAATACAAATGGATATACAGCTGATACAGCAATAGAATATGTAAAATCTTTAATAGGACAACAAATAGATGTAGATGGTGTTTATCCAGGAGAATGTGTAGATTTAATTATGGAGTATGAAAGAGAGTTAAGTGGATTTTATGATACACGGAAGTGCAGTTGATTATGGATATAATGATTTACCAGATGGGTGGACTAGAATTCAAGGTGGAGCACCTCAAAAAGGAGATATTCTTATATATTCACCAACTGCTGCAAATCCATATGGACATGTTGCTATATATGAATCAGATTATGTAACATATCATCAAAATTATGGAGGAAGAACTGTACAACAAATAACAAATTATTATACTCAAATGTATGATACAGCTGGTGCCCTTATGCCATATTGGGGATTAATTAGACCTGATTTTGCACCTGCAGATACAGAAGCACCAGTAATTAGTAATGTTACAGTAAGTGAAAAAAATAAGGAAGGACTTACAATTACAGCAGATGTATCAGATAATGTTGGAGTAACAAAAGTATCTTTCTATGTTACAATAAATGGTCAAGAAAAAGTATTTAATGCACCATCAATAAGTGGTGGAAAAGCATCTGTAAGAATTAATTATGCAGATTATGGTTTAACAGAAGGAACAAGTACAGCAACAGCAAATATATGGGCATATGATGATGCAGGACTTACATCAAATACAGGTAATATAGGAACAGTAAATATAGATTTAGATGCTCCTGTAATTAGTGATGTAAAAGTAAGTAATGTAACAGGAACAGGTTATACATTAACATTCAAAGTATCAGACAATGTGGGAGTAACAAAAGTACAATGTCCTACTTGGAATGATAGTAATGACAGAGACGAACTAGAAGGTTCAAATTGGGAAACAAATCCAGAATATACAGCAATAGAAAAAGCAGGAACATATACATATCACGTAAATATAGCTAATGATACTTTTAAAAATGAAGGGGGAATATATAAAACTCAAATAACTGCATTTGATGAGTATGGAAATACAGTACAAGAAAATGTAGAAGTAGAAGTATATCCAATAACAGATGTAACTCTAAATGAAAGTGAAGTAACTTTATATAAAGGACAAAATATTGTTTTGGAAGCAGTTTACGAACCAGAAAACACAACAGGAGATACAGAAGTAACTTGGACAAGTAGTGATGAAGAAGTAGCAACAGTAAAAGATGGAGTAGTAACAGCATTAAAAGAAGGAACAACAACAATAACAGCAACAATAGATGGTGTAAAAGCAACATGTGAAGTTACAGTAAAAGAAATACCACTAGGAAGTATAGCAATAGAAGAACAAAATGTAGAGTTAAATATTGGAGAAGAAAAAGACTTACATGTTCTTTATAATCCAGAAGATACAACAGATGACAAAACAGTAGTATGGACAAGCAGTGATGAAAGTGTTATAACAGTAACAGAAGAAGGAAAAATAAAAGCATTAAAAGCTGGAAAAGCAACAATAACAGCAACAGTAGGAGATAAAACAGCAACAACAGAAATAACAGTTAACGAACAAGTAGTAGATGGAGAAGAAGGAGAAGGAACATCAGTATTACCAAAAACAGGTGATATGCAAGTTATATTATTAGCTTTAGGAATGATTGTTTCTGCTGCTGGAATAATCTTTATTGTAAAGAAAAGTAGAAAATAGAAAGGAAAAAGAATAGGAGCTTAAAAAAAGCTCCATTCTTTATAAAAAAGACTATGGCTAAAGGAAAACATTTTAAACGAAAAGAAAAAAAAATGGGATTTTTAAGTATTTTTTTCTTGATTATATTTATAGGTATTTTTATTTATACATCTACTAATTTAGTAATTTGGTATAAAAGTAATACAGAATTAGAAGAAAATGAAAAAGATATTTTTTCTAAGGTAGTAAATGTATCAGAAGAAGACCCGGAAAATATAAAAATAGATTTTGAAACATTAAAAAATATAAATTCTGATGTAAAAGCTTGGATAAATATTGATAAAACAAATATTAATTATCCTATAATGCAAACTTCAAATAATGACTATTATTTAAAACATGATATTAATAAAAAATATAGCTCTTGTGGAAGTATATTTTTAGATTGTGATTCAAATCCAGATTTTACGGAAAAAAACACAGTTATATATGGACATAATTTATTAAACGGTAAGATGTTTGCAGAGTTGGAAAAAATAGCAAATGGAGATTTAGGAGATGAAATAACAATAAAAATTTATCTTCCTACTGGAGAAGAAAAGAATTATGAAGTTTTTTCAGCTTATATAGGAGAACCAAGTTTAGAAATGAAGAGAAACACATCTTATGATGAGATATTAAAAAAGAGTGAGTTAGTATATAAATATAATGAAGAAAATAAGGAAAATGCTTTAATAACACTTATAACATGTAATGCTAATAGTCAAAAAAGAATTGTAATTACAGGTTTAGAGAATAAATAAGGGGGAAAATAAAAGTGGTAAATGAAGTAAAAACAAATATAGGAGTAGGATGTTATAATCATCCGGATAGAACAGTTGTAGCAAATTGTCCTAATTGTGGGAAATTTATGTGCAGGGAATGTGCAGAAAAAAATAAAAGTAAATTATGTGATAGTTGTGAAAAAGAAAGAATAGAAAGAGCTGAACAAGAAATAAAAGGACAGGCAAAAGCAATAAAACAAGATTCAGTTGGAGAATTAATAAAGGTAGCAGTAATATCAATTGCTTTGGCAATTTTAGGTTTTTGTATAGGACAAGGCAGTGGACAAGAATGGATGATGGCTTGGATTTTTATGGGATTTCCTTGGGGATGGAAAATTATTAATCAATTAATGACAGGAAACTTTATGACATGGCTTTTAATATGGACACAGAAAGCGTGGTTGGTCGCATATATTATAAAATTTGTATTAGCAGCATTTATTGGAATGTTTGCATGGCCAATAAAATTAATTATCACAATTTATCATGTTGTGTCTGCTAAAAACTTAGAGAAAAAAGTAGCAGGAGGAAATTAATAATGGGCGATGGTCTTATGAAAACAAGCGGTGGAGAAGTTTTGGGTTTCTTAGGATTAGGCTTGTTACTCGTATTTCTGATTTTAGCTGATTATGGAATTTTACTTACAATATGTTTTTTTGGAGGAATAGAATTTTTATACTGTTTAAAATTAAGTTATGATTTAATAAAAAGAAAAAAGACAATAATAGCAGTAATAGGAATGATAATTATAATCGGAAGTGCTATTTATGGATATTTCTTTCCTCCTGTTATTATGAAAAGAGAATTTTCTGTATATTGGAGTTCATTAGCAAGTGTATTAATTCCTTCTTTAATATATGGCTATATTGCTTCAATATTAAAAAAGGAAGAAGAAACTTTTGGAGAAATGACTTGGATAAGAGTAATACATTTGATAATTGCGGCAATAATAGGATTTGTTATTGCTTTTGGAATTGGAATGTCTGATAAAGCAACACTAGAAGAATGGTTCAATTCGGATTATAAAATAGAAGATGTGAGAGAAAATGAAACTTCTAGTGTAGAAACGATTAATAAATGTTTTCAAAGTTTGTATGAAGCAGAAAAACAAAGCTATTCTGATAAAACAGAAGAAGAAGTAAGAGAAATAATGAAGTCAGATTTGAAAGCAGAAAATTATTTAAATAATCGTTTAGGAAAATATTATTATTCTGTAGAAAAAATAGAAGAAGAATCTGAAAACATTTGGATTTTTTATATTGAGGATGAGAATTTAGATAAAGTAAGTAAATACAGAGTGGATATGGAACAATTTAAAATTATAGAAGAAATAGAATAATAGGGGGATTAGATGAAAGAAAATAAGAATAAAATAATAATTATTGTTTCAATTAGTGTTGTTGTTGTTATAGTATGTGCTTTTTTTATATTTCAGGAATTGAAAAATAAATTACAAATAGAAAGTACAGAAGAGGTAGCTCAGGAACAAGAAGAAGTAGAACCTGAAGTTGATACATCCGATATAAAGACAACTGTTTCAATTAATCAAACAGCAGATTTTAATAAAGACGGTTTAGTTATTTTACAAAGTGATGGAGTGAATTATGTTATTGATAAAGAGTTTAAAGTTTTATGGACATTTGATGGATTTAATGATGGACAAGGATTTGTTGACGGTTATATAAGGGTACAACAAGATGATAAGACAGTTGTTTATGATAAAAATGGCGAAGAAAAATTTTCTTATGGAGAACATGACTATGAAAGGGTAGAATTAGTATCAGGTGGTTGTTTGGTTATTACAAAAAAAGATGATACTTATAATAGTTCAAGTACTAAAACAGGGGTATATAATATAGAAAAACAAGAATATGTTTTACAACCAAGTGAGGAATATGTTTCTAAAGTCCAAGATAAGGGAGATGGAATGCTTTGCTTAGACTGGTCGTATAAGAAATATTTTAATACTAAAACAGAAAAAATAGTAGAATATCAAGAAAGTTTTATGGATGATTTTGTTGATGGTTATACGATAAAAGGGACTACAAATAGCATTCTAGTATTTGACGAAAATGGAGGAATGACAGAAATTAAAGAGCCAAATGGAGAGGTACCTGGAGTATATAATTATACTAATGGAATGGCTTTTGATGTTTATAATAGTACATTATTTAATTTAGAAACCAAAACAGCTATATCTTTAAAAAGTCAATTTCATGATGTTGATGATGATACATTATTTGAAAATGGTTATGCTTTAGTAAAGTTTTCAAATGAAGGTAGTACACCTTATTATACAGTCATTGATAAATCAGGAAATATGCTTTTTGAACCAGTAAAAATAAATCATGACAATACAGTTTTAGATAATGGAGAAAGTATGAGAGTAATAAATTCAACATTAACAGATGGTTATTTTATTGCAACAGTTGATGGAAATGAAACAATATTTGATTATCAAAATAATAAAATATTAGAAGCACAAGAAGGAGAAAGTTTTCAAGGAATTACTAATTCTTGTGTAAAAGTTAGATATGATGCTCCGTCAAGAGCAACAGAATATTATTATAAAGATATGGAAGGAAATAGAATACAAATAAAAAAATAAGGTAAAATTTGAAATTGTTATATTGGAAGAATATAACAATTTTTTTAAAATTAAAAAAAACTCTTTTAATATTTGAAAAAAGATGATATAATACATCAATGGTGGACATGGTTACACAAAAAATAATTAAAAAGGAGTTGATTTTTATTATGAAAAAAGGAAAAGTAGTTTTAGTAGGAACAGGAATGGTAGGAATGAGCATGGCTTATTCAATGCTTAACCAAGGAGGAGTAAATGAATTAATATTAATAGATATTGATAAAGATAAAACAAAAGGAGAGGAAATGGATTTAGCACATGGATTACCATACGCACCACAAAAAATGGTAATTAAAGCTGCAGATTATGATGAATGTAAAGATGCACAAGTAGTAGTAATAACAGCAGGTGTTGCTCAAAAACCAGGACAAACAAGATTAGAACTTGCAGAAGTAAATACAAAAATAATGAAACAAATAACAGAAAGTATAATGGCAAGTGGATTTGATGGTATTATAATAGTTGCAAGTAATCCAGTAGATTTAATGACATACGTTGTAGCAGAAGTATCAGGATTACCAAAAAATAGAGTAATTGGTTCAGGAACAGTATTAGATACAGCAAGACTTCGTTATATAATGGCTGATTATTTAAAAATTTCTAGTAAAAATATACATGCATATATAATGGGAGAACATGGGGATTCATCATTTGTTCCTTGGAAACATGCATATGTTGGATGCAAGAGAATAGCAGACGTTATGAAAGATAATCATCATCCAATGGAAGATTTAGAGAAAATTCATAAAGATGTTGTTGATGCAGCATATGAAATTATTGAAAAGAAAAGAGCTACATATTATGGAATAGGTATGGCTTTAAATAGATTAGTAAAAGCAGTGTTAAATAATGAAAATTCTATTTTAACAGTTTCTACATATTTAAAAGATGGACAATATGGACAAGATGATATTTATATTGGTGTACCTGCTGTTATTAATAGTGATGGTGTAAGAGAGTTATTAGATTTAGACTTAGCTGAAGACGAACAAGCAAAATTAGATAATAGCTGTAAATTAATTAAAGAAATGAGAGAACAATCAATTGATAAAATAATAAAAGGGTAAAAAAATAAACAGCTTCAAAATTCAATGCATATAGCGTGAATTTGAAGCTGTTTTTTTTCATGACGCCAAGATTCTTTTGAGAAGTATATCAACAACTTCGTCCTTGGAAAGTCCAGTAGTGTCCAGTAAAAACACTGGACAAGATACAGTCCTAACAAAGGAACAAAGTAAAAGATTGAATCTTTCTAAAAAATCTATTGTCACGATACGACCTTCACCACCACGACGTCTGACTGCTTCTTCTGGTGTTGTCGTTAATAAAACGACTAAGTCTGGAAGATTAATACCAATGCTTTTGGAAAAAGCATCTGAAATTTCAACCTGCTGAGAAGTTAATTTCCCAGTATGATTGTAATAATAATCCCAGAAATGCATGTCGACGATACCACGATCCACTAGAAGAATATCATAGTCGCTTTTGGATACTTGTTTCTCCAAAAGAGTTTGGAGGGTTTTTAGGCGCATCCAGAAATGAGCTTCTATACAGCCTTTGGGAAAGGAGATAGGAACCATTTCAGCAGATTCTTGGGTTACCAAGGTTTTGTAGTTCTTTGACAAAACCTTTTCTAACCGATGGACAGTTGTCGTTTTGCCGGCTTCTGGCGTTCCCAGAAATTCGATAGTTAATGGTAGGTGTATAGTCATACAAAACCTCCTTATTGCATTAACATGATTGACATTACAAGTATAGTATCACCTTTTTGTAAAATTGTAAATATATTGTTGAAAAATCGAAGATGTTTGTATATAATTTTTAAGGAGGGGGTATTATTATGTATAGAAAAAAGGATAAAATAGAATATGCAATTTATTTTGCAACTAAAGCACATAAAGATCAAAAAAGAAAAGTAGAAGATGTTAATATGATTTTCCATCCTTTTACTGTAGGAATGATTTTACAAAGAAATGGTTGTGATGAAGATGTTGTGGCGGCCGGAATATTACATGACGTAGTGGAGGATACACCATATAGTTTTGATGATATAGAAAAAGAATTTGGAAAAAAGGTTAGAGATTATGTTTATGACGCTTCTGAACCAGATAAATCATTGGAATGGGAAGAAAGAAAAAAGCATACAATAGAACATATAAAGAATGCGCCATTAGGTTCAAAACTGATTGTAGCATGTGATAAGATTAGTAACTTAGAAGATTTATCTGATTGTATAGAACTATATGGAGAAGAAAAAGAATTTAGTTCTTTAAAAAGAGGAAAAGATAAACAAAAATGGTATTATACAAATGTGTATAAGAGCTGTGTTAATGGAGTAGATGAGAATAATCCTATTTTTAAAAGATATAAGGAAGTTTTAGAAAAAGTTTTTGGTAAAATAGATTAAGTTATAAATGAGACACTTTAAAATAGTTTAAGGTGTCTTTCTATCGGAAGGAGATTAGAAATTAAATGACAGGAATATCATTAATAGCTCAAGTGTTTGGAATGTTTAGTGCTTTATCTATGATGATGAGTAACTGGCAAAGTACTAAAAAGAAAATGTTATTTTGTTTGTTGTTTGATAGTATTTTTTGTATTTTACAATATATATTATTAGGAGCTTTTGCAGGAGCATGTACAAATATAATTAGTTTAGTTAGAGTAATTATTTTTAGTAAAAAAGATACAAATGAATATTTGAAATAAGAAATCTGTTCTATATGTTATCATATTCTTATATACAATTATGGGAGTTGTTACTTATAATGGTATGATAAGTATATTACCATCTATAGCAACTATCATACATACAATAGTATTATGGCAAGATAAGCCTACGAAAATTAGAGTTGGTTCAGTAATAATGTTTTCTATGTGGTTTATTTATAATCTTGCAGTAGGGGCTTATATAAGTAGCATAGTTGAAGCTATTTCTTTAATTTCTGCTATAGCATCTATTGTTAAAATAGATATTATAAATAATAAGAAGGTATTGTTTAATTTTATGCATGCAAGAGAATCATAACCCTTAAATTTTTGTAAAGGGTTATTTTTTATGGAAAAAAGTGACTTTTTTTCTAAAAATCTATTGACATAAGTTATGAATGATTGTATAATATATAAGCATGAATTAAGCGTTGAAGCTAAATGTGGCTACATCCTTACGGAATTAAGGGTGGAGGGAACTTTAGTGGAGTATGTTATGGCAAAGACCAGGCGGTAAGAAATATAGCACTTATCCCAAAATTATCATGCGTGTTTTGGGTTTTTATATAGGTGATATTCGAAACACCAGAGTGCGTTATAGCTTGCCACGGTAATTTTGATAACAAATATTGTTATCTAAGCAAAAAATAATATTTAAAAGGAGGGAAAATTACAATGGCAAACACAGTAGCAACAAGTGAGAAAATTAGAATAAGACTTAAAGCATATGACCATGTAGTTTTAGATCAGTCTGCTGAAAAAATAGTAGATACTGCTAAAAAAACAGGAGCAAAGGTTTCAGGTCCTATTCCATTACCAACACAAAAGGAAATCGTAACAATTTTACGTTCTCCACACAAATACAAAGATTCAAGAGAACAATTTGAAATGAGAACACATAAAAGAGTAATCGATATTCTTTATCCAACACAAAAAACAGTAGATAGCTTAATGAAATTAGAGTTACCAGCTGGTGTTGATATTGAAATCAAATTATAATTTTAGAAAAAACATTAAACCAAGCTGATATACATTATATCTAGATGTAAATTCAAGTATCAGCCAATAGTTAGGAGGAAATGAACAAAATGAAAGGAATTATAGGAAAGAAAATTGGTATGACACAAATCTTTGACGAAAAAGGAAATGTAATACCAGTTACAGTTATTGAAACAGCAGGAAATGTTGTAACACAAGTTAAAACTGTAGAAACAGATGGATACAATAGTATTCAATTAGGATATGGAGATGTTAAATCAAAACATATCAATAAACCATTAGAAGGACACTTCAAAAAAGCAGGTGTTGAAAATAAAAAACATTTAAGAGAGTTCAGAACAGATGATGTTGCAAGCTATAAAGTTGGAGACGAAGTAAAAGCTGATATATTTGCAGCAGGAGAAAAAGTAGATGTTCAAGGAACTTCAAAAGGAAAAGGATTCCAAGGTGTTATTAGAAGACATGGACAACACAGAGGACCTATGACACATGGTTCTATGTATCATAGAAGACCAGGTTCAATGGGACAAAGATCAACACCAGGTAGAGTATTTAAAGGTAAAAAACTTCCAGGACATATGGGAAGAGTAACAGTTACTATTCAAAATCTTGAAGTAGTAAAAGTAGATACAGATAAAAACGTATTATTAGTAAAAGGTAGTGTTCCAGGAGCTAAAGGAGCTATCTTAAAAGTAAAATCAACAGTAAAGGTAAGTAAATAGAAAGGAAGGAGGAACTTAAGATGCCAAAAGTAGACGTATATAATATAGAAGGCAAAAAAGTAAGTGATATCGAATTAGCTGATAGTGTATTTGGAATTGAACCAAATGAAAACATTGTTCACAGTGTTTTAAAGAACTATTTAGCAAATCAAAGACAAGGTACACAAAGCACAAAAACAAGAGCAGAAGTTTCAGGTGGTGGTAAAAAACCATGGAGACAAAAAGGAACAGGTAGAGCAAGACAAGGTTCAACAAGAGCACCACAATGGATTAAAGGTGGAGTTGCATTAGGACCAAAACCTCGTTCATATAGATACACAGTAAATAAGAAAGAAAAGAGACTTGCTGTTAAATCAGTATTAAGCTCTAAAGTATTAGAAAAAGAGTTAACAGTAGTTGACAAATTAGAATTAAAAGAAATAAAAACAAAATCAATGGTAAATGCATTAGCAGCATTAAAAGTAGAAGGAAAAACATTAATAGTACTTCCTGAAAACGATAAAAATGTTGTAATGTCAGCAAGAAACATTAAAGATGTTAAAACAATTTCAGCAAACAACATTAATGTATTTGATTTATTAAAATATTCAAATCTAATTTTACCAGTTGATACTGTTAAGAAATTAGAGGAGGTGTATGCATAATGTTACCAGAAGATATTATAATAGCACCAGTTGTTACTGAAAAAAGTAATGATGAATTACAAGAAGGAAAATACACTTTCAAAGTAAATAAAAAAGCAACAAAAGTTGAAATAGCAAAAGCTGTTGAAAAACTTTTTGAAGTAAAAGTATTAAAAGTAAATACAATGAATGT
>CALXAV010000028.1 GCA_944386385.1 uncultured Clostridia bacterium
AAAATGCCATACTGGTACTATGTATCCAGTTAATTACAAAAGCCCCAGAGGTATTGTTTACAAATTTGATGATTAATCCATATACATATATTTCCAATTAGTTATATATGCTTTTTATGGTACGCTCCTTAATCCAGTAGCAAAAAAACGTTTGCTATTGGATTTTTGCAATTTCCTATAACTGCACAAAAAATAGCAAGCGAGCTTGCCATTTTTTATTGCCATTCTAATATTGGATAACCATTATTTATATTTTTAACATCTTCTTTAAAAACTTTATCTTCTCCTGAATTCATAACTTCTAATACACTTGGAAATTTATCAATGCTATCTAACTCTGTAACTCCTGTAGATGCTCCATTTCCACCCACACCAACATCATGAGTTTCTTTTAAATAAAAACAATTATTGAAAGTTATTAAATTAGACCAGTTAGTTCCCACTAAGCTTCCTATTTGATTTGTATTTGGTTGTTCTATGTTAATTATGCCTATATTATATGCATTACTAATATCAACATTTGTCTCTCCACTTATCACTGCCAAAATTCCACCCAAAGAATTCACGCTTTCTGTATCTATTTCACCAATGTTAAAAGCATTTCTTATTGTCAGATCTTTATATTGTCTTACAATTGCCAAAATTCCTCCTATTCTTAATCTTTCATCACTTCCAATGATTTCTCCAGAATTATAACAATTTTCTATATTTGTCAGACTTGATGTTGCAACAATTCCGCCTATATAGCAATCATGTTGTGCCACCTCGCCTACTTTCTCTAACTTGGCATTATTATAACAATTCTTTATTTGGCTATTAGTACTATTAGATGAACTTCCACAGATTCCTCCTATTGCTATCAGATTAGTTCCTCCATCAGCAGTAATATTTCCTTTATTAAAACATTTATTTATAGTTGCATTATCACATTCTAATTGTGCTGCTATTCCTCCACAGCCAATATCAGCTATATATTCTTGACCCGTGTAAGTGTTTTTACATTCTATATTTGCAAAATTATAACAATTTTCAATAGTAGCATTATTACCTAAAAATGTTCCACATACTCCTCCTACAGGTATCCATAATTCCCCATTAGCACTTATATTACCTGTAACATAGCAATTATATATATTATTATAGCTTCTTGCTGTTAAGCCACCAACATTAGTAGTTTCACCTTCTACATTTATATTAATATCCACTAAACCTAAATTTCTAATTTCTCCATAGTTTCCTGAAAAAAGCCCAACTCTTACTGTTTCTTGATTGCTGTTTATATTAATATATAATGAACATATTGCATTATTATTCCCATCAAAGGTTCCATAAAAAGTATTTTTTTCATATTGTGTTCCATAAATATCTCCTATTGGACTAAATCCCGTTCCTGATGTTAATGCTTGTTTTAATGGTCCATTATATCCATATTGTGCAAAATCTGTTCTATTAGGGTCCACATATGATTTATCTGAATTAAAATCTAAGTTTGTTCCTAATTTTACTGTCTTTCCTTCATAAGTAGTTCCATTTGTTACATCATGTGAGAAAAATACTAAATCTTCTATACTGTTTATTACAAAAGTAGTATCATTTTCTTGTTCTAATTGTCCTGGATTTTTATCATCTACTTGGATAATTGGTACATCTTTTCCAGTTATTGCTGCCTCTATTTCTGCTAAATCCATTTCTTCTTGTCTTGCTGCATTTTCTGTTTCGTTCTTTGCTTTTTGTGCTTGTGTAAGTATTCCATTTTCTCCTGTTAGCATTGAAATCGAAACTCCAGCTAATATTAGTAAGACTATGATAGTAATAACAAGAGCTATAAGTGTAATTCCTCGTTCTTTGTTTTTATTATTTTCTTTCATTTTCTAATTCCTCCCTGTTTCTTTATTTTATATTTTAAAATTTAATAACAAAACGCAAAAAAGACAGCAATAAAACCTATTCTTTAGGTTTCACCACTATCTTTTTATCTGCATTTATTATATTAATATTTACTAATAACCTACTTGTGTGTGTGTGTGTGTACAGCCACAAGGCTTTCAAACATTCTAGTCATCTACTTTTCCTTTCTCTTTTGTTTTAGTATTTTCATATTTTTTCTAAATTATTCTTATACACAATATCTCGTGTATAAGTAAAGTATATACAAAAACAGGCTATTTGTAAATAGTTTTTTTATATTTCTTTTTTGGAAAATAAAAAATATAAGTAAGTTTTTAGATTAAGCAGTTTTACGTAGGGAAATTAAAGGTAGTAAAACTGCAGGTAAGCATAGCTTAAATCTAAAAACTTACTAGAAATCCCTGTTTAATTATATTTTAATTTTTTTACTTTATCCAAGTACTTGGGTCTATTTGAACACCATCTTTTAATATCTCAAAATGTAAATGTGCTTCATCAGCAATCTCAAAAGTTGCAGTATTACCAACAGTACCTATACTTTGTCCTTTATCTACTTTTTCGCCTTCTATTACAAACTCAGAACTTAAAAGGTTAGCATAAACAGTTTGGTAACCATCATCATGTTCAATTGTAATTGTTAAACCATATCTTGGGTCATTTTTAATAGTTTTTACAGTACCTGCTTCTGCTGCTTTTACAACAGTTGTTTTATCAGCTTTAATATCTATTCCTAAATGTGTAGTCCATTCTTGTAATGTTTCTGAATATACTAAATTATCTTTAGCATATGTTTTCATAATTTCACCTTCAACAGGTCTTTCAAAAGATAATTCTTTTTTAGTTTCTTCTTTTTCTTCTGCTGCATTAGTTTGTGTGGTTTTGTTAGTTTGTGTCTTAGTTGTATTTGTTTGGTTTTGTGTGTTTGTTGCTGTATTATTAGTTGTATTTGTACTATTTGTAGTATTAATTTCATTTTGAACTTCATTTACAGACTTACCAATCTCTGTACTCACACTCTCTGTATTTGTATTAGTAGTATTTGTGGTATTATTATCACTAGTTATATTTGCCATATCTTCAAAATCTATTATATTATCTTGCATTTCTTCATTTAGATGTCTACTATACATAAGTAAAGCAACTAAAATAACTGTAAGAACAGCAACCCCTATAGCACAATAAATTATAATCTTATTTTGCATAGCATCTTTATTATTGTTTCTTGCCCTGTTATCTCTTCTCATATTTCTCATATTATCCTCCTTCAAACTTTTATTAATACAAGTATTTCCTATTTTGAAGAGATTATACATTTTAGGATAATTTTTTATAGAGAATTTACATCTGAAATTTCAACACCAACATAAAAATGTTTAATTATATCTTCATAACTCTTGCCTTCTTTTGCTAAACTATCTGCACCTGTTTGGCTCATTCCAACACCATGGCCATATCCTTTAACTGAGAATTTAATATTCCCATTTTCTTTTATTATTTCAAAATTTGTAGACCTTAAATCAAGTAAACTTCTCGTCTCTGTCCCTGAAAGTTCATGGTTTCCAAATTTCACCGTTTTTACTCTTCCACTATCAGTATAGTCTAATATTTTTAAGTCATCGTCATTATTAAAATCAATTGTAATATCTTCATATTTGCTTTTTAGCTTTTCTATTAATTCATCCTGTGTAAATGTCGCTTCTGAACTATATTGTGTATATCCCTCTTCTCCTGCAGTCTCCACCACTTGCAAATATGGATATTCACTTCCACCTCCCCAAACATTTACAGGAAGTTCTGTTGTTCCGCCACTATTTGAATGGAAAAATGCATTTATAGGAGCTCCATTATATGTAATTATTTTACCTTTAGTTTCATTCACACTTTGTTCTATTTTGTCCCAATTACTTTCTCTTTTATCCTCGTCCCATCTAGAAAATCTTTCTTCTTTTGATACCCATGCTTGGCAACAAGAAGAATCATCACAAATATCGCTATTTTCATGTTTTTTATTTTGTATTTTATAAATAGTATATGTTCTTGCAACTACAGCTTGTGCTTTTAAAGCCTCCAATTCAAAATCAGCAGGCATCTCTGCAGATACAACATTGCATAAGTATGTATCTAAAGCAACTTCTTCAACTTCTCCTGTATCTTGATGTAATAATTTTATCGTTCCATAATTTTTATAATCATATTCATTATTATTTTTTGTTTCTTCATTTTTTTCTACATTATCATCAGGTACTCTTGCTGAAACTTCTGAATTCCTTTTGGTAAGCATTGCTGGAAGTAAAAAGAATATTAATAAAAATACAAAAAAATAGATAAAAACTTTTTTCATCCTACCTCTCCTAAAAATACCCCTTTGTATATAATTTATGAACATAACTTTGTTTTCATACTATTTAAAATCTTTCTTTCTATTCTAGATACCTGAACTTGTGTTACTCCTAAAATCTCTGCCACTTGACTTTGAGTCTTTTCCTTAAAAAATCTAAGCAAAATTACTTTTTTATCTCTTTCATTTAAATCTTTAATTAGCTCATTTATTACAATTTTGTTGGTAAGAATCTCCTCTTCGTTTTTATCTGTAGATAATCTATCAATTAAACTAATATCTTTTCCATCTTTAGAAGCAGTAGATTTGCTTCCTTCAATTGACTCTGGTTTCCTTGTTGCTTCCATTGCTAATACTATATCCTCTTTAGATACTTTTAATTCTTTTCCAATTTCCTCAATATTTATTTCTTCACCTCTTTTATAAAAATGTTCTTTTTGTAATTCTCTTATTTTAATTCCCAATTCTTTAATACTTCTACTTACTTTAATTGGTCCATCGTCACGAATATATCTTTTTATTTCGCCTATCATATATGGAACAGCATAAGTCGAAAGCTTAACTTCAAAATTAGTATCAAACCTTTTTACAGATTTTATAAATCCCATACAAGCTATTTGATATAAATCCTCCTTTTCATATCCTCTTCCTTGAAATCTTTTTACAATAGACCAAATAAGTCCATTATTATTATTAATTAATTTTTCTAATTCTAAGTTATCTCCTTCTTGAGCCTTTTTTATGGATTCTTTATCATTTTCAAACATATTCTCCTCTTTTCTTTTTAAGAATTTGTCATAAGCATTTTAAATTCTTCCTCATCTTTATCTTCTTTTGGTTTTATAATCTTAGACATAGTAACCTTTGTTCCCAAACCTACAACAGATTCCACCTCCATCTTATCCATAAAACTTTCCATTATTGTAAATCCCATACCTGATCTTTCTAAATTAGGTTTTGTTGTATATAATGGTTCTTTTGCCATATCTACATTTTCAATTCCTTTTCCTTTATCAGAAATTTCTATTATAATTTCATTTTCTTTAAGCCAACTAGATATTTTTACAACCCCTTGTTTTTTCTCATAACCATGAATAATACTATTAGTAACTGCCTCTGAAACAGCAGTTTTAATATCTGCAAGTTCTTCTATTGTAGGATCCAATTGTGAGGCAAAAGCTGCAACTGCTATCCTTGCAAAAGCCTCATTTGAAGACTTACTAATAAATTCTAATTTCATTTCATTATTATACATATTTTCTTCCTTTCTTTTTGTCTTAATAAAGACAACCTCTCTTAATTTAACTCCACTGTTGGAACTAGTTTCAGTATTCCGCTCATATCAAAAATTCTCCTTACACTTCCAGTTAAATTACTTAATCCCAATTTTGCACCTATCATGTTTGCAAACTTATACCTTCCTATAACTAATCCTATTCCTGCACTATCCATAAAAGTAACACCATCAAAATCAAATATAACCTTTCTAGGCATGTATCTTTCCATTTCATAATCAGCTCTCCTCCTTATCTCTTGTACACTATGGTCGTCAATTTCAGACGTTATTTTTAAGACCAACAGCTTGTCCTCTTCATAAAATTTTGACTCCATATTTTTCCTTCCTTTCCAAAAATTTACATTACTTATTATAGTACCATTTACAATATTTTCCAAGAGTAAAAAATAAGAAGTTTTGTCGATATATTAGAACTTTTCGACAAACTTCTTATTACATTTTTATAAACAAAAAGAAAGAAGCAGATTTTACTCTTACCTCTCTCTTTCTAATAGCAGTTGTTCTTGGACACCACGGTCTAGTTGATAGCAACAACCACACTGTTCTTAGGAGTATAGTTCTCCCGGACTCCAAATAACTGTCCTCGTCGTATGCAGACACCATAAGGCTTGGTTCTTCGGTAGCTAGGCGCCAATACATTTTGTAGCCATATAGTATCATACTACATTTTTAGTTTTATCACTTTATTTTACCTTAATTTCTCTAATACCTTTTCTAGCATATCTCTATAATTCTTTAACTTTTCTTGTTCTTCTTCTACTTTTGCCTTTGGAGCTTTATTTACAAAACCTGGATTAGAAAGCATTTTTTCGCATCTTGCAACTTCTCCTTCTAGTCTTGTTTTCTCTTCTTCTAATCTCTTTCTCTCTTCTTCTTTGTCAATCAATCCTTCTAATGGCATATAAAGTTCAATTCCTTCTACCATTACATTAATAGAATCTTCTGAAATATCTTCGTTGTTTTCTTTTATTTCTAAAGAATCACCGAATGCTAATTTTAGTAATATATCTTCTAATTTTTTTATTTCACCTTTGTATTTATCTGTTACAAATACTAATTTAGATTTCTTACTTGGATGAATATTTTTAGTAGCTCTAATATTTCTAACTTCTACAATTAATTCTTTTACTTTCTCTACTATTTCTTCTTCTTTTCCATAATCAAAGTTTTCTACCTCTGGCCAAGAAGATACCATTAAATCTTTATCATCATATTTTACTAAGTTATCATAGATTTTAGATGTTACAAATGGCATAAATGGATGTAATAATTTTAAACATGTTCTAAATACTTTATCTAGCACATATGATGTTTTAATTTTATCTTCTTCTGTTCCGTTATATAAAGTAATTTTTGCCATCTCAATATACCAATCACAAAATTCATTCCACATAAAGTTATAAATTTTATCAATTGCTACACCTAAATCATATTTTTCAATATTATTTGTTATTTCTAATACTAATTTATTTAATTTGTTTAATATCCATTTGTCTTCTATAGATAATTTTTCTCCATTTTCTTCTTTTGAAAATTCTATTATTTTTTCTTCTTCTGGTCTATTCATTATTATAAATTTAGCTGCATTCCATATCTTATTTGCAAAATTAGATGCTTGTTCTAGTTTTTCTGGCATATATCTAATATCATTTCCCATTGTAGTTCCAGAAAGTACTGAAAATCTTAATGCGTCTGCACCATATTCATCAATAACTTCTATTGGGTCTACTCCGTTTCCAAGTGTTTTTGACATTTTTCTTCCTTGACTATCACGTACAATACCATGGATTAATATATCACTGAATGGTTTTTCTTTCATTGCATATAATCCTGAAAATACCATTCTAGCTACCCAGAAGAATATTATATCATATGCTGTAACTAATACATTAGTAGGATAAAATGTTTTTAAATCTTCTGCATCTTTATTTGGCCAACCAAGTGTTGAGAATGGCCATAATGCTGAACTAAACCATGTATCTAATGTATCTGGATCTTGCTCTAAATTCTTTGAACCACATTTTTCACATTTTTCTGGTTGTTCTTTTGCAACATTAATATGTCCACAATCTTTACAATAATATGCAGGTATTCTATGTCCCCACCATAATTGTCTTGAAATACACCAGTCCTGAATATTTTCCATCCAATTGAAATATATTTTTTCATATCTCTTTGGTATAAATTTTACGCCATCTTCTTTTACTGCCTTAATTGCTGGTTCTGCCAATTCTTTCATTTTAACAAACCACTGCTCTGAAATTCTTGGTTCTATCTTTGTTTTACATCTTTCACATGTTCCTACATTATGAGTATAATCTTCTATAGATACTAATGCTCCTAGTTCTTTTAATTTTTCAACAATGATTGGTCTAGCTTTAATTGCTGTCATTCCTTTTACTTCAGGCATTAAATCTCCCATAATTGTTTTACTATCAAATACTTCAATAATTTCTAAGTTGTTTCTCTTTCCTGCTTGATAATCATTAGGGTCATGTGCTGGTGTAATCTTAACACAACCTGTTCCAAATTCTTTGTCTACAAATTCATCTGCTATAATTGGTATTTCTCTATTTACAATTGGAAGTATACATGTTTTTCCAACTAAATCTTTATATCTATCATCTTCTGGATTTACGGCAACTGCAGTATCACCAAGCATTGTTTCAGGTCTTGTTGTTGCAACTTCTACATATCTTTCTTCACCCTTAATTTTATATCTTAGATGCCATAAATGAGAAGCTTCTTCTTTATATTCTACCTCTGCATCTGATATTGCTGTATTACAATTAGGACACCAATTTACCATTCTAGTTCCTTTATAGATATATCCTTGATTATATAAATTAACAAATTCCTCTAAAACAGCATCAGACAACCCCTCATCTAATGTAAATCTACGTCTATCCCAGTCACAAGAACAACCTAATTTTCTTTGTTGTTTTTGAATTTCTCCACCATAAAGATGAGTCCAATCCCAACATTCTTCTAAGAATTTTTCTCTTCCTACATCTTGTTTTGCTTTTCCTTCTTCTTTTAACTTTTGAACAACTTTCATCTCTGTTGAAATAGATGCATGATCAGAACCGGGAAGCCATAATGTATTATATCCTTGCATTCTTTTAAATCTAATTAATATATCTTGAATTGTACCATCTAATGCATGTCCCATGTGTAACTTTCCTGTTACATTTGGAGGTGGCATCATTATACAATAACTCTCTTTTGTCTTATCCATACTTGGTTTAAAATAACCTTTTTCCTCCCATTCTTCATATAATTTGTCTTCAAAATCTTTTGGATTATACTTATTCTCTAACATAATATCCTCTCCTTTTATATTTTTTTCATATTCTTTCTTTGCTTGTTATTTCTTGATGTTTTTTGGGACGGGCTCAAAAAACATCATTTTGTAACTACATTCAAGTTCTTCTTTTGGATTTAATTCTAAAATGTGTTCTTTTGACTCTAACCTTCCATCTGTATTTACTTTATCTGCTGTGTTCATCCATGGTTCTATACAGACGAATGGTGCTCCTATTTTTGCCCACAGTCCTAAATAAGGGAATCCTGTAAAATCGAACTCTAAAACGGTTCTTTCATTTTCTTTTAGATAAACTTTATTAGATTTTATATCTTTCATAATAATGGCATCATTTATAAAACTATCTTTATTTAAATTGATACAATTATTAAATAAAATATTTGGAGCTTGTTCTTCTAAAATTAAACCATCTTTTAAACTCATGAATTTTATATTATCTTCTTGCTTTTCAAATTCTATTTTGTAGTTTCCGTTAGAATAATCACAAATAAATGCAGGATGTCCGCCTAAACCAAATATCATGTTCTTTTTATCTTTATTTACTACTTTATACTTAGTAATTAAAGTATTGTCCTCTACTAAATGAGTTACGTATAAACTAAATTCAAATGGAAATTTTTCTAAAGTTTCGGTATTGCTTTCTAGAACATATTCATGCTTATTTTCATTCTTTTCTAATTCTTTAAATTCCATATCTCTTGCAAATCCATGTTGTGCCATTTTATATGTCATATCATTTATTATAGTTTTATCATTTTTTAATCTTCCAACGATAGGAAACAATATTGGTGCATGCCTGTTCCAATATTCTCCTTGATGTAACATTTCTTTTCCATCAAGTTTTATACTTGTTAATTCTGCTCCTTGTTTTTTACTCTCAATTTTTAACATATGAACTCTCCTTTTTTTCTTTATTCATATTTTATTTGTGTATTCAAAAAGCTCGCCCCTAAAATAAGGGCGAGCATATTTCTCACGGTACCACCTTAATTATTATATATAAACAATTCAAACTAAAATAAATTATAAAAAAATATAATTGTTTACAGATAATATCTCAATTAACTTTTAACGGAGTTTAACCGAATATTCTTAAATCAAAGTTTCTCAGAATATTAACAAAAAAGCTACCTTCAATTTACCTATATTTAAGAAGCTTTCAGCTTATAACTTCTATTCTCTAAAAACTAGTATAAATCTACTCCTCTTTTTTATTGTTTTTTCTTATAACAATAATATTATTGCACATTTTTACAAATTTTACAAGTATTTTCATAAAAAAAGTGAAACTAACAGGGACACCCTATTTTGTTTCACTTTTCAAACATTTTACAAAATGAGACAAATTAGGTCCGTCCCCAATCTGTCTCATTTTTCTCATTACATTGCTCTTCTATATAATTCTATAAAGTCTTCTTTTGTTACTTCTCTTGGATTTCCTGGTTTACAAGGGTCATTCATTGCTTTTTCTGCAAGCATTTCAAAGTCTTCTTCTTTTGCTCCGTAATCTTTTATTGTTGTTGTAATTCCAACTGCTTTACTTAACTCTGATATCATCCATACAAATGTATTTATAACATCTTGGTCATTTAGATGTTCTGCGTCTGGTCTTCCTATATTTACTAATATTTCTCTAAATCTTTGTGCTGTTGCTGGGTCTTCTCCATTAAATCTCATAACTGTAGGAAGTAACATTGCATTTGCAATTCCGTGTGGTGTATCATAAACAGCTCCTAATTGATGAGCCATTGAATGTACTATTCCAAGACCAACATTACTAAATCCCATTCCTGCTATATATTGAGCCATTCCCATTTTTTCAATAGCTACTGGGTCTTTATCATTTACAGCTGCTGGTAAATATTTAAATATCATTTGAATAGCTTTCATATGAAACATATCAGACATATCATTATGAGCTTTTGTAATATAACCTTCAACAGCGTGTGTTAAAGCATCCATTCCTGTTGCTGCGGCTAAAGATTTTGGCATTGTTGCCATTAAATCAGAATCTACAATTGCTAAAATTGGTATATCATTTGGATCTACACATACCATTTTTATTTTAGCATCTTCATCTGTTATAACATAGTTTATTGTTACTTCTGCAGCTGTTCCAGCTGTTGTTGGCATTGCAATTATTGGCATACCTCTATTTACTGTATTAGATGCTCCATTTAATGATTTAACATCTGCTCTATCAGGGTTTGTCATAACTATTGATATTCCTTTTGCTGTATCAATACTTGAACCACCACCTACAGCAACTATCAAATCAGCCTCTGAAGCTTTACAAGCCTCTACTCCATCTAATACATTTTTAATTGTTGGGTTTGGTTTTATTTCATCATATAAAACATAAGGTATATCTGCTTTGTTTAATACCTCTTCTACTTTTGCTGTTACACCAGCTTCTACTAATGATTTATCACTTACTAAAAATACTTTTTTAAATCCTCTTTTTTGGATTTCTCCAACAAGTTCTTCTCTTGCTCCTTTTCCAAAATAAGATGTTTCATTTAATACAAATTTTTCAGACATTTTAAATTCCTCCTCTTTATTTTTATTTATATATTCCCTTTTATTTTAAGCTTCATTATAATCTGATGGTATTTGGAATAAATTTTCATCTACATTGTAAGAAATATTTACTTTTAATAATTCTTCTTGATCTCCTTCTATTGTTTTTATATAAACTAATTCATCGCCATCAAAATAAAATCTAGTTTTTACATCTTCAGAATTTTCTGTAAAGTCTCCCATTGCAAAATCTGTTACTCCTATATATTCTTCATAAGAATAATTATCATTATTTATCTTTTCCCTTCCTGTTTGGTATTCTAAATCCTTAATTCTTTCTAATCCTCTTGTTACCATATTTAAATTTGTTTGATTATTAGAATATGTATAATAAGTTTTTGTATCATCTACCAAAAAATATGTATTTCCATCTTTTATTATATATTTAGTTTCTTCATCATCATAAATTGTATCTATATAAGCCATATTGTTTGATTTTGCATAATACTTATGATTTCCTTCATCTAATATCAATTCAAAACTAAAAACGCTACTTGTTTGTAATGTTTCATATAATTTACTCACTTCAGCTGTTCTTTGATTATTAGAATTACTATTAGTATTATTATTTGCTATAGAATACCAAACTATTCCTCCAATAATTAATAAAATAACAATAGCAATTACTGAAATGAGTACTATTTTTTTCTTCTTATCCATTAAATCACCTTTTCCAAAAAATTTGTCCTATAGGAGATACTTCTTATTATAGAAATATCTCCATCGGACATCATACTATAAAATATTTTTTAATACTATTGTTTTTAGTCTTGACATTTCTTCTAGTGTTGTCATAACGCCTTCATTACCAATTCCTGAATGTTTCCATCCTCCAAATGGCATTTCGAATGAACGATAGAAGCTTGCACCATTTACTACTGCTCCACCACATTCTAATTTATCTGCTATCTTCATTGCTCTTGATACATCTTTTGAAATTACACATCCACATAATCCATAACTAGACCCGTTAGCAATTTCGATTGCTTCTTCAACATCATCAAATCCGATTACAGAAATTACTGGTCCAAATATTTCCATATCTTTTGCAACTTCCATATCTTTTGTTACATTATCTAGTATTGTTGGATAGTAGTAAGCGTCTTCTCTTCTTCCTCCGCAAACTACTGTTGCTCCTTCTGCTACCATTTGGTTTACTTGTTCTTCAATTCTCTTTGCTGCATTTATATTAATCATTGGTCCCATATCTGTATCTTCCCTCATTGGGTCTCCAACTTTTAAGCCATCTATTACTTCTTTCATTCTTTCAATAAATTCTTGTTTTCTTGAATTATGAATTAAAAATCTCTTACTTGCACAGCATACTTGTCCACCATTATATAATCTTCCCCAAATTGTTTCTTTCACGGCTAAATCCATATCTCCATCTTCTAAGAAGATAAATGCATCATTTCCACCTAGCTCTAACATAACATGTGTTAGATTCTTTGAAGCTGTTCCCATTGTTTGAATTCCAGCTGCTGTTCCACCTGTTAAAGACACTAAATGTACTCCAGGATGTCTAGCTAGAGCTTGTCCTGCTGTTGGTCCATCTCCTGTTAATATTTGAATACACCCTGCTGGCACTCCTGCTTCAATCATTAATTTTACATATTCAATTAATGTTAAAGGATTATAGTTTGATGGTTTTACAATTATACTATTTCCCATCATTAATGCTGGTGGCACTTTTTGACAGAACAAATCACTTGGGAAGTTAAATGGTATAATTGCTGCTATTACTCCAATTGGATATCTTTTTGTAAATTGTATTGTTTTTTCTTGTCCTGCTTCTGAGCCTTCTGGAATACTTTTTCCATATAAGTGTTTTGCTTTTTCTACAAAACCTCTTACGCCTATTCTTACGTTTGCAATTTCTCCTCTTGCTTCTTTTATTGGTTTTCCTGTTTCATTAGATAGAAGTGTTGCTAATCTTTCTTTATTTTCTTCTACTAAATCAACAAATCTATATAAAATATCTGCTCTATCATATATAGATACTTTTTCCCATTTCTTTTGCTCGCACATTGCTACTTTTACAGCTTCATCTACATCTTCATCTGTTACATTTGGTACTGTATCTATTAATTCTTGAGTTGCTGGATTAACAACTTCTATTGTTGCTCCATTAGAAGCATCTTTCCATTCATAACCTATTAAATTTTTCATACTTGCGCCCTCCTTATTATTTACAGGTTTACACACCTTTTGTGTTCCATCTTCAAAATTTTCTAATGTACATACATAACTTTTTCCGTTTTGTGGTTTTTTCCCTTCTCTTCATTTACTAAATGCTGTAAATGATAACATTAATCCACCTGTTGTGTTTGAGCCATGGTCTTTTACTCCATATTCACCAAATGTAAATACTCCAATGAATGGTACTCCTTTTGCTTCTTTCTTTAATTGTTTTGCAACTTCGTCTATTCTATCTCCTATTCCTAATCTTCTTCCTCCACAATGAACTAAAAGATATGCTCCTATATCTCCATCCATTTCTTTATTTAATTCTTTCATTGTTTTTCCGGTTGAATCGATTAACTCATCAACTGTTGCTTCCATTTGTATTACTGCTGTGTTTACTGCTAAATTTGCTCCAATGTTCATTGAACCATCTTTGTTTCCATACATTGGATGACGTATAGCTACTAAGTCACCTAATCTATCTTTTACTCCCAAAGGTTTTGTAATTGTTGTTACTAATAAGTTATCTTCACTTAAATCTTTTGCTTTTGCTCCTGTCCATTCTGCATATTTCTTTTGAGCAGGAACTCCATCAATCTCTACTAATGTTCTTTTTCCTTTTATTTTTGTAATCACCCCTGAATTTGTTGTTTCATTATAAGCTCCTGTAAATACATTTCCCATCTTTTTATCCGTGTAGAAGAAAGCTATTGCTGCTCCATCACTAAATATTTTATCATTTGTATAAATGCTCCATTTTCCTTCTACTGTATTATCTGCTGCACTTCCACCAAAGATTGGAACTCTTCCTACTACATCCTCAATTCCTTTTATGTATTCCTCTTCTTCTGCTGGTGATGCAACCATATAAAAATAAGCTGGTACACAATCTTTTCCTGCATTTTTCATTGCCTCTTTTGCTAATTTTCTTCCTGTCTCTCTTGGGTCTTTTCCTCTTTCAGATCCTGCAACTCCCACTTTTAAGTCTGGGTCTCCTAGAGCTAATATTCCTGTAAATCCTTTTTCTCCTGTAACAAATCCATCTGGTGTAATAATTCCTGCACTAGATGTACAACCAATTATTGGTGCAGTTCCTAATTCTGATTTAGCTCCCTCTAAAACTTCTTTTACATTACAATCTACTGATGTATATAAAAATGCAACTTTAGTTTCTACTAAATCAACAACTGCTTTAGCTGCTGTTTCCTTTCCTTGTTCATAACTATTTTCGTTTGTACTCCATGCTACGTTTGATTTTAACATAATTACTCCTCCTTTGTAATTTTATTCTACCAAAATTATAACATAATAACCTTTTTTTGCTATTAAAGATACAAAAATGTAATATAAATGTAACAAGAATGTATTATTCGACATTATTAATTTTATTACAAAAAAGTAGGTAGTAAAATTCATTATAAATTCCACTACCTATTTATTACAAAATGAAAGAAAATCATTTTAAAAACTTTTTATTGCCATTCTAATATTGGATAACCATTATTTATACCTTTTGTATCTTCTTTAAATACTCCATCTCCATTTACTACGCTTAACATACTTGGAAATTCATCAAAACTATCCCATTCTGTTACTCCTGTAGATGAGCCACTTCCTACACCTGTACTATATGTTCCTGTTAGATAATAGCAATTATTTAATATTCCTGTACTGTTTCTAATCCCCATAATACTCCCAACATTGTTAGTGCTATTTTGATTTTTTATATTTATCACACCTATATTGTATATACTATTTAAGCTAATATTTGTATCATCTTCAACAGTGTTTCCTACAACTCCTCCTATTCGTAAATTTCCGTTATTTTCCTCGTTTATTACTTTTCCGACATTAAATAAATTATTTAATATGGTATTTGCTCTTTGTGTTCCTATAATTCCTCCTATATTATATCCATCTGATTTTTCTTCATTTCCTAGTATATCTCCAGCATTATAACAATTTAATACATTTGCTGTAGTTAGCCTTCCTACAATTCCACCTAAATGCATTTGATATGCTGTCTTACTTTTTCCTTCTATCTCAGCATTATTATAACAATTTTTAATTGTACGAGTAGTACCCGAATCTACTAGACTTCCAATTATTCCTCCTACTAGTATTTGATTGTTTCCTCCATCAACTTCAATTCTTCCTCTGTTGTAACATTTATTTATATTAACAGTTCCTTGTCCTACTATTCCCCCACATCCAATGTCTGCATCTCCTAAATCTTCTTTGACATTTGTGGCTTTTATACTTGCTAGATTATAACAATTTTCAATATTAGCTTCTTCTTGCATTACACCACATAAACCTCCAACAGGCATCCAAGAACTTCCTGTTACATTTATGCTTCCCGTAACATAACAATTATATATATTATTATAACTAGCTCTAGCTATCCCTCCTACTGATGCTGAATTTTCTCCTTGAGCTATTGCCGTTATATTAACATTGACTAATCCTAAATTCCTAATCTCTCCATAAGTAGTTACAAAAAGTCCTGCTCTTACTACATCGTCTTTCTTTATATTTTCATATAAAGAACATATTACTTTATTATCTCCATCAAAAGTCCCGTAGAAACTATTCGCTAAATCTTGGCTTCCTATTGGATTAAATCCTGTTCCTGATGTTAATGCTTGTTTTAATTGGCCAGTATATCCATATTTATCAAAATCTGTTCTATCAGGGTCTACATATGATTTATCTGATGAAAAATCTAAATTTGTTCCTAATTTTACTGTTTTCTCTTCATAAGTAGTTCCGTTTGTTGTTACATCATATGAGAAAAAAACTAAATCTTCTATACTATTTATTACTAAAGTATCTGTTCCTTCTTGTTCTAATTGTCCTGGATTATCGTCATCTACAGGTGTTATTATTATATCTTCTCCATTTATCATAGCCTCTAATTTTGCCAAATCTTGTTCTTCTTGCTTTGCTACATTTTCTGTCTCCATCTTTGCTTTTTGTGCTTGAGTTAATATTCCATTCTCTCCTGTAAGCATAGCAATTGAAACTCCTGCAAGTATTAAAAGAACTATAATTGTAATAACAAGTGCAATAAGAGTGATACCTTTCACATTTTTTAATTTTGTTTTTAGCATTTTTATTTCTCCCCTTCTTTAGTTAATTTTTTATTTTTATTTTTATTCTATCTTTAGTAACTAAATACCTATTTTTTAATAGTATTTACTCTTTTTATAATTTTAAACAGGTATATATATTAATTTACTATTTTAGACATTTTTGTCGTGTTTATTGTATATTTTTCTAAGACTTTTGTAAATAGTTTATATAAAAAATCATATTACATTTTTGTTACAATATTTAAATTTTTAAAAATACACAAAAAAGACCTAAATTAATAGGTCTTTACAGACCGTTGACAAAGTCCACTTTTTTAAAAAGTGACTTTGTCAACTATTTTTTTCTCCCACTTTGCTATTAAAAAGTCTATATTTTTTATAATATTAAAAAATTTTTATACAAGAAAGTATTATTGCTCTCCACTTTTAATAACTTTATTTTAGAAAATTTTTAAATATATAGTTTGTCAACAAACTGAAAAGACCTAAATTAATAGGTCTTTATATTTGTTCAATTGAAAATTTATTTCGAAAGACTTCGTCTCCTATTTGTTAATCTCCTAAATTTATTCCTACATCTCTTGCTGTTTTTACTAAATCATCATCCATTGTTACTTTTCTTAGGTTGCTTTCTTCCGTATTACCTGATACTGCTCCTATTTTTGTGTTATTTCCTACAACATCTTCTAATGGAACTGAATCTAGTCTACCATTTTTTATTACAGCAAGTGTTCCAAATTTTCCTTCTAGTGCTAATTCCATTGCTTTTGTTCCATATTTTGTTGATAATACTCTATCAAATGCTGTTGGTGTTCCTCCTCTTTGCATATAACCTAAAGTTGTATTTCTTGCCTCTAGTCCTGTTATTTCTTGTAATTGTTTTGCAACTACTTGTCCAATTCCACCAAGTTTTGTATTATCTACTCCTGCACCGTTATCTCTTGTTCCCATTATTGTAAGTTCTCCACCTATTGGTTTTGCCCCTTCTGCTACTACTACTACACTAAAGTTCTTTCCTCTTTTCTTTCTGTTTTCTATTTTACTTGCAACTTTGTTTATATCATATGGTATTTCAGGAATTAATGCCACATCTGCTCCTCCTGCTATTGCTGATTCTAATGCTATCCAACCTGCATATCTTCCCATTACTTCTAATACCATTATTCTATGATGTGTTGCTCCTGTTGTGTGTAGTCTATCTAAAGCCTCCATTGCAACCGATACTGCTGTATTATATCCAAATGTTATTTCAGTACAAGCAACATCATTATCTATTGTTTTAGGTACTCCTATTACATTTACACCTTTTGTTGCAAAATCCCTTGCTGACTTTTGTGTTCCATCTCCACCTAAAGTAAATATACAATCAAACCCAAAGTTTTTTATATTTTGAATTGCTTCATCTGATAAATCCTTATATTCTACGCTACCATCCTCATTTACAACTTTATAATTAAAAAGGTTAGCATTTGTTGATGAACCTATAATTGAACCACCTTTTGGTAAAATTCCTAATGCTTCTCCACCTTCTGCTGTACTTAATAATTCAAAGTCTTTTTTTATTAATCCATTATATCCATCTATTATTCCATAGCATTCTACTCCATGATTTTCTGCTGTTTTTACTATTGCTCTTATTACTGCATTAAATCCTGATACGTCTCCTCCATTTGCAAGTATTCCAACTTTTTTTAACATAAAAATTCCTCCTCATATTGTTTTTTCATTTTATTTATCAAATATTATTATATCAATAATTTATTTTTTTACAACAGTTTTTTATTATTTCATTTTAATATTACTTTACTTTATTTTTCTCCTTTATTTTACATATTCATTTAATGGTTTTACTCTATATTTTAATTCATCCATTTCATTTGTTGGAACATATCCAGATTTAGCATTCATAACATCTGGTATTCTATTTACTACTGTTGCACATGTTAATTCTACAGTTGCTGGTTTATCTACTACTATTGTTGTTTCTGGCTCTCCCTCTATTGTCCATTTATTTCTATCAAATTCATCCTCATCATATACTTTTCCAATACACTCAGTTTCTAATGTAATTCCTTCTTTAGTTTTTGTTGTAACAACAGCACTCATTCCTGTTGCGTCTCCTTCTTTTATTGTCATATTTAAAGTACTTGAGAAAATATCTCTTTTTGCTATTTGTGGCACACATTCTTGAGTTTGTGATTCTACTGTTAATCCTAGTTTTTCACATAACCAGCCATTAACATTCCACATATAAGATGGTTGATATTTACCGCTTTCTATTACTTTTCTTCTTTCTTCATCACTTATTCTATCTAAACTTGCAACTTCTTTATCAAATTCTTCTAATGTTAATCCCGCACCATGAGCCTTAGCTAATGCTATTCCATAATCTTCTACATTATAACTTGAACTTCCTTTTATTTTTGTTATTTTATGTGTTGAACCTCCAATTGCAGATATTAGTTCTCCCCAATATATATCTTGGTATCCTGTTCCTGTAATTGTACAATTATTTTCTTTTGCTAATTTATCTATTTCTCCTGTTACCCCAGGATTTGAATTTTGTGGATAAAAGGCTTCTTCACAAGTTGTGATTGCATTTAATCCTAATTTTGCACATAACATTAAAGCATCTTTAACATCTTCTATTAAACTCATAGTTGTAACAATAACTACATCTGGTTTTGTATCAACAAGCATTTTTTCAGCTTCGGTATTGCTTACAACTTTAACCCCTTTATTTTCACATCCCATTATTTCTCCAATATCTTTTCCTACAACATCTGGATTTACATCAATTGCTCCTACTATTTCTCCACCTTTTTCATAAACATATCTCATTGTATACACACTCATTTTTCCAGTTCCATATTGAACTACTCTAACTTTTCTATCCATAAATAGACCTCCTTAATTTCTTTTCCTTATTATAGCATTAATTTTTATTTTTGATACAAAAAAAATAAAATTAGTAAGTAAAATCTATTTTTACTTACTAATTTTATTCTTTATGTAATATATATGTCCCAAATTGTCTTTTTTGACAATCTAAAACGTTCCTAATTGAACAATGTTCTTATTTTCTTTATTAAATAATGACTTCCTCCGTCACTATTGTCTTGTACATTTTCTACCATACTGATAATTAGCATGTCAGTTCCATTTTGTCTATCTATAGTATAACAATCAAACCAACCTAAAGTACCACTTTCAGTATCTTCACTTGATGTCTTAAGTTCTGCTGTTCCTGTTTTTCCTGCAATTGTTGTACCTGAAATCTTCATATCGTTTGCTGTTCCTTCAGGGCTTTCAACTACTTGTATTAAATCATTTTCAATAGTATCTGCTGCTTCTTTTGTAAAAGCATTCTCTATTAAGATTTCTCCATTTTTACTCTCATCATATTCGATTCTTGGTTTAATCATATTACCATCATTTGCAAAAGCTGAATAAACAGCTGCCATATGTATTGGATTTACTAGAATATCTCCTTGACCATATCCACTATCTGCAAGTTTTGTTTCTCCTTCTATAGTAGTTCCATTATTACTTGCATATTGTGATTTAGCAAGTGTAAGCGGAAAATCTAAGCTTTGATTAAATCCTAATCTATCTAAACTACTTGTAAATGTATCTGCTCCCATTTTTAATACTGATTGTGCAAAATAGATATTATCAGAATGTAAAATACCATTTAACAAATTCTTTGGTCCTGAATAACCAGTTAGAGTAGTTACATTATAATTTCCCCAAGAGCTATCTTTTTGCCAACTTGTTCCTGTATATCCTAAATCCTCATTTGGATCAATTGTACCTGTTGTTAATCCAATTGCTCCTGTTACTGGTTTAAATGTAGAACCTGGACAATATTTTTGTGTAAATCTATTAAATAATGGTCTTGCTTCATCATTATTTAAACTATTCCATTTATCAGTAGTTAAACCAACAACAAAGTCATTTGAATCATAAGTAGGTGTACTTACTAATGCTAACAATTCTCCTGTTTGTGGTTCCATAATAACAAAGAAACCTTTATCATCTTTCATTTGGTCGTATACTTGTTTTTGTAAACTACTATCTATAGTTAATTTAACATCTTGACCATCTTTTTGTTCTTGTTTTGCTAAGCTAGCAATTCTATTTTCATTTTCATCTACTATGTAAATATCAGTACCGTCAATTCCTCTTAAAGTATCTTCATACGCAAGTTCTAATCCTGATTTTCCTATTAAACTAGTTGAAGTATAACCTTCTCCTTCATGTTCTTCTAACTCCTCTGCATTTATTGATTGTACATAACCAATTAAATGCGCTGCTTCTTGCCCTAAAGAATATACTCTTCCATCTTCTTTATTTATCATAACACCTGGAATTGTAAGTAATTGTTCTTTTAACGCTGCATTACTATCTACTATCTTTTTAACAGGCACAAATGTATCATCTTGAACATATGAAGCATTTAGAGAATCATTTATATAATCTACTGATACACCTGTTAATTCTGATATTTTTGAAATAGATTCTTCTCTATTCTCACCTAGTTTTCCTGGTACTATTCCAACTGAAGCAATATCTCCATCTTCTGCTAAAGGCACATTATTTCTATCTAATATACTTCCTCTTCTTGCTTTTATTGTAGAAACTCTTACTTTATCTGTATCTCCTAACTGTGGAAATATCATACTTGATGACCATTTAAGTTTTAATTCTTTATTTTCCTTAACAACATTTGCTGTGTTATCAAAGTCTACTTCACCTGCTGAAGTATACATTTTCTCGTGATAACTTATATCATAACCATTATCAACTTTCTCAACATTACTTATTTCTATTTGTATATTACTTGCGTCTATTCCTTCATAAATATTTTGATTTCTTGTTACAAAATCTTCTTCGCTCATATTCATAGATGCTACTTTTGAATATAAGTCTTCATAGCTTTTATTATTAATTAAGCTAAAATAATCATTAAGTAATCCTTTTGCCTCTTCTTGTTCTTTGTTTCCCATAATTATAACAGCTGCTACAATTGCAATTACTATAACTACTATTGCTATAATTACTCCAATTAATACTTTTTTATTTTTCATATAAGGTTCCCCCTTTATTAAAATATATAACTATAATATCACATTTAAGAACTATTTACACATTTTTTGATATTTTTTATTATTTTTATACATATTTCTTATTTTTTATAAATCATATATACTTTTTAGTTTGATTTAGCACCCCATAGTTTCAATATTGGTAGCTATAAAATTTCCTTTTTTCAACTCATTTTTATCAAATGTTACATAAATTATATTATTTAGGCGTTTCAATTGTTGTTCTGGATTTCCTATCATACCTAATATTTGTGTATTATTATTTACTACAATTTCTAACTCAAATTTCTCCGCTTCATCTTCATCAGTAGTATAATTCCAATCAATCATCTGTCCTTTTAATATATAATTATTTCCACTTTTTATTGTGTCTTCTACATCAAAATCTATTTCACCTTTTAGTAATTCATTTTTAAGTTCATCTCCATGTATATTTCTTATAACATACACTTTTGAGTCTTCTGTAAATATCACTTCTTCTTGTCTTTCATATACATGTTCAAAATCTAATTTATCATTTACTTTTATATCACTAATATCAAAGTTTTCTTTTGTTCTCTTATTAATAACTTCCAAACTATCAGTTAAAGTAACCTTTAAAGTTTCTCCCTCATCTGTCTCTACTGTATAAATATTTTCTTCTATATTTCTTACAAGTGCTCCATATTCTGATTTTATTGTATTTTCCTGTCTTTCTATTTCTTCTTGTTCTTCTTTAGCAAAATTATCTTTCTTTTCTTGTTTTTTACTTTCTACAAAACTATCAAAATCTTCTTTTGTTCCATTAAATACATTTAAATCTATGAATTTTTCTTCTCCACTATAACCATCTAACCTTCCTTTTCCTGTATATTGCCAAAATCTCCAATCTCTATTTTCTAAATTAGGTTTTGTTACTATATCCCTAATCCAAATATCATAATCAGAAAAATTTCCATTTATATAATCATCATAAAATCCCATAGTAGTATAAATCATTGGTTTTATTCTATATGTATTCTCTAAATCATCTAACATTGTTTGTAATTCTTCTATTATCCATTCTTTATATGGCTTTGCTTTTTTATAATAACTATAATATTCAATATCTATTATTGGAATAAATATACTATCATCATTTTCTATATGACCGACTGTATTTATATAATTTTGTGCTTGCTCTTCTCCTTCAGTTTCAAAACTAAAGAAATGATATACTCCTAACAACATATCCATGTTTTTTAATTTTTCAAAGTTCCTATCAAAATACTCGTCTTTACTTTTACTTCCTTCAGTTGCTTTTATAAATGCAAAACTAATTCCCTGGTCTTTTATTCTATCCCAATCTACTTCTCCTTGATATTCTGATACATCTACTCCTCTTACTTCATATTTTTCCGCTTCTAACTTTGTTGGAATAATATATCCATTAAATATCATAAGAAAAAATACTAGTAATATTAAAAAAATAATAAATACAATAGTTATAACTCTTTTCTTTTTCTTACTTAATTTCATAAACTTCACCTAACTTATTAATAATAGAAAAAATGCCCCTAAAGAAATTCCTAGACTTTCTATAATAAATATAACTGTAAATGGCAAGTTTAATTTCTTTAATTTGTATAAATATATAAATAACAACACACAAATTGGTACACATATAAATCCATATGCTGCTCCTACTTTGCTTGTAACCGTTAACATAAGCGTATCACCTTTTAGCAGGCTTATTTTTTCTCCCATGAAATTACCTATAATTATCCCACAAATACAAAGTAAAATATAAGCTATTATCCAAAATAATTTTTTACCATTTGATTTTTTTATTATTGATACTTCTAATATTATTGTAAAAATAAAAATTACTAAATATATAAAATTTCCTATCATAACATTCTCCCAACTATTTATAAAATAATAACAGACTTACACTATTAAGAAACAATATTAGTAATACATATATTATAAATCTTTTTCTACTAATTTCTTTCTTATTATATTTATTTATTAAATATGTATATAGCAGCATAAGAACAGATTCTGTAAAAATAATTATTATAGGTATAAGTATTATTAAAATTAATTCTCCTTGTCCTGTTCTTCCTGAAGCATCATTATTAGAAAAACTAAAATAGATTAAACTTATTTGCATGATAAATATTAAAATAAACAGTAGTATTATTATTAATACTTTAGTTATTTTTCTTTTAAAAGAATTTAAGTTATCATATGATACACATATTACTGCTATTATAATAAATAATAAAATTACTAAACCTAACATACTATTTTCCTTTATTAATCACTTGTTTGTCCTGCACCTACTACATTTCCGTTAGTAGCATCTACATAAATGTATAAGTTAGTTAAGGGATCATTTTTATCCCCTAACCTTATACACCACACAGGCTGTCCTTTAAATACATTATTTATATTTGAATCTTTTGCCCAATCATTTTCCCAGTAATAAAGTCTATGTATATCATCTAAAGAGTGAACTACCAACCACCTAAAGGTAGTTAGCTTCGAGGATGAAATTCTTTCATCCGTTTAAGAAGTTTGGTATTTAAGTTTCCACCTTTTTAGGCAACCCTTATTCTTACAGGCGTGTCCACTTCGCCCCTACTGTATAGCCACTTAAGTGACACAACGCTACTTTTCCTTAATATATTTAATGCTCCATTTATATCACTATTTATTAATTTTCCTTTAGAACTTTTATACATTCCTCTATATATTCTTTTTCCACTAAACTTATATATTTTTTTATTATCTTCATCATATACAGGTATTTCATCTTTATCCCAGAAACTTGCTTTTGATGTATAGCTTTCTTCTTGTTTTACAAAAACTATATTATTTAATCTAGTTAAATACTCTAATTTAGAATATAACTTACCAAATGGTATATTTACAAATGTTTGATTATTTTTCTTTCCTATTTTACTTTCTTTTTGGAATTTCTCATTATATCCTCCAACAAGTGTTCCTATATCATTCGTAACACAATAATCTATTACTCGTCTTGCTGTTTTACTTATATAATCATTTATTCTATTATTTCTTTTTCGTGTTATTATTTTCTGTTTTTTTGTTGTTTTCTTATTACTTATTCCTTGTTTATCTTTTATTTTTTGTAATCTTCCATTTTCTTTATTATACCATTGGTTTATTGATTTTACTTTCTTTCCATCTATTATGAAACTTTTTCCCTTATTTGTTACTGCTGTTACTAGATTATTTACTCCTAAATCTATTGCTAGTACATTTTTTGTATCTAATTTTCTTTGAA
>CALXAV010000029.1 GCA_944386385.1 uncultured Clostridia bacterium
AAGAAAAATTTGACAAAAAAATTAAGCATTTCCAATGCTTATATCAATTTTTTATTTAATTAACTGTCAAATTCCCGTCTCTTAAATTTGCAGTTTCTACACTTATTTTAGCTGTATTTGCTGCAAAAGTCACATTTGTAAAAAACATAATCGCCATCCCTAAAGCTGCTATTATTAATATGTTTCTTATTACATTTTTTCTTTTCATTTTCATATTACTCCTTAAATAAATAATATTTACATCCTGTTAGATAACGAACTTAGTATACACAAAACAATTTCATTTGTCAAGTTTTCTAAAAAAATTGGCTACAAGTATTGACAAACTAGCTTTTTCATAATATAATAGTTTAGCAATATTGATAATGTGATTTAAATATAGCTTCTCCCCGGTGGCCATGTTTAAATTTCATATATAAATATAATAAAAATAGGAGGGTATAAATTACCATGAATAATACAACATATAGTGCAAAAAAAGGTGAAGTAGAAAGCATATGGTATATTATTGATGCAGCAGGCAAACCAATCGGTAGAGTTGCTACAGAAGCTGCAAAATTATTAAGAGGAAAACATAAACCAACATTTACACCAAATATTGATGTTGGAGATCATGTTATTATTTTAAATTGTAAAGATGCTGTTCTTACAGGACACAAATTAGATCAAAAAATTTACAGACATCATTCAGGTTACATTGGAGGAATGAAAGAAATTCCTGCAAGAGTAATGCTTGAAAAAAATCCAGAAAAAGCTATGACTTTAGCTATTAAAGGAATGTTACCTCACAATTCTTTAGGTAGACAAATGCTAAAGAAATTAAGAGTATATGCTGGAGCAGAACATGAAAATCAAGCACAAAAACCAGAAGTATGGGAGGTAAAATAAGATGGCAAAAAAAGATAATATTGTTTTTTATGGTACAGGTAGAAGAAAAAATGCAGTTGCTAGAGTTAGAATAGTTGAAGGAACTGGAAAGATAACAATAAACGGAAAAGACATTGATGAATTTTTCGGATTAGAAACTTTAAAAGTTATCGTTAGACAACCTCTTACAGTTACTAACACAACATCTAAATATGATGTTATCGCAACTGTTAAAGGTGGAGGATTTACAGGTCAAGCAGGAGCTATCCGTCATGGATTAGCAAGAGCTTTAAATGAAGCTAACAGTGAATACAGACCAATTTTAAAATCAAACGGATTCTTAACAAGAGACCCACGTATGAAAGAAAGAAAGAAATATGGTCTTAAGAAAGCTAGAAAAGCTCCACAATTCTCAAAAAGATAATTACAATACGATTTTCCAAAATCTCGGAAAGTCTTACAGAAACCCTATGTTGTTACAGAACAAAGGGTTTCTTTTATTTTGTCTTACTCTATTTGGTGCTATAAAAATCTATATAAATCTCTTTTATAATATACATACAATATACATACAATATACACACAATATACAGTTATAATATACAAACTTAGATTAAATCGATTGCTTCAATAAGTTCTTGAATTGTTTTATGTGTATATACTTTGTCTGTAATATCTGGACTACTATGTCCCATTATCCTTTTTATACATAATTTATTAGCACCAGCACTATCCATTAAACTTGCAAATGTATGTCTTGCATCGTGTGGTCTATGTTCCATTCTCAATTTCTCCATTATATTATCAAATTTTTCTCTACGATAATTTGAATATCCCATAGGCCTACCTAATGAATTTATAATTAAAAACTCTTTATCTTTATTCTTTTCATAATATTTTTTTATAAATGGTTCAATTTTTCTATTTATAGGAATTATCCTGTTTTTACCTGCTTCGGTTTTACTTCCACCTACCATATACCTTTCTTCCAAATGTATATTTTCAATTCGTAAATCTAGCATTTCTCCTACTCTTAAACCACTATAAATCATTATTAAAATAGTATCTAAATATTCAAAAGTATCAACATATTTGAATAACTTGTCAATCTCTTCTTGTGTGAATGGTTTTCTGTTTATTTTTCCTTCTCGTTGTCCTATATCAACATATTGAGCGTAATCTTTATCTACAATATCATTTTTCATTGCAAATGTTGTCAATACTGTAAATAAAGTTTTTATTGATGCTCTTGTAGGATGTGCCATACCACAATTATCAATAACTGCCTGTAAGTGTGTTAATCTTATATCTTTAAATCTCATTTTATATAATGATTTACAATATTTACGATAAGCATTACTATATCTTTCTATTGAACTACGACTTACTTTTTTAAAATGTTCATTGCTCCATTTCTTATAAACCTCTGCGAACGTAATCGTTTCTCGTGTAATATCATAGGGACTAGAATTATATTCTGCTAATGCTTCTAATGCCTCCCCTCTTTTAGCGTAATATCCAAGATACATGTATATCTGTTTTCCTTCATCAGTAAAACCTTTTGTTAATCTTACTTGATATGGTTTTCTTCTATTTCCTTTTAACTTTACTACACTACCATAACCACTTGGTAATCTCATTTTTATTCTCTCCTTTCCGTAAAGTAGAACCATATTTTTAGCATTATAAAACATCAGTTCTAGTTTGTAAACCTTCTGTTCCAATGTATTCAAAGAATAGTTTTGGTGAAATATGGTATGAATATCTACTACTACCTGGTAATTTTTCTGCTACCCCAAAGGGTAAAGTTCCTTTTTGTAGACCTATTCTTACAAATTGTTCGTGTTTCCCCATTATTCTTGCTACTTCTCTAACACTTATATTCTTTTTTTCTATATTTGTTATATTCATTTTTTATCATTCCTTTCGTTATTTTTCTGTGTAATCAGATTTATATTTCTAGTCATTTAAGATATTTATTAATATAATTTTATATCTAATATCTTAAATGACCTCTGATTTTATTTTAATTACTTTTCTTAAAATCTTCTATCATCTTATTTACTAGTTTTTCTTCCTCTGTTAATTCTTTTGAATTATTGTTATTATCGGTATTTTTACTTGTTTCTTCTAGTATCCTATCTACTTCTTTATACATTTCATCTCTTTTTTTAACAGTCCTACCAGTAGATGCCATTGACAAAAATTCTTCTATTATCTCTCTTTTTTCATCTTCTGCAAGTTCCTTTTCTACTGGTTTCATTGGAAAAGCAAACATTCTAGCATTTTTTCCTCTAAACTTCTTTTGTATTGTATTTTCTAAAATGTTGCCTTGTTCATCTGTTTTAGGTGTTATATATCCTCTTTTAGCAAATTCTCTTACAGTTTTATTATAACTATATCCTGATGACTTTAATTTATCTTCTAAAATTGCTCTATGAACATAGTAGACATTATTTTGATATATTCCAAAACTTCTTGAACTAGATGCCTTTTCTATTACATCTTCTTCCGTTTCTAATCTTGGGTCTTCAAAAGAATAGTATTCTTTATATTTGTCAAATGATTTATGATTTGACAATATCCAAGACTTGATATATTCATAACATTTATCAATAATATCAATATCTTTTTGACTTTCAAGATTATTTAAAATCTCTATTCCCATTTCTAATGAACTGTCATTTTCCTTATTACCAATAATCTCTTCTTCGACTATCATATCTGTTAGAACAACTAAACTAACCGCTGTTAAATAACTTCTAATATCATTATTAGTTGCTTTCTCTAACTTTTCTTGAATTTGTTTTAATTTCTTCTTTAAAACGCAATAATCATCTTTTGAATATTTTTCTGTTATTACTTCTATGAATTTTTTACCTGCCGTACCATAGTAATTAGATACTATTTCATAGATATTTGAAGCCAATTTTTCATCGTAATCGAACGGACTTCCTTCAATTTCAAGACAACGAGTTTGAACACCAGTTGTTGTATTATTTGTACTAATTGTCTCTTCACCGGTAGCCAATATGATTGTTCTCCAAGTGTTTATTTGTTGTACTCCTCCTGTTTTGTTACCTCTTATCTTTGATATTCCAGAAGATAACATATATACTAACTTTTCTAATTCCGTTTGAGATTTATTAACTTGCTTTTCATCTAGCCCGTAACGGCAAATCATTATAAAAACCGAGCCAGTCTTTCAATACCAACTGCCGTTGTATTAAAAGTAGTTACCAAGTCATAAGGATTTCCCCATACAGACAAAGCAGCATATAGTGCAGCACTTTTTCCTGCTCTACTATTTCCCCAATTAAAGACCATAAATATTCTATGTCCTAACGGAGTTAATAAAACTGATGCAAACGAAGATGCTAAAATAAATCTAAATAAATTATTCTTTCTATAAGGTTTTATTTCTTCTATCCATTCTTCTAGTGTTCCTTTTTCTGTGTATGCTTTTATCCATTTACTTAATTTATAATCTATATCTATTACAAAAGGACATTCTTTACTAAATGGAACAAAGAAATTATCTCTCCAACCTAATTTACTTACTGATTTTATTTTAGGGATATTTTCTTCATTTTCCGCTTCTAAATTAGCAAAATATTTTATAAACATTTTTGAATTTGTCGTATTTACAGGTAAACCAAAATTAGCCAATTCCATTATGCCACTATATACTTGTTGTTTAGAAAATATTCCTGTTTTCCACTTTCCACCTTTTCTTAATACTATTTCTATCTTTTCTTCATCTGTATCTACATTTTGAATTATTTTTAATGGAACTACTAAAAGATGACTTAACCTTTCTGTTTGTGAACCTGTATCATAAAATATTTTTCCATCTTCTGTTATGAAAAACGGTGGTGGTATTTTATAATGATACTCTTTTTCATTTATTTTTAAATCTATTAGTTGGTATCCTTCTTGTTCCTCATCTGCTTTTGTATCTTTCATTCCAACTATTTTTTCTATATCTTCTTTCTTTATTTCTTTAAATTCTTCATCTGCATTTATATTTTTTTCTTCTATTTCTGTTGTAGTATTATTAACTGTATTTTCTACGACTTTTTTCTTCTTTGACATTTTCATTTTCTCCTTACTTTTTATTTGAGAATTTAAGTATATTTCAACTTAAATTCTCTTTATTTTCCTAATAAAACATTATTCTTTTTCTTGTATTTCTTGTGTCTATTACGGAACTATCTTTTTGTTCATTTTCAATAGTTGTTACATCTCCTGTATAGATATATAAACCACTATCCAATATAGGTTCCATTTTATCTTTATCTTCTAAATAAATAGGACTTATTTCTACTTTTGACAACTCTGCAAACCCCATCCTATAAGTTTTATCTGTATAAAATTTTATTAGGTCTGTTGCTTTCGTAATTACTCTTTGAATTCCCCCTTTACAAAAATATCTAATTCCATTTGGAGTTTCATCAAATAGTCCCCAAGTAGAAACAACCATTTTTTCTTTTATTGTTTCATCTATATAAGCCTTTGTTTCAATTACTTGATTTCCAGCAAATTTTAATTTTAAAGTTGCTATCTCTCCTTCTGGTCTATCTGAAATTTCTTCTACATAAGCAATATGTTCGCTTATTCTTCGAAACTGATTATTATGTTTAACTAATAATGCAGTTTCTTCTCCTTTCATTAATGCTTGTAATTTTTTTAAATCGTATATTTCTAAACCTCTTTTATATGCCATAATTAATTTCTCCTTTCAATTTTTTTTCGAATTCGAATTCTATTAATAGTATACTTTCTATTTGGTTGGTATAAATAGGTAATAAAAAAGTTTTTTTGATAAATTTACCAAAAATATGATTAAATACGTAAATACTTGACTTTCTATCTATATTGTTATACAATTTTTTTAAAAAAGGAGTAAAAATGGAATGAGTTTTTATAATTTGAATATAACTTCCAGAGATGATTATTTTTTTATATTTAATTCTGTTAAATGTAAAGAATTTATCATTACACATAAAAAAAATTATATTAAAATCAAAGGTTATAAGACTTTAATAAATAAAAAAATAGTTCATAAAAATAGAGTTGGAAATATAATGATTAACCTACTCAATAAATATAATTTGATAATAGAACTATTACAAAAATATAAAACCGTTTTAGATAATTTAGATACAAATAAAGATAATATTAGAATTGCTTTTGAAATTTTTTCACAATTATATGATGATTTACTAAAATTATCTCCATCTACTTTTATTATAATCAAAGATATAAATAAAAGTTTATGGGACTTTTTAAAACTCAAAAAATTAAGCAGTAGTATGGTCGAAGTTCAAAGTATGAATTGTATTGAAGAGTGTAGCATATTTATTGAACAACAGATTCTATATTTAAAGCATCTAAAATATAATGTAGAAAAAATATACAGTAGAATTAGTACTAATAAAAAAGGCTATGTTAAATATGAAAATCCAATTATACATACCCCAACATGTACAATAATATACAAAAAGAAAAAAAATAAAAGCATTCCATACTTATATAAATACAAAATCTCAAATTTACAAGATTTATTTAATGTTTCAATATATTGTTTATCCTTAACTAACTATAAAGTTTATAAGTGTGATATTTGTAATAAATACTTTACTAATAATAAAACACGAAAAACTTGTAGTGATACTTGTCGTAACAAAGCAGAAAAATTACGCGAAGAAAAAAATCGTACTAAAAAAGGAACTAAACATTTAGAACCTGTTAACCAACTTTATAATAGAATTACAAGTTTTTATAATAGAAATTTAAAAAACAATAAATCAAAACAATTAATAAGAGATGATATGCGCAAAAAATTTGAAAATAGATATAATCAAAAAATATCTACATTAAATAACCGTTATTCTTCATCTTTCTGTAAAGGTTATCAGAATGAACTATTAAAATTTCTTGAAAAAGAATATGATAAAATTCAAAAAACATTTCCAAATAAAAAATATGGAAATACTAACCATTCAAAAAAATAAAATTATATCAGAAAAATAACTGTTACTTTTGTTACCATATATAAAGTCCCAAAAGTAACAGTTATTTTTTTATTATAAACTGAAATTTCTATAACTATCATCTATATTCTCTTGATTTATTCCTATATATCTTAAAGTTATTGAACTACTTGAATGGTTAAAAATAGTTTGAAGTAATGCTTCATCATGGAATTGTTGATAATGAAAGTATCCAAATGTTTTCCTCATTGTATGAGTTCCTATTTCAGTTAAACCAACCTTCTCTCCACATTCTTTTATAATTCTATATGCTTGTGTAGTAGTTATTGGTTTATTTTCTCCTTTTCTACTTTTAAATAAATATTCCCCTTGTGTCATGCTTCTTGTATATTTCTCCATTTCTACAAGTAAATCATTACACAAAGGGAATTTCTTTAATTTTTTTGTTTTAGTTTCAATTATTGTTATATATTGTTTCATAGTTCCATCTTGATTTCTTACATTGTCATAATTTAATTTTACTATGTCTGATACTCTCATTCCTGAATTTATACCAGTTAAAAACATTAAATAATCTCTTGTCCCCCTCTTTTTCAACTCCTCTTTCATTTCTTCTAACTTTTCTCTATCTCTTATTGGTTGAACTGTATTCATAAACAAAATCTCCTTCTTTTTGTTTATTATAATACATTCAATGTAAATCGTAAACCATTTGTAATACATTGATTTCAAGGAATTTTTGACGGTTTTTAATTCTGTATTGGTACTCTAACATTTCGTAAAAAATAAAGAATGTAATAAAATATTTATTGTATTACATTAATCAATATTTGTTTCTCCCATTCTTCATCTGTGATACTTTCTAATAGTTTTAAACAAGGTTTTGAAATAACCCATTCTGTTGAATCATCGTTAATATCTTTTTCTTTTAATATTCCTCTTTCTTGTAGACCTTCTATACGATATACTATTCCTGTTTTACTAATAAACCCAAATTTATGAATTTCATCTATTGTTATTTTTCTATTTTTAAATATAAGATATAAAATTGTTTTTTCTTTTTCTCCTAACCCTTCTTTACATTTGTCTAAATTCTTTACTGGACAATGTTCATTTACACTTGAACAAACTTGACATTCATTATCAATAACAGTTTTCATTTTTACTTCACACCTTTCTTTAAAATAAAGTGTAACATAAATTATTGATTAATGCAAATTGGAAAATTTAAACACTAAAAAAGTGATATTTTTAAATACCACTTTTTTATATCTCTATAATATTAGAAATCTGTAAATAACTACGATATTCGTTCAGTCTCATTTGTTGAATATTCTATACTTCCATCTTCATTTAAAACCAAATATTTTTCAAGCATTTTTGTATTTTGAATATTTTCATCATTTGACATACCTATCATTCTTACAACTAATTTATTGTTTACCATCTGTGTATAGACATCTGATATTGACATACTTGTATCCGCGTCTACTCTGTATAAAATATTTCCATTAAAATCTACTTTCATTATTGTATCTTTATTTTCATTTCCTATTAATATTATTCCATCGTCAAACATATTGATTTTCATTTTGCTTCCAACAATAACAGGTTCTATAATATTTTCTCCTGTTTTTAAATCTATTAAATATAAATCATTATCTACTACAATAGCCATTTTTTCAGTTGTGTAATCCATTGTAGAAACTGATGAGGTTGTCAGTTTACAATCAAATTCTCTGCTCCATAATTTATTATAAGATTTATCAAAATAATCAATATAATATTTATTTAATTTACTATCACTTGTTTCAACTATAAAATGTTCAAAATCTGATGATACTCTTAGTGTTTTTAAAACATCATCTGATAAATTGTTTTCTGTTCTATTATAAGCAATATATCCAGTATTTTTTTCCATTTTAAAAGATTTAAAATTAGCATTTGATTGATTATCTAATGTAACTTTATAATAATCATACATCATATCGTCATCTTCCCAAATTTCATAATCATCCGGTTCAGTAACTTTTATATCATTTCCAAATATATATTTAGCTACTTTACTAATTGTATCAAAGTTAAATCTATTTTCATCGCCTCTAACTATATTTATTGGTGTTATAGTTGGTACTGTATAACTTTTCCCATCTACTTGATATGTATTTATATCTGTATATTTCCCATATACTTGAATACATTCTCCCTCTATTAATCTTTCCTCTAATTGAGTTCCTTTTAAAGCGTATTCTATTTCTTCTGTTGACTGTTCCATAGTGTATCCACCTGAGACTAAAACTTCATATTCTTCATCTGTTGATTTTATTATTTTCTTTACTACTAATGGTGTAATCTTTAATTTTGCACCTTTAAATACCTGTGGATATTTTTGCAATGCTTCTGTTGAATAAATTTCAAAATAATCATTATCATAATATTCTAATACTTCTTTTTCTTCTTCTCCCAATTCCTCATTATTTGATTTCATATTATTAAAACTTTTCTCTGATAATTGTCCCAGTTGTGAATTTAAAATCACTTCTTCATTATCATTATTGCTTTCTTCGCTATCTATGTTTTCTTTATTCATCAAAAAATAAGCTATTCCTACACCAATTCCTATGCATAATATCATTATTAATATTAATATTATAACATTTCTAACTTTCTTATTTTCCTTTTTATTTTCTTCCATTTAAAATTCCCCTTTCTACTTATAAAACTATATTATTTTTATTTTATAATACTTCTGTTGTCATTCTCGTATCATCTGTTATATTAGATTTATTTTATTTTAATTGTAACTATTAAATTCCCATATTTATTATTTTTCTTTTCTCCCTCTTTGATAAGAACTATACTTTGTCCATTTTCTATTTCTTTTGAAATAATTATCTTTATTTTTCTTGTTTCTTTATTTACTTTATATCTTAAGGTTTCTTCTTTTCCTAAATCTTTTCTTCGAATTTTTAAGTTATACTTTATATCTAAATCTTTATTATAAAATGGATCTTCTTTATAATTAAACATTTCTAACATTATTTTTCTAAATTCTTCTTCATCAAATTCAAAATAATTATTCATTTCTAACTCTTTTCTAATTCAATTATTTATTTTAATAATACACCTCCAACTCTTTTTTAGAAGTATATCACTTTTATTTTTATTTGTCTACTGTTTTCGTGAGGTATTATTTTGTGAGTTATATTTTTATTTGATTTTTCCTACAATATATAGAGAGAATTGTGAGGTGTTCTTATGGTCAAATTAAATGTAATTGAAATATTAAAAAAACAAGGTAAATCTAAATATTGGTTGTTTAATCAATTAGATATGAGTTACACAAATTTTAATAATATTGTAGAAAATAAAACTAAATCTATAAAATACGAAAACATAGAAAAATTTTGTAAAATTTTAAATTGTGAGCCTAATGATTTATTTAAGTTTAAAAAATAAAGACTACTAGCTTATTCTTCTAGTAGTCTACTGTTTTTCTTATTCTTATTACTATTTCCTTCTATGTATAGTTCTTGTGCCATTATAAAACCATACATAAATAATTGTTCTTCTAATTCTTCTGTTTCTTGACTTTCTAAATATACATACTTTTCAAACTTTTCTTTTTGTTCTTCTGTAAAAGATTCTCTTAATTTATTTCCTAATATTTTTCTTTTCTCTCTTATCTTTTTACTTTTTTCTGATGGCATATATAAATCTTCTCCAAATTCACGAAGTATATATTTTAGTAATGGTAACTTACTTGTGTCAATATTCATGTATTTAATTTCAAATGTTTTTTCAAAATTTTTTATATATTCTTCTTTCTTTTCCATATCTTCACTTTTTATATTCTTATATTCTTGAATTTCAATATCATCATATTTTTGTAACAAATTTAAAAGTTCATTATTTGTATTAATTATTTCTTCAAATACCTTTTTACTAACTAATATCCTTTCTTCCATTTTCTTTTTTCTCCCTTCTTTTATTTTATTAATTCTATATAAATCTCTTTAAATATTCAACTAACTTTTTAATAAACCCTTACTAAACCACCATTTCTATTTTCTACAAGTATATCTCCACTTTCACTAAATTGTGAGTATGTATGTGATAAAACATATCCAGCTTTTAATCTCATTCTTTCTTCTAACCAATATTGCTTTTCATCTGATATAAATAATAAATCATATATTTTACCATTGTTTATGGTATTAGTTAAAATGATATGATATACAACTACATTCCACCTTTTTTCATATTTTTCTACCATTTCTTCTTCTTTTTCATTTAACCAATATAAACTTCCTAAAATTCCTTCTGACTTATTTAAAATATTTTCTTCTTTAAATTCTTGTATAACATTTCTATTTATCTTTAATAAATCAAGTCTTTTTAATGCTTCTTCTTTCATTTCTTCCTTACTTGCTTTTTCTAATTTCATAAATCTCTTCTCCCATATTAAACTAAAAAATAAAGCTCTCTACTGCTTAACAATAGAGAGTTTACGAACTATTTAAAATTAAAATATAAAAATCTATCTTCATTTATAACACCTACTTTCTATAATAAAATGAGGGTAGAGAATTTATCAAAATAATAAAATAAATTCTCTAAATGTCTGACAAATAAACATTTTTCATTTGTTTAATTTATATTAAACCATCATTTCATCTTTGTAAATAGACTGTTTTAAAACAATTTTACAATAAAATCTGATACATTTTTATATTTTAGATATATAATTTATTTAATTAATTATCAAAATTTATCTGTTTTTAATCTGAGGTCATCTTTTTATAATTCTAAACCAAATGGAAATAATAGTTCTTGAATTATATCTTTCTTTTCCTTAAAAGTATCCATATCATAGATATTACAAATATAACAAAAATTTATTAACTTTTCAAAAGATATAGTATCAGAAAGTAGACCATTTTTATATAATATTTTTATTATTTTTTCTATAAAATCATCTTCCATATAATAATCTTCTTTTGCTTTGGTTATAATTTCTTTGACTTTTTCATCTCTCTCATCCCACATTTGTTCTATATTTTTTTCATTTTGTTCTTTTACTTTCTTCATATAGTTATTTTGTATTTTGTCATAAAGTTTTTGATTTTCTGTTTTGTTTTCATTTAAAACAAGTCGTAAAGACCTTTGCATTTTTAAATTTTCTTTACTTTCTGCATTTTCTTTTAATTTTTCACTTTCACTATTTATTTCTGTAATTCTTCTGTTTATATAACCTCCGTTTAAATTAGTTTTAATTTGTTCCTCTAAATTTTTCATAATTTAAAACCACCTTTCAAATTTTTCATTTATTATTGTATATAATTAAATATTTTAATTGAAGTTACATTTTGATATACTGTATTTTTTAGATATATAATTTATTTAATTAGTTATGAAAGTTCATCTGTTGTCATTCTGGTAATTAAGAGATATACAGAAATTTTAAAACTTATCTAAAATTTTAAGTATACTTATTTTCTTCTAAAAAAATCTTTATATCATTATCTGTTACATAGTATCTCCCATTAACTCGACTAGATGGAAGAAGACCTTTTTTAATATATCTTTTTATAGTTTTAGATTTTCTTTTTAAAATTGGTTCTAATTCTTTAATTGTATAAGTTATCATAATTTAAAACCTACCTTTCTTATTACTTTTCCTATAAAAATATATAATTTAAAGGTTATTTAATTAACTTTTTCAATACTACTACTTTCTGCTTTGGTTTTAGAGAAATAGAAAAATTAAAACCTTGTTCTTTTTGATATTTTTTAATATTTTCTATGATTTTAGAATTTAAAGATATATAACTAAAACCTAATTCATCTAATCTCTTTTTAGTGTCTGTATTGTATAAAAGTAATGATTTGATAAAATTTATAAAATTATTATAGATATTGTTGTAATCTTCTCCTCTTATTTGTCTTTGAACATTTAAACCTTGTATGTGGTCAAAAATTTCTTCGACAGTCATAAAACCAAAATTTAGAATGTCTTTATCATTTTTAATAAATTCTATAATATCTTCTTTGGCTCTTAAACCATACTTGTAATTAGATTTAGATTTTTTATTTTTATAAATAGAATCAGCGATTTCTTCTCCAAATTCTTGTCTAATTAAAAAGTATGTAAATTTATTAAGATTTAAAGGTAATAAATCTGTGGCTATATTATTAGCTTGTTTTAAAAGTTCATCAGTGTAAAATGGAATATGTATAAAACTAGGTGTATGTACTATTCGATTAGATATAGTATTAGGTTTAGAAATATTATTTTGTCTTTTTAATAAACCTAATAAATATAAAGTTAGAAATGCTTTATATTTTCCTCTTACAAAGATAAGATCTTTAATATCAACAGTTAATAATATATTTCCATTTTCTATTACATACCAATTTAATTTGTATATATCTTCATAAAAATCTAATAAAATGTTTCTACTGTTAGATTTATCAAATTTTAATTCTTCATTAAAATCTTTATCTATTATTTTATATTTCTTTAATATTTTTTTAATTGTAGGGTATCTTTCTATATATTTATTTAACAGAGATATATTATTATCTACTATTTTTCTATAAATATATTCTTTCTTTTTCTGTAATAAATATTTTATAAAATTTGTATGAAAATTAGACATTAATTTATATATTTCAAAAGTGGTTTTATCCTTACTCTCTCTTATACTACATTCATTTATGTTAGATTTCGTTTTATTATTATTAAATTTTAAATAACAACATTTCATAAAGATATTATCTACTTTACCTGTTTCATACGATTTATAAAATAAACCATTTATCCTTTTTAGATATTGCTTATCTATTTCCTGTTTCTTCTCTTTTTTATTCATTTCTTGTAACAGTTTTAAATCTTCACTTTTATATATAATGTCGTAGTTTAAACCTTCACTATGTCTTATATTATCTTGATGAGTTACTATTTCTAAATTTTCTATCCTATTGTCTAATTTATCTCTATTTATATGGTTTATTTCATATCCTTTATTATCTAATATATCTTTTAATCTATTATCATATTTTGAATAATACTCTAAAATAAATCTTCCCAGTGTAGTAGTTGTATTATCTTTTCTCTTTATAATTACATATCCACAATTATTGATATTAATATCATTTATTTCCGTTACTTTACTTAAATGTCTTATTAATGAATAATCTAAATCTATTATTCCAACATTAATTTCTTTTGGTTTCTTATCAAATGATTTAACTTCTCTACATATTAGAGTTTTTAATAATATTATTTTATCTTCTACATTTTCTATGACTAACATATTTCTTACCACCTTTTATACATTTAAGGTATAGTAAAATACCTAAAATAATATATAAATGGTTAGTAAAATTCATTAAAAAATGCTTAACTATTTTTCTAGTTAAGCATAATAAATATGGTTATACTTTACAATAAAAAATCTAAAAAACTCTATTTAAGTCTAGTACATAATAAACTTATAATATACAAAAAGTCCTCTAAATATTGGTATTTCAACCTTTGAAATTTACAAAAAGATAGAATTTATCAAACCTTGGAAATTATTCCAAGGTTTTTTGTTTTCTATTTATTTCTTATTAATTTCATATACTCTTCTTCTAACTTTTGTTTTTCTTTTTCATCTTTACAAATAGAAAGCTTAGAAGTAATTTCTGCAAGTTTAATATCTAAAAGTAAATCGTTGTTATTCACTTTTTTCTTTTTGTTTTCTTTATATTCTAAATATTTAGCATAATTTCCTTCAAATTCTATAACCTTCTTATTTTCTATTATCATAATGTTAGTTGCAACATTATCAATTAAATTCCTATCATGAGAAACAAAAAGAATTGATCCTTTAAATTCTTTCATTAAATATTCTAATGCTTCTATTGATTCAATATCTAAAAAGTTAGTAGGCTCATCTAGTATTAAGAAATTACTATTTGAAGTCATAATCTTAGTAAGTGATACTTTTACTCTTTCCCCTCCACTTAGAACTTCTACTTTCTTATATATATCATCTCCTTTTATATTTAAGCTTGCTAAAATATTTCTAATCGTTGTCTCATCTTGGTTTGTATCTCTTAATATATTCTCTATAATATTTTTATTCTCATCTAGATTATTTAAGTTTTGTTTAAAATAAGATATTTTACTACTTGGATTTATATTAATATTAGAATTTCTATTTAAAATTTCTTTAATTAAAGTAGTTTTCCCTACTCCGTTTTTACCAATTAAAGCTGTTTTACTATTTGTCTTAATGTTAAACTTAGTATTATCTAAAAGTAGTTTATTTCCAATCTTAATGCTTAAATCATCACACCCTACAATATACTTACTTTTTACTTTTAAACTTTCTGGCATTTTCATAAAAATATTATATTCTACATTTGGCTTTTCTTTTTCTTCCAATTTTTCTAGCCTTGTTTCTAAACTCTTTGACCTTTGTTCTACTTTTTCTCTCTTATTTTCTACTCCTCTTTTATGAAGTCTTGCCTCTGAATTTCCCATTCTCTTTGGAGTTTTTCTCATACTCTTTGCTTCATTTTTCACTTTATTAATTGAAACTTCTAATCTTTTCTTTTCCGTTATATATTGTTCATATTCAAATTGTTTTCTTTTTCTACTTTCTTCTTTTTGTATCTTATATTTAGAATAGTTTCCTTTATATTTTGTAACTATTCCATTTTCTATTTCTAATATACTATCTACAACACTATCTAATAAATTTCTATCATGTGAGATTAAGCATAAAGTTCCTTTATACTCTACTAATTTCTTCTTTAAATTTTCTATTTCATCAATATCTAAATTAGAAGAAGGTTCATCTGCAAGTAAAATATCTGAATGTTCACTTAATTTATCATCAATCTTCTTTTTTGTTATTTCTCCACCACTTAAGAAACTTTCTTCATTATTTAACTGTTCTATATAAGAAATATTTCCATTTACAATAACCTGTCCACCATCTGTTTCTACTTTTCCTGATATAATGTCCAATAAAGTAGATTTACCGCTTCCATTAATTCCTACTATTCCTATTTTCTCCCCTTGATTTATCTTAAGTTCATCAACATCAATTATTTTCCTATCTCCATAATATTTAATTACATTTTTTAAAACTATTTTTTCCATATAAAAAATTCCTCCTTTAAATCATATTAAAGAAGAAATTTATTAACTTAATATTTAATTATAATATATAATAATATATTTTTAGGCATAACTAATAAATCTTCTAAAATATGATTGCTCTTATTTTGTTTTATTTGATTTATTAGTAATTCTCATTTTGCCACCTATTTAACCTTTCTTTTATACTACATTTCTATTTTACCATAATATTAAAAATTTATCAATACTATTCCACCATTTCTAGAGCATCGCTTTCTCCATTTAATCCCTCTAAGTTATAATAAGTATCTGGAATGTGTCCTACAATTACATTTTCAGCAAGTAAAACTTGATTTGTTATTTTTCTTTCTATATCCTTAAATGGTGTAAGAACTTTAACATTACATACAACTTCTAAATAGATTCTATGTAATGTTTGGTTTATTCCCTGTGCCGTAAAATTACTTTTTAAAGTTGTTTCAACATTTCCTATAGAAGAAATTCTAATCTTTACTCCTGGTCCTCTTCCTGATAATAGTTTCCAACCTGTAAAACTTCCGAAGTGCTATTTGTATATCTTCCCTTCCTTTATTGTCTAATCCTTCTTGTATCTTTATTGCTATCTTAGATGTTATCTCATTCATGTTTGTCACATTTGATTTTATCATTGTTATATTATCATTAGAATCCTTTTCAACAGTAAATAAATCTTCATATGTGTAATCTTTCATAACCTCAATTGCTTGTTCATTTGAAACAGTAGTCGCAATTGATTTTGCTCTTGATTCACATAGAGTATCAAAAATAGGAGAAACCGCATCTAAAACATATTTCATTGTGCTAAAAGCTATCAACAAAATTATAATTATTGTAGCCATTTTTTTAGAAAATCTTTTGCTTTTATCTCCTCTATTTTGAATTGCTTTTGGAAGCCTCAATCTTGGTCTTGAATATATTTTATACATTTGTCATACTTGGAACCCTAGTATAATGTGGTATAAAAAGTTTCTGTCCTGGCATTATTAAGTTTTCATCTTCTATCCCGTTTGTTCTTGCAATATCTTCTACTGTACTTCCAAATGCTTTAGCAATTTTCCATAATGAATCACCTTTTTTTACAATATACATTATTATGCTGTAATCTTCTTCTTCTCTTTCTCCATTTGTTTGTATTTCATCTATTACATTTAAATTTGAACTTCTATATGAATTCATATCCATTCCTAAGTCTATATTACAAGTAACTACTCCCCCATCTTGAACAATAAAGTCTTGATTTAGCACTTGCATTTCCATAGAAGTTTCCATATTTTCTCCGTTTTCTATATTGTCTACACTGTAGTCAAATGGAATTTTAGCTGTTCTAGTATCTATTTGAAGTTCACTATTAGATAGAATAAAGTTTAATTCTAGCTCTCCTTCATATACAATTCTATTATCTTTTTTATGTTCTTTTTCAATCCTTGGCACCACATCTACATCTATAATACTTCTATCTCCTACTCCTTCTAAAGTTACTTTTTCTCTTATTTGTAATGTGTCTTTATTTTCTCTTTTATCAGTCATAGTTGTTATTTTTCTCTGATTAAACTCTAAATTTTCACTTGGACTATATAAATCTTGTATTAAACTAATTTGTTTTTCTTCATATACGCATGCCATTACACCTACTTCTATTTCTACATATATTGAATGTTCTTCAACAGAATTTGGTTTTAATACTATATTTCTTATTTCATATTCCACATCACAAATATTCTCTTCTGTTACATCTGGAATATCAATAAAACCAACAACTGGAACTCTAGCTAGCACTGTTCCTATTCTATTGTCTTCTGTTAAATACATTATTTTTATTTCTGCATCTGCTTTACTTAAGATTTTATTATAACTAATCTTAACATCTTTATTACATATACATACATTCGCTTTTAATATTTCTGCTAAATTATCTTCGACATTTATACTTATAGTATCTTTTGCAAAAATCTTATTTTCTCCCATACCTAACAATGAATTTACTGTCAAATTCTCTTGAAGTGTCTGTATACCTTCTGCATTTGGAATACTATTTACAATTGCTACAACTTCATTAGAATACACTTTAACCTCTACTTCTATTGCTGCTTTTATTCCTACTTTTCTTCCATTTATTACTTTTGCCTCTATACTTTTCAATCTAGTAGTTACTTTACAATTCATCTCTTCACTTGCATTTGCTATTTGTATATTTTCTGAAAAATCTAAAGTAGTTGAAAGTCCTCTTACTTTATCATTTTCATCTTCTGCCATATACATTATATATGTATTAATATTACCGTCTATTCTAACTTTTCCCTCTAAAACTTCTTTTTTATAAATACAAACAACCCCACTTGTACAAATTGTATTTAAAATATCTGGCTTAGAATCCGGAACTATCATATCTCCTTCTACTAATATAACTTCAGCTTTTGTTGCAACTAATTTATTTACAGATAAACTTTCTTTTATTGTTTCTACAACCATTTGATTAACCTCCTTTAATATTCTTTATTCATTTATATTAAGGAAGTTCTCGTTTTATTCTAGAAACACAAAATAAAATTTATATAAATACAAAAAAAGCAGAAATAATTCTGCTTTTTTATCTCTTATAATGATGTTTTTCTTGGTTTTGGTTCTGGAGCTGGTGGAATTAATGGTGAGTAAGACTCTCCATCAAATACTTCGACTTCTACTGTTCTTGTTAAAACATCTGTATAACTATAAGTTACATTTCTATTATTTTCCTCATATTTTACTACAAAAATATTTGGATAAGCTTTTTCTATTGTAGCTTCTTTCTCAAAGGCTTTGCTTCTACCTAAAGAACCTTTTACAATTATCTTTTGTCCTTCCTTTTGTAAAATATCAGTTTTTAGATTTGCTATATCTGATCTACAAATCATGCTATCACCTTCCCTTAAGATAGCTTGATTATAGCATTTTTAGCGTTTTATGTCAAAGAACATATTTTCTTGTCGAATTTCCGTATTTCTTGTTTTTTCAATACTTTCAGAGCTTTATTTCTGTAAGATTACAACTATATTACATTTATGTTACATTAATATTAAATTGGTTTATTTTTATATTTACATTAATTTTTTTAGTTTTCCATTTGCTCCAATTCCACTTACTCCATCTTTGCCATCTCTCAACTCATAAGCTATGTCATCTATTGTTATATATTTATATTTTTCTGTAGTTGCTATTTTTTCAGCTACTAATAATGGATCTAGAAAGTCTATTAATATTCTTGCAGGGGAAGAAGCGAAATTTGCTCCCGCAGATATTAAAGCTTCAAAATAGCTTTGACATGCTCCTGCAAAAATTACCAAATTCTTTTGTTTTTCCTTGTCATACTTCCTTGCTTCTTTTACTGTTTCTATAAAATATCTAGAATTTCTATAATTATAAATGTCATGATATCTACTGCCTCGTTTTAGCATACCATCATGACCTGTAATTACTAAAATATCTGGATTGTATATGTCTAGTAAACGCCTAACTACTCTAGGTTGTTTATATTCTGGTATATTTTTTACAACAGCATTTAATCCCACTTTTTTATAATAATTATAAGATTTTTCACTATACTTTCTGTCACCATCTAAATGAAGTATTTTTCCAGATTCTATTTTTTCATTATTTCTTTTTTCTCCTATTACAAATATTCTCTTTTCTAAAGATTTATCTAGTTCTTCTACTCTTTTTCTTACATCTTCTCTTGGTATAATTTCTAAATCTGATAAAGGACTATCTGCTTCTATTCTTTCAACTAGCCCATTTAATATAGCTATTTCTTCATTTGTCTTTTCTATTATGTTACTAACTTTAAAGTAAATATCCTTGCCATAAGACTTTCTTCCCACTATATCTCCTTTTCTAATTTTACTCATATTGCTTCACCTCATAAAATAGGGCTATTATATTTTATGTCTTATTATGTAGAAAAGTGATATTAAAAAATATTAATGACCATATTTTCTCTTAGTTGCTAATCCTCCTCTTATGTGTCTTTCTGCTTTATTTTCATCTAATACAACTCTTACCTCCTTTGCTAAAGCAGGATTTATTTTCTTTAATCTTTCTGAAACATCTTTATGTACTGTACTTTTACTTATCCCAAATCTCTTAGCTGCTCCTCTTACTGTATCTTTTGTTTCTATAATATAATGTGCGAGTATAACACTACGCTCTTCTATTGATACACCTTTCATACTGCTCTTTCTCCTTTTATTTCAAGAATACTTTTGTTTAATTGTATTCTCATATTTGGGTTGTTAGAACTTAGATGTTTTTCAGGACGGGGTCAAAAAACATCTAAGCTATCAAAAATACAACTTAGAATTTACATTTTTTTAATTGTTATACATCCATATTTTTTTTATTGTTTTTTGACCCCGTCCTAAAAAACATCCTAAAAAACAGCAAAAAAATATAACCTATTTCTAGGTTATACTCGTCTCATCATATTTCTATTGTTCCTCTTTTTTGTTTCCATTTTTCATATAATCTCTCATACTTTTCTTTATTTTTAATATCTCCAATATCCTCATAATGTTTTATCAATTCATCATAACCAAAATCAGTAACTAAAATATGGTTATTTTTTCTGCTAAATCCATTACTTCTGCTAATTTATCAAAATCGTCTCTATAATAGATATACCAATTTTGCATACACATATAAGGCTCATCTTCATCTGGATTTTTTCTTATATAACTTAATACTAATTCTCTTGCTTGTTCTTCATCTCCAATTCTAAAATAACTATCTGCAAGTTCTATTAAAATAGTTTGTGAAAGCTCTTTGTTTAATTCTATATTATTATCTATTTTACTTAGTATTTGAATTTCATCATCTAATTCACTGTAATATTGTAATAGCTCTACAAAATCATCAATCATTTCGCTTGCACTACTACTATACTCTGTGAACTACCCATTGTCTAAAGCCAATGGGCTTCCTGCTTCATAGACCTCGTAACCTACTATCTCCACAGGCGTTAATTTGGGCAGTCCCAGCCCTATATTTTTCTCTATGCTATTTTTCTTAATCCTTCCATTAGGATATTTGTCGCAGCATTTATATCCCTGTCATGCTTTGCTTTGCACTTAGGACATGTCCATTTTCTGACTGCCAAATCTTTTGTATCTACATTCTGATATCCACAAACAGAACACAACTGACTACTGGCATAAAAAGTATCTATTTTTATATATTTTCTTCCATTCCATATAGCCTTATATTCTAATTGTCTTGTTAACTCATACCATGATGCATCTATTATTGATTTTGCCAGATGATGATTTTTTACCATATTCTTTATCT
>CALXAV010000030.1 GCA_944386385.1 uncultured Clostridia bacterium
GTTGTCTATATTGAAATTATATATTAGGGGGTATTTTGTTGTCAAAGTTCATTTTTCATTTATTACAGGATGCTTATTAGAAAGTAATTTTTCTAGAAATACTGCCACTCCATCTTCATTATTAGTTAATGTTTCATATTTTGCTTTAGTTTTTACTTCGTCATTTGCATTTCCCATAACTACACTTAAACCTGTTTTTTCAAACATAGAAACATCGTTATAATCATCACCAATTGAAATAGCATCTTTTAAATCAATATTTAAAGCTTTACACATGTTTTCTACTCCAAATCCTTTTGATGTTTTTTCATCTGCTACATCATAATATGTTACTTCTCTTATTTTTTCCTTAGGATTAGTTAAAGCTTTTGACTGATTTTTTATTCCTACATTTTCTATTTTCTCTACCTCTGGTTTTAAATCTCTGATTTTTTCAAAGCTTTTATCTTGTAACAAGCATTGCATAACATCAATTTTTTCAACAAAACTTTCTATTGGTTCATCAAGTAAGATATCTGATTTTTTGTCTGTTGGTTTAGTTATAAATCTTCCCTTTTCTGTATTCATAACAAAACCTATATCATTTTCTTTTGCTAAATAATATAATTTTATGCAAGCTTCTTTTTTCATTGGATTTTTAAATATACATCTATTTTCTTTATAATTATATCCATGTGCTCCATTTGAAGTAATTACAAATTCACTTGCAAAACACATTTTGCTTACTTCTACTGTACTTTCAATTGGTCTTCCAGAACATATAACTACTATTATCCCAGATTCCACTACTTTTTTTATTGAATTTTTTGTTCTTTGGGTTATTTCTCCAAAATCATTTCTTAACGTTCCATCTATATCTATAAAAATAGCTTTATACAATTATTACATCTCCTTATTCTTTTTTATTTTATCCTTTTTTACATTTTCTACTAATTTTTTATTAAATTCAAATCTCTCTTCTTTTCTTTTCAATTTTCTTTTTGAGATTCTTACCTCATAGCAAGAAATTATTACTAAGAAAACCAAAAGAATAACTAAAGTTACTTTACTTTTTAAAATTTCTGTTATTTTTCCAAAGCCTGGTAATCTAAATAAGTATTTACCCTCTATATCTTGTAACTTAACCGGTGTTCTATCTTCCGAATTGTTATTGTCTCCTTTTGTTATATATACCTCTTCCCCATTTTTCTCTTCTATTCTTACAATTCTATGAGTATTTATATAATCTCCTGTTTTAAAAGATATAATGTCTCCTACTTCCAAATTTTCTTTAGATGTATTTGTAATAAAAATAAGATCATTTGTCATAATCGTTGGTTCCATGCTCTCTGATACTATAACAAAACTTTTTACTCCTAAAAAACTTGGTAATTCATTTGGATTTATATAAGACTCTATCATTAAAGTTATATTAAAAACAATTAAAAATAATATAATAATACAAATAACTGTACTTAATATTTTACCTATTCTATATAAATTTTTACTTGATTTATCAAAATCACTAAGTTTATACACTTCTTTCTTTTCCTTTCTCTTATGTATCTTATAACTATAATAACTATATCATACAAGAGAAATCATTTCAATAAAAATTTATATGTAATAAAAATGTAATACTATTTTTATTTACTAAAATGTTTTTTATGGTTATAATAAATTTAAGTAATTTTTAAATTAAAAATAAAATTTATTAGGAGAACAAAATGGATAATGATACTTTAATTATTTCTGAAAAAGACCAAAAAGCATATTTACCATATAAATATGACGATATAGAAAAAATATATAATGAAAATAAAGATAAATATTCTTCTTTAAGAGACGTTATAGATAAAGAATATATTTTACCTTTAAATAGATTTAAACATTCTGTTAGTTCTAGATTTAGAGAAACAATAAGCCTAGTATTACACAAAGAAAATAAATCTATCTTTAAAGCTTTAGATTTAGCTTTTGAATTAATGTTTGAATATAAATTAAATCCAATTATAATTGCTGCTTGTAGGAATTTAGAAGAATTGGATATCTATTTAGATTGTCTAGAAGAAGATGAATTATTTGATTTTAGATGCTTTAAAATAAAATTTGAAGTAACACCTAAAGTTTATACAAGAGAAAAAAAGCCTAATTTTGCTTAGGCTTTTTATTTGTTTTATCTGGTCTATATAAACTATATTTTAAATCTTCTTTACTATATTGAGATGGTTTTAATCCTACCCTATCTCTCATATAGTCTACTAATAATACAGCTGCAATAGTCGTTAAACATCCAATTATTATAAATGTATTTGCAGTTGTTGTTATTTCTAATAGTGCTGCACATATTGCTGAAACTATTGCTGTTAATAAATTTGATGATAAATTTCTTAATGCTGTTAATTTTGGTCTTATTTTTCTATTTGTAAAATTGTTTAAATAACGTGCAAGTAATGCTCTATATGGCCCTTTAGCTGCATATTGTATCAAGAATAATAGAACTATTAATATTAGTGATGACTTAGATAATGGATCTTTTCCTATAAAACCAATTAAAATACAAGAAACTGTAGTTGGAATTGTTAGTATCGCTATTGTTTTATTTCTAAATATCTTATGTACCTGTTCACTATATCTTGCTGTTATTGCTGCTGAGAACTGTAAAACAGCAAATATAATTCCAAAGTAAGCTTCTGGTACTTGCATTTCACTAAGCATACTACTTCTTAAGTTTACAATTCCCATAACTAATCCTAAAAATAATGCATTTGATAAAATTAACAATTTTACTCTACTAGACTTTATAGAAAATCTCATTGAATCTTTTATTTGTCCCATATATTCTTTTAGTGAAACTGGTTTTACCTTCTCTTCTGCAATTACTGTATGTCTAAATTTGAATGATATAATAGTAGAAGCTACACAACACAAGAAACATAATATCATTGGAATATAACCATTTATTGCAAATGTAAATCCGGCAATTACAGATGATATGGCATCAAACAAATAAAAATATGATGATGATTTTCCGGTCTATTGTAGCAAAAACTCTTCCTCTTTTTTTACTTGCAGGAAGTGAATCATATAATATGTTAGATTCACATATCCCTTTTATAGAATATCCTAAAGCATATATAAATTGTATTAATAATAATTCATAATAATTTTGCATGAATATCATTGCTAGAATACTTGCACTATATAAAACATTTCCTATTATTAAACAATTCTTCTTTCCAATTCTATCTACTAAACTAGTTACTGGTAACTGCCAAAATGTATTTGCTAATGTATAAAACGCATCTGCAAATAAGACCTGTGAAGCAGAAAATCCCTTTATTTGTGTTAAAAATAAGAATATTATTGGAAAATAAAACAATAAATCCCAAGAAACTGTTTTATATAGAGGAAAAATTCTAACATTTTTCTTTTTGTGTCTTATCATTTTTCTTTCTTTTGTTTCTTTCATTATTATCTCCTTTTACTTTAGCTATGATAACAAAAATCTAAAATTTTGACAAGTTTTTTATAATAATTTTTCTATTTTAAGATAAAATAAAATTATGAATCAGATTTTAAGTACAAATTTAAATGATAAAAATAATAAGAAATTAAATACTGAAGAATTGTATAATGATATAGATAGTATCAAAAAAATCAACAATAAATATAAAAAAAGCACAAATAAGCAATTCTTTAAACTACAATTTACTATATCCATTATAATTATTATTACCGCCATTTCTTTTTCTATTTATCAAATTTATTCTATAAACTCAAAGGAAAAAATTTCACAAAATTTAATTGGTAACTATAATATATATAAACTTTATGCTGATACTCAAGCCAAAGAAGAAGAAAATACAGAAAACAATCTTTTTGGTATTATAGAAATTCCAAAAATCAATCTTTATTATCCTGTTTTCTCTAGTTTAACAGAAGAAAATTTAAAGGTTTCCCCTTGTAAATTTTACGGAACAAATTTACAAGATAACACTAACATTTGCATTGCTGGACATAATTATAATAATGATAAGTTCTTTAGTAAAATAAATCAACTCCAGCCTAATGATGAAATTTACATTTACGATACTAGCGGAATTAAATACACATATCAAGTACAAGAAAACTATGAGGTTAAAGAAGATGACCTTTCCCCCATTACCAACTATGACAAAAATGAAAAAACTCTAACTTTAATTACTTGCAACAATTTAAATAATAACAGATTTATTATTAAAGCAAAACAAAAGACTTTTTAGGTTTCTAAAAAGTCTTTGTTATATATTTTATTTCAATCATTAAATATTTCTATAATCTTTAATCTTCTTATATGCATATACAGCTGATATTCCAAATACAACTACTAAAGCAGCTATTGGTAAAGAATCACCTATACCTGTGCTAGGTAAACTTGTATTATTATAAATACTAGAATTAGTATTTGAACTATTTGAATTTGTATTTACTCTGTTTGAATTTAAAACATTTGTGTTTGATGCATTTGAATTGCTATTTGCTGTATTTGTACTTGAAGTGTTATTTGTTGCATTGTTTCCTGTTGAATTATTAACTAATGTGTCTGTCATATCTGTAAATCCATCTGTTGCAGTTACTGATGTGGCTATAAAAATTACCATTACACTTAAAACTAAACCAAAAAATACTTTTAATAAATTTGTTTTCTTCATATTGATTTCTCCTCTACTTTTAGATTTTTTATTATTATTTATACAATCACTAATTATTATACCATTTTTTTAAATATAAATCAAGTAATTGTAATAAAATAACAAAATTTAAGTTTTTTCTTCCGTTCTTCGCTTTTTATTTTATACTTAAAAATATGTTTCGTCAATAGTTTTTTTATTTTTTTATTTTACATTTATATTACAATAATGTTACATATTTTATTTTTATACATTAAATTTAAATAATACAATATCTCCATCTTGCATTACATATTCTTTTCCTTCTTGGCGAACTAATCCTTTTTCCTTTGCTGTAACCATACTTCCACATTCCATCAAATCATTAAATGAAATAACTTCTGCTTTTATAAATCCTCTTTCTATATCAGAGTGAATCTTTCCTGCTGCTTGTGGTGCTTTTGTTCCCTTTTTTATTGTCCAAGCTCTGACTTCTGGTTCTCCAGCTGTTAAAAATGACATTAATCCTAATAAATCATAAGATTTTTTGATAACCTTATCTAGCCCAGATTCTTCCAATCCCATAGCTTCTAGCATTTCTCTTTTATCATTATCATCTAATCCAGATAATTCTTCTTCAATTTTAACGCATAAAGGAATAACTTCTGCATTTTCTTTAGCAGCATATTCTTTAACTTTTAAAACCATTTCATCATTTTCAGCATTTTCTATTTGTTCTTCTGAAATATTTGCAATATAAAGAATTGGCTTAGTAGTTAATAAAAACATATCTTTAACTAATTTTTGTTCATCTTCGTTAAATTCTAATGCTCTTGCAGAAATTCCATTTTCTAAGCTTTCTTTAATTCTCTCTAATAAATCCACCTCTTCTTGATAGCTCTTGCTTGCTTTTAGATTTTTTCTTGCTTTGTCCAATCTTTTATTTACAGTTTCTATATCTGCAAAAATTAATTCTAAATTAATAGTTTCAATATCACGTACAGGGTCTATACTTCCGTCAACATGAACAATATTACTATCATTGAAGCATCTAACAACTTCACAAATAGCATCTGTTTCACGTATATGTGATAAGAATTTATTACCAAGTCCCTCTCCCTTACTTGCACCTTTAACTAAACCTGCTATATCTACAAATTCAATTACGGCATGTGTAACTTTTTCTGGATTATACATTTTAGCTAAAGCGTCAAGTCTTTCATCTGGAACAGGAACAACCCCAACATTTGGCTCTATAGTACAAAATGGATAATTTGCACATTCTGCTCCAGCTTTAGTAATACTATTAAATAATGTACTCTTTCCTACATTTGGAAGACCTACAATCCCTAATTTCATCTTCTATCTCTCCTATTTCTTCTTAGTATTATAGTTTTATTTATTTTTCATTATTTCTTATTATTTTTTATTTTCAATTTCTTCAAGAAGTTTATTTTTAAATTCTTCAACTTCCATTGTTCCTATATCTCCATCTTTTCTAGAACGTATAGAAACTAAATTTCCTTCTACTTCTTTTGGTCCTATAATTAACATGTAAGGTATTTTATGAAGCTGTGCTTCACGTATTTTATAACCTGTCTTTTCATTTCTGTCATCTACTTCTACTCTCATACCAGCCTTAACAAGTTCATCCTTTAATCTATGGCAATAATCATGTTCTTTATCTGTAATTGGTAAAATTCTAACTTGTGTTGGTGAAAGCCATAATGGTAGATTTCCTTTTGTTTCTTCTAATAAGAATGATATAAATCTATCAGAAGAACCAAGTATTGCTCTATGGATAACAACTGGTCTATGTGCTTTTCCATCTTCTCCAATATATTCTAGTTCAAATCTTTCAGGAAGAGCAAAATCTAATTGACAAGTTGGTATTGTAACATCATGATTTAAAGCTGTTCTTATTTGTATATCAATCTTAGGTCCATAGAATGCTGCTTCTCCTTCTGCTTCGTAGAAATCTATACCTAATTCTGTTAAAATTTGTCTTAATTGACTTTCTGCTGTCTCCCACATTTCATCATTATCAATGTATTTTTCTTTATTATTCTTATCTCTTAATGATAATCTATATTTAAAGCTTGAAGCTGGGAAACCAAAATCCTTTTGATAAACTTCTTTAATTAAGTTTAAAATATTTCCTACTTCTTCTTTAATTTGGTCTGGTCTTACAAAAAGGTGAGCATCATTTTGACACATTTCACGAACTCTTTCTAATCCACAGACACTTCCAGATGCTTCATATCTAAAATCATGTGCAAGTTCACCAATTCTAATTGGTAAATCACGATATGAACGCATTTTACTTTTATATATTAACATATGGTGAGGACAGTTCATTGGTCTTAAAACCATTTCTTCATTATCCATTTTCATAGCTGGGAACATATCTTCTTTATAATGGTCCCAATGTCCACTTACTTTATATAATTCAACATTTGCAAGTGAAGGTGTATACACATGTTCATAACCTAAAGATATTTCCTTATCTTGAATGTATCTCTCTAAAATCATTCTAATAGTTGCACCATTTGGTAAGTACATTGGAAGACCTGCTCCAACTAATTTATGAGTCATAAATATTTCTAAATCTTTTCCTAATTTTCTATGGTCTCTTTGTTTTGCTTCTTCTAGAAATTGTAAATATTCTTCTAACATACTTGCTTTAGGGAATGAAATTGCATAAATTCTTTGAAGCATTTTATTTTTTTCATCGCCTCTCCAGTATGCTCCTGAAGATGATAATATTTTTACTGTTTTTATTTTACCTGTACTTACTAGATGTGGTCCTGCACATAGGTCTGTAAAATCTCCTTGCTTATAGAAACTAATTTCTTCACCTTCAGCTAAATCTTCAATTAATTCAACCTTATAAGGCTCATCTTTCATTAATTCTAAAGCTTCTTTTTTAGGTAAAGAAAATCTCTCTATTTCTAAATTCTCTTTTATGATTTTTTTCATTTCTTGCTCAATATTTACCTTATCTTCATCTGTAAATGGTTTTTCTACATCAAAATCATAATAAAAACCATTTTCAATTGCTGGTCCTATAGCAAGTTTAGCTTCTGGGAATAATCTTTTTACAGCTTGTGCCATAATATGAGAAGTTGTATGCCAATAAGCCTTCTTTCCTTCTAAATCTTCATCAGAAAAAGTATGGATAACTAAAGAACAATCTTCATTTATTTCATATCTTAAATCTTTAATTTCGCCATTTACTTCTCCACAAGTCATGTTTCTTGCTAAGCCTTCACTGATTTTTTTTGCAACATCTAAAATGCTGCTTCCTTTTTCGACCTCTAAAATAGATCCGTCTTTTAAAGTAACTTTAATCATAAAAAAACCTCCTTTTGTCCATTGGGGACGTTTCCTTTTGTCGGCTTTTCGACAATTTGGGACACATCTTAGTCCATCAAAAAACTCCCATGGACTTTAATATCCATAGGAGTGCAATTTACACGGTTCCATCCTATTTTTTACTTAATTTTAAGATTATAACGTATCTTAAACGTCTAGCTTATTCACTAGAAACCTTTGAAGAGTTAGTTTTCAAATAGATTTGCTTAAATTAGCTTTCAGCCTATGACTAATTCTCTCTAAAAGTAATCTCTACCCTACTCGTCTCTTATTAGTTTTTACCTTATGTTAATAGTTTAATATCTTTTTTATAAAAAGTCAAGATTTTCTTTACTTTTTTTCTATATTATTATATAATTTCTTTATGTGCTTCCATAGCTCAGTTGGTAGAGTGCTACCTTGGTAAGGTAGAGGTCACGGGTTCAATTCCCGTTGGAAGCCCCAAAAGAACTCTAAGTAAAAAAGATACTTAGAGTTCTTTATTGTCTATAATTTTATTCAACACCTGTTGCTATAACAGTTACAACAACCTCATCACCTAGATTTTTATCTATAACTGTACCAAAAATAATATTTGCCTCATCGTCTACTTTATCATTAATTACTTTAATAGCACTGTCTATTTCTGTTAAACTTAAATCTTCTCCACCTGTTACATTAAATATTACACCTTTTGCATTATCTATTTTATTTTCCGTTAGAGGATTTTCTATTGCTTGTTTTATAGCTTCTTCTACTCTTGCCTCTCCCTCAGCTCTTCCTATTCCCATATATGCCTTTCCTTTATAGCTAAATATAGTTTTTATATCTGCAAAGTCTAGATTTATTTCTCCAACTGTTGTAATCAAATCTGTTATGCTTTGTATACCTTGTTTCACAACATCATCTGCAAGTAAAAAAGCTTCTCTTAATGGTGTATTCTTATTTGCAACGCTTAATAAATTGTCATTTAAAATTACAATTAGAGCATTTACATTTTCTTTTAATCTTTCTATTCCTTGCTCTGCTCTTCTTTCTCTCAATTTTCCTTCAAACATAAATGGTTTTGTAACAACTCCAACAGTTAAAATTCCCATTTCTTTTGCAATATCTGCAACTACAGGTGCTGCACCAGTTCCTGTTCCTCCACCCATGCCTGCAGTTATAAATAACATATCAGTATTTTGTAATATTTTTTCAATATCTTCCTTACTTTCTCTAGCAGCATTTTCTCCTACTATTTCATTTGCTCCTGCACCTAGACCGTTCGTTGTTTCTTTTCCTATTTGTAATATATTTCTATAATTTGTTCTACTTAGAACCCCCATTTCTGTATTTATTAAAAATGTTTCTATATTTTTTACTTTTTCGTTAATTATGTGTAAAGCAGCATTATTTCCTCCGCCACCTACACCTATTACTTTTATTTTTACACTATCTTCTACATTTTCATTACTAAACACCTATTTTTCCTCCTATCGCTTTCTTTGGTTTTAATTTTGCTTTTAAAGTATAACACTATATTTTTAGTTTGTCTAGAAAAAATAAAAACCAACACTATTTATGTTGGTTTTTATCATTAGATATATTTTTCATTGCTTTTTTTCTTATTCTTTGAATTGCATTGTCTACTGATTTCACAGGAGAATCTAATCTTTCTGCTATTTTCACATAACTTTCTCCCTTTAAAAATCTATCTAGAACTTGTTTTTCGAATTTACTTAAATTTTTGTTTACCGCATCTTCTACTTCTTTATAGTACTCTTGTTTCATTATAGTGTCCAAAGGATCTTCTATTGTTTTACTATTAAAAGTTTCTAATAATTCAACACTATCATCTTCATTATTATCATAAGCTGCTGTGTTTAATGATAAATACGAATTAAGTGGTTGATGTTTTTGTCTATTAGAACTCTTTATTGCAGTTATTAACTGTCTTTCTATACATATATTTGCAAAAGATTTAAAAGAATTCTGTTTTGTATTATCAAAGCTTTTTATTGCCTTAAATAGTCCTATCATCCCTTCTTGGACAGTATCTTCTTTTTCAGCTCCTACTATAAAGTATTTTCCAACTTTCATGTTTACAAGTTCTTTATATTTTTCTAAAATATATGATAAAGCTTCTTCGTCACCTTCGTGTATTTTTTCTATTATTTGTTCGTCTGTTAGATTATCATATTTATTAGTTGTAAAAAATACGTCCTTTTTTTGCATCTGTCAAAATTACCTCCAAAGTGCTTTTTTAGTATTATATATATCTAAAATGCTAATGTCAAGCGGATTTTATCGTTTTTTTATTTATTATTCTGATAATTCAGTTTTTAGCATTTGCCATACATCGTCTGATTCCATATCTTTTTGCCACGAAGCAACACCTGCTAAATTATTTTCTTTCACCAAAGATACTTTTGCTTTTAAAGAATCTATATCTTCAATCCATATTTGTCTTTTGTTTGCTCCATCAGTATATTCTACGTAATTTTGTTTCAATTCATCATTCCAAGTCTTCTCTACTCCTGCTGGTATAACACTATCTATATCTTTCATATAAACGGTACTTCTACTAACTATATCACCAGAAGAATTAGTTGTCCAAACTCTTGTATAGAATGGAATACCAAGTATTAACTTTTCTGAGTCTATATCTTCTGTTTGTAAGAATTTAGCAAGATTTAATTGAACCCAGTTATAACCTGCTGTTGTTCCAGGTTCTGTACTAGAAGTTCCGTTTTGGTCATAAGCCATAAATATAATATAATCTGCTACATCTCCTATAACATTCCTATCAAAACATAGAGACCAAGTATCTGCTCCATCTGGTGCTGTTACATCAACAGATGTTACCATTCCTATTTCTTTTAGTCTTGGTGTAAGTTCTATTATAAATCTAGAATACATGTCCTTATCTTCTGCATACATATTTTCAAAATCTATATTAATACCATCTAAATCATATTCTACGCATTTTTCTACAATACCTTCTATTAATTTTTTTCTATTTTCATAACTGTTCATTATATCAGAAGTGATATCCAAGCTTTCATTTGCTGCGACCGCATTCGATACCATTGGCCATACTTTATATCCATTGTTATGAGCCCATTCGATATATGCTTGTCCTTCACTTCCTACATTTTCTTTAAGTTCTCCATCTGTATCTATATAGAAGAATGATGGTGATACTACATTTACTCCATCTATAGTAGTTCCACTTCTATCAGGTGCTGAAGCATATTCTGAAAAATAATCCCAAGTAAGATTTACTTTCCCTTCTACTTGTTTTTCTTCTTCCATATCTTCTCTTATTATAAACTCATTTTCTAATCTATTTGATTTGACAACTCCAATTTTTCCATCTGATGTTCTAATTCTTGAATATTTACCATCAGTTGAAACAACTATAACTGCTTCCCCTTTATCCACTCTGTCTACAGTTCTTGCTATAAAATTAGTAGAAGACTTTACAGCCGTATTTTTATTTACAATAGCTCTTTTTTGTTCTCTATCTAAAGAATCCATTGTAATGACTTTTGTTTCTGGTATACTTTGAATTTCTACGTCATATACATCTGCCATCTCAGAAATAGGTAAATATACCTCTCCATCTTTTTCAATAGCATGTGCATATATATTTTTATCAGATCCATTTATATTTATTACATTTTCATCAAAGCCAATCTCTGCTATCTTCTTTTCATATGTCGTAATTATTTTTCCTGAATCTTCATCATAATATATATGTTTATCAAAGAAATTTGATATATCCGCTTCTGATAAATATATAATATCATCTTCTATTAAAACATCATTTTTCAAATCAGAAGTTACATTATTATTATTAATAACCAAATTTGTTCTTTCATTATTGTCCAATATAATATAATTATTAGCAATCATAGCAACAATAAAAATAATAAGTAATGCTACGATTGTAAAAAAGGTTCTTTTAATTATTTTCTTCTTTTGCTCAATCTCTCCATTCGACATTCTTCTATTTCTATTTTTCTTAGGTTCTTTTACCATTACTCTTTTTCCTTTTCCCATGTATCTTTCTCCCTTAATATATTTTTTACCATACTACTATAACATAAATATTTTTTTGAATAAACAATTTTTACAAAAAATTAATATTTATTTTTTCATTTTTCTTAAATAATCTTTTTGTTCATCAGTAATTCTGTATGATTCTATTGCTTTTTGTATAGATTTGTTATATGTAAAATTATCTAAATTCGCTTCTTTTTGTAAATACTTAACTGTTCTATCATAATATCTAATTAAACAAATAGATATAGCCCATGCAACTGCCATCTGTACATAATATTTATCTACTTTAATATTGTTAAATATCTTAAAATTTTCTTCTAAATGTTCTTCATCTATAAAATAACCAAGTATCATAACAACACCAAATCTAACTTCAAATTCTTTTTTAGATTTTAAATACTTTTGTATAAAAATCCACATTTCATCTTTATGTTTTTTAGTTATCTTTAATCCTGTACAAAAAGTATCACAAACTGCCCAGTTATCTATTTTAGGAATAAATTCTTCTATGTAACTAATAATTACATCAAAATCTTCTTTTGCTCCACCTATTAACATTCCTCGGAGCATTATTTCTTCATAATAATTATCCTTTATGCTTTCCATTATCTCTTTAAAATCATACTTCTTTAATAATTCTTTAGCATAATTTCTAAGTATCGGTACTCTGATTCCTATTATATTATCTACGCCAGGACACAATCCCTTTTGGAATTCTTGATATTTTTTATCTTGTAATTCAAATAATTCTTTTTCTATATTTAATTCCATAACATCTTCCTACTTAATTCCTAATTCTCTATTAATATTATACAATAGCATGTCCAAATTATGGTTATAACGAGACATCTTTTTTAATATACTTCTTTTATCTGTCATATTTACAATATCTTCTCTTATTTCTTCTACACTAGTAATTTTATGCTCTAGGTTTATTTCTTGATTATATAAAAATTTTTTAACTAAACTTTTCTTAGGTTCATTTTCATATAAATAATTTATTTGTTCATTTAACTTACTTGCATCTTCCATTAATCTATCTGCCCCATTAAAGAAATTATATCTTCTTCTATTTCTTGATAAATTATTTAGTCCTTTTCTAAATTTAACAATTTTATATCTCATCTCTTCTAATTCTTTTTTATAATTTTCTACTACCTTAGAATCTTTTTCTTTTGAGCCATTAATTACTTCAATTACTACTCCAGTAGTACAAGCAATTAAAAAGCTTAAGCAAATATTTGTTACTATCTCTACATCTCTATAATAAGATATTCCTGTAAGTACAACCAACAATAAAATTATAACCATAACAATTGCTACAGTCTTTGTATAATTTCTTTTATAATTTTCCATTTCAACATCCTTCTTCCTTACATTTTTGCTTATAATATCATAAGATTCTAGATTATTCAACTAGATATATAATAATTTTGCATATAAAAAAATTGCTTATTAGTTTTAAAATTAAGATAATAAATTTCTCATATTCGTACTCATTGTAGAAATGATACTACTCATAATTAAACTTTTTTCTTCATCATCAGCCATAAATTGTATTTGTGCAGAAGCTAGTGTATATATAAAGAAATCTGCAATTTTTATAACATTTTGATTTTCTATATTTTCTACAATAAGTTTTTGATAAAAGGGATGATCAATATTCCAAGAAATAACTATCTTTTTGCCTATTTGCTCTGCTTTATAAATATCTCCAGTTTCTCCCATATTTAATAATTTAAACTCTGCAACGGCAGAAACACCTCTTGGTAACATTAAAATATTTGACATTTTATTTAACATTTTTTCATTGTTTTTGTGATTTTGTGTTTCTTCTTCAGTAATATCAGCTTTTTTTCTAATATTTTTCTTAATTGTTTTTATTTGAGGAGATATTAATCCTCTCAAAATATTGTCAACCGAATCTACCATATCTATTCCATTTTTTCTAAAGTTTACTCCCATTGCATCATCCATATCTGATGAAAAAGATATTTCTCCTCTAAATCTATTTAAGTGAGGATCTCTAACTAGTCCTTCCCATTTTGGTAAAAATCCAATTGCAATTTCTCTATTATTTCTAAGTACTGAAAATCCTTGATTAGACATATTAATGCCTAATTTTCTAGCTATATTAATATCACATTCTGGTAGTGAAACTAATTTAATATGTACAATACCTTTTTTCTCTTCTCCTCTTATATTTTTCCATTTTACCAGATAATCATCTTCACTAAATAAAGTGCCTTTTAACTCTCCTTCTTTTACTTTTAATCTCAAAGGATCATCTGGCTCTATTTTTACATCATTTACATAGAAATCAATTTTAGACATAAAATTTCTAAATACTCTTGCCATGTTTTTTACTATCTTTTGTTTTAATGTTGAAGCTGTATTTAACTTTATCCCCTCACAATTTTTAAGTATTATAATTGTACCGCTATCATTTTGTACCATTTTATTAAAATATTCTTTTTCACATTCGTTTGTCTCTTCTAATATTTTTACAAATTGATTCATTTTCCTTATTATTTCTACATCAGTAATACTTTTTAAAATGTTTTTACTTTTACATGTTTTTGTAAATACTATTGTCTGATTTGCTAGTGCTAGTCCTGCAGCACTCAAACCCATTCCAAATTTTCCTAAGTCAGTTATATCATCATGAATTGTATTAGAACCTAATTTTAAAGCTTCATCTAATGTTTCTCTATCCATTCCACTACCATTGTCTACAATTGTTATTTGTATTTTACCGTTTTCATCTCTGTCTATAAATATCTTTATTTTCGTAGCATTAGCATCTATGGAATTATCCACTATATCTGCAATTGCAGATACATCATCATATCCAATATGTTGCAAAGCAGATATCAATATCTTTGCATTTGGTTCATTTTGTACTAGTTTTCCCTCCTCTATAAAAGTATTTTCTTTTTCTTTTTTCGTCATTTTGACTTCCTCCTTTTCATAAAAAAAATCTATCTGATACAGATAGACCTAACGCAAGTCAAACAAACAAAGAAAATATCTCTGTTTTTTGTAATATGTTATTTATTTTAACCTGCAGATAAGGTCCTATACCGAATCTGCTTTCATTATATTTTAAGAATCGATTTTTGTCAATTTTTATTTATAACCATTCAAGTATTTCTTTAGATATATTTAAATCTCCTCTTCCAATACCTATTCCTATATCTGGTTTTGAATCTCCGTGATAATCGCTACCACCACTTATATATAATTTATTTTTCTTTACATATTGAACCAAAGTTTTTCTTTCTTCTTGGTTAGCTGATGGATGAAAACATTCAATCCCATCAAGTTCTTTTTCTTTTCTTAACTCATCTATAAAATCAATTGTATTTTCAAATTTATATTCAAATGGATGTGCCAAAAATGCTTTTCCACCAGACTCATGAATAATATCTACTACTTCTTTATATTTTGGTCTAAATTCTATACGATTTACAAAATAAGCACTTTTAGGATTTGCTAATCCTTTTCTGAAAAACACTCCAAGAGATTCTGTAAATTCTCCTAATATTTTATAATTTTCTTTATGTTTAATGAGTTCATTATAAATTGAAATTTCTACATATCCGGTTGCTTTAGGTTTTACTATTTTGCTTTTATCATATATAAGTCCTTGCTTATCACATATATTTAACAATCTCTTATAACATATTTCTTGTTGTTTTTCTAATTTTTCTTCAGAATAATACTTTTCACACCATCCATTTATTACATCAGGATTTATATTATATCCTAATATTTCAATATTTTTATCTTGAAATACTGCATTTAGTTCTACTCCCTTTATAACTTTACCACTAAAAATATTGTTACTTGTTAAAGCTTCATCTTTATATTGTTTAGCAGTATTATGATCTGTTATTGATATATATTCTACCTTCTTTTCTTCACACATCTTTAAAATTTCTTCTACTGTTTTGCTACCATCAGAATATACTGTATGTATATGTAAATCAACCATTTTCTCTCTCCTTTTTATATCTAAAACTATATCATAAACTCTTATAATTTACAATTTACAGAAGATTAGTATATTTTCTAATTATAAAAACTCCCATATTACAAAAATACAGGAGTTTTATTCTTAATTATTACAACCACAATTGTTGTTATTCATATAAAATTTCTTTTCTGCAAGCTTAATATATATTCATTTTTTTAATCTCTTAAATTTATAAGTAGGAACTGTAAAATCTACTACCTTTCGGTGGTAACAATAACTTCATACTAAATCATTTAAGTGCACTATCTAATATTAAAATTAAATAATTATATATTTTCTTTAGCGAACTTATTGAACATTTTTCTTTCGGACTATGTGCATCATATATATTCGGTGCTATTGCAATAAAATCTAGCTCTGGTATTTTATTTCCAAAAAATCCTGCCTCTAAACATATATGCATATCTATAACTTTCGGATTTGCATCAAAATATTCTCTGTATATTGTTTTGCATTCATCTATAAATGCTGATCTTTCTTTATGCTCGTATCCTGCCAGTTCACTTTTATTTTCTTGTATATTATATTTATTAACTATATTACTTAGCTCTTTTTCTAATTTTTGCTCTATTCTAGTTCTATTTGTTCTTATAGAAAAATATATTTTTACTCCATTTTTTGTATTCTCTATTTTCCCGACATTTAATGAAACCAATGGATTTGAATATTTATCTTTATAATATACGCCATTTTTTATTTCTCTTAAAATGTCTATAACTTCTTTTGTTGTTTTTGAATTAAAGCTATAATTATCTCTCTTATCAATTCGCTTTATATTAACTTTAATATTTTCATTATCAGTTACATCTTTTTTCTTTAATAATTTATTATATTCTATTACTTCTTGAGATATTTCTTTAAAATCATCATCTTTTATAAATATTTCACTATAACATTCTCTTGGTATTACATTAACTTTTCTGCCTCCATAAATAGACTTTAGACAAATATTATATTTATTATATAACTTATCTAGTAAATTTCCCATTTCTTTTATAGGATTTCCTCTATTTTTAGATATGTCCTTTCCGGAATGCCCTCCTCTAAATCCATTTATTCCTAATTTGACCAAAATATAAGCTTCACTTACTTTTTGTAAATTCCCCTCTATTTCATATTCAAAAATTTTGGCACCTGCACATCCAATCCATAATTCTTCCTCATTCATATTATCTAGGCATATCATTTTTTTGCTTGATAACATACTTACATCTATTTTTTTTGCTCCTTCCATAGTTGTTTCTTCCTGTACTGTAAATATAGCTTCTATTTTGGGGTGGTTTATATTATTTGAATCTAATATAGCAAGTATTATTGCTATTCCTATTCCGCTATCCGCTCCCAATGTTGTATCTTTTACTTTAATATAATCCCCTTCAACGTAAATGTCTATCCCTTCTTTTTCAAAATTATGATTAATATGTTCTTCTTTTTCACATACCATATCCAAATGACATTGTAACATTATACTCTCATCACTCTTGTTTAATTTAGTAGCATCTTTAAATATTATAATGTTATTATATGAATCTCTTATATATTTTAAATTTCTATCTTTTGCAAAATTTTCTATATAGTCTGCGATTTTTTCTTCTTTTCCAGACATTCTTGGTATTTTACTTATTTCATAAAAATACTTCAATACTTCTTTTATTTCAATTTCTTTTTTCATATTGATAGTTCATTTCCTTTTAATTTATAATTTCTTAATATATTAGTTCTAAAGATAACTTACTATATCTTCAAAAGTATCATATCCACTTTCACTATTTATATGTCCACCATTTGGTATTATAATTTGTTCTGTAGCAATTGTATCCGCAAATTCTTTTTCAACCTCATATTTTACATATGGATCATTATCTGAATAAAAACAAATTATTTTATCCACATACTGTTTTACATCTTTCAAATTATCAAAATACATTGATTCATTGACATTATCATATTCTTCATTTATTCCTAAATAATTATTAAATCCACATACAGATATCAATTTTTTAATCTTTATCTTGTTTTCAGTTAAAAATTTTGAAACGAAAACTGGTGCTATACTGTGAGCAATAATAATTGTGTTTTCATTTATTAGTCCTAAACCTAAATAATATTTTAATAATTTACTCCAATTTTCATAATTTTGATATCCTACTCCTATTGGAAATTGAGGTACATAGCATTGTTTATCATCATCTTCAATAAAATCATGTAACCAACCAAACCAATTTTCAAATGGACTTCCAAATGAACAATGTATTATAAAATAATTTTCCATAACCTTCCACTCCTTATAACTTTTTTAGAAATATTTATATCTCTTTTTTACACCTAAACTATATCATAGAATCCAATAATTTACAACTTATAATAAATACAAGTATCCTATGTTGTAAAAAAAGATAGAGTTACCCACCTTAAGTAACTCTATTCTAATTTGTTAATATTTATGTTTGTAAAATATATGCTTTTTACCTTTTTCATCTGTATATGTTGTGCTACTAAAATTATTTGTATGGTGATATGTAGTTGTTACTCCTGTATTTCCATCTCCATCAGTATAATAATTATATTCGACTCTTCTTTTTCTTAAATTTTCTTGCTCCCTATTTATTTCTCTTAATTCATCTGGTGATACTGGGTCATTCCACAAATGAAATAAGTATTTAAAAATAGCAATTGGTATTAATATACGTAAAAAGAATATTGATAAGATTCCACATATAAAATTAAATATAAATCTTATCCAAAACTTTATACCTGTATAACCACAATATCTAATCAGTTCTATTTTTGATTTTTGTTGAAAAATCCCATAAATTCCCCACGCTACCATTACTATAAGAACAGGTATAGAATTTGCGTCAAATCCATTTCTAAACATTGAATAAATTAATACAAAAACTCCTATGAAAAAGAATATTCCCCATGCACCAAAGAAATCTTTTAACGTAAAATCTATCAAATATCCTCTTTTCTTTAATGCTTTATTTATTTTCAATACAATAAATATTAAAAATATTAAAAGTAGTATTAAAAGAATAAATGTAACAATAGTTCCTACAACAATTATTTGTTGGCTTGTAAAAGTATTTCTAATATACTCCATAAAAGCACTATCCTTTATGCTAGTTCCTATACTCATACCAATGTTTTGTAACTGACTTCCGATTTCATTTTTAAAATTATTATAACTTGTTTCTAATTTTTCAAACGTTTCCATTCTTTCTATTTCCTTATATTTCTATTCGTACTTTATTTCTATGTGAACTACCCATCGTCTAAAGCCAATGGGATTGCGGTTGCCTTTTTTCAATTTATCTAAGTGAACAATTGTAATATGATTTTAATAGTTAATATACTTTTAATGTCGTTCCTGTATAAAGATTAATATATTTGTCTGTAGTTTGAGATCCTATATATGTTGTTCCTATACTTCCTGAACTTTCGCTAAAGCCTGTATCACTCATACGGTCTAGTCTAATAATATTATTACTTATTTGACTAACTCCATTCCAGCCTTCAGCTAAATCTTCAATTAAATTACCTTTATAATCATAAAGATAAAAATGATCCCATGTTCCTTCATAACCACCATCTGTAAATTTCTCTTTTTCTTTATTTAAAATGCAATTATTTCCAACTACTTCTGTAGTTCCTTTCAATTCTCCTAGTTCATAAGGCTCTTCTATTTGATTAAATTCTTCATCCAATACATAGAAAAATCCTGTCCCTGATTGAACATAGTATTTATCTTCTCCAAAATAGATATTTTCATATCCTTTTCCTGAAGTAAGTTCCTTAACTTTTGATCCATCATATTTATATATTGAATAATCTTCTATATTATAATAATATTCATCCGTTATATATTTTTTATTACTATTATCTTCACATTTTAAATCAGAAGTTATATATAAACTATTTATAAATGTGCCTCCATTTTCTATATTTTTATATTTAACATTAGAATCAAATCCACCAGCATATGACCTCAAGTTATTATAATAAATATTATAATTATCTGTTACTACCACATCTCCAGTTTTTTCATTATACAAAGATTTTTCATTACCATCGCAATACCATATACTACCTCCTAAATAGTAATAACTTGTTTCACCTTCTAATTCTTTAATCACATTTCCAGACATATCTATAATTTCTTTTTGTTTTGATTCTCCATTTTCAAAATCAGATTTTGTACTTGTTCTCAAAGTATAATTATCTTCTGTTATGTAATTATACATAGTATCATTATTGTTTTCATAAATTACTTTTCCAGATTTGTCTAATATTCTATTGCTATCGTAAGATGAGCCGTAATAAACATATCCATTATTATTTATCGTAATAGTTGCTCCTTCACTAATTTCAAAATCTACTGTTCCTTGTTTTTCCCCATTATTATTTATTATATAAGTTTTATTGTCTGCAACAACTACTGCATATTTATCTGATGCTGCATATACATTTGTTACAACTATACCCTCCTGATTTTCTTTTTGTGTATCACTTTCATTCTGTTTTGCTTCACTATTTTCAGTGTTTGCACTATTTTCTTCTTTACTTCTACATCCTGCTAGACCAATTAATGTAATTATCAGTATAATTACAATTAATACCCCTAAAATTTTCTTTTTCATTTTTCTAATTCCCCCTATCTCTATAAATGAATTAATTATCTCTCGATATCTTCATTTATCTTAGTTTTTTATTTTATTTTAAT
>CALXAV010000031.1 GCA_944386385.1 uncultured Clostridia bacterium
GGCCCCGTGGTCAAGCGGTTAAGACATCGCCCTTTCACGGCGGAGACATGGGTTCGATTCCCGTCGGGGTCACCAAATGCCACTTTAGCTCAGCTGGCCAGAGCATCGCACTTGTAATGCGAGGGTCATCCGTTCGAATCGGATAAGTGGCTCCAATAAAGGTCATTAGTCTTGCAAATTAGCTTGATTATTGGCTTTTTTTAATGCCTAAAATTAAAAAATAATCATATTTTAAGACTAATTTTTATTCCTTTTTTGAGTTAGTCCCCAGATATTCCCCAAAAAATCATAAAATTACTGAAAAGTGAAAAGACTCTAAGTTATGAAATAGGCATATATACTAAGTTTCAGAATAAATCGTAGAACTTTAAGGCAACGCATTAGTCCCCAAAAATTCCCCTAATATTCCCCAAAGTGAAATTGTAATGGAACCTAAATAAGAATTATTGAATTTTAAATTTAGAAAAAGATAGATATGTAATTAACAACGATATCTATCTTTTTCTATAAATGTTTATTCAAAACTAATTTCACTATTATTATCATTATCAGTATCTGTCTCAGTCTCAATATTTAAAGTATCAAAATTATCACTTACTTCATCTACTACTATATCAGATGAAAAAGAGAAGACTTTCTTTTCTGCTCTTGCTTTCTCATCAAATTTTTTATTAAATTCTTCTTTTGCTTCATTTAATGTTTCTTGCATAGCGTTGAACATATCATCTACATCTTTTCTTGTAAAATCATAAGAATTACTTCTAGCCATTGGTTCTAAAATTTGAATGTCATGTAATACATTGTTTACTCTTTTACCTGCAAATTCAACAAATTTTTTTCTTTTTTCTTCATTAACTACTCTTTCCATAATACGTCCCTTTCTTTCTACATATTGTTTTAAAATTCCTAATAAACAATATCACATTTTAAAAAAATTTTCAAACATTTATTAACAAAAAAATTAGAAAGACCTAAAACACTCATAATTGATAATTTCTATAATTTGTGTTATCATAATATGTGGAATTAAAGAGATTTGTAAAAAATGGAAAATACAAGGAGGAAATAATGGGAGAAGTCGTAATAATTACTGGAGCATCAAGAGGAATAGGAAGAGAAATAGCAAAAAGATTAGCTAAAAAAGGTTTGAATGTAATTGCAAATTATAATAAATCAAAAGAGGCGGCAAAAGAATTAAAATCCGAATTAGAGCAAGAGGGAATAGAAATTGATATTGTAAAAGCAGATGTGTCTAAAAGAGAAGAAGCTAAAAAATTAGCAAAATATGCATTAGATAAATATGGTAAAATAGATGTTTTAATAAATAATGCAGGAATCTCAGAATATAAATTGTTTACAGATGAAACAGATGATGACTGGAATAAGATTATAAATACAAATTTGTATTCTACGTTTGCTATGTCACAAGAAGTTATACCTAATATGATACATAATAAAAAAGGATTAATAATTAATATGTCTTCTGCTTGGGGAGTCGTAGGAGGATCCCTAGAAGTTATTTATTCCGTATCAAAAGCAGGAATGGACGGACTAACAAAAGCTTTAGCAAAAGAATTAGGACCTTCAAATATTAGAGTAAATTCAATAGCTCCAGGAATGATATATACAAAAATGAATGAGAAATTTTCTGAAGAAGAAATAGAAGAAATAAAAGAGGAAATACCTCTAGGAACAATAGGAGAGGCATCAGATATTTCTAAATGTGTAGAATGGTTAATAGAAGATAAATATACAACAGGTCAGGTAATTTCAATAAACGGAGGTTGGATTATAACTTAAAAAAGCGATACAAAATGTATCGCTTTAATTTTTATTTTATTAATTTTCTTTTACTTTTCTTTTATAATTTCCTGAAATTAGTTTTGGCAAATAAGTAATTATCTTATAAACTGCTAAACGGATTTTTTTACTCCATAAATAAGATTTTCTTAATTTTTTAGCAGAACCTAAAGCAACAGGTTCATCATCTAAAACAATTAATTCATTTTGAACTTTTTCTAATGGAAATACATAATTTTGACCATCATTATTATCCCATTCATCATTTCCATTTCTGAAACAGAAATTAAAAGTATCTCCTTCTAATAGTTGAATTTCAGCTTGAAATCCTAAGTCTGTTTTTTCCATTTTTATATCATTAACATTATCCCAATTTAAACCAAAACCATAATGAATAGATACTTCTTCTGAAGCATCTTGATATAATTTTCCTAAATATGAAATTTTTACTTTACTGTTTTCAACTAATTTATCTGTATTAAAGAATATGTTCTTTGATAATTCCATTTAATTTCTCTCCCTTTTTTGTCTTTTGCTGATAACATTATAATATTAAATTCTACAATGTTCAAGTATTTTTTTAAAAAATTTCTTTACGTTTTTATTACAATTGTGTAACAGTGATAAATATATGTATAAATAGATTGATTAAACGTGGATTTTTCAATAATTAGTATAATCTAGAAATAGTAAAAAAATATTGTAAAAAAATTTGCTTTATGGTAATATAAAGAAGAAATAAAAAAGTAAGAGGGGATTTTTTATGGGAGAAAAAGTTATGGATAAGAAAGAGGAAGAAACAAAAGAAGTAGAAAATGAGAAGATGCAACAAGAAGAGATACAAAAACAAGAAAATAGTAAAAAAGAAGAAAAAACAAAGAGTGAAAAGAAGGAGAAAAAAGAAGCAAATAAAGAAAAGAAAGAAGAAAACAATAAAAATAAAAAAGAGAAGGAAGAGAAAGAACCTAAATTTAAAAAATCAGAAGAAAAACCTAAAAAACAAGAAAAAGAAATGAATAAGATGGAAAATGACAATAAGAAAAAAAGTAAGAAAAAATTTGTAGTACTTGGAATAATAATAGGAATTCTTCTAATAATAGGAATTTTTGTATCAACAATATTTGCTTTAATAAATATTAGTAATGAAAATATTATAAATGGAGTTTCAATCAATGGAATAGATGTATCAGGATTATCAAAAGAAGAAGCAAAAACAAAAATAGAGTCTATTTATAATGAAAGGAAAGAAAAAGATATTACTTTAAAACACGGAGAGTACGAAACAACTTTAAGCCCTGTTTTAATGGAAGTAAGTTACAAAATAGATGAAGCAGTAGAAAATGCTTATTCAATAGGAAAAAGTTCAAATATATTTATAAATAATTATGATATTTTATTTGCACTAATTTCTAAAAAAGATATACCACTAGAGATGAATTTAAATGAAGAAGTAACAAGACAAACAATAGAAGATATGAATATTAATTTACCAGATGTAGTAATTGAATCTAGCCATTCTATTGAAGATGATGAATTAATAATTACCAAAGGAAAGGCTGGAATAAAAATAGATACAGACAATTTACTTACACAAGTAAAAGATAGATTAAATAATCCAAATTCAAGTGATGATGTAATGGAAATGCCAGTTATAAATAAAGAACCAGATCCAATAGACATTGATAATATACATGAAGAAGTATATCAAGAAGCACAAGATGCATACATAGTAGAAGAACCATTTGAAGTTCATCCAGAAGTTGAAGGTATAGATTTTGATGTTGAAGCAGCAAGAGAGATGTTAAAGGAAGATAAAGAAGAGTATGTAATACCACTAATAATTACTGAGCCAGATGTAACATTAGATGAATTAGGAGAAGAAGCTTTTCCTGACCAATTAGCAACATTCACAACTAGATATGATGTAAGTGATGTAGATAGAACAACAAATTTAAGACTTGCATGTCAAAAGATTAACGGAACAGTACTTTTAGCTGGCGAAACATTTTCATATAATGATGTAGTAGGAGCAAGAACAGTAGCAGCAGGTTACAAAAATGCAAAAATATATGAAGCTGGACAAGTAGTAGACGGTTTAGGTGGAGGTATTTGTCAAATATCTTCAACATTATATAATGCAGCACTACTTGCAAATCTAGAAATCGTTGAAAGAAGAAATCATCAATTTGTAACTTCATATGTGCCAGCAGGAAGAGATGCAACAGTAGTTTACGGTTCAACAGATTTTAAATTTAAAAATACAAGACAATATCCCATAAGAATAGTTGCAACGGCAAATGCAGGAATTGCAACAATATCAATTTACGGAATAAAAGAAGAAAACGAATATACATTTAAATTTAGTACAAAGACTATATCTTCTATTCCATATTCAACACAATATATAGATGATAGTACATTACCACAAGGAACAGAAGTAGTAAAACAAAAAGGAGCAAATGGTTTAATAACAGAAACATATATAACTAAATTATTAAACGGAAAAACAATTTCAACAGAATTGCTTTCAAGAGATACTTATAGTGCTATGACTAGAATAGTAAGAAGAGGTACAGGGGCTGTAACTAATTCTTCTACACAAGAACAAACAGTAGAGACAACAACGCCAGAGTCTACGGAAACGCCAACAGTTGAAGAACCAGTAACAAATAATCCAGAACAGACAACAGAAAGTACAATTGAACAACCCGCAGCATAGTAGTAAATAGGCCAATACAAAAAGTATTGGCCTTAACTATTGACAATTTTAAAAAAAGATACTATAATAAAAAAAGTCTGAATAATGTTTTACAAAGCATCGCACTTGTAATGCGATGGCTCTTAAAAAATAAAATGGCTCTTTAGCTCAGTTGGTAGAGCAACAGACTCTTAATCTGGAGGTCCTCGGTTCGAAGCCGAGAAGAGTCACCAAAAAAGCTTTCTAAATTTTTAGAAAGCTTTTTATTTCTTAATATTTAATATCTTTAGATTTTATTTTAAAATATATACTAGAAATAATTAATATAAAAATAGATATAATTAAAATTCTAGTAATACCAGTATTAGGCAATCTAGTTGTAGCGATTGTTGAGTCGTTCCTTAAATTATTATTTTGTCCGTTTTGAACTATATTATTTGCTATTTCATTATTAGTATTAGATTGTTCATTTGAAATTTCATTATTAACTTCATTAGTTGGTCTTTCAAAAGAAGGTGGTGAAGGAGAGTATGTCAAAGGAATAGAAAAACCATCATAAGTTTCATTTAAATTAGAGTTGTTTGTCACAATTATATTTTTAAAATATATATAATGAGATTCATCAAGGTTTTCTACAATAGGATCTGGGTAAAAATTTATATTAACTATTTGCGTATTGGAGATAGCATCATTAGTTTCTAAAACGAAATTTTTAGAATCCTCGGAAGAAGTTAAAGTCCAATTACTTGCAGGATTAATATCTATATTTTCTAAAAGAGAACTATCATAATCAAGCGTAAATGATACTTTTAGATATGAATGTTCTTCAATACCTGAAAAATCTCCCAAACCTAATCCACCGGAAAACCAAGATACAACAGAAGAAAAATCATATTTTATATTAACGGTTGGATTTTCAGAAGAATCTTCAACGGCATATATATTTAGTGTTGAAAATACTAAAATAAAAAACAATAAAAATGAAATAAGTTTTTTCAATAAAATCATCCTCCTTATAAAAATATTTTATCATATAAAAAAAATTCTATCAATAAAAAATGATAAATTGTCAGTAGGCACCTGTTTAAAATTCCATAATCTTTTCCTTAAAGTTTTTTTGATAATATCACATATATGTGAACTACCAACTACCTTAATGTAATGGGTTTTATGCTCCTAATTTATAAATTAATAAAATAAAATTCAACTTTTCTATTGAAAATTTTAACATATAAATATAAAATATATGCAAGAGAAGAAATGAGAGAAGGGAAAACAAATGAGGATAGTATTAAGTGGGAGTAGTAAAGTAAAAGAAAGTGTATTTGAAGTAGCTAAAAAGTTAGAGAGTAAAGGGTATGAAGTAGTAGTACCAAGAGAATTTATAGTTCACATGGAAAAAAGAGAGCACTCAATGAGACATTTTGGAGAAATATGTAAAGAAGAAACAGATGTGCTACTAGCTGTTAATGAGCCCAAAAACGGTATTGAAAATTATATAGGGCCAAATACATTTGCTGAAATTGCAATGGCTTTTTATAAACAAAAGAGAGTTTACGTATTAAACGACTTATATGAGCCATATTTAGATGAATTGGAAGGATGGGGAGTAATTCCTCTAAAAGGAGATTTGAATAAATTAGAAAATGAAAATTAATATTGACAAAACGCCCGAAACATACTAAAATAATAGTGTTGGAGAAAAATAAGGAGGGGTGATGGATTTGCTAAAAATATATAATACAGACATGGAAACAAATGAGTTCCAAGAAATAAAAGAATTTAAGAAAGGCTCATGGATTAATTTAGTAAATCCATCGGAGAATGAGATAAGAAAAGTTTGCGAGAGCATAAGTATTCAAGAAGATTTTATAAGAGATGCTCTAGATTATGAAGAAAAAGCAAGGATTGACCAAGAAGATGATGACAACACTATTCTTTTGGTTGTAGATGTTCCTATTATAGAAAAAGGAGAAGAAAATGAAATATATGCTACAATGCCTTTAGGTATGATTGTTGTAAGAGATGATTTTTTTATAACAGTTTCATTAAGGAAAAATAAAATTATTGATAGTTTTGAAAAAAGAAAAATAAAAAATTTTCAAACATATAAGAAAACAAGATTTATTTTCCAAATATTATATTTAAATTCATCTTTTTATTTGAACTATCTAAAACAAATAAATAAAGAAACGGAAATAGCAGAGTATATATTGAAAAACTCTATGAGGAATAAGGAATTATTAAAATTGCTAAACTTAGAGAAAGGATTAGTATATTTTACAACATCACTAAAATCAAATGAGCTAGTAATGGAGAAAACTTTAAGAGGAAAAATAATTAAATTATATGAAGAAGATAGTGAAATACTAGAAGATGCAATCACCGAAAATAAGCAAGCTATAGAAATGGCGCAAATATATACAAACATTTTAAATGGAACAATGGATGCATATGCATCAATTATTTCAAATAATCTAAATAGTGTTATGAAAACGTTAACATCTATTACAATCATATTAGCTATACCAACAATGATTTCAAGCTTCTGGGGAATGAATGTTAATTTACCATTACAAAATAGTCCATTTGGATTTATTATAATGATTGCTATTTCTGTAATACTTACATTGTTAGTATCTTGGTGGTTGAAAAGAAGAAATATGTTAGATTAAAATAAAAAAGAAAATGGAATTTCCATTTTCTTTTTTTTAGCTTCCTAAAATATTTTGAATTTTTGATAATTCATTTTTTAATGTGTTATAAAGTGATTCACTAATTGAAGTATCTAAATAATTTTCATAATTATAAATTGTTTTATTAATGTCTAATAATTTCATTTTTTGTTTTGATTTGCTAGAATCTTTGTACATATAAATTGGTACATACTCATAATTATCAATTGTTATTGTTCCATCTATATGTTTTGTAATATCTAAATTTAAAACAATAGAATCTCTTGTGTATTCTGCATTTTGGTCAGCTATAAAATTACCTAAAGAATAAATTACAAAACCATCTTTTGTTGTTCCATCTTCTAGAGTAACAGTTCTTTTCTCCATTGGTTCTAATACATGAGGGTGTGTTCCTAAAATAACATCTACACCGTTTTGAAATAAAAAATCTGCTAGTTCTTCTTGAGTAGAATTTTGAGTAGTTTTATATTCGTTTCCCCAGTGCATACAAGCAATAATTATATCTGGATTTTCTTCTTTTGCACTATCTAGTTGTTTTTTCATTAAATCTTCATCTATTAAATTAACGCAGAACTGTTTATCAGAAGGAACTGTAATTCCGTTAGTTCCGTAAGTATAATTTACAAATGCAATCTTTATACCTTTAACATATTTTATTAAAGTTTTATTTTGATCTTCTTCTGTTTTATATGTTCCAAGATGAGCAATATCTGCAGAATTTAATGTATCTATTGTTCTAGATAAGCCGTCAAATCCTTTATCTAATGCGTGATTACCTGCAGTAGAAAGAACATCAACTCCAATATCCTTTAATTCATAAGCTAAACTGTCGGGAGTGTTAAATGTTGGATAGCTGCTGTATCCTACTTCCTCTCCTGCAAAAGTTGTTTCTAAATTTCCAACACAAATATCAGCTGTTTTTGTATAAAGACTAATATCATCAAAGACATAAGAAAAATCATAAGTATCTGAATCTTCGTTATAAGCATCTATATATTGAGTGTTATGACACATAATATCTCCAATAGCTGATAAGGTAAATGTTACATCTGTTGGTTCTTCTTCCTCTTCTTCAGAAGTATCTTCGCTTGCTTGTTTTTCATTTTCAATTTCTTGTTTTGAACTTTCAACTAAATTTTGATAATCATTTTGGTTTTTAACATAATAAAAAATTGCAATTGCAATAAAAACAACAAGTAAACAGGCAACAGTTGAGATTAAAATTTTATTTGTTTTGGTATAATCAATATCATTATTTTTTCTTCTTTTCCTATTACGTGTACGGGTATTTCTTCTCAAAATAATCACCCCTTGTTTTTTATTACAAAATATCACAAAAAATAAAAAAATTCAACAAAATGAATAATTTTTGAAAATTTTCACATAATAAGGATAATGAAAATTTAAGCTGAAGGAGGAAGAGAAATGAAGGTTATTGACAAAATTGCATTAGTACTAATTATAATTGGAGCTCTTAACTGGGGATTAATAGCATTATTTAATTTTGACTTAGTTGCAACAATATTTGGTGATATGACAGTAATCTCTAGAATAGTATATGGATTAGTTGGATTATCAGGATTATGGGGAATAAAATTATTATTTGATGATTAATATATTATAAAGGTTGTTTCATTTGAAACAACCTTTTAAGTTTATTATTTTATATACTTTCTATATAAAATATGATAAAAATATGAAAACCAAAATTTACATAATTTGATTTTTGGACTAATATATGTTATAATAATATTGTTATACTCAGTTACTCCGTTTTTCATTTGAGTGCTGACATCTTTGTTAAAAGACTATTTAGGGAGGACAAATGACTAGGTTCTTGATCGAGAAAGAAGACAGGAAAAGGGCAAGCATCTACGACCTTATCTCAAGGTTGACGCATGACAGGTACCTGTATGACGCAGAGGACAGAGATATACAAAAGGCGACCGCAAATAGGTTTGCCTCAATCGAAGAGCTCGAGCAGGCCTTAAAGGATACTTGCAAAGAGCTTTCCATGCACAACTTGATGGGAAGCACGCCAACATATTACATCCTCAAGTATGTCGATGGCATTCGGGTAGTAATATGGCATCCTTTCTCAGAAGAGAAGGCAAAGAAGTTTGCCGAGACCTTTAATAGGATCGCAGGAGAAAAGTACGAGAATCTGGGTCACCTTTACGCATTTCATTTTGACCGCAGGTTTGCGTGGGGAGCCCGAAACTTGGAAGAGAACTGCATGATTAATCCTGTTATAGGATACACACTTGACCGATTGGAGAACATGTTCGAGATGGATTTAGCTTAGTCAATCTAGAATCCCCTTGGAGCTTTTACAAGCTCCAGGGGGATTCTAGGGTTTTAAATTATAAAGTTTTAAATTTATAAGTTCAACTTGAAAAATAAAGGAAAATAGTATATAATACCAGGGATAAAAAATTAGGAGGAGAGAAGATGTTAGTAGCAAACGGAGTTACTGTAAGATTTGGTAAAAGAGTATTATTTGAAAATGTTAATATTAGTTTTGGAAAAGGAAATTGTTACGGAATTATAGGTGCTAATGGTGCAGGAAAATCTACTTTCCTAAAAGTTCTTTCAGGAGAGATTGAGCCAAGTAAAGGTGATGTAAGTATTGATAAAGGAGAGAGAATATCAGTATTAAAACAAGACCACTATGCTTTTGAAGATTATACAGTTATTGATACTGTAATTATGGGAAATAAAGAATTATATGATATTATGAAAGCTAAAGAAGCCATATATGCAAAACCAGATTTCTCAGAAGAAGATGGTATGGAAGCAGCAAAATTAGAAGAAAGGTTTGCAGAACTTGATGGCTGGAATGCTGAGTCAGATGCAGCTAAACTTTTAAACGATTTAGGAATAATACCAGAAGACCATTATAAATATATGAGAGAAATAGAAGCAAAAGATAAGGTAAAAGTACTTTTAGCACAAAGTCTATTTGGAAATCCAGATGTATTATTACTAGATGAGCCAACAAACGACTTAGATGTAAAAAGTATAAATTGGCTACAAGAATTTTTAATAGATTTTGAAAATACAGTAATAGTTGTATCACATGATAGATATTTCTTAAATAAAGTATGTACACATATAGCAGATGTAGACTTTGGTAAAATAAAAGTATATCCAGGAAACTATGATTTCTGGTATGAATCAAGTCAATTAGCATTAAAACAAGCAAGAGAACAAAATAAGAAAAAAGAAGAAAAGATTAAAGAATTACAAGACTTTATTGCTAGATTTAGTGCAAATGCTTCTAAATCAAAACAAGCTACATCAAGAAAGAAAACTTTAGAGAAAATACAATTAGAAGAAATAAAACCATCAAATAGAAAATATCCATACATAGATTTTAAACCTGATAGAGAGCCAGGAAAAGAAATTTTACAAGTAAAGAATATTTCTAAAACAGTAGATGGAGTAAAATTATTAGATAACATATCTTTTGATGTTAAAGAAGGAAATAAGATAGCTATTCTTGCAGATAATGAACTTGTAAAAACAGTTTTATTCCAAATAATAGCAGGAGAAGTAGAACCAGATGAAGGAGAAATTGTTTGGGGTACTACTATTACAAATACTTATTTCCCAAAAGATAATAATTATTTATTTGAAACAGATGAAAATGTTACAGAATGGTTAAGAAAATATTCTAAAGACCCAGATGAAACATATGTTAGAAGTTTCCTAGGAAGAATGTTATTCTCAGGAGATGAAGCATTAAAGAAAGTAAATGTTTTATCAGGAGGAGAAAAAGTAAGATGTGTATTATCTAAGATGATGTTATCAGGAGCAAACTTCTTAATATTTGATGAACCAACAAACCATTTAGATATGGAAAGTATAACTTCATTAAATGAAGGAATGAAAAAATTTACAGGAAATATTATTTTTACTTCACATGACCACGAATTAACACAAACAGTTGCAAATAGGATAATAGATATTAAAGAAAATGGAGAAGTAATAGATAGAGAAGTTTCTTATAATGAGTATTTGGGAGTTGAATAATTAAAAGCTGTTTTTTGGGACGGGCTCAAAAAACAGCTTTTATATTGTAACTAATTTAAGAATATTATATACTAAATAAGGCATAATAATTAATATTAAAATAGTTTTATAATAGGGGAAAAAATGCTTAAGAAAATTAATTTAAAAGAATTTAAAGAATTATATAGAAAACACATTGTAAAAGATTTTCAAAGAGCAGAAAGAACAACTCTAAATAGATTTAAAAAGAGAGTTACAAGAGGACAAGAAGAAGTGTATGTTTATGAAGAAGCGGAAAAAGAAAAAGCATATATAATTATAGCGGTTTTAAATAATTATATTATGGTAAGTTTTCTTGCTGTTTTTAAAGAATTTAGAGGAGAAGGTATTGGAACAAAAATATTAAAAGAAATAAAAGATAAATTTAGTAATAAAAAAGACATTTTACTTGAAGTAGAAGATCCTAAATATAGTAAAAGTGAAAAAGAAATAAGACAAAGAAGAATTAAGTTTTATGAAAGGTCTAATTATAATATAGTTGAAAACATACAAATAAAATTACATTCTACAATATTTAATATTATGATTTTAAATATAAATGATAAAAAAATAGATAAACAAGAAATAGCAAAAGAGCTTAATAATTTTTACACAAATATTTTTAGAAGATATGATAAGACTTTGTCTTTTAAAATAATTGAAAATATTAAATAATAAAAAAGAAGTAGGTTTTTTATTAAATAAAACGTACTTCTTTTATTTTTTCCTTTTATATGGTTTTATTTCATCTGTTAATTCTAAAATATAATCAGTTGAAGTATCATAAAATTTTGCAAGAATACGAATATATTCAGCAGGAATATCACGTTTACCAAGTTCATATAAACTATATTGCTGACGTGTTATCTTTAAAAGTTCTGCAACATTTACTTGTTTTAAATCTCTATCTTCTCTTAAATCTTTTAATCTTTTTAAATACATTATATCAACCCTTTTGAAATTTATAAAATAATTTTATCACGCATTTATTTAAATGCCTTGACATGCATTCAAACGAATGATAAAATTTAATTGCATTTATTTGAATGCTAAGCGTAACAAAGGAGAAGAATATGAAAAGGTTAAATGCTGATGGAATAACACTTATAGCACTAGTTGTTACAATTGTTATACTATTAATATTAGCAGGAATATCAATATCAATGTTAACGAGTGATAATGGAATAATAACCCAAGCAAGTACTGCAAAAGTAGCAACTGAATTAACTGGAATAAAGGAAGAAATACAAATAAAACAGGTGGAAGAAGAAAAAAGAAATGAATCATTAAGATATATGACAGTAAAAGAAGCAAACGAAAAATTAAAAGATATTCCAGAAGAATATAAAGGGAAAATAGGATTATATAGAGAAGAACCAATATATTTAGGAAATGAAGAAGATGAAATAGCAAAAATAGCCAAAAACTATGGTTATAGAATAATAAATATGACAGAAGAAGAGTTTAGTTATTATATAGAGCTTGGTATAGTAGAGGACAAAGTAATAGAAAATAAAGAAAATAAGATAGGAAGAGAACTTGCAACATCAGATTTTCCAGGAACAATACAAATAGGGGAGAATACATATAGTAATGGATGGTATATAATAGGAAATTATACAGAAGAAGAGAAATCTAATAATACATACGGAAATCAATTTGAAGAATTAGGGATAAAAGATACAACACATCAGCCATATATAGTAAATTATGAAACAGGTAGTATATTTAGTGTAGATGGAATGGTAATGTACCAAGCGGAAATACTTGTACACACATTCCAAGATAATAATTTTAAATTAACAAATGCCATAGCATATGTAGGAGATACATCAGTAAAAGATGAAGAACACTACGGAAGTTTATATGCAGAAGGATCAGGAAATCATTATAGTGATAATGGAGGAAAATTACAATATGATGAAAATGGAGCGCTAATATTAGATGAAGATAATGCTATTCCTGTTTTGGATATAGATGAAAAGTATCAGATAAATGATAGCTATTCAGCTAATATTACATTTGAAGGAGATATCAATCCAAGTAATTATGGAGAAGCAGATATATATCCAGCGACAATATTTGCTTTATCTGATGATGCAATAAAATATATTTGCTGGGTAGGAGTCTATAAAGGATTTTTACATGTGTATGCATATAAAGAATTTGCAGAGGAAGATATTGATTATGAAACAGAAAAAGAAGGTTTTGTTAGCATTGATATTTCAGAATATGAAGGCCAAGTAATGAATATACAAGTTATTGCTCAAAGAGGAAAAGAAACAAAAGTATATATAAATGGAGAATTAATTAAAACATTTAAATCTGGTAACAATGCATATACATATAGACATCTTACTATAGGAGATTTAAGAAAAAATAGAGGTTTAAAATTTACTGGAAAGATATATAATTTTGCAATATATGGAGTTGCATTAAACCAAAATGAAATACAAGCGAATTATGAAGAAGCAAAAAAGTATGGTGTAAATTAAATAAAAAAAGATAGAGATATGTAGAGAGGTTTACAATATCTCTATTTTTAAAGAAAAAATGAATGTGTAAATTAAATGTAATAAAAATGTAAAATATAAGAAAGATCTCACAAAACATTAAAAGCCGTAAAAGGTATGGAAACGAAAGGAGTTTTTGGACAAGAACTTCCATTTACAATAAAATAAAAATATTTTAATATATATATAAGTATATAAATAAGTATAAAAGGAAGGAATCGCAATGAAACCAAAAAAGAACCCTGAAAGCCTAGAGGCTGTACACACACACACACACACACACACACACACAGGTGATTTAGAGAAAAGAAAAAGAATAAAGGTAAGAACAATGCTAGTATTGGTAATATTAGCATTATTGTGCGTGGCTGTAATTTTTATAAATCCAAATACAAGAAGTAGCATCTTAAATGCTATAAATGGAGATATAGAGAATGTAAATGAGTCAAACGCAGTTGTAAGTTCTGCTGCTATAATAAGCACAAAAACAGGAACTGGACCATTTGATAGCAATGATGAACCAGGAAATGATAGTTCAGAAAATAATAATATAGTTCGTTCATTTGACCAAGTAACATGGACAATAGACTTAACAATGAATTCTAAAAACAGTAAGGCCATAGCTGGTTCCAAAATCCAAGTGGAGGCAACACTTCCAGAAACATGTTCAAATGTGATGAAATGGGATTTAGACTCAATGAAATGGATAGATGGTGGAAAAGTAAGTAGTGATGGGAGAACACTTACAGGAAGCTATACAGTAGCAGATACAGAAACATCTTCTTCAGCAAAACAAACATTAGTGTTTGTCCTAAGTGTATATGGAGCAGGAAATGAAACAAAGATTATACCTACCTTTAACTTTAACATAGAAGGAAATGATGATACAGAAAAAATAACAACAACAGGAGAAACAGTGACAGTTAGTGCAGCTGGAAAATATAATATACAATTTGCAAGAAATAGTGCTTGTAATAAAAGAATTGATGATGAAAATGTAAATGGTAGAATTTATGGTTATTCTTTTATTTTACAATTATATAATGATAGTCCATCAAAAGGATTAAAAGGAGTGGAGTATCCAAAAGGAGAGATAACTTTTGATTTAGATTTGAAGTTTGAACGCTCAAATTTTGAAGGAGAATTAGAAGATATTACAGATGAATGTACTCCAATCTTATGGAACTATAAAATTAATGTACGTGGAAAAAATAATGGAACAATTCCAAACAGAGTTATGCAGTGGACTTCAGATGAAGAAAGTTATTGTAAATATGTTCCATTTGGAGATTTAAGCGAAGGTTCTCGAATAAAAAATATATATAATTCGGGAAATATAAATATGATTCAAGAAAAAAACAAAATAACTGTTAGCATAAAAGATTATGAATTTGATGGAATATTTCCGCAACGTAATGCAAACTATGAGGAGGGGAATGGTTCGAGCATAGTATATACGGATAATATAGGATGTTTTAGTGCGGGATATTTTCAAGTATTAGTCCCAGATACAGAGGCTTCAATGGTTGATGGCGCTAATTATTATTTAACAGTTTCAGATGTTAATTTTAATGCAACAACAAATAGCAATCAAGAAGTAACAAAACAACAAAAAGAAGACGATGATTCAAATACTTTAACTCATGTAAGATATAGCAAGGGTACATATACTAATTTTATAGATATATGGCAAAATCCAAATCAACCAATTACAAATTATACAAATTCAGGAAGAAATGGAGATGTTATATTAACAAGAAATCAATCATTTTTTGCAGTTCCTGATGTTGAAGTAAGCAATGATACTGATGAAATATATTATATATATAGTGTGGATTTGATATTTAAATTTGATGGTGCAGGACTAGAACCAGTAGGAGATTCTATTACAGTTAGTCAAAGTGGTGGTTCATTAAAGTTCAATACATATTTTTTAACTAAAAAAGATGGAACTAATTGGACGAGTCAAAGTGAAATGAATAACACAGTAGATTTAGAGAGTTTTAATGTATATAAAAATAAAGCCGATATACCAGAAGGTTATATATGCGTAGGAGTGTTCCTAGAGTCAAAAGAGGGAGGAAACTTCCCACCTCGATATAATCAAATTGGAATACCAATGAAAACAAAAGCCGATTGTAATGTAAAGCAAACATATGGAATGACAGTAGCTACGAGAGTATGGACAAAAGAAAATCAATTAGATAGAACAATATATACCGTTGAAAATAAAGATATATCATCCATGGAATATCCAACACCAACATGGACAAGAGAAGGTTTAGCATATGTAAAAACAGAATATGACCAAAATGGAAATATTATCTCAGGAACACATAAAGGAAGTTATGCATATGGAAATACAGTTTATGTAGTTGGGGCAACACAACAAGTTCAAATAAAAGCAGTTGATGATGAAGGAAATACAAAAACAAATTATGATTTAGGAAAAAATGAGAACATTATTACATATAAAGTAACACCAGTAATACAAGGAGAAAATATAGATCCAGCAACTATTGTACTAAAGGATACATTGCCAAAAGGACTTACATATGAATATGGTAGTTCAAATTATGGAGAACCAGAAATTAACATTAATGATGATGGTACAACAGAGTTGACGTGGATTATATATGGATATAAAGTAGGACAACCCCTTGAAGACTTATATTTTGATGCAAGAATAGATGAGGAATCGACAAATGGACAACAATATACAAATAAAGTTGTAATTAGTTCAGTGGAGCTAGGAAATACATTAGAAAAATATAGAACAGCGACTACAACAATAAATGCAATAAACTTAGCAAGTCATAGGTTGTATAAAGAAGTAGAAACACCAGTAATAGAGAAAAATGGAGAGATAACATATAAAGTAACATATGAAAATAAAACAGAAGAAACAGTACCAGATTTTCAATTACTAGATATATTACCATATACAGGAGATAATAGAGGAAGTAGCTTTAAAGGAAGTTATACATTGAAGAGTGTAAATGTAACACAAACGGTAAATGGAAGTAATCAAGGAATAGATAATTTATCTGTTTATACAACGAACTCAGATAATGTAAAAACAATGGACGCAAAGAATACAGGAATAGGAACAGATAGTATATGGGAAAAAATATCAACAGGAACAATAAATAAACAATCAAAAGGAATAGCAATAAAGGGAGAACTAGCAGGAAAAGCAAAGATAGAGTTAGAAATAACGCTTTCAACAAATGGTAACAGTTCAAAAGATATCTATTCAAATACAGCAATGGCACAAGTATATAGTAATTCAGAACAAATGGAGACATCAATAGTAAGCTCAAGAGTAGTAAATAGATACATAGAAGGAAAGGTATGGTTAGATAGTAATTCAAATGGAGTAATAGACGAAGGAGAAAAATACTTAAGTAATGTAACAGTAAAATTAATAAACTCAGCTACTAATAGTGAAGTAGCAAGTACAACAACAAACTCAAATGGAGAATATAGCTTTACAGACTTAGAAAGAGGAAAATATAAAATACAAGTAGAAGTAAATGGAACATACTATGATTTAACAGAAAAAGAAGTAGGAACAAATGTAGAGATAAATAGTAAGTTTAATACTGATACAGAAGAGACAGATGAGATAACAAGACTAGATAGTATACAAAGTCCAGAATTAGTAGAATCAAATGTAAATGCAGGACTAACGATAAAGAAAATAAGTATACCAGTAACAAAAGTATGGTCAGATAATGAAGATGAAGCTAAGAAAAGACCAAGTGCAATAGATGTAGTTGTTAAAAATGGAACTGAAGAAGTAGAAAGACAAGAATTAAATGGAGAAAATAGTTGGACATATACGTTTAATGATTTACCAAAATATGATGAAGAATTAAATGTGATAAATTATACGGTTGAAGAACAAGTAAAAAATAATAATGATTTATATTTCTATACAAAAAATATTAGTGGAAGCATAGAAAGTGGATTTACAATAACAAATACATTTAGTGTACCAGATGAAAAAGTAAGTGTAGATGTAGCTAAGAGTTGGGTAGATACAGAAGAACAAAAAGATAAGAGACCAAGTGAAGTACAAGTAGTATTAAAAAATGGAACAACAACAGTAGAGACAAAGACATTAAACGAAGAAAATGGATGGAAAGAAACATTTGATAACTTAGCAAAATACGATAGTTTAGGTAATGTTATAAACTATACAGTAGAAGAAAAAGAAACAAATGTAGGAGACTTAAAATTCTATACAAGTAATGTAACTGGAAGTATGACAGAAGGTTATACGATAACAAATACATTTACAAGACCAGAAGATACAATAACAGTAATAGGAAACAAAGTATGGAATGATAATTCTGAACAATCTGCTAGAAGACCAGGAAGTATAACATTAGTTGTAAAAAATGGTAATGAAGAAGTACAAAGTAAGGTAGTAACAACAGATGATTTAGTAGAAGGAACAACAAATAAATGGTCAGTAGAGTTTGAAGGTTTAGATAAGTATGATGAAAATGGAAATGAAATTCAATATACATTAGAAGAAAGAGAAACAAATAGTGGAGAATTAAAATTCTATCAGGCAGAAGAAAATAATGTTACTATAGAAGATAATCAAGCAACAATAAGAAACAACTTTGTAAGACCAGAAGATACTGTATCTGTAACAGTTAAAAAATCATGGAATGACAATAGTGATGTAAATGGAAGAAGACCAAATTCTATAACACTAAAATTAAGTGGAAATGGACAAGAATATAGCGAAGTAGTAACAGGAAATGAAAACTGGTCATATACATTTACAGATTTACCAAAATACGATAGTAATGGTAAAGAAATAGTTTATACAGCAAGTGAGTCTGAAGTAAATAGTGGAGACTTAAAATTCTATACAAATGATGGTGTAAGTGGAGATATGACAAGTGGATATACTATAGAAAATACATTTACAGTACCAGATGAGAAGATAGAATTAACAGTAAATAAAGTATGGCAAGATAATAATACACAAAGTTTAAGAAGACCAGAAGTAATCGTAATAAATGTATTGGGTGAAGATGGTTTAGTTGTAGATAGTTATGAACTAAATACAGCAAGTGAAACAAGTCATACATTTACAGATTTACCAAAATACAATAGCGAAAATGGAAAAGAGATAAATTATACAGTACAAGAAGCTGAAAAGAATCCTGGAGACTTACATTTTTACACAAGTAGTGTAGGAACTGTGGAAAGTGCAGGAGAAAACAGTAAAGAAGTAACAATAACAAATAAATTTATTAAACCAAATGATACAACAAATGTAACGGTAACAAAAGTATGGGATGACAACAGTGATGAAGCAGAAAAGAGACCAGAAAGTGTTAAATTGTTATTAAAAGACGGAACAGAAACAATAAGGGAACAAGAAGTAACAGGAGATACAGATACATGGAGCTACACATTTGAAGGAGTAGCAAAATATGATGACAATGGACAAGAAAAAGTATATACAGTAGATGAAGAAGAAATAAATCCAGGAGATTTACAATTCTATGATAAGAATATTAGTGGATTACTAGTTACAAATACATTTACACAAGATACAAGTACAGTAGATATACCAGTAACAAAGGTATGGTCAGATAATGATGTCCAAGCACAAAGAAGACCATCAAGTGTAATAGTTGTATTAAAAGCAAATGGAGAAGAAGAGGCTAGAGAAGAAATTAGTGGAACTGGAGATACATGGAACTATACATTTGAAGACTTACCAAAATATGATGAGTATAATAATATAATTAATTACACAGTAGAAGAGGAAGAGAAAACAAACGGAGACTTAAAATTCTATAGTAGTTCTGTAGATGGATATACAATAACAAATACATTTACAAGACCAAATGATACAATAAGTCTAAAAGTAAATAAAACATGGGAAGACCAAGAAAATGTATATAATAAGAGACCAATATCAATAAGAGTAAATGTAAAAAATAGCGACGAAGTAGTACAAACTTCAGTAATAACAAAAGATAAAAATTGGGAGCATACATTTACAAATTTAGCAAAATACGATGAAAATGGACAAGAGATTGTATACACAGTAGATGAAGAAGAAGTAATAGAAAATGACTTATTCTACTATACAGGAGAGGTCGGAAATGTTACTAATGTATCTGGAAATAATTATGAAGTAGCAATAACAAATAATATGACAAAAATACCATCAAATGTAATAGTGAAATATGTAGATAAAGCAACAGGAGAAGAAATATCAGAAGAAAAAGTAAAAGAAGGAATAATAGGAGACACATTTGATGTAACAGAAGATGTAAAAGAAATAACTGGATATACACTAGTAGAAGAACCAGAAGAAAAGACAGGAACATATACAGCAGAGACACAAGAAAAGATATACTATTATGCAAAAAACACAAGAGTTATTGTTAAGTATCTAGAAAAAGATAGTACACCAGATGATGCAGATAATGAGGTATTATCAGATGAGATAATCTTAGGAGGATATGAAGGAAAAAGTTATACAACAAATAGTAAAGTAATTGACGGATATACATTAGTAGAAACAAAAGGAAACTTAAGTGGAACAATGACAAGAGAAGAACAAGTAGTTGTTTACTATTATGCAAAGAATACGAAAGTTATTGTAAAATAC
>CALXAV010000032.1 GCA_944386385.1 uncultured Clostridia bacterium
GCGTCTGTAGTTTAGCTGGATAAAATGCGAGCCTACGAAGTTCGAGACCGGGGGTTCGAGTCCCTCCAGGCGCACCATTATAAAGCTTTTTTTAAGTTTTTAATGTATATTACAAATACAATTTTCATAAAATATAAGAGATGCGTTTGAACAATACAAAGCTTTTAGAAGTTACTTACTAGAGAACAAAGGTCTTAGGCTGGAAACCTTTGAAGGACAACCTAAAATGTGAAACATATTGGAGCATATTAAATAAAGTGGAAAATTTAATTGTAAATTTTCAAGCTGGGTGGCACCGCGGAAAAAGATATTTCGTCCCTGCATTATAGGCAGGGACTTTTTGTATCCCTGTTTGCATAAAAAAGGAGGATTTTAAATGACAGAGTACAAAACACTTAAATGTGACGCATTACGTTTAGATAACGTAGGAGAAAAAGTAAAAATATCAGGATGGGTAGAAACAATAAGAGATTTAGGAGGATTAGTTTTCTTAGACATAAGAGATATGTATGGAATAACACAAGTTGTTACATCTGGTAAAGATGAAGATGTAGACTTTGCATCACATATTCCAATTGAATCTGCAGTATCTGTATATGGAACTGTAAAAAAACGTGATGAAGAAACTATTAACCCTAAATTAAAAACAGGTTTAGTTGAAATTAAAATTGAAAAAATTGATATTTTAGGTAAAAGAACCTTAAACCTACCTTTTGAAGTAAACAGTAATCAAGATATAAGAGAAGACTTAAGATTACAATATAGATATTTAGACTTAAGAAACGAAAAATTGAAAAATAATTTAATATTACGTGCAAAAGTATTACAATTTCTAAGAAATCAAATGGTTGAAAGAAGCTTTTTGGAGGTACAAACACCAATTCTTACTAGTTCATCACCAGAAGGTGCAAGAGATTATCTAGTTCCAAGTAGACTTCATCCTGAAAAGTTTTATGCATTACCACAAGCACCACAACAATTTAAACAATTATTAATGGTTGCTGGTATTGATAAATATTTCCAAATAGCACCTTGCTTTAGAGACGAAGATGCTAGAGCTGACAGAACTCCAGGGGAATTCTATCAATTAGATATGGAAATGAGTTTTGCAACTCAAGAAGATGTATTATCTAGTATAGAACCAGTAATATATAATTTATTTAAAGAATTTTCTGATAAAGAAATAAATGCTTGTCCATTCCCTAGATTAAAATACAAGGATGTTATGCTAAAATATGGAACAGACAAACCTGATTTAAGAAACCCATTAGAAATTGTAGATGTTACTGATATCTTCGAACATTTAGAATTAAGAGCATTTAAAAATATGATAGTTCGTGTAATTGCAACACATGATGTTGGAGATAAACCAAGGTCTTTCTTTGAAGACATGACAAACTTTGCAATTAAAGAATTAAAAGCAAAAGGATTAGCTTGGCTTAGAATATTAGACGATGGTTCTTTCCAAGGACCTATTGCTAAATTTATAACAGATGAAGCTAGAATTGAAATGCAAAAAAGAACAAACTCAAAACCAGGAGATTGTATTTTCTTTGTTGCTGAAGTTCCAGGTGTAGTTGAAAAATTAGCAGGACAAGTAAGAGATGAATTAGGAAAAAGATTGGAATTGATTGATAATAATCGTTTTGAATTTTGCTGGATTGTTGATTTTCCTATGTTCGAAGATAACGATGGAAAACTTGCATTTAGTCACAACCCATTTTCAATGCCACAAGGTGGATTAGATGCTTTAGAAAATCAAAATCCATTAGACATACTAGCATATCAATATGATATGGTATGCAACGGTGTCGAAATTGCTTCTGGAGCTGTTAGAAATCATGACATCGAAGTAATGATTAAAGCATTCTCAATGGCAGGATATACAGAGGAAGAAGTAAAAACAAAATTTGGTGCTTTATATACTGCATTCCAATATGGTGCCCCACCACATGCGGGCATAGCACATGGTGTTGATAGAATGATAATGTTACTTGCAGATACTGAATCAATAAGAGACGTAATTGCATTCCCATTAAATAGCAGGTCACAAGATTTAATGATGGGAGCTCCAAGTAATATTAAAATGGATTTATTAAGAGATGTTCATATAAGAACAATACCACAAAACAAATAAAACGGGAGTTTTTTCTCTCGTTTTATTTATTTTTAATAAATTGTTCCATTTTCTTTACTATATTTATCAAATGTTTTTAAGCATTCTTCCCTATCAATATTCTCTAATTTTACTAAACTTTTATTTTCACCTTTTAAATAATCATAAATAATATCATCTCTAAAACCAATATTGTTTGCATCTTCTTTTGTACAACCATAATATATTGTTTTTATATTTGCCCAAATAGCTGCTGATAAACACATTGGACATGGCTCACAAGAAGTATATAAAATGTAATCTGATAAATCATATGTATTTAATTTCTTACAAGCATTTCTAATTGCAACAACTTCTGCATGTGCTGTTGGGTCGTTATTTTTTAATACTTTATTATTACCATTTGCAATAATATTTCCATCTTTATCAACTATTACTGCCCCAAATGGTCCTCCTTCTTTTTTCTCAATTCCATTTCTAGCATTATCATTTGCAATTTTCATAAATTCGTTCATTATAAACTCTCCTTTTCCGCTTCTTTTTTTCTTTCTTTTATTTACTATTTGATTTTACATTTTCTATCTTATCATAATATTAAATATTTTACCATATAATTGTATGGGGTGAATTTTTTGCTTATAAAATCTTTTAAAATAAATAAGAAATTTATAATTTGTTTTCTAATATTGTTAATCCTTTCTTTTTCTATCATCCTTTTTGTATCTTTTGCAAACGATGAGAATGAAGAAAAAGAAGATGATTATATAAAATGGGTTGATTTTAATGTTACTTCTGAAGCAATGAATCTAACTGCAAAATTAGATATTGATTCTCATAACAATGACTCTGAAATAAAATATAATTGGATAGAACTTTTAAGTTATCTTGCTTGTAAATGTGGCGGTGATTTTGATAATTTCAAAAAATCTGATTTAGATAAACTAATAGAAAAACTACAAAATGGTGAAGCAATGGAAACTCTTACAAAAGATTTAAAATATTATAATTACTATTACGAAGCTTATTCTGCTGTTCTATCTGGTTTTATAGGTGATTATTCAATAGAAACAGTAGATGAAAATGGAGAAACTACATTTACTGAGAAGTATGGTGTAAAAGCATTTCTTCCTATTGCAAAAAATTATTCATTTTCACATTATGATGATTTTGGAAAATCTAGGTCATACGGTTTTCAAAGAACGCATCTAGGTAATGACCTAATGGGAAGTATTGGAACTCCAATTGTCGCAGTAGAGTCTGGAATAATTGAACACTTAGGTTGGAATCAATATGGTGGTTGGAGAATAGGTATAAGAAGTTTTGATTCTAAAAGATATTATTATTATGCACATCTAAGAAAAGACCATCCTTATGTAGAGAATTTACAAGAAGGAGATACTGTAAAAGCAGGAGACGTAGTCGGTTATCTTGGTATGACAGGATATAGCATAGAGGAAAATGTAAATAATATAAATGTTCCACACCTTCATTTTGGTATGCAACTTATTTTTGATGACTCTCAAGTAGACAGCCCAAATGAAATATGGATTGATGTTTATGAAATAATAGAATTCTTAAAACAAAACCGTTCTGAAGTTTACATGTCAAACCAAGAAACTAAAGATTATTCTAGAAAATTTGATTACATGGATGGAAACACAGAATAATCAATTGGGGAGGTTTCCTTTTGTTGGTTTTCTAACACTTTGGGACACATCTATATAGATATGTCCCTCCACAATGTTATTCTATTCCATACTTTTTAGCTTCTTCATAATTTTCTTGTACTTCACTTTCATTTAAAGCTACTCCATATATTGCAAAATTATATATCTTTCCTGTAAATTTTAAGTTTCTCCACCTTCTTAAATCTCCTATAGTAAGGTGTTTATACGTATAAACATTATCCCCAGATTTAAATGTTTTAATTAATTTACCGTTTATATATACTTTTGTTTCTTTTCCTCTTTGAGCAATAACTTGTATATTCATTACTTGTCCTTCATATTCTGAAATATCAATACTTGCAAAACCATCTTTTTCTGTCTCGTAATTAATATTTTCCTCTACTCCACTTTTATATGCATACACATGTAGAAAACCTTCATAGACTCCTACCCAGCAAATATATGCTCCACCATTGTCAGACATAGCAATTATGCTCTTTGAAAATCTATTATCTGCTCCATCATAAATATCTCCTTCAGCTGTGATATTAACTGAATAACTATCACCTATTTGATATTTTTCATCTATATCTAAAACAGGAATAGCATTATCTTCATCAAGTATTAATGCTCCATTTTCATCATATTGTAGTTTTCCTCCATTATCACTATAAAAACTTCCTGAACCTTCTGCATATAAATTTCCGTAATAGTCTCCTGTTTTTGTTGATGTATCTCCTACATATGTTATTGCGTTTGTTAACTTAAAATTATTATCTTGAAATGTATGGACAGGTATTTCTGCTTGGTACATTATCATTCCATCTACGCTAAATATACTACCTGTTTCGTAATTAACTATATAAGGTTGATGTGTTCTATCTTTTATCCCTAATTCTTCAAATTGTGCTCCGTATGTATTATTAGCTTTCTCTTCTTCTGTATAATTTCCTATTATATACCAGCCATTACTATATGTGTTATTCCCTATTGTTATAGTTCTTGGAAAATCTGATGTTGCAAGTTCTCTTCCTATTGTATTTTCTTTGTTTTCTATTACTTTATCCTCTACTATACCAAGCTCTATATAATAACTAAACTCTTCTTCTGTCATATTTATTATTCTATAACCATAGTTTTGAGCTATTTTTGCTATTTCATCTTCTTCATTTCCTAAATATATTGGTTCTTCTCTATATAATCCTATTTTCCCTTTATATTCTTCTGGAATATCTTTTAATTTTTCGTTTGCTTCTTTTACTGTCATATATCTTAATGATTCATTTCTTTTTTCTTCTTCCACCTGTTTTATTTGTATTTCTTCCTTTATTCCAGTTAATTCAGTTGCTACTTTTGCAGTACTTGCTTTGGTTATTATTCCATTATCACTTGTTAACATTGATATTGATATTCCTGCTAATATTAATAGTACAACAATTGTAACAACTAGTGCTATAAGTGTTATTCCATTAGCATTTGATTTTCTCATACCTTTCTCCTTTGTTATATTTTTTGTCTTTTTATTATTATATGTTCTTTTTTTGAACTCGTCAACAGTTTTGTTTAATTTTTTTGTCATTTTCGTATAGCAAGTTCAAAATATGGTTAACTATATATTGGTGATAATATGAAAAAAACTTTCGAAATAATTAGAGATTTAAGAGAAGATAATGATTTGAAACAAAAAGATGTTGCAGATTATTTAAAAATGTCTAGAACAACATATAATCATTACGAGCTTGGACATACTTCTTTAAACGAAGATATAATCATAAAACTTTCTAAATTTTATAATGTATCTCCAAACTTTATTTTAAATTATTCTTCTAAAAATGAAATAACAGATGTAAAAACTTTAAAACTAATAAAATTAATTGAAAAAGAAAATATAAATATAGATGCTTTAATCTCGTTAATACAAAACAGTAAAAAACTATTTAAAAAATAAAAAAAGTATAAATAAGTTTTTAGATTAGGCAATTTAGCGTAGGGAATTGAAAGGGTAGATAAATTGCCGGTAAGCGAAGCTTAAATCTAAAAACTTATTTAAGTTCCCTGTTATAGATGTGTCCGAAATTGCACAAAAATGTGCAAAAGGAAACTTTCCTATTTTTTGCCAAGTACTAGCTCTATTTCTTTTGTAAGTTTTCCTCTTGTAATCTTAAGTGTTACTTCCTCATTTGGCTTTTTTGTATAAATATATTCTCTTAAATCATTCATTGTATTTAATTCTTTACCATCAATACTTGTAATTATATCCGCTTCTTTTAAATCCGTATTGCTAGCTGGTCCATTATTTGTTATTTGGGCTACATATATTCCTGTATCAAAATTAATTGTATTATAACTAGAATTTAAATATGGTATTACTTCTTTATCATAAGCATAAATTCCAATTGATGCTTCTTCAAATGTTCCCGTCTCTTTAAAACTTTCTATTATAGGTTTTATTATATTAATTGGTATTGCAAATCCTATTCCTTCTGCTGTTGATATTTTTACAGTATTAATTCCAATAACTTCTCCATTTGGATAAATTAAAGGCCCTCCACTATTTCCAGGATTTATTGTTGCATCTGTTTGAATTAAATCTGTCATATAAGAAGTCTTATTTTCTTCTTCTATTTTTATTGTTCTATTCTTTGCACTTATGATTCCTGATGTTACTGTCCTTCTAAATTCAAATCCTATTGGGTTTCCTATGGCATAAACATTTTCTCCTACTCTAATTGAACTAGAATCTCCTAAAGATATATAAGGTAAGTTTTTAGCATTTATCTTTACAATAGAAAGATCTAAATCCACGTCACTCCATGCTACAGTTCCTTCATAATTTGTTCCGTTTTCTAATGTTACATAGCATTTACTATACTTTTCTCCTGTTACATGGCTGTTGCTTACTATATAACCATCGGCTGTTACTATAAAGCCTGTTCCTAAACCCAAATCACTTTCTTCACTACTAGAAAAAATACTACTTCCTGTATTTTTTAGTTTTGAAATTCCTACTACTTTTTCTGTTGTTTCCTCAAGCATATCTGCAACTTTTTTGCTTTCTTCTTCTACACTTTCCACAGTTTGTTCATTTATTGTGGATAGCTGTTTCTCTGCCGTATAATCACTTTCATTTATTTCTATATTTTGATATGTAGTATATAAGTAAAAACCAAATATCCAGATGAAAATTAAAAAAATAGAAACAAATATTATCTTTTTTGATTTATTTTTCTTTCTTCTTCCCAAATATTCCACCTCAGAAATATTGTTTCCATTATTTATCATTTTTAAACCATTTTTAAAATAAAAAGCTGTTTTTTGACCCCGTCCCCAAAAACAGCTTGTTTTTTATTTACTTACTTTTTCTAATTCTTTATATCTTTTTACCTTATGTGTAGTTGTCTTATCAAATTCATCTGTTGTTATTTCTATTTTCTTTATGTGTTTAAATACTGGTAAGTTTTTGTTTATCTCTTTTACTTGTTTCCATATTTCTTCTTTATACTCATTTTCTGTTTTCTTCCCTACTGTATTTTCTATTAAATCTTCATCATAAACAATCTTTGCACAAAGCATTGTATCCGTTGTGCTTTGTCCTCTTTGGTATACTAAACTTTCTTTTACATAAGGAATTTGATTAATTAACATCTCAATTTCTTCTGGATATACATTTTTACCATTTCTTAATACTATTATATCTTTTTTCCTTCCTGTTAGATATAAAAATTCATCTTCGTCTAAATATCCATAATCCCCTGTCTTAAACCAACCATTTTCAAAAGCTTCTTTTGTTGCCTTTTCATTCTTGTAATATCCTAGCATTACACTTGGTCCTTTAACGGCTATTTCTCCTATACCATCTTTATCTTTATTGCATATTTTTACATCTAAATCATCAAGTACTACTCCAACAGAACCTGGTCTTTTTTCTTTATCTGTTTCTGCTGAAATTACTGGTGATGTTTCTGTTAATCCATATCCTTGTATTAAATCTATACCAAAATTATTAAATCCTATAATAGTTTCTTTATTCATTGGAGCTGCTCCATAGAAAACAACTCTTAAGTTTCCTCCAAAATTATCTATTATTTGCTTAAAGATTATTTTTCTTAAATCTATATGGATTTTTAATAATTTATTTGATATTTTTATCATTTTGTTTATTAATTCTGTTTTTCCTTTTTCTCTAATAGTTTTCTTTATCTTTTTATACATTGTTTCTAACACCAATGGTACAGCAACTAATATTGAGACTTTATATTCCTTCATATTTTTTTGTATGTGTTTTAAGCCATCACAGAAAGCAACTGTTGCACCACTATAAAATCCATATAAAAATGTTATTGTACATTCAAAAGTATGATGTATTGGCAAAAATGATAACAAAGTATCTTTTGGATATATCTTAACAAAGCTTGCTACATTAGTAACATCTGAGCATATATTTTTTTGAGATAACATTACAGCCTTAGGTGAACTTGTTGTACCTGAAGTAAATAACATTATTGACATTTTATTTTCATCGATTTTAATTTTTTCATATTTGTTGTCACCGTCTTCTAGTAAATTATTTCCTTCTTCTAATAAATTGTTAAATATTTCAACATCTTTATCTCTCACATTATCCATTGATATTAATGTCTTTAAGGTCTTTTTTTCTTCTTTTATTTTTTTCATGATATTTAAATACTTTTTATCAAATATGACTACTTCTGCTTCGCTTCTTACAATTAAATTTTCTATTTCATTATCTGGTAATGCCTTATCTAATGGCACTACAACCATATTGCCACAAGTTATTGCTAAATAGCTAACACACCACTCATATCTATTATTTCCTATTAATGCTATTTTCTTCTTTTCTAAATTTCTATTTAACAAACTTGTACTAAATGCTTTTATATCTTTGCCTACTTGTTCATAAGTTTTTTCAATATACTCTACTTCTTTTGCTGTAGAATCTTTTTTATACTTATAAGCTATGTTATTCTTAAAATGAGTTGTAGAATATTGAACCAATTCTCTAAAATTATTAACTATTCTTGCTTCATATACTTTTCTATTTTTATTTACACTCATTTCATCACCTCATATATTGAACACAAGTTCAATCTATATTCATTCTAATTTTATATCAATTTTTTGTAAAAAACAATAATAAAAGTTCATTTCTTTTTTTATTTGTGATTTTTTGTAAATTTTGGTAAAAATATTTGCTTTTTCCTCTTTTTATTTGTATAATAATCTTAACATTTTTAATGCGAGGAAAGTATCATGAGTAAGAAATTATATGAATTAACAAATCCACAAAAGAATATTTTAGAATTACAAAAAGTAAATCCACAAAATCCAGAAATAACTCAAATATTTGCTGCATTAAAATTAAATGGTAATTTGGATGTTGATTTGCTAAAGAAAACATTAAATATTATTATTCAAGTAAATGATGTTTATCATATACATCTTGTGGAAAAAGATTCACAAGTATTTCAATATTTTGAAGAAAATATTCCTTATCAAAACTTTAAAGTAAAAAAATATGATAAGGAAGATATTTCTGATTTTGTTCAAAAAAACAAAAAAATCCCTTTGCCTTCTGATACTTTGTTCACCTTCTCAATTGTTTTAACCCCAAAATATACATATATATTTTATAAAACTCATCATATAATTGCAGATGGCTGGGCTATGACTCAATTTTCTGAACAGGTAAAAGAGATTTACACAAAATTGCTTAATAATGAGGATTTATCTTCATACAATAAACCATCTTATATAGATTCTATAATTAGGGAAGAAGAATATATGAACTCTTCAAAATATTCTTCCGACTATAAGTTTTGGAATGATTATACTTCTAATATAAATACAGATAGACTATTCCAAACAGATAACCTTTTTGATAAAACATCTAAAAGGTTTGATTATCAGATTTCTGATAAAATTTCAAAAAAAATAGATGAATTCTGTAAATCTAATCATATTACAGAATATGTGTTCTTTTTGGCTATATTTTCTATATATTTTTCAAAAATGTATAATACAAAATCACTTGTATTTGGAACACCTTTTTTAAATCGACAAAAGAAATATGGTGAAATGGAATGTATCGGGTTATATATCTCTACTTTACCACTTTTGATTAACATAGATAATAATAATTTTATTGACTTATGTAAGAATATATCAGCAACAAATTTTTCTATGTTTAAACATTCTCATTTTCCTTATAGTGAAATAGAAAAATTATACCATGAGTCTTCTAATTCTACTTCTAACTTATATGAAATAGGATTTTCTTATCAGATAAATGAATTAGAAAATAAAATGCCTGACGGCTCTACTGGAGATTTTTCTTGGTATTTTCTTGATGCACAAAATAATCCATTAACTATACACTTATCTGTTCCAGATCATAAAAGATTACTATCATATGATTATTGGACATCGTGCTTTTCTGATGAACAAATTTTGAGAATTAATAAAATTGTTTTACATATTATTGAACAAGTTTTAGATGGAAAATTGGAACTTAAATATATTGATTTATTGTGCAAAGAAGATTTCAATTTCGTTAAGAAATTTTTATCTACGGGAAGAGTCACAAAATCAGATTATTCAGTGCCTGAACTATTTAAAACAATTAGTAAAAAATATGCAGACAAAACGGCTTTAATTTATAATGATGAAACTGTAACTTATAAAGACTTAGACGAAAAAACTGATATGTTAGCTAGCTTTTTGATACAAAAAGGATTAAAAAAAGGACAACCAGTTGCTCTGTTTTTTGAAAAGAGTATTAACATGATAGTTTCTATTCTTTCTGTTTTAAAAGCTGGTGGTTGTTATGTACCAATTTTACCAGATGAAGAGTCAAGCAGAGTTGAATATATATTAAATAACAGTTCACCTTTTGGAATTTTAACGGAAAATAGATTTTTAGAAAAATTAAATAATGTTTTTAAAATAAATACTTTGGATGTTGAAAATAATTATAATATTTGTTTTCTTACAAATATTAATACAACTTCTAAAACTTGTCGTTTTAATGAGATTAAACGCTCAAAAAACATAAAAGATATGCCTAAAATATCACCAGATGATGTGGCATATATGATTTATACATCTGGTTCTACAGGTAATCCTAAAGGAACTATGGTTATGCACAAAAACATATGTGATTTAATGAAATCTGTTGCAAAAGACGAAATTGTACATGCTGATGATACTGATGTTTCTATGTCATTATTAAAGTATTCTTTTGATGCTTCTGGAATAGATATTTACACAGCTTTACTTTTTGGAGGCACTTTAGTATTAGTAAGCAAAACAGATGAATTAAATCCAAGTAAAGTATTAGGAATTATAGAAAAACATAAAGTAACTCGTTCGTTTTTAATTCCAAAATGGTTAGAGCATATATCTATAGAAGATTCTATAGGTAATTATGATTTATCTAGCTTAAAAATATTAGGAGCTGGTGGAGAAACATTAAAACCTTCAATAATATCTAAATTATTGAAACATTATCCTAATTTGAAAATACTAAACCTTTACGGACCAACAGAAGCTACAATGTTTACTACTTGTAAAGTAATAACATCTAACGAAATATCTACTAATTATACTACTATTGGTAGACCAATTTATGGTTCTAGACTTTATGTTATAAATTCTAATTTAGAATTTTTGCCTCCTGATACAAAAGGAGAATTAGTAATTTTTGAAGATGATAACTCTATATCAAATTTAGCAAAAGGTTATTTGAATTTACCTGAACAAAACTCAAAAAGATTTGTAAAAATCTTTAATCCAATTGTCAACAAAGAAGTTAAAGCATATCTAACAGGAGACCTTGCCAAAGTAAATTATGATGGAGAAATTGAATTTTTAGGTAGAGATGATGACGTTGTAAAGGTAAATGGTGGATATTTAGTTGCATTAAATGAAATTGAACATAAATTACAAAAATTACTTGGTGATTATTTTGAAAATTATTTAATTGCTGTTCCTTTTAAAAACACTAAGATGATTGTTCTATTTATAATAAAAAAGGATAAAAATATTAAAATAACTAATTTAAAGAATTATATTAATAATAATATATCTTTTTACATGAGACCTAAAAAAATTATAGAATTAGAAGAATTTCCAAGAAATTCTTCCGGAAAAATTGATCGTAAGGCTTTGAAAAAAATAGCAGAAGATTATTTAAATACATCATCAGATACAATTATTTTACCTAAAACCAAAACAGAAAAAGAATTATATCAAATATTAAAACAATTCGTTGATATTGAAACTTTATCTGTTACTGATGATTTTATTGATGATCTTGGAATAGATTCTTTAACTCTAACTAGCTTCTATTCTAGCTTAGATAAATATAATCTATCTATTCAAGATATATATAATTATCCTAACATTAAAGAATTAGCTAATTTTATTGATAATTCATGTAAAGGTACAGAACTTTCTGTTGATTTATCTAATCTTTCTTCTGCTAAGATATTAAATAATGCTAAGAAATTTGATTTATCAAATGTATTATTAACTGGAGTTACTGGTTTTCTCGGTATTCATCTTCTTAGAGATTTATTATATAGTAAATCTACTAAGAAAATATATTGCATTATAAGAAATAAAATTAACTTAAGTGGAAAACAACGTTTAGATAATATGATTAAGTTCTATTATAATAACAATCCTGAAATATTAGAACTTGTTAACAAAAAAGTAACTATATTAAATGGAAATACTACAAAAGAATTTTTAGGACTAGAAGAATCTACTTATAAAAAGTTACGAAAAACGATTACAACATTTATAAATTCTGCTGCAAATGTTAGGCATTTTGTTAAACCAAAACAGATTATGAAAGATAATGTTGAAAGTGTTGATAGAATAATTGAGTTTTGTAAAGATACCATTTCTCTTGCTCATATTTCTACTCTTTCAATTGTCGGTTCAAATGGTAACCAAACGGTATTTGATGAAAACACTTTATATAATGGACAAACTTTAGAAAATCCTTATTTGATTAGTAAATTTGAAGCAGAGAAACATATTTTATGTGCTATAAATAGTAATAATTTGAATGCTTATATTTTCCGTTTAGGAAATATCATGCCAAGAATTAGTGATGGTGTATTCCAAAAGAACATATCGCAAAATGCATTTATTGTTGCTTTAAAATCAATTTTAGATGTTAAAATGATGCCCAAATCATTTTGTAATATGCCTTTAGAATTTAGCCCTGTGGATGAATGTTCTAAATTTATAGTTTCTTTGTTAGAAAGCAATTTCAAATTTAATGTTTATCATATTTCTAATAATACTGTTTTTACATTTTCAGATTTGAAAAATATATTATTAGATTTAGGAATTAATTTGAAAGTTGTATCTTTGGAACAATTTACAAATTCTTTAGAGCTATATGCTGATGAATATACTAGAGAATATCTTACAAAAAATAAGATGAATTCATTTGCACAAGAAAGAACAATTGCTAATCTTGATTCATTAAACTTACATTGGGAAAATATTGATAGCACTTATATAAAATACATTCTTGATTTAATAAATAAATTAAAATAAAGGAGGAATTGTTTTGAAAAAGAAAACAAAAGACAATACTACAAAAAAGCTGACTAATTTTAAATTAAAATTCTTATTAATGGTTTTGCTAGTAGATGCTATAACAGTTATATTATTATATTTCATAATGCCTCTTGTACAAAATTTCCCACCTTTTTCTGAAAATATAGCATTTCAAAGCCAACTAGAAGAACTAACACATATTGAGCAATATATTATTGCTTATATTTTATGTATTTCTGTACATACATTATCATTCTTTTTATTAATGCGAAAGATTTTTGCATATTTGAAAAAATATTATAATAATGAAAAAATTAGTTATAATGAAATACTGCAAGTTAGAAAAGATTGTATTAATATACCATATAAAGTATTTGCCGTACAAATGGCTTTAATCATAGGAATTGGAATTTTATTTAACTTTATTATGTTAGTATCTGCATTTACTATAATGAGATTTACCTTGATGATAATAGTTATAGCATCTATTATTTCAGTAATTTTATTAATTGGTACTCAGAAAATGCTATATAAGGTAAATATTTCTACATATGAAGTTTGTAAAAAGTATAAAAAAAATATAGGTTATAGAATTACTAATTCTAAAAACCTATTGTTCCAGATGATACCTTTCATCTTAGTTATATTAATAGTAATATCTTTAATAGGATATTCTAAAGCAGTTCAACAAGAAGGTTTTGCAATTGGAAATTACTACAGAGCATACTTAGAAATAAATAAAGCTTCACCTGATGAAGTTTCAATGGATTATTTGAAAAACTTATTAGATAAGGTGCCTTTACAATCAGAATCACATTATTACTTTATAATTTCTCCTAATGATGAAGAAATTTATACATCTAATCCAGACGGAAGTATTAGTGATTTTGTTCTTAAATATAGAGATTTCTTCTATGAAGAATCTAATGGAATATTATACGAAACTTATGGTGTAGATGAACAGTTATATACTATTGACGTAACAGATTCTAATGGACAAACTTGGTATTATGGATTCAAATATCCTGTTGTTGATTTTGACTTGTTCTTATATTATTTTGAACTAATAATTGTTGTTTTAATTGCATATACTATTTTACTTTCTGTATGGTCACATAACATTTCTAATAATTTAATTAAAACAACTGAACGTTTGAAGGATATTCTTGAAGATGAAAATGTAGATAATGATAATATACTTCCTATAGTATCAAATGACGAATTTGGTGACTTATCATATTATTATAATAAAATACAAGAACTAACTGTTAGAAATATAGAAAAAATACATGAAAACCAAAATATGCTTATGGAAAGTGAACGTTTGGCATCTCTTGGTCAATTAATAGGAGGTATAGCACATAACTTAAAAACTCCTATAATGTCAACATCTGGTGCTATCGAAGCATTATCTGATTTAATAAAAGAATATGATTTGTCTATTGATGACCCTGAAGTAACTAGCAAAGACCATCATGATATTGCAAAAGATATGAATGAGTGGATTGCAAAAATGAAAGAATATATTTCATATATGTCTGATATTATAACTGTTGTTAAAGGGCAAGCTGTTACATTATCAGAAACTGAAAATGTTAATTTTGATATAGAAGAATTATTAAAACGTGTAGATATCTTAATGAAACATGAACTTAAAAATGCTCTTATTTACTTAAATATATCTGTAAAAGCTGATGAGCACAAGCTTATACATGGTGATGTTAACAGTTTAGTTCAGGTAATTAATAATATGATTTCAAATTCTATTCAAGCATATAATGGAAAAACTGAGCAAACTATTGATTTAATTGTTGAAGAAAAAGATAATAATTTATGTATTTCTGTAAGAGATTATGGATGTGGCCTACCTAAAAAGGTTAAGGATAAGTTATTTAAAGAAATGATTACAACTAAAGGAAAAAACGGTACTGGTTTAGGTCTTTATATGTCTTATTCTACTATTAGAGCTCATTTTAATGGAAATATTACATTTGAGTCTGAAGAAGGTAAGGGTACCACTTTTACTATAATATTACCTTTACAGTAAATTGAATATGGTTTGAAAATTCAAGAGTTTTTGAAAGAAAAGTCGAAACTTTTTTCTAAAAAACTCTTGCTTTTTATTTTTTTTATTAATATAATATGAGAAAATATAATTAGATTATGAGGTATATCATATGAGAAAAGGATTACAGAATTTAGAACATAGTGAAAATCAAAATTACAAAATTATAGCTGTTGATGATGAACAAGGAATCGTTGATTCTTTATCTATCTTCTTAAAAAGAACTGGTTATAATTTTGTAGGAGTAACAGATCCAGAAAAAGCAATAGAATTAGTAAAAAATGAACATTTTGACTTAATGATATTAGACTTTATTATGACACCTATTCATGGTGACCAAGTAGTTGAGGAAATCAGAAAGTTCAACAAAGATTTATACATTTTATTACTTACTGGTCATAAAGACTTAGCTCCTCCACTAGAAACTATTAGAAGATTAGACATTCAAGGTTATTGTGAAAAAAGTGATAAATTCGATCAATTATTATTGCTTATTGAATCTGGTATAAAATCTATTGCTCAAATGAATCAAATTAAAAAAATTAATGAAGAATTATCTGATACATATGAAAAATTAGAACAAGCTTATTTAGAGAGTATCCAAACTTTACGTTATACAGTTGAAGCAAAAGATACATATACGAGAGGTCATTCTGACCGTGTATCTGAATTTTCTGTTTTAATTGGAAAATATTTAGGTTTGCCAGAAGCTGACATTGATACTTTAAGAATAGGTGGTTTATTCCATGATATTGGAAAAATCGGTGTTCCTGACGCTATACTTCAAAAAGAGGCCAAACTTACTGATGATGAATATTCTCAAATTAAGCAACATCCAAATATTGGTGTGCATATATTATCACATGCAAAAATATTCCAAAATATTTTGCCAATAGTAGAACATCATCATGAAAGATATGATGGAAAAGGTTATCCTAGTAAACTTGTAGGTGAAGACATTCCATACTTAGCAAGAATTACAGCTATTGCTGATAGTTTTGATGCTATGAGCTCTAAAAGGTCTTATCGTAATTCTTTACCAATAGACATTATTAAAGAAGAATTTAGGAAAAATAAAGGAACTCAGTTCGACCCTAATTTAGCTGATTTATTCTTAGATATTTTAGAAAATCATTATGATGAAATAAAAGAAATTCAAGAAAAATATACAGGAATTGAAAATGAAGAAGAAAATTAAGAAGCGATTTAAAACCGCTTCTTTTATTTTATACTTTCATAGATAAACCAACCTTTTGTCTTTCTCTATCTATTTTAATTACTTTAACTTTTACTATATCTCCAACAGATACAACATCAGATGGATTTTTAATATATTTATCACTCATTTCTGAAATATGTACTAAACCATCATGTTTAACTCCAATATCTACAAACGCTCCAAAATCGATTACATTTCTCACCGTGCCCGTTAATACCATTCCTTCTTTTAAATCGTCTAATTTTAGAACGTCGCTTCTTAGAATAGGTTTTGGCATGTCCTCACGAGGGTCTCTTCCTGGTCTTGATAATTCTTCTATTATATCTCCCAAAGTCATTTCACCAATACCTAATTCTTTAGACATTTCTTCTACATTTACATTTTTTAGTTTATTTCTTAAGTCTTCTAATTTTTCCTTGTCTTTTAAGTCTTTTTTGTCAAATCCAATTTTTGTAAGTAATTTTTCTGTAGCTCCATAACTTTCTGGGTGAACTGCTGTTACTTCTAATGGGTTATCTCCATCATATATTCTTAAGAAACCTGCACATTGTTCGTATGCTACTTTTCCTAACTTTGGAACTTTTAGTAACTCTTTTCTATTTTTTAATTTTCCATTTGTATCTCTATATTTTACAATATTTTTAGCAATTGTATTGTTAATTCCTGATACATAAGATAATAGTGATGGCGTTGCAGTGTTTACATCTACACCTACTTTATTAACACTATCTTCTACAACAGCTGTTAAACTTTCTGATAACTTCTTTTGATTTACATCATGTTGGTATTGCCCTACTCCTATTGCTTTTGGATCTATTTTAACTAACTCTGCTAATGGGTCTTGTAATCTTCTTGCAATTGATATAGCTCCTCTTATTGATACATTTATATCTGGATATTCTTCTGTAGCAAGCTTAGATGCAGAATATACAGATGCTCCAGCTTCACTTACAATTACATAGTGAACATCTCTTTGAGCTTCCTTTATCATATCTGCAACAAACATTTCGGATTCTCTTGATGCTGTTCCATTTCCAATTGCTATCATATCTACTTTGTCTTTATCAATTAATTTTAATAATTCTTTTTTGGCTCCCTCTACATCATTTTGTGGTTCTGTTGGATATACTGTTGTATAATCTAAAACTTTTCCTGTTTCGTCAATAACTGCTATCTTACAACCAGTTCTATATGCTGGGTCAAATCCCATAACTGTTTTTCCCTTTATTGGTGCACCTAATAATAATTGTTTAGAATTTTTACCAAATACTTTAATTGCTTTTTCTTCTGCTTTTTCTGTCAAATCAGAACGAATTTCTCTATCAATTGAAGGTTCTATTAATCTCTTAAAGCTGTCTAAAATAGTTTCTTTTAGCATTCCTGTAAATTGTGTTTCACCTTTTATTATATCTCTTTTAATATAGTTTAAAATTTTATCTTCTGGCTTTTCTATTTTTACTTTTAAGAATCCTTCTTTTTCTCCTCTGTTTATTGCTAAGATTCTATGACTTGGTATGTATTTTATAGCTTCATTATAATCATAATACATTTCATAATTAGATTTCTCATCTTCTTTTGCTGCTTTTGTTACAATTAAAGCTTCTCTGTAACAGATTTTCTTTATTTGTTTTCTATATTTAGGTTCATCTGATATCATTTCAGCAATTATATCTAATGCTCCTGATATTGCATCTTCCACACTAGCTACAACTTTATCTTTATTTTTCTTATCTTCTTCTGATAATTTATCTATATTTACATACTCTTTTGCAATTTCTTTTATATTTTTTGTTTCTTTTTGTTCTAATATTATATTTGCTAATGGTTCTAAACCTTTTGCTTTAGCAACTGTAGCTCTTGTCTTTTTCTTTTGTTTATAAGGTCTATAAATATCTTCTACTTCTGCTAAAGTTTTAGCTATTGCAACTAGCTGTAGTATTTCATCTGTTAATTTTCCTTGTTCATCTATTGATTTTACAACTTCTTCTTTTCTTTGCTCTAAATTTCTTAAATAAGTTAGTCTTTCACCTAAATCCCTAAGAATTTCGTCACTTAATCCACCTGTAACCTCTTTTCTATAACGTGCAATAAATGGTATTGTGTTTCCCTCATCTATTAACTTAATTGCATTTTCAACTTGTTTTTCCTTTATATTTAATTCTTCTGCTATTGTTTTAATAATTTTATCCATTATTCTTATTACCTCTTTCCTTTTTTCTTTCTTCCCTTTCCCTTTTTCTCTTTTCCTGTTTTTTGGGACGGGGTCAAAAAACAGCTTTTTATTTCATTAATTTATGAAAAAATAGAACTGTTTATCAACAGTCCTATTATAACAATCCGTAAATCTTAAGTCAAATATTTTATTCTATTTTTTAGCCCCTAATTATTAGACTTATTTTGTCTAACAATTAGGGGGCATTTCATGTGTTTTAATTCTTTTCTTTTTTCTTATAGCTTAGTAATAATCCTATTGTAATAACTAATACTATTTGTACTATTCCTATTATTACTATTCTATCGTT
>CALXAV010000033.1 GCA_944386385.1 uncultured Clostridia bacterium
GAACTACCCATTGTCTAAAGCCAATGGGCTTCCTGCTTCTTAGACCTCGTAACCTACTATCTCCACAGGCGTTTATTCGGGCTATCCCTTCCCTATATTTTTTATGCTATTTTTCTTAGTCCTTCCTTTAAGATATTTTTCGCAGCATTTATATCTCTATTATGCTCTGTTTTACATTCTGGACATATCCAGTTTCTTACACTCAAATCTTTTACTTCTTTATTTTGATATCCACATACAGAACATAATTGACTACTTGCATAAAAAGTATCTACTTTTATATATTCTCTTCCGTTCCATTTTGCTTTATATTCTAATTGTCTTGTTAACTCATACCATGATGCATCTGTTATTGATTTTGCTAATTTATGATTTTTTTCCATATTCTTTATCTGTAAATTTTCTGTTACTATCACTTGGTTTTCGCTGATAATTTCGTTAGATATTTTATGTAGATAATCTTTTCTTATGTTTTTTATTTTCTCGTGGTATTTTGCTATTTCCTTTTTTTTCTTTTTATAATTTTTACTTCCTTTTTTCTTATGTGATAACTGTCTTTGTTTTCTTTTTATTTTTTTCTCATATTTTTTTATTGTTTTTGGGTTTTCATATTTCTCTCCTCCTGATGTAATACATAAATCCTTAATTCCCAAATCTAATCCTATATTTTGTTTTGTATGTGGTAATTCTTCATGCTCTGTTTCTACTAGTATTGACACATAGTATTTCCCACTTGGAACTTCCGATACTGTTACTGATTTTATTTTTCCTGTAAATTTTCTGTGTAATTTTATTTTTACTTTTTTTAATTTTGGTAGTTCTATTTTTCCATCCTCATAATCTACTTCTATATTTCCATTTATATAGTTTGTTGTATATGATTTATAATTATTATGCTTACTCTTAAACTTTGGATATCCTCCTTCATTAAAGAATTTTTGATATGCTGTACCCATATTATATATTGCATTTGTTAGAGCAAATTTATCTACTTCTTTTAACCACTCATATTTTTTCTTTAATTCTCTATTACAATAATTATTACAGTCTATTTTACTTACACTTATTTTTTCTTTCTCATATTTTTCTTTTCTATATGATAATGTTTGATTATATACAAAACGTGAGCAGCCAAATGTTTTTGCTATTTGTTTTTCTTGTTCTTTATTGGGATATATTCTATATTTATATGCTTTTAACATTTTGACTCTCACCACCTTTTCTAACCTTCATTTTCTATATATTTTCTTAGCTTTTCTTCTGATACATTTCCTACACTACAAGCAAAATATCCATCCGTCCAAAATGCATGTTCCTTCCAGAATTGTTTTCGTAAATAATTTGGATATTTCTTCCAAGTATGATATGTTGTATAACTTTTTATAAGATTTACAATTTTACTAACAGACATCATTGCTTCTGCTTCTATCATATAGTGTATATGGTCTTTGTCTGTTTCCATATGTCTAATAATTATCTTATGTTTTTTGCATATTTCATAAGATAATTATTTTATATCATCTGATATTTGTTTTGATATAAAAAGCTTTTTTCTATACTTACATACAAAAATGATATGATATTGTAATAAGTATTTTTTCCTGTTTTTTGATTTTCATCCACCCATACTCAAAATATAACATAGAAAATATATTTTTGGCAACCTCGACCCATCGTCTAAAGCCAATGGGATTGCGGTTGCCTATATTTCAAATGATTATATTGCATGTAAAATGAAATTATACTATTATCTATTTTTTCATATCTTTCATAAGGATTTGTATCTTTAATATAATTATTATTTTTATCTTTTAATATATCCATAGAATCTCCTCTATTTTATTACTTACCAAGTATTATTCTGAATATTTCTGCCACGCTCCAACATTGTGCTATCGCACCTTTTGGTAATTGTGGTTTTGCTGAATCATAAAGTTCTGCAATAGAACCTATACAACCATTTTCATATATTTCTTTAGAAAATGTTTTTTTAGTTTTTTCAATTAATTTATTTATTTTTTGTTCTACTTCTTGTTTTTGTTCTTCATCTTCTGTTTTATCTCTCATATTTTTTAAAGCATTATAATATAAACCTAAAAGCCATGGCCAAGTTATTCCTTGATGGTAACTTGTATCTCTATGTTCTTCATCTCCTTCATAAACTTCAACATAGTTTTCTTCACCTTTTGCTAAAGTCTTTAATCCATAAGCATTTAATAATTTCTTTTCTACAGTATTTATTATATTTTTAGTTTCTTCTGACTCTATATCCATAACTGGATATGTTAGACTTAATGCAAATAATTGATTTGGTCTTATTTTACTGTCACCTAATACATCATATAAACATTTTGTTTTAGGATTATAAAATTTTTCTTGGAAAGAGACTTTGCATTTCTCTGCTAATTCCTTATATTTCATTGCTGTTAAAAGATGTCCAAACCTTACACTTAAATCTGCCATAATTTTATTTGCATTATACCATAAACTATTTACTTCTACTGCTTTTCCATTTCTAGGTGTTACTGCTTTTCCTTGGAATTTTACATCCATCCACGTATTTTGTGTATTTTCTGTTCCTGAAACAATTAATCCATCAGAATCTAAATAGATATTATTTTCGTCTACATCAATTCCATTACAATAATTTTCAATTATTGTTTTCATCACATCATACATTTCTTCTTTAATAAATTTATAATCTTTTGTATAATCAATATATTTTTGTATAGCTTCAAATAATAAAAGTGACGCATCTACACTATTATAAAGTGGTCTATTATCATAACCAGAATATCCATTTGGAACTAGTCCATATTTAACATCTCTTGTCATTGTTTTTAAAAGCTCTCTTGCTAAGTCATATCTTTTAGGAACTAATAAAATACCTTCAAATGCAATTAAAGCATCTCTTCCCCAATCTAAAAACCAAGGATATCCTGCAATTAATGTATGTAATCCAAAGCTATAACGATTTACCACAAAATTGTCTGCAGCAATTAAAAACGTTTTTACTAATTCATTTTCTTTTTGTTGTTTTTTAGTTTTTGCGTTCTCTTTTACAAGTTCTGAATTTTCAAATATTTTATTAAAACGTTTTTCTTCTTTTTTAATTAAATCTTTTACATCAATTTCTTCTATATTTTCTTCTAATGAACATACAAAAGAAATTTCTTTTATTTCTTTAGCTTTTATTTCTACTTCATATCTTCCAGGCACTGCATGATTTTCTTCTCCTACAAACCCTCTTTTTTCTTCTTCTATATAGAACATATTATTAAAAGTATCATTCTCATGAGGTATATATGTTCCTTCTGATAACTTTATATAAATAGGAGTATATGAATTTCCATCAACTGATATCCTTACTTTATTTCCTTTATTTACTTGTTTCACGTCAAATACATGGTCCGTATTTACAGTATGGAAATCTCTAAAGTTTATTACTGGTGCTAATGTTAATTTGGATTTATAAGCTCCATTTTTTATCTTATAATATATTCCAACTGTATTTTTTCCATAATCCATACAAATAGTTTTAGTTACCTCTATTTTTCCTATTTTATATGTAAAAGTTGGTACAATATTTTTTTCAAAACTTTCTTGGTACTCATATCCTTTTGATATGTATTCTTTACCAATATTTGTATAAAGGTCATATTTTTTTCCTCTAACCTCAATACTTTCATCTAATTTTGAAAGTATTAAAAATCTTCTTGCTGGAGGTGTTAAACTTGCCACCAACAACCCATGATATTTTCTAGTATTTGCACCAATTATAGTAGAAGAACTATATCCTCCTATACCATTTGTAATTAACCATTCTTTGTCTAATCCGTTTTCTAAATTCAGACTTTCTTTTGTAAACTTCATAGTTTCCTCCTATTTTCTATCATTTAATTTACTATTTTTTAATTGTTCTAACATCTCTTCTCTAATTTCTTGTGGTGATTTTTTTCTTATATTATTTTTTGGTTCCATCTCTCTTTTTGCTTTTTTCCTTCTTGGTGGTCTTCCTCTTCTACTCTTTGGCTTGTCTTTTGCGTCTCTTTGCTTAGCTCTTAATTCTGCTTTTTTATCTGCTTCTCTTATAGAAGCTATTCTATCACTATATTTACTACTAAATTTACTCTTTGATTTAAGAGGAGCCTCGTGTTTTCCTTTACCTTCTTTAGCAGCTTTAAGTTCTTTTTTAGCTGTTTTCTTCTTTATCTTATTTATTCTTTTTTCTTCTCTTAATTTATTATTAAGCATTAGATATTGAGGATCATTTTGTTTATCTTGATATCTTAAGTCGTCACAAATTAATTCAATTATCGAAGCTGCAACTAAACTTGGGTCATGTCTTATTAATTCATCTTTTATCATAGATAAGTTTCTTTGTAAGAACTTAATTCCTTTAACTTTATCAACATCTTGCTCTACTAAATCCTGTCCTTCAAAATTATATCTTTTAATAAACTCTGGGATAATCTCTCCTGTATCATAAATACAATAATCAATTATTCCTGTACCACAGTGCTCAATTATTGCATTTATATGGTCTGATACACTATAATTATCTGTTTGACCTGGCTCTGTCATTATGTTACAAACATATACTTTAATTGCTGTACTTTCTTTTATTGCTTTTGCAACCCCATTTATTAGAAGGTTAGGAATTACATTTGTATATAAGCTTCCTGGTCCTATTACTATACAATCTGCATTTTTTATTGCTTCTACAACTCCAGGTGCTGGTCTACAATTTGATGGACTTATTGTTATTCTATTTATCTTTGTTAGCTTATCAGCAACAACTTCTGGAATTCTAGACTTCTCTTCTACTATATATCCATTTGCAAGTTCTGCAACAATTTTCATCTCGTCTAGTGTAACTGGAATAACTTTTCCTATCATATTTAAGACTTCATTACTTTTAATTATAGAATCTTCAAAATTACCATTTACGCCTTTCATTGCTAAGAAATATATATCTGAGAAATTTAATCCTCTTAATTTTCCATCTTTAAACTCATAATTAAATAATTTGTCTATTTCTCCTTCTTTTGCAGCTAAAGAAACAATACTGTCTTTAATATCATCAAGTGGTAATGTCTGTAATTCTCTTCTAGAATTTGTAGCTGCTTCTCCATAATCAGATACTGTAACTATTGCTGTCAAATTATTTGTGTAATTCTTTAAACCTGAAAGTACAGTATTTAGTCCTGTTCCCCCACCAATTACTACTATGTTAGGACCTTTATCATAAACGGTTTTATTAAAAATAAGTGATTTCATATTAACATTTTTATTATTTTCCATTCTTTCATCACTTGCTTCTATTAAAACCTCTAATGTTCTTTTATTTAAGAATACAAGTCCTATTACAATTGCAAGAAACCCAACAACAAATATTGCAACAACTTCTCCTACATCAACGAAAGATATTTCTCTCATTACCAATATTCTTGCTAATCCATAGCATGCAAGTATTATTCCTACCAAAATTAAAAACATCCATCTTTTCATTTTACTACTTGATTTAAACCATTGAAAAAAACCTTTCATTATCCTACTCCTTACTTGTTTCGCGTTTGGGACGTTTCCTTTGCGTAAAAATTTTCGCATCTGGGACACATCTTATTTGCCTATTATTTCTACTTCTAATTCTATTTTCTTTTGGAATTTTTTATAAACTTCTTCTTTTACTTTGTTTACTAATTCTAAAACATCTTTCGCAGTTGCATTTCCTTTGTTTATCACAAATCCTGCATGTTTTGTTGATACTTCTGCATCACCAACAGAATACCCTTTTAAACCTGATTCATCTATCAATTTAGCTGTTATAAAATCTTCGCCTCTTTTAAATGTACTTCCTGCACTTGGATATTCTAATGGTTGTTTTTCTTTTCTAAATTTAGCATATTCATCCATTTTAGCTTTTATTTCTTCTGCTTCTCCTTTTTCTAACTCTATTTCTACTTCTGTTACTATATATTTTTCTTCTTTTAAAATACTTCTTCTATATTCAAATTTCATCTCTTGATTATTAAATACTTTTTCATTACCGAAATAATCTACACAAGTCACATTTTTCACAATGTCCTTCATTTCTTTTCCATGTGCTCCTGCATTCATTCTAACAGCTCCACCAAAAGTCCCTGGTATTCCTGATATTTCTTCAAAACCGGTAAGAGAATTATTTAAAAACATTCTACCTACTTTTGCTATCTTTTCTCCTGCACCGACTTTGACTGTAAAATTTTTATCATCTAAAGTTTGAATACTTATTCCTTCTATTTTTATCATTAAAGTTATACCTGATATTCCTTCATCTAGAACTAACACATTACTTCCATTTCCTATAACTGTTACAGGTATATTATTTTCATTGGCTAATTTTAATACTTTTTTTAACTCTTCTGTGCTTTTTATTTTTATTAAACATTCTGCTGGTCCGCCAATTTTAAAGCTTGTATATTTTTTCATTGGCTCGTCAAACAAAATCCTATTTTCCGGAATTTCTAAATTAGTTTTTTTAATTATTTCTTTTAATTCCAAAACTCCACTTCCTTTAGTTATAAAAATTTCCTTTTTACTATATCATTTTTTTAGCGAATTTTCAAGAAAAATAAAAAAATTGATAAATAAAAGCATTTATCAATTTTTAAATTCTATTTTTATCTTTCTTCATATCTATCATCTATTTTAACATCTTCTAAATCTTCTTTTTGTGCTTGTATAATTGCATCACTTTGATATTCAAGTCCACATTCATATGCTAAATACGTATCTAGAAATACTTTTCTTCTTGAGTCAAAAACTAAATAATCACCTATTTTTATATCACTTGCTAATACTCCTGTTACATATCCCTCAAAATCTCTACTAAAATCAGTATTAATGTCTGAAACAGAAAATCCTTCTGTTCCTTTTTTCCTATATATTACTGTATTAATTCCGTATGGTTCATTTTCATTGCTTAATTCAATTACCTTTTGTAATTGTACTATATCTTCTACAAAAGTATCTTTATCCAATACTAATGCTTCACCTTTAGGAAATACTATTCCAGTTCCATCATAAAAAATTCCTGTATCGCCTGTTCCTACACTTATATCTTCTTCATTTTCTGTAGATTTTAATACTAATGCTCTACCTCCATAATCTTGTAAGAAAACTATTCTTTTTCCTTTTTGTGAATCATCACATCCTGATAATCCTGCTGTTGCTATTCCCGCTCCAACAACCGCCAATCCTTTTAAAAATTCTCTCCTACTTAAATTTTTCATTTTCTTCTCCTCCATTCTCATATTAGTATACCATTTTCCTTGACTTATGTCAACTTATGTTTAAGTTTTGCCAAGCTAAAAATTTATTTGCATTTTTATGTTAAATGTAATATATTTTATTTACTTTATAAATTCCTACTTATAGGAAGGAGCAACAATGCTTCGTTTATCTCACTACCAAATTATTTTTGGCATTATCGGTGCTTTAGCTGCCGCATTGCTAAATCAAATATCAAACAGCAGACTACTAGATGCTGTTTCTATAGGTCTTGCAGTAGGCTCGCTTGTATCTTTACTAATGGGGTTAATTCGTATCGCTACCGTCGATGAAGTCGAAGAGCATCTCGATAGAGTTGACCGCATTATTGAAAGAGAAAGAAAGCGACAATCAGCTCGAAAAAAAAACGCCAAAGAAACTTAATTAGGTAGCAAAAAGGAGTCTCATTAATTTGAGGCTCTTCCTATTTATTTTAATTCCAAATTTTTTCTATTTAATCCCAAAAAATAAAATATATAAGTGTTTCTTTAGATTAGGCAAATTTGCGTAGGGGATATTAAGGGTAGCAAATTGCCGGTAAGCTCTGCTTAAATCTAAAGAAACACTCCAATCCCCTAATTTTTTTATTAAAGATGTATCCCCGATTGCATATTTTTGTGCAAAAGGAAACGTCTCCATTTCATATTTTTATATTTTTTGAATATAAATTAAAAAGAATTCAAGGAGGAAATATGAAACCAAGTTTTTATGTTATTAAGTTAAAAAGAAACATTCTACCACTTATTTTTTTAGGTTTTACACTATGCTTGCTTATCTTTTCTAAATCAAATCTCCCAGCTGTAAAATCTGGACTAACCTTATGGGCAACCTCTGTTGTTCCTTCACTTTTTCCTTTTTTTGTCTCTACTGAGCTTTTAATGCATACAAACATTGTAAACATTTTAGGTAATATATTAAATAGATATATGAAACCATTATTTAATATTCGTGGTGAAGGTGCTTTTGCATTTATTATGGGAATTATTAGCGGATATCCAGTAGGAGCTAAAATTGCTACAAATTTTAGAAAAAATAATATTTGTTCTAAGGAAGAATGTGAAAGATTACTTAGTTTCACTAATAATTCAGGTCCACTTTTTATAATTGGTACTGTTGGAATTTTAATGTTTGGTAGTACAGCTATAGGACTTTTACTTTTTATTACTCATATTCTAGCTTGTATTAGTGTTGGTATCATATTTAGATTTTGGAAAAGAAATTCTTCTAACACACTTTCTCCTTCACACTTTGTTAATAAAAATAAGCCTGTTTCTTTTTCTAACTTAGGTGAAGTATTAGCAGATAGTATAACAAGTAGTATTTCAACTATTCTATTAATTGGTGGATTTGTTGTAATCTTTTCTAGCGTAATTTCTATTTTAAAATCAAGTGGAATCCTAAACATCTTATCAACATGTCTTTCACCTTTATTTAACTTTATCAATATTGATACTTCTTTTATTAGTCCTATTATTTGTGGCTTTTTAGAAATCACAAATGGTATTAACTCTATATCATCAATTGCTTGTAAAAAACTTTCAATAAATATAATTTTAACTGCTTTCTTACTTGGATTTGGTGGAATTTCAGTATTACTACAAGTACTTAGTATTACTTCAAAAACAGATTTATCAATTAAACCATATATTTATGGAAAATTACTTCAAGGAATATTAGCTTCAGTTTATACATATATTTTTATTAATGTTATACCTTTTTTTAATTTTGATTTGTAGGAGATGATTTTCTTGGAAAGAGATTTTAATAATGGATTTAACCCTAACTTTATGGATTATAATCAAAACATGAACAGTGATATGAATGATTTATATAGAGACCCTATGTTTAATCCAATCATGCAATATGAACAAGCATTTTACTATTATCGCTATCTTTGTATGCAAATGGACTATAAAATCAAATGCAAAGAGTATGAAAAAATGTGTAATACTCAAGAAAATAGAAACAATAGACGAGTAGAATAATTTCTATTACTAATTAAAAATAGAAAAACCTTGCTTACGCAAGGAAAACAGATACCTGTTTTTTTGGCAAATGGCTATGAATAAGAGAAGTCATATCCATCTTTGGCAGCTCTGTCCAGTCCATCGTACTCAGCAAGCAACTTGCCAAGCTCAGGTTTGATTTCTCCGAGTTGATTATAAATATCTGCCAAGTCAGCAGCAAGGGAACTCAATTCTTCATATCCTTCCTTGTTTATGTATGCCTTGTCACTCAGCTGCTTCATCTTATCAGAAAGCTCTTCCTCTCTTTTTTCAAGTCGTTGACTCTCGTCATGCAGATACTGAATCCGCTCACCGACAATTCCCTTAATAAGCTCAAATCCGTTAGCCATTTTACACCTTTCTCTCGAAAATAGTTATTTTATTAATAGTATATAAACTCGTTGCAAACGAGATAAAAAAGATTACATAATATTATTATACCATCATTTCCCTGTTTTTTCAAGAAAACTGCTTAGTATAACAGCATTTAAGTTTTACTTTTCTTTTAAAATATGATATAATATTATCGTTTTCGTACCCCCTATTTATGGAAGGTTTGACAAGATGTCAAAGTACAGAGGTATTATTAAGACAGTTCTCATTGTTTTCATTATTCGAACTGTCCTTTCAATTGCGGTCAACGGATTTTCTATAGAGAATATCGCTTACGACTTTCTCATTTGCTTGCTAATACTCTTCTTTGCCATTCTATTCTTCAAGCTCGGATACAAGTATGCCGAAATTGACCTATCTGATAAGTACTATCTTTTCGGATTTAAGAATGGCTACAATATGGGAAAAATGCAACAGATGGAAGAAGATTACGCAACATTTTCAAATCAAAATCCCCAAGACCGCCACGAAGATGACAGTGATAATATTATCTTTGTGGAAGCAGATGTTGAGTAATACCAAAAAGGCGCCCCAAGCTCGGAGGTGCCTTTTCTTATTATTAATCATAATAATTTTTATAACAACATTATATTTTTTAGTTTTCTATCTTAAAAAGAAATAAGCTAAAACTATTATACCAAGAATTATTCTATAATATCCAAATACTTTAAAGTTATGTTTCTTAATATAATTCATTAAGAATTTAATAATCGCAACTGAAACTAAGAATGATACTAACATTCCAACTAATAATACTGCTATTTCTATTCCTGTAAAACCAAATCCAAACTTAACTAATTTTAACAAGCTTGCGCCAAGCATTGTGGGTATCGCTAAATAAAATGTAAATTCAGCAGCATTTGGTCTAGATAATCCTATCAATAAACCACCAATAATAGTTGCTCCTGAACGTGATGTTCCTGGGAATATTGCTGCAATTAATTGAAATACTCCAATTAGAATAGCATCTTTATATGTAATCTCTTTACTTGTTTCCTTAAGTTTACCTCTTCTACTCTTGTTCCAATTTTCTATTACAATAAACGCAATACCAAAAACTATTAGAGCAATCGCTATACAAACCGGATTATAAAATAAAGCCTCAAATACATCATCAAAAAGTAATCCTATAATTGCTGCTGGAATACAACCTACTAATATTTTTCCCCATAAATTCATTATATCCTTATTAAAGTAGGATAAAATTCCAGTTTTCTTAATAGCCTTATCTTTATCTTTAGTAAAAGGCCATATTTTCTTAAAATACAAAAGTACAACTGCTAGAATGGCACCAAATTGTATAACAACCTGGAACATACTCCAAAACTCAGGTGAAACCTGATTAAACTTAATAAATTGCTCCGCTAAGATTAAATGTCCTGTACTACTAATTGGTAGCCATTCTGTAATTCCCTCTATAATTCCAAATACACCCGCTTTTAAAAGCTCTAATCCCATATCATTTCTTCCTTCCTTTGTTTATTTTTTATATACTTCTTTTAATATATTATATATTGTATCTTTTATAAATTCCGCTGTTGTAACTGGTGCTACTTTTCCAGGAAGTGCCAATGCCCATATTAACTTTAAATTTCTTTCTTTAGTTTCCTTCTTATCTATTCCTCCTGGATTAGATGCAAGATCTATCAATAAACACTCGTCTTTTACAAATTGTAACCTTTCTTTGTTTAAAATTAAATGTGGAACTGTATTTATTATAATATCAAACTCTCCCAAGTTTTCTCCCAAAGTATTTATATTAGTTTCCTTGTGTCCATATGCCCTTATCCAAGCTAAATCTTCATCTTTTCTCGCAGCACATGTAACCTTAGCAGATAATCCTGCCATCTTTCTTGCTAAAACCTTTCCGATTCTACCAAATCCTAATATTAAAACCTTACTTCCATGAATAATTTTATTTGTGTTCGATATCGCTATTTCTATTGCACCTTCTGCTGTTGAAATAGTATTTAAAACCGCTAACTCTTCTCTTTTCATAATATCTATTATTTCAACATACTCATCATTTGCTAAATTATAAACGTCCGGCATAATACTTCCTGCAATCAGTATTTTTGCATTTAAATAATGAACAAGTTCTCTTATAGATATTTCTGTATTACTAAATGGGGCATTAATATTTATTCCATTACTTGAAAAAGGTATTGGTCCAATAACTATTTCCACATCTTCTGGAATAGCTTTACTTAATTTTTCAGTAAATATAATATTTTCATGCCCTTTTAATTCTTCTGCTTTTTCTAATCCAAAAGTATAAACTACATTTCCTTCATCTGCTAGCATTTTTGCCAGTTTAATTATTCGTAGGTCTCCACCAATTATAGCAAAATTTGTACTCATAAAATCCCTCCTTATGATTATTATATTGAATTTTGGAAATTTTATGAGTTATTTTTTAATCTTGTCTTTCTTTTTGATTTATTTCATTTTCCTGCTGGTTTTCTCTATGTTCTACCTTTTCTTTTCTGTTCTTTTTTAATAAATTAATATCATTATAGCTTAAATGTCTTGTAATCTCTGACATTTCTTCCAAATGTTCTTTTACTTTTATTTCTTTCTTACTTAATTTGCTTTCAACTTCTTCTTTACTTTCTAAATTAAAAGGAATTGAAATCCTAGCCATAATTGGTATAAATATTGGATCTTTTTTTACTTTATCTACTATTTTTTTACTATCTATATCTATTGCTGTATTAATATATTTAATAGCTGTATCTTTATCATTTTTGATTAATGCTATTTTAGATAATTCATAATAACTGTCTGCTGAAAGTTCTTCCTCATTCACAGCTTCTAAAAATCTTCTTTCTGCCTCTTCTATGTCTTTATAAATAAGTGCAATTTCAGCTAAATCATATTTTAAAGCATATGCTATACTGTTAATCTCAGCAGCTTTTTCATAACAAGTCTTTGCACTTTGAAAATCATTAAGCATTGTATAAGCAATTCCTAAACTGTAATTTATATCATAGCTATATGGATTGTATTTTAATGCTTCTTGATATACATTTACAGCTTCTTTATACATTTCAGTATCAAGTAAAATATCACCTAACAACATAGAAGCCTCATATGTGTCTGGTTTTTTATTTAATAAGTTAAACAACATTTGAGCTGCTTCATCTTTTTTGTCTAATCCATTCAACAACTCAGCTACTTTATAGTAAGAATCATAATCTTGTTTATCTATATCTATCGCTTGCACATATTCATCAATTGCTTTTCTCATTCCGCCTTCTTTTTCGTAAATCTCTGCAAGCATCTTATGTGCTTTATAGCTATCTTTATTTTTATCAAGTAAATTTAATAAAGCTTCCTTCGCTTTTTTATTATTATTAAACATTCTATAAATATTAGCTTTAGTTAAATTAATTGCTTCATACAAATATATTCCTTGTTTTTCTAGTATAATAATTATTAGTGGTATTATTACCGCTAAAACATATTTTAATATCATAAAAAATACATTTAGTTTTATATCAAATAGAACTTCTAAAAAGTTAAGTGCTATTCCCATTGCTTCTAAAACTAATATTATTACATAGCTCGTATCATTTCGTCTTATCATTCTAAAAAACATATATACAAAAAGCGCAAACGAAACAAATATAAATAGTAATTGTTCTATTAGCATTTCTTTTTCTCCTTTTATTTTTTACATCTTTATTTTATTTCATTTTTTATCATTTGTCTAGCTATCCATATATACTTTGATAAATTTCATAATTTCTTAATATTTTCCTTACATAATTGTTAGTTTCTTTATATGGAATATTTTCAATATCACTTCCATCAGCTTTAATTATATCTTTTTCTATCCAATTATCAACAGTTCCGATACCTGCATTATATGCCGCAACTGCAATTTCTTTATTTTTATATTTCTCTAACAAAATAGATAAATACTTTGTACCAAGATTTATATTAGTTTTCACATCTGCTACTGATTCTCTTATGTTTTCATGGTCTATCTCTATTCCATATCTAGTTGCAATATCATCTGCTGTTTCTTCCATAATCTGCATTAATCCAATAGCATCTTTATGTGACACTGCTTTTTCATCGAAATTACTCTCTGCTTTAATTACTGCAAATATTAGATTTTCTTCAACATTATATTCTTCTGCATAAATTGAAACTATTTCTTGATATGTTTTAGGGTACATAATTTTTAGTATTTTATCTTTAAAAATAAAAATAAATACAATAACAAGTAAAATTATTGCCACAGCAATAACTAGCTTTATATTTTTCATTTTTATTTTCTCTCCTTTATCCTTCCACTTGAAAGATGTGTCCCAAATGCAAAAAAAAGGTGTAAAGAGGGACGTTTCTTTTGAACACATTTTTTTCGCAAAGGAAACGTCCCCAACGCGAAATTATTTACAATCATACCAATTATCTGCTTCAGATAATTCTGCAATTAGAGGTACTTTTAACTCAGTTGCTGTTTCCATGCTATTTTTTACTATTTCTTGTATTTCCTCTTGTTCATCAATTGGCGCTTCTATCATCATTTCATCGTGTACTTGTAATACTATTTTTGATTTTAATCCCCTTTTTTCAATTTCTTTAAATACTTTTATCATGGCAATTTTCATTATGTCTGCTGCCGTTCCTTGAATTGGTGTATTCATAGCTGCTCTTGCTCCAAATTGTCTTACTATATAATTATTTGATTTTAACTCTGGTATATATCTTCTTCTATGGAATAATGTTTCTACATATCCTTTTTCTTTTGCCTCTTCTTTTATATTTTCCATAAAATTCTTGATTCCAGAATACTCACTTAAATATTCATCTATATACTTTTTAGCTTGTTTTCTTCCAATTCCTAATTGTTCTCCTAATCCAAAATCACTAATTCCATAAACAATCCCAAAATTTACAGCTTTTGCATTACTTCTTTGTTCTTTTGTTACTTCATTAATTGGTGTTTTAAACACTTTTGATGCTGCTTGTTTATGGATATCTTGCCCTTCTTTAAATGCTTCTACCATATGTTTATCTCCTGAAATTGATGCTAAAACTCTTAATTCTATTTGTGAATAATCTGCATCTATATATACTTTTCCTTTTTCAGGCTTAAACACTTTTCTTACTCTTTTTCCTAATTCAAATCTTGTTGGTATATTTTGAAGATTTGGTTCTGTTGAACTTATTCTTCCTGTTGCTGTTATTGTTTGATGAAAAAATGAATGTATTCTATTTGTTTTTGGATTTATATATGGTTTTAATCCTTCTACATATGTTGAGTTTAATTTCATAAGCTGTCTATATTCTAATATTTGTTCTATGATAGGGTCTTCCTTTTTTAGTTTTTCTAATACGTCTACATCTGTTGAATAACCATTTTTAGTTTTCTTAATGACAGGTAGTTTCATTTTTTCAAATAGTATTTCACCCAATTGTTTAGTTGAGTTTATATTAAATTCTTCTCCTGCCATTTCATAGATTATCTTTGTTATTGTCTCTAGTTTTTCAGTTAGCTCTTTTCCAAATTGTTCTAATTCTTCTTTATCTACATACATACCATTCCATTGCATATTTGATAATACTTCTACTGTTGGCATATCTATTTTATTGAATAAATCTAAACAATTTACTTCTTCTAATTTTTTTAATGTTATTTCTTTAATTTTTCCTATAGAGTAAGCAAAAATACAAGTTTCCTCTTGTCTTCTTTTTTCTTCATTATTTTTTTCTTCTCCATTATCAAATAAATTTATTTGCTTTGTATCCTGTTCTTCCTCTCCTAAAATCTCTTCTAAATATAACTCTAAATATTTTGCCATTAAATCTTCTATTTTTAATTTATTATCTGTTGGATTTAAAATATATGAAGCAATTGATATATCATAATCTATTCCTTTTAAATTTATTCCTTCTTGTTTTAATAATATATACACTTTACTTAAGTCTATGCTTACTTTTTTTATTTCATCATCTTCTAATATATCTTTTAATTCTTTAGTTCCTTCTTTTAATTCCATATAATAAACTTCTTTTTTTTCTTTATTATAAATTGACATTCCTATTATTTTTTCTTTTATTATTTTATCCTCATCTTCTATTTTATTAGTTAAAAAATAAAATATCATTTCTTTTGTTTCTTTTATATAATCTAATATTTCTTTTTCTGATTTTTCTACTATTTTATATAATTCTTTACTACTATTATTTTCTTTTGGTTCAGTATTTTCTCCTCTTAAATTAAAACGTTCTATATAACGATTAAAATTTAATTCTTTGAATATTTCTAATACTTTTTCTTTATCCCACTCTTCTATTTTAAAGTCACTTAAATCATCTTTTATTGGTACATTTACATTTATTGTTCCTAAAGTTCTTGAAAGTATTGCTAACTCTTTATTTTCTATTATTTTTTCTCTTTGTTTTCCTCTTAAGTCATCTTCTCCTGATTCTATTTTTTTATATAAATTATCAATTGAACCATATTCTTGTATTAGCTTTAAAGCTGTTTTTTCTCCTACACCTGGCACTCCTGGAATATTGTCTGATGTATCTCCTTGAAGTCCTTTTACTTCTATTAACTGTTTTGGTTCTAGTCCATATTTTTCTTTTATTTTTTCTCTATCATATTCATCAGTCTCACTTTTCCCTGCTTTTGTATGAGGTATTCTTATTGTTACCTTGTCTGTTGCAAGTTGGAAAGTATCTCTATCTCCTGATAAAATAATTACATCTAATCCCTGTTTTTCTCCATAACAAGAAAGAGTACCTAAAACATCATCTGCTTCATAACCTTCCATTTCTACTATATCTATATTCATTGCACGCAAAATTTCCTTAATCATAGGCATTTGCTCTGCTAATTCATCTGGCATTCCTTTTCTATTTGCTTTATATCCTTCATACATTTTATGTCTTGCTGTAGGTGCTTTTAAGTCAAATGCTACTGCTATATATTTAGGTTCTACATCTTCTAATAATCTAAATAATATAGCTAGAAATCCATATACTGCATTTGTATATTTTCCATCCTTGGTTGTTAGCATCCTACTTCCCATTATTCCATAAAATGCTCTATTCATTATACTATTTCCATCTACCAATACAAATTTATCCAAAATGTTTTCCTCCTTAAAAATCTTTCTTATTATATCACAGATTTTTTCCATTTACTACTGAAAGTCAAGAAAAAAAGTTGTTTTTTAGGACGGGCTCAAAAAACAGCTTTTTTCAACATAAAATATATTTAATTAACTCAAGCAATATTATTCCCAATACAACATAGGATAACCACCATTTTCTCCTGTATCTTCTTTAAATGCATCTCCTAAATCAGAAGATGTAAATGTGTCATCTTTAGTGTAGCAATTAACTATTTTGTTACCTTCTATATTACCTTCTCCTCCAACTATATCTCCTTTGCTTCCTGTTCCCGTTACTGTTCCTGTAGAATAACAATTTATAGCTTTTCCACCTATTGTTGATGCTGAATTTAAAATTCCTCCTGCTCTATTGCCTTCAACATCACCTATATTATAGCAGTTTTCTCCATTTCCATCAATAGCTCCTACTATTCCTCCTGCATTAGTTACTCCATTAACCGTTCCTTTATTACAACAATTTAAAATATTACCATGAAAATATCCTGCTATACCTCCAGCATAATTTCCACTTGATTTTATACTTCCATAATTTCCACAATTTATTATTTTATGATAATAAGTTTCGAATACTTCTTCCCATCCAGTGTATCCATTACTACCTCCTACTATTCCTCCTGAACCATTTATAGTTCCATAATTTTTACAATTATATATCGTATGTTGCCCTGCAATTATTCTCACTATTCCTGCTCCATTTGTATCTGCATAATTTGTACAATTACTAATATTTCCTTCAAAGCCATATAAAAATCCTACTACTCCTGCTCCACTACTACCTGTTACTTCATTATTTTCTTCTATAGACCCTATAGTTATATTTCTTATTGTTCCATCTACTACAAAACTAAATAATCCATTATATTTATTTTCTGTTGAACTTATATTCAAATTATTTATTGTATGATTACCACCATCAAATATTCCTTTAAAAGGTTTATTCTCTCCTGCTTCTGGATTTTTATTATCTGTATTTGAATCCATAAATCCAATTGGTGTCCAATTACCACTTAATGTTATATCACTTGTTAGTAATACTGCTTTTCCTTCGTAACTGTTTCCACTATTTACATCTTCTCTAAAATTTGCTAGTTCTTCTGCTGAACTTATTTCTATTATATTATCACTATTTATTACTGTCTTGTCATCATTAACATAGTACTTTCTTTGGCTTTCTTTTACTGTTATTATAAAACTTCCATCTCCATTTACCACTAAATCATATCCATCGTTTCCAAATTGATTTGTTAGTTCTTGTCTAAAACTTGCTTCATCTAAAATTTCACTATATCCATTATCAGCAATACTACTTCCCAATACTGCCATTTTTATTTTTTCTTCTTCTTCCGCTTTACTTGTCTTTTCTCTTGCACTACTTGCCTGCGAAAGTATTCCATTTTCTCCTGTTAGCATTGCAATAGATACTCCTGCAAGTATCAATAACACTATAATGTTTAGTATGTTATCGATGGTTAGGCTGTAAAAAATCAGACTAGAATAACTCATTAGACCAGCCTGACCATC
>CALXAV010000034.1 GCA_944386385.1 uncultured Clostridia bacterium
AATATGCTTCAAACTCAAGGCTTTCATTCCTATGTGTGCCTTTGAGCGAAGCGAGAAAGGAATGAAATTTATTATGAGAAGAAAAGTAATAGCAGGAAATTGGAAAATGAATATGCTTCCAGGAGAAGCAATAGAATTTATAAATGAATTAACACCACTTGTAAAAGATACAGAAAATGAAGTAATATTATGTGTTCCATATACAGATTTATTTTATGCTTTACTTACAGCACAAAATACAAACATAAAAATAGGAGCACAAAATATGCATTTTGAAGAATCAGGAGCTTACACAGGTGAAGTTTCAGGAAAAATGTTAAAATCAATAAATGTAGAATATGTAATAATAGGACATTCAGAAAGAAGACAATATTTTGCTGAAACAGACGAAACAGTAAATAAGAAAGTAAAAGCAGCGTTTAAATATGGATTAAAACCAATAGTATGTGTTGGTGAGACATTAGAAGAAAGAGAAGCAGGTAAAACTGTAGATATAATTACAAAACAAACAGAACTAGCATTAGAAGGATTAACAAACGAACAAGTAGAAAATACAATAATTGCTTATGAGCCAATCTGGGCAATTGGAACAGGAAAAACAGCAACAAGTGAAGATGCAAATAATTCTATAAAAGAAATTAGAAACAAAATTGAAGAAATCTATGGACAAGAAACAGCTTCTAGAGTTATAATACAATATGGTGGAAGTGTAAAATCATCAAATGCTAAAGAACTTTTCGAAATGTCAGATATTGATGGAGGACTAGTTGGAGGAGCAAGCTTAAAGGCAGAAGAGTTCAGCAAAATAGTAAATTTTGATAAATAGGATGTTTTTTAGGACGGGGTCAAAAAACATCTCTTAGGTAAAAATGAAAAATAAAGGAGCTGTTTTTTGACCCCGTCCTGAAAAACAGCTTCAAGGAGAAAAGGATGGTAGAAAATAAATGAAAGATAAACTAACGATGCTAATGATATTAGATGGTTTTGGAGATAATCCAAATAAAGATGGAAATGCTATAAAATTAGCTAAAACACCTAATATAGATAAATTAATGAAAAAATACCCAAATACAGATATAAGAACAAGTGGATTAGCAGTAGGATTACCAGAGGGACAAATGGGGAATTCTGAAGTAGGACACACAAATATAGGAGCAGGAAGAATCGTATATCAAGAATTAACAAGAATAACAAAATCAATAGAAGACGGAGATTTTTTTACTAATCCGGAATTTATATCAGCAATTGAAAATTGTAAAAAGAATCATTCTAAATTACACATTTTAGGATTATTATCAGATGGAGGAGTACATAGTCATATTCGTCATCTATTTGGATTGTTAGAAATGGCTAAAAGAAGAGATTTTGAAGATGTATATGTACATTGCTTTTTAGATGGTAGAGATACTCCACCAGCATCAGCAGAAAGTTATATTATAAAATTACAAGATAAGATGAAAGAAAAAGGAATAGGAAAAATTGCAAGTATATCTGGTAGATTTTATAGTATGGATAGAGATAAGAGATGGGAAAGAGTTAAAAAATCTTATGATGCATTAGTAAACGGAATAGGAAACAAAGCAGGTAGTGCAATAGGTGCAATAGAAGATTCATACCAAAAAGAAGTATTTGATGAATTTGTAGAACCAACAATAATTTGTAATGGAGACACACCAGTAGCTCAAATAGAAAAAAATGACTCAGTAATATTCTTTAACTTTAGACCAGATAGAGCAAGACAAATAACAAGAGCATTAGTAGACCCAGAATTTGATGGATTCGAAACAAAAAAAGATTTAAATTTATATTTTGTATGTTTTACAAGTTATGATGAGACAATGCCAAATGTTCATATAGCATTCAAGAAAGAAACATTAAAAAATACATTTGGAGAATATATTAGTAAAAAAGGTTATACACAATTAAGAATTGCAGAAACTGAAAAATATGCACATGTTACATTCTTCTTTAACGGAGGAGAAGAAAAACAATATCCAGGAGAAGATAGAATATTAGTACCATCTCCTAAAGTAGAAACATATGATATGAAACCAGAAATGAGTGCTTATGAGGTAACAGATAAAGTATTAGAAGCAATACAAAAAGATAAATATGATTGTATAATATTAAATTATGCAAATACTGATATGGTAGGACATACTGGAAGTCTACCAGCAGCAATAAAAGCAGTTGAAGCAGTTGATGAATGTGTAGGAAAAGTAGTAAAACTTGTAGAATCAAAACAAGGAAATATTCTAATTACAGCAGACCACGGAAATGCAGAGCAAATGATAGATTATAAAACAGGAGAACCACATACTGCACATACAACAAATCCAGTACCATTAATATTAGTAACAGCTAATGAAAAACTAAAATTAAAAAACGACGGAAAACTAGCAGACTTAGCACCAACAATGCTTGACTTAATGCATTTAGAAAAACCAGAAGAAATGACTGGAGAAAGTTTATTAGACGAGGAATAAAAGTATGTTAAATCACACAAAGAAAATAAAAGAAATATACGAAGATATACAGAAAAAGTTGTATTATATGATACCAGAAAAATGGGATAAATTATTTTTATATAGCTCAGTAATAGACATGCCAAATGGGGAGAAAAAAGGAGAATTATACTTCTATTATATTCCCAAAGGCATATTAAAGAAGAAACCTGTTAATGTGTATGAAATACCAAATAAATTTAATTTAGATGAAAATGACTATTTAAAATTAGTTAGTATTTTATATGGAAGAATAAAAGCTTTAAGGGAAGAATTTAGAAAATCAGAAACAGGTCCATTGTGGTCAAATATAACAATGTCAATTCAAAATACAAAATTCAAAGTAGAATATAATTATGAAGATTTAAACAATAGTGAGTTTAATAGTTATGAAAGACATATTATATGGAGATATGAATATTTGGGAATTGGCGAAGAACAAGTAAATAAAAAAGATAAAGAGATTCTAAAAAGATATTTATTAGGACCAAAAACAATAAGAAAGAAAGAAACTTATGAGACAGGTATATATATAAAAGATATAGAAAATAAAATTGCATATAATACAGATGAAACAATAAGTAATGATAATAATATAGATGATAATACTTATATTAGTAATAATAACAAAATTAATAATAATTATAATAACTATAAAACTAACGAAGCAGATTTAGAAAACGAAAATACTAAAAAGAAGCCAGCAAGAAAGAATCAATTATTATTATCAGAAGAACAAATAAAAAAATATGAAGAACAACATAAAAAGAAACAGAATAAAAATAATTAATGTAACTAATATATAATAGTAATTAAGCATAAAAACTTAAAGTTGTTAACTTTTAGGCAAAGCCTAAAATATAATAAATATATGTAGAAAAAACTAAAGTATTGAAAGGAGCAATTAAAATGACTTATTCAAAAGAATTAGAAGATATGTGCTATGTTCGTAAAGGAGTAGACCACGGACCGGCACCAATACCAGAAGAAGGAAAATGGGTAAAAGCAAAAGAAATAAAAGACATATCAGGACTAACACATGGTGTTGGATGGTGTGCACCTCAACAAGGAGCTTGTAAATTAACATTAAACATTAAAGATGGAATTATACAAGAAGCTTTAGTAGAAACTATAGGATGCTCTGGAATGACACATTCTGCAGCTATGGCTGGAGAAATCTTAACAGGAAAAACAATTCTAGAAGCATTAAACACAGACTTAGTTTGTGATGCAATCAACACAGCTATGAGAGAATTATTCTTACAAATAGTATATGGAAGATCACAAACAGCATTCTCAGAAGGAGGACTTCCAGTAGGAGCAGGTCTAGAAGACTTAGGAAAAGGACATACATCACAAGTTGGAACAATTTATTCAAGTACTTTAAAAGGACCAAGATATTTACAATTAACAGAAGGATATATTCTAGAATTAGGATTAGATAAAGATGACCAAATAATAGGATATAAATATGTTCATTTAGGAAAAATGATGGACAATATCAAAAAAGGAATTGATCCAAAAGAAGCAATAGAAAAAGCAACAGGAACATATGGAAGATTTGATGAAGCAGTAAAAACTATAGACCCAAGAGAAGAATAATTTCGCGTTAGGGACGTTTCCTTTGCGCATAAAAATTCGCATTTGGGACACATCTTAAGAAAATAAAATAATATCTAATAATAGGAGGAAAAGAAATGGCAGTAACATTTGAAAGTTATGAAAGAAGAATAGACCAAATAAAACCAGTTATGGAAAAATACGGAATTAAAGATTTTGAGGATGCTTTAAAAATATGTACAGATAAAGGTTTTAATCCTTATGAAATAGTAAAAGGAGTTCAACCAATTTGTTTTGAAAATGCAGCTTGGGCTTATACTTTAGGTGCAGCAATAGCAATTAAAAAAGGTTGTACAAAAGCAGCAGATGCAGCAAAAGCAATTGGAGAAGGATTACAAGCATTCTGTATCCCAGGTTCTGTTGCAGATGATAGAAAAGTAGGACTTGGACATGGAAATTTAGCATCTATGTTATTATCAGAAGATACAAAATGTTTTGCTTTCTTAGCAGGACACGAAAGCTTTGCAGCAGCTGAAGGCGCAATAGGAATTGCAAAATCAGCAAACAAAGTAAGAAAAACACCTTTAAGAGTTATCTTAAATGGTCTTGGAAAAGATGCTGCACAAGTAATTTCAAGAATAAATGGATTTACATATGTAAAAACAGATTTTGATTACTTTACAGGAAAAGTAAAAGTAGTAGAAGAAATTAAATATTCTGATGGAGAAAGATCAGAAGTAAGATGTTATGGAGCAAACGACGTAAGAGAAGGTGTAGCAATCATGTGGCTTGAAGATGTTGATGTTTCAATTACAGGAAATTCAACAAACCCAACAAGATTCCAACATCCAGTAGCAGGTACATATAAGAAAGAAAGGTTAGAAGCAGGTAAGAAATACTTCTCAGTTGCTTCAGGTGGTGGAACAGGTAGAACATTACACCCAGATAATATGGCAGCAGGACCTGCATCATATGGTATGACAGATACAATGGGAAGAATGCACTCAGATGCACAATTCGCAGGAAGTTCTTCAGTACCAGCACACGTAGAAATGATGGGATTAATCGGTATGGGTAATAACCCAATGGTTGGAGCATCAGTTGCAGTAGCTGTTGCTGTAGAAGAAGCAATGAAATAATTTAAAATATAAATAAAAAGCTAGATTAGTTTTAATAATCTAGCTTTTTTCTCCTTTTAGGATAATAAATGCGCTTCTATTAATATATATTTTATGATATAATAAAAAATTAGTCAACACCTAATTTTTCCTTCAAAGCTTCTTGCAATACTTGTGAAAAATTAATATTATTCTTTTCAGCTAATGTATTTAGCCAAGATGGGATGGTCAAAGTTTTTTTGATTGCTTTATTATTAGTTTTTTTCCTGTATTCATCCATATCAATACTTACAAATGAAATAAATTGATTTTTTTGTAAAGTAATATTGGAGAAAGTTAAAGTAGGTTTAGGAAAGTTAGTTAAACCATCTAAATATAAACCCATAGCATCTTGAGCCATTAAATAAGCATTTTGAATACTGTCTCCAAAAGTTGAACATCCTTTTAAATCAATAAAGTCAACATTATAATATTTACCATCATAAGTAAATATTGCAGGAAAGACAGTTAAACCATTTTTCATTTTTAATACCCCCAAATTAATATTTAGAAAGGAGAAAATGCATAGCAAAGAGACTTTTTTTATAATATAATAAATTTAAAGCACCTTCCTTAATATACTAAAAATATATTATATTTGTCGGAAGGGCTAGTTACTTTAGCCCTGTCCTTTTTAGTATTGCTTCAGCTGTTCCGATTGGTATATCTCCATTATGTACAGGGATTATCTCAATTTGGTTTCCGTTTTCTCATTTTTAAATGAGAGCCTTTTTGAGATATTTTTCGCCAACCATTTTGCTTTAGCAATTTGATTAGCTCCTTGCTGCGCATTTATTGTCCTCCTTTCTGTATATAATTATACTACGTGTTAGTACGTATGTCAATGGCAATTTTAAAATTTTTTAATTTGTGTAGAAATAGAAAAATGTAAGTAGTTAAATTAGTAAAAATACAATACTTGACAAAGGAATATATCTAATATAGTATGAATATAATGAAAGATTAATAGATATGTAGATTACTAGGAAGGAGAAATTATGTTAGAAAAAATAACAAGACCTACTGTTTTAGAAGTCAATTTAGATAATTTTAAATATAACATTAAGCAAATAAAAAAGTTCTTAAAACCAGAAACTACTATTATGCCTGTAATAAAAGCAGATGGATATGGAACTTATATAAATACTAAAATAGATATAATAAATGATTTTGATATAATAGCAGTAGCAATTGTTGATGAAGGCGTAACTTTAAGAAAGTTAGGTTATAAAAAGGATATTTTTGTATTAAATCAACCATATGTGAGTGAAATAGAAAAGATAGAAGAAAATAATTTGACTGTTGGTGTATGTTCTAAGGAATTTCTAAAAGAAGCTAAAAAGAAATCTGCTAAATTAAGAGTGCATATAGAAATAGAAACAGGAATGGGAAGAACAGGTGTAGATTTAAATAATTTAGATAGTTTTATAGAAGAGATAAAAGATAATTCTAATATAGAAGTAGAAGGAGTATATACACATTTATCATCAGCTGATGAGGATTTTGAATATACAAAGTTACAATTAGAAAAGTTTGATAAAGCAGTAGAAAAGGTAAAAGATAGTTTTAATATAAAATATGTGCATAGTTTAGCTTCAAATGGAATAATTAATTTTAAAGATTCACAATATAATTTAGTAAGACCTGGAATAATAATGTATGGTTATGAATCAGGAAATCGTATAAAAGAAAAAATAGATTTAAAACCAGTAGCTACTTTAAAATCAAAAATAACCTATTTAAAAGAAGTAGAAAAAGGAACAAGTATTAGTTATGGAAGAAGGTTTGTAAGCGAAAGAAAATCTAAAATAGCAACTGTACCAATAGGATATGCAGATGGAATTAGAAGAGTTTTATCAAATGTAGGAGAGGTTGTAATTAATGGGAAAAAAGCTCCTATTATAGGAAGTGTATGTATGGACAGTTTTATGGTAGATGTAACAGATATAGAGAACGTAGAACTTGGAGATGATGTGTATATCTGGGATAATAAAAATATTACTTTAGAAGATATTGCAAATAAATGTGATACAATTAATTATGAAATATTAAGTACAATTTCAAAAAGAGTTCCGAGAAAATTTGTATAAAAGCTAAATAATTCGAAATAAATAAAAAATTCTCTTGACAAATAAAAAAATAAGTTTTAGAATAGATAATTGTTAGGTAGCTAACAATTATCTATTTTGTGAGGTGAAACTAATGTATGAAGATAGTATAGGAAATAATGTACATATATTATCTAGACAACTAAAGAGGGAAATGGACTTTAAGCTTACAAAATATGGAATAACAGGTGTACAATCTGCTATGATAGGATTTATCTATGAAAAATCTAAGGAAAAAGATGTTTTTGCAAAAGACATTGAAAAGAATTTTGACATAAGAAGAGCAAGTATAGCAGGAATGCTACAGAACATGGAAAAAAACGGCTTGATAAAAAGAGAAACAATTGATAATGATGCAAGGCTAAGAAGGATAGTTTTGACTGACAAAGCGTTAGAAATAAGAAAAGAAGTTCGAAAAAATATTAGAAAAGTAGAAAAACAAGCAGTAGAAGGATTGACAAAGGAAGAAATAAGAAGTTATGTAGAATTAACTAAAAAAATGTCTACAAATTTAGAGAAAAGGAGAGGATAAGAAAATGATAAAAAAACTAGCAAAATATATAAAACAATATAAAAAAGACGCAATATTAACACCTATTTTTGTTGTTTTTGAAGTTATCTTGGAAGTTCTAATTCCATATTTAATGGCAAGAATAATAGATGTTGGTATTCAAAATAGTGACTTGAATTATATTTTTAAAATAGGAGCTATATTAGTTGTTTCAGCCTTTTTATCATTAACATTTGGAATGCTATCAGGAAGATATGCAGCAAAAGCATCAGCAGGTTTTGCAAAAAATCTAAGACAGGGAATGTTTTATAATATACAAAACTATTCTTTTACAAATATAGATAAATTCTCAACATCAAGTTTAGTAACAAGACTTACAACAGATGTAACAAACGTTCAAATGGCATTTCAGATGATTATAAGAATTTTAGTTAGAGCACCAATTATGCTTATATTTGCCTTAGCTATGGCATTTAGTATAAATAGCAAACTAGCTTGGATATTTGTAGTTACAATGCCAATCCTAGCAGTAGTATTATTCTTTATTTCAATAAAGGCACATCCTTATTTTGAAAAGGTGTTTAAAAAATATGATAATTTAAACAGAGTTGTTGGAGAAAACTTAAATGCGATTAGAGTAGTAAAAGCATATAATAGAGAAGAACACGAAGAGAAAAAATTTGGAAGTGTAAATGATGAAGTATATAAATTATTTAAAAAAGCAGAAAAAATAGTAGCATTTAACTCTCCTGCAATGCAACTTACAATATATACATGTATATTACTATTATCATGGTTTGGGGCTAAGTTAATAGTAGGAGGAACAATGCAAACAGGTGAATTATCAAGTATAATAACATATGCTTGGCAAATACTTTCTAGTTTAATGATGATTTCAATGGTATTTGTAATGATAATCATCGCTGAATCTTCAGCAGAAAGAATTGTAGAAGTATTAGATGAGGAAAGTACAATACATAATAATGAAAATCCTGTAAAAGAAGTAAAGAACGGAAGTGTCACTTTTGACCATGTATCATTCCAATATGATGATGCTAAAGCAGAAGATGAACTACCTCTAGAAGATATTAATGTAGATATTAAATCTGGAGAAACAATAGGAATAATAGGAGCAACAGGAAGCTCTAAATCAACAATAGTAAACTTAATTCCAAGACTTTATGATGTAACTAAAGGAAGTATTAAAGTTGGTGGAGTAGATGTAAGAGATTATGATATTGAAACTTTAAGAAATGAAGTTGCAGTAGTTCTTCAGAAAAATGTATTGTTCTCTGGAACTATAAAAGAGAACTTAAGATGGGGAAATAAAGAAGCTTCAGATGAAGAATTAGTTAGAGTTTGTAAGCTAGCTCAAGCAGATTCATTTATTCAAGAATTCCCAGATAAATATGACACAGTATTAGATCAAGGTGGAACTAACGTATCAGGAGGACAAAAACAAAGAATTTGTATTGCAAGAGCATTACTTAAAAAACCAAAAATATTAATACTAGATGATTCAACATCTGCAGTAGATACAAAAACAGATGCTTTAATTAGAAAAGCATTTAGAGAGGAAATACCAAATACAACAAAAATAATAATCGCACAAAGAATAACATCAGTAGAAGATGCAGATAGAATAATAGTTCTAGATGATGGAAAAATAAACGGAATTGGAACATCAGAAGAATTATTAAAAACAAATGCAATATACCAAGAGGTATATGAGTCTCAAAAGAAAGGAGAGGAAGATGATGGAGAAGGAAAACAAGAAGAACAAGAATAAGAATACTTTTAAAACAGTAAAGAGATTATTAAAGTATGTAACAGGAACATATAAAGTACAATTTGTAATCGTATGTATTAGTATAATAATTAGTGCATTAGTAAGTGTTTTAGGTGTTCAATTCTTAAAATACTTAATAGATGATTTTATAGTACCACTTATGGGAAATAGCACTCCTGATTACTCTTCTTTATTTAATGCAATAGTTGCTATGGGAGTCCTTTATTTAATTGGTGTTATTAGCACATATCTTTATAATAGATTAATGATAAATATATCTCAAGGAATATTACATAATATAAGAAAAGAAATGTTTGAACATATGCAAACACTACCAATAAAATACTTTGACAGTCACCCACATGGTGAAACAATGAGTACATACACAAACGATGTTGATACATTAAGACAATGTATTTCACAAAGTATTCCACAAGTATTTTCTTGTGCCATATCAATGATAGCTGTTTTAATTGCAATGTTTGCAACAGATATATATTTAACGTTAGTAGTTTTAGTTATGGTTGTCATTATGGTTTTAGTTGCTAAGTTCTTTGCATCAAGAAGTTCTAAGAACTTTATAGACCAACAAAAGAACTTAAGTATTGTAAATGGTTATATTGAAGAAATGATGGCAGGACAAAAAGTTGTGAAAGTATTCTGTCATGAAGAAGAAAACAAAGAAAAATTTGATGAATTAAATGAAGCTTTATGTAATAGTATGACAAAAGCAAATAGTTATGCAAATACATTAATGCCTTGTATTGCAAATATAGGTAACTTAGGATATGTATTAATTGCGGTAATTGGAGGAGTCCTTGCAGTAAATAATATTTTAACAATAGGAAGCATTGCAGCATTCTTACAATATATAAAAGCATTTACAAACCCACTAGGTCAAGTATCACAACAAATGAACTCAATTATTATGGCATTAGCTGGAGCAGAGAGAATATTTAGCTTAATTGATGAAGAAGCAGAAAAAGATAGTGGATATGTAACACTTGTAAATGCTAAAATGGAAAATGGAAAAATTGTTGAAGTTGAAGAAAGAACAGGAATGTGGGCTTGGAAACATCCACATCATGATGGAAGTGTAACATATACAAAACTTTGTGGAAATGTAGAATTTGAACATGTTAAATTTGGATATGAACCTAAAAAAGAAGTTTTACATGATATATCTTTAGTTGCAAAAGAAGGAGAAAAGGTATCATTTGTAGGTGCAACAGGTGCTGGTAAAACAACAATTACAAACTTAATAAATCGTTTCTATGATATACAAGGGGGAAAAATACGTTATGATGGAATAAACATTAAGAAAATAAGAAAACAAGATTTAAGAAGATCTTTAGGAATGGTATTGCAAGATACAAATCTATTTACTGGAACAATTAGAGAGAATATTCGTTATGGTAAATTAAATGCTACTGATGAAGAAGTAGAAGAAGCAGCAAAACTTTCTAATGCTGATAGATTTATAAAACACTTACCACATGGATATGACACAATGATTGATGGAAGCGGAGAAGGATTATCACAAGGACAAAGACAATTACTTTCAATTGCAAGAGCAGCCTTAAATAATCCACCAGTACTAATTTTAGATGAAGCAACATCTTCAATTGATACAAGAACTGAAAAAATAGTTCAAGATGGTATGGATAGCTTGATGAAAGGAAGAACAGTTTTTGTTATTGCACATAGATTATCAACAATTAAAAACTCTGATTTAATAATGGTTCTAGACCATGGAAGTATTATGGAACGTGGTAAACATGATGACTTAATAAAACAACATGGAATGTATTATGGATTATATACAGGAGCAATAGAAATAGATTAAAAGTAATGTGGATAAAGAAGTTTTCTAAAATAGAAGACTTCTTTTTACATATAATTTTATAAAAATAATATTTCTTTTAAAAACTATTGAATATTTTTATAGTTAATGTATAATTATGAAAAGAAGGGAGATGGTTTTTATGAGTAAAAAATCAAAAGTAGCTATAATACTTATGACTATAGTGATAGTCGTTTTAGCAATAGCATTGATTTATACAATTTATAGTTTTAATGACGAATATTCTTATTCTAATAGGAGAACTATACAAACTACAATTAAAAGTCAAAGCTTGAATGAGAGTTTTACAGAAAATAATTCAATTGATTTAGATGATTTAACTGTTAAATTATCAGGAGTTACTTACGAGCCGGATGGAAATGAAAACATGCAAGAAGGAGATAAAAATGTTTTTGGTATTACATTAGATTTCGAAAGTAAGGAAGATATAAATGTAACTGATTTGGTATATGACTTTATAATATTTAATGAAAACAATGAAATAATAAATAATTCAGTAAATTTTGGAACAAATGATACTAAAAAATATGTACAAGGATTTATTAAAGACAAATATAATGAAAATGGATTTAATTCATTTAGTAAATTAAATGAACATGCAATTAAAACAGGGCTTGTTCAAATGAATAATAGTTCAGAGGATTTAACTAATTTTAGTGAAATTATATATAGCCCATTAACTAAAGAAATAAATCCAAAACAAGTAAATGTAAGAATAATTAATTTAAGATACCAACTTGAAGGAAAGGATAGAGAATATTTACCAAATACTGATTTAGAATTTATTGTAGACTTTGAATAAAAAAAGGGTGCACAAATAAAGAATACAACACACAAGGATTTAATCCTCGTGTGTTGTTTTATAGTTATATTAAGATATTATTCTTTTGGTGTACTATCTGTTTTTTTAGGTAATTCTTTTTTATTATCTTTTACAGCTTCTGCCATGGCTCCTAAAGAACTTAAAGCATTTGTTGCTTCAAATGGGATAAATACTTTGTTTGCTTCACCTTCAGCAACTTTCTCTAAAGCTTCTAATGATTTTAATTGAACTAATTTATCATCAGGGTTAGATTTTTTAATTGCTTCATAAACCATTTGAATTTCTTTAGCTTTAGCTTCAGCAACTTCACGAATAGCTTGAGCTTCACCGGCAGCCCTTCTGATTTGAGATTCTTTATCAGCTTCGGCTTCTAATATAGCTGCTTGTTTTTTACCTTCAGCAATAGTGATAGCAGATTGTCTTTGAGCTTCAGATTCTAGAATCATAGCTCTTTTATTTCTTTCTGCGTTCATTTCTTTTTCCATTGCGTCTTTAACATCTGGTGGAGGTGTAATGTCTTTTATTTCAACTCTATCGATTTTACATCCCCATCTGTCTGTTGCTTCATCAAGAACAACTCTTAATTGAGTGTTAATTCCATCTCTTGAACTAAATGTTTCATCTAAGCTCATTTTACCAATGATATCACGAATAGTTGTAATTGCTAAGTATTCAATACCTTTTTTCAAAGATTGAATTTCATAAACTGCTTTTGCTGGGTCAGTTATTTGATAGAACACAACTGTATCAATTGTAATTGTAACGTTATCCTTAGTGATAACATCTTGAGGTGGTATATCCATTGTTTGTTGTTTTAAACTTACAACACTTCTTACATGGTCTAAGAAAGGTATGATTATTGTAAGTCCGGCATCTGCAACTTTATAAAATTTACCTAATCTTTCTATAATGTATACTTCAGCTTGTTTTACTATTTTAATAGACATTGCGGCTAATACTAAGACGATAATTAATAATATAATTAAAACTAACATAATTTTCCTCCTTTTATTTTATATATGTTTAATTTTAATAACTTATTTTATAGGTGTAACAATAACTTTAACACCTTTAATTTCACTTACTTCAACTTCTGTACCTTTTGGAATATCCATATCATCTTTGCCAATAGCTGACCAAAGTTCGCCTTCTATCTTAACTTGACCAGTAGCTTTTATGGAATTAATATCTTTTGTAACTAGGCCTTTTTTACCTATTATAGATTGAATATTGGTTTTAACTGTCTCAATATTTGCAAACTTTTTAACTAATGGTTTAGTAGCTAGTATTAATATAACAGAAGATATTAAAAACACAGTTGTTTGAACTATTATATCAGGAATAAATAAACTAACTACCATTGCAATTAGTGAACCTAAAGCAAACCAAAAGATTAAAAATCCAGAAGTAATAACTTCACCAATTACAAATATTCCTGCTAATATTAACCAAACATACCACATAAAGTTTTTTCCTCCTTTAAATACCAACTATTATAATTATAACATATTTATCAAGAAAAATAAATATGTTAACCAAAATTTGTAACAAAAATACTAATATTTAGATAAATTTTACAATAAAATTAATATAAATAGCATAAAAAACATAAAATTAATATAAACTAAAAATAATAATTAATTATTTTAGCTTGTGGATAGTAAAATAAAATGGTATAATACAAATTGTATTATAGATTTATAATAAATATTATTAAAAATGGGAGCTAAATAATGATATTAGATGAAATTAAAGATAAGATACCTTTTATGAAAAAAATAAAAGTATATGCTTTTGTTGGACCTTCAGGAACAGGTAAAAGCTATAGAGCACAAATGGTAGCAAGTGAAAAAAATATTAGTTTTATAATTGATGATGGTCTTCTTATAAAAGATAATGAAGTAATTGCAGGAGAGTCAGCAAAGAAAGCAGAAACAAAAGTAGCAACTGTAAGACATGCATTATTTTATGAAGAAAAAGAAAGAGAACCAATAATAAAAGCTTTAAAGAAATATAAAGCAGATAAAATATTAATACTAGGTACTTCTGATGGAATGGTACAAAAAATTGCAGCAAATTTAGGACTTCCAGAAGTTTCTGATACAACATATATTACAGATGTTGCAACAGAACAAGAAATGAAAACAGCAAGAAGAATAAGAGTAACAGAAGGAAAACATGTAATCCCAGTACCAACATTTGAAATAAAAAAAGATTTTTCAGGATATTTACTAGATCCTCTTCAAATATTTAAATCAAAAGGAAAAGGACAAAAACCATATATTTCAGAAAAGTCTATAATAAGACCTACATTTAGTTATTTAGGAAAATTCACAATATCTGATTTAGTATTTAGACAAATACTAGAATATTTAGCAAGTGGGACACCAGCAATACATAAGATATTAAGAACAAGAGTAGAAAACTATGGTGAAGGTGCTAAAATATATATGGAAGTAAGTATTGTATATGGTTATAATGTAGTACAAGGGTTAAAAGATTTTAGAGAAAAAGCTAAAAAAGAAATAGAAAAATTAACAGCAATGAATGTGGTAGAACTAGAAGTTGTTGCAAAAAATATTTATGTACCACAAGAAGAGGAGGAAAAATAGATGTCTTTTATAGTTGCAATTGATGGACCAGCAGGAAGCGGAAAAGGGACAATTACAGAGATTGTAAGCAAAAAACTAGGGTTAACAAATATAGGGTCAGGAGCAGCATATAGAAGTGTAGCTCTAGCTGCTATTCAAAATAATATACCTGTAACTGATATTAAAGGGATAATAGAGTTATTAGATAAAATAAAAATAGAATTTAGGAAAGTAAATGACAAAGATTTAATATACTTAAATGGAGAAGATGTAACAACAAGAGTTAGAGAAAAAGATGTTGCAACAACAGTATCAACAGTTTCTTCAATAAAAGAAGTAAGATTTAAGTTAAATGATATTTTTAGAGCACAAGCTAAATCTCAAGATGTAATAATGGAAGGAAGAGATATAGGGACCTATGTATTTCCTCATGCAGATGTTAAAATATTCCTAGATGCAAGCTTAGAAGAAAGAGTAAGAAGAAGAATAAAACAAAATGAAGAATTAGGGATTGAAATGTCATATGAAGAAATAGAGAAGAATATGAAACAAAGAGATTTAGATGATAAAACAAGAGAGATAGGAGCATTAAAAAAAGCTGAAGATGCCATCTATATTGATTCTAGTAATTTAGGCATAGAAGAAGTGGCAGATAAAATAATAGATATAATAAATAAGAAAAGAGCATAAGGAGAATTATTATGGAAAAGTTAAAAAGTGGATTTAAAGAAGTGGTTAAATTTATAGTTAGAGGAGCTATTTATATATGGTTTAAGTTATTTTACCATTTAGAAATTAATGGACTAGAAAATGTGCCAAAAGAAGGACCTGTTATCTTTTGTGGCAACCATAGAAGTTATATAGATCCACCTTTAATTGTTGCAACTGCTAAAAGAGATATAAAGTTTTTAGCAAAAGAAGAATTATATGAAAATAAATTTTTAGCATTTTTAGGTTGGGCTTTTGAAGCGATACCTGTAAAGAGAGACGAGAAAGATATAGGAGCAATTAAAAGTTCTTTGAAAGATTTAAAAGAAGGTAAATGTATTGCTCTTTTCCCAGAAGGTACTAGAAATGGTTTAGCAAAAGGTGAAAAAGTAAAAGATGGTGTAGCATTTTTTGCAGTAAGAAGCGGAGCTAAAGTAGTTCCTTGTGGTATTAAAGGAGGAACTAAAGAACTAAGAAAACTTACTATTAATTATGGAAAAGCTTTAGATTACAGTAAGTATAAAGGTTCAAAAGATAAAGATGTTTTAGATAAAATAACTAAAGAAATTATGGACAACATTATAGAGCTTGCTAAATAATAAAGAGGAAAAATAAATATAGAAAGTATAAGAATAAAAGTAAATGATAAATATATCTATTACTTTTATTTTTTTACAAGAAAATATATAAAAGATATAATAGGTGCAATAAAAGTTAAAAAAATTACAAATTTTTTAATAAAGTATTTACAAATACCATAGGCTCGTGTAAAATAAATATATGTTTACAGTATAAAAAATATTTGTACTATAAGCAAAACGAATCAAAAAATAAACACGACATAAATAATATGAATAAAAAAGAAAAATAAGAAAATACTAAACTAAAGAGAAGGAAAAAATAATGAAAACTATAACCCTTGGTACTGTAAGAGAGAAAGAGAGAGAGCTACACTTTAGTGAAATAAAGTATAGGCTTATTAAATATGCGAAAAATAAAGATAGCAGTAGAAGTCTGTGAAAACAGATTTTTATTGCTGTCTTTTTTTGTGTTTTTAAGTTATTAAATTCTAAAATAAAAAATGAGGAGGAAAAAAGAAAATGAAATTAAATAAAAAACAAAGAAAAAATAGTAAAGGTATAACTTTAATTGCACTTGTTATTACCATAGTACTAAATTGCTCGTACCTCGCAATGGACCAAATGAATAAAATTGAAAAAATATAAAACCTCAGGTATAATAT
>CALXAV010000035.1 GCA_944386385.1 uncultured Clostridia bacterium
ACAACATCTTTATAAAAAATAGTACTAACTCAAATTAGTGCTTAGAGTGAAAATTTTAATTTTCACATTTGTTCTTTTTAGTTTTTGAATTTGAAAATTATTGTTGACATCTAAAAATCTTATGTTATAATCATAAAGTAAATAGAAATTGAATATAAATAAAAAAGATAAATAATTAAAAGGGAGTAGCTTTAAATTACTAATCAACAGGCTCGATTAACAATCTGGTTAGTAAGCTAAAAAATTTAGTTAGCAAGACTTTTAAGAGGAATAAAATCCTTTTAAAAGTCTTTTTTTATTGAAAAAGTTGTTAAAAACACTAAAAAGTGTAATAATAAAAAAGTAAAGAAAAAAGAAGGAGTGGTAAAAAGTTGGAAAAAAGCAATTGGTTTAACAAAAGTTGTGAAGAGGTGGAAAAAGACTTACAAACAGATTTAAACAAAGGTCTTTCCAATGAAGAAGTAGAAAAAAGAAGGGAAAAGTATGGACTAAATGAATTAAAAGCTAAAAAGAAAAAATCTTTATTTCAAAAATTTTTAGATCAATTTAAAGATTTTTCAATTATAGTTTTAATTATTGCAGCGATAGTATCAGGAGTAGTTGGAGTAGCAGAAGGTGAAGGTGTAACAGATACAATAATTATTTTAATAGTAGTTATTGTAAATGCAATAATAGGTGTAACACAAGAAGCAAAAGCAGAAAAATCACTAGAAGCTCTGCAAAAATTAACAGACCATGCTTCAAAAGTTATTAGGAACGGAGAAGTAACAGTAGTTCCAGCAAAAGAATTAGTACCAGGTGATATAGTAGTTTTAGATACAGGTGACTACATACCAGCGGATTTAAGAATAATAGAAGCAGTAAACTTAAAATCACAGGAATCATCATTAACAGGTGAATCAGTTCCAGTAGAGAAAAGTACAGAGAAAATAGAAGAAACGGAAGTTGGAATTGGTGATAGAATAAATATGTTGTTTTCTTCAAGTTTAGTTACTTATGGTAGAGGAAAAGGCATAGTAGTTGAAACAGGTATGACAACAGAAGTAGGTAAAATTGCAGGAATGTTAGATAATACAGAAGAACAAATAACACCACTTCAAGAAAAATTAAATAAACTTGGAAAAACTTTAGGTATAGCAGCTTTAGCAATATGTGTTGTAATATTTATAATTGGTTTAATTCAAGGAAAAGAACCAATTCATATGTTTATGACAGCAGTATCTTTAGCAGTTGCAGCAATACCAGAAGGATTAGTTGCAGTATCAACAATAGTTTTAGCTATTGGTGTACAAAAAATGGTTAAGAAAAATGCTATTGTTAAAAGACTTCCAGCTGTTGAGACTTTAGGTAGTGCAACAGTTATATGTTCAGATAAAACAGGAACATTAACACAAAATAAAATGACAGTTGAAAAAATCTTTATAAATGAAGAAACAAAGGATGTAGAAGCATATAAAGATAGCAATGACTTAGATTTAGAAAAATTAGTATATGCAAATATGTTATGTAATGATACAAAAATATCAAATGATGGAACATTAACAGGAGACCCAACTGAAACAGCATTAGTAGATATGGGATTTAAATTGGATTTTCAGCCAAGTATTTATGAACAAATGCCAAGAGTAGGGGAAGTTCCATTTGATTCAGATAGAAAGTTAATGACAACAGTAAATGAAGTTAATGGAAAATATATAGTATATACAAAAGGTGGAGTAGACGAACTTTTAGCTAGATGTAATAGCTATTTATTAAGAGGAGAAATAAAACCAGATTTAGACAATTATTCAAAAGTTGTAAGACAAAAAAATGAAGAAATGGCAAAAGAAGCTTTAAGAGTATTAGCTTGTAGCTATAAAGAATTAGACCATAAACCAACAGATGAAGAAATGGCGAATATCGAAAGTGATTTAATATTTGTTGGTATGGTAGGTATGATAGACCCACCAAGAGAAGAGGCTAAAAAGGCTGTTGAAAAATGTAAAACAGCGGGAATTAAAACTGTAATGATTACAGGAGACCATAAGATTACAGCAACAGCAATTGCTAAAAAGCTTGGAATATTAGAAAATGAAGATGAAGCAATTACAGGTACAGAACTTGAAAAAATGTCTGATGAAGAATTAGAGAAAAATGTAAGACATTATTCAGTATATGCAAGAGTATCACCAGAGCATAAAGTAAGAATAGTTAGAGCTTGGCAAAAAAATGGCGAAATTGTTGCTATGACAGGTGACGGTGTAAATGATAGCCCAGCATTAAAACAAGCAAATATCGGTTGTGCTATGGGTGTTGTTGGTACTGATGTTGCAAAAGAAGCGGCAGATGTAATTCTTACAGATGATAACTTCGCAACTATAGTATCAGCAGTAGAAGAAGGTAGACGTATATATGATAATATATTAAAAGTAATCCAATTCTTACTTTCAAGTAATGTTGGTGAAATAGTAGTTTTATTCTTAGCAACACTTTGTACACCTTTATTTGCACATTGGTTTGGAATTACAGATATAGGACATCTAGAGATATTACTACCAATTCATATATTATGGATTAACTTAGTTACAGACTCATTACCAGCTTTAGCATTAGCATTTGACCCAGCTAATAAAGATATAATGAATAGAAAACCAACAAAACCAGGTAAAGGAGTATTTACAAAAGGTATGACGTGGAGAGTTATTTACCAAGGTGTTATGATAGGTTTACTTACACTCGGAGCATTTATGATTGGTTTAGCAACAACAACAGAACCAATAGATGGATTAACATTAGATGAGTCTAAAATAGAAGTTGGTCAAACAATGGCATTTGTTACTTTAGCACTTTCAGAATTAGTACATGTATTTAATGTTAGAAATAATAAAGAATCTATATTTAAGACAGGAATTGCAAATAATAAAAAGTTATTACTTGCGATAGTAGCTTCAGCAGCATTAATGTTTATTATTTTAGGAATTCCATTCTTAAGAGAAGTGTTTAGTATACCACATCTACCTACACAAAATATTTTAGAGTTAGTTGGATTAATTATTGCACCACTTGTTATTGTTGAATTATTTAAGTTATTTAAAATTAATACAGCAAAAGATGAATAATGTTTCAAGAACGTTTCCAAATATAAATGGAGGCGTTCTTTTTCTTTTAAATAGTAACAAGGAAATAATAATAAAATAGCTTTAGGTTGTAATAAAAATATAAAGTTTTTATATAAAAAATGTTTTAAAAAACTATTTACAAAAATGTTATTTATGATAAAATATAAATACACTAAAATATAATAGATAATAACAAAAGAGAAAGGACGAAAGTATGAAAAATATGAAGCTTGTAAGCCTTGAGGCTGTACACACACACACACACACACACAAGTAGGTTATTAATAAATAAAAAAATAGTAAAAATAGATAAAAAAGATAGTGATGAAACCTAAGAAATAGGTTTTGTTGCTGTCTTTTTTGTGTTTTAAAAAAGTTTTTAAATTTAAAAAATATGAAGGAGGAAAAAGAAAATGAAAAGAAACAAAAAAATATTAAAAAGAAAGGAAAAAGGAATTACATTAATTGCATTAGTTATAACTATCATAGTTTTATTAATTCTTGCTGGAGTAAGTATAGCTATGCTAACTGGAGATAACGGAATATTAACTCAAGCACAAAATGCAAGTGAAGAGACAGAAATAGGAAAAGAAAAAGAACAAATAGCACTTGCTTATAATGGAGCAGTATCAGATAAAGTAGACCAAGGTGGAAGTGTAACAGATACTGATATGGATAACCAATTTGAGCTAAATGGAACGAAGGCAGATGCAGAAGGAAGTAGTCCAATAATGGTAACTTTTACAGATACAAATAGGTCATATATGATAGATGAGAATGGAAATATAATAGGACCATTAGAAGCTCCAGAAGATACAGAAGAGCCAGAAACAGGCGGACAAAGTTTTGAAATGAGCTATGGTGTAACAGAGATAAAATGGTTAATAGGAAGTACAGATTATGCAACAGAAACAGCAAATGCACCAGTAATTAAAACTGATTTAGAGGAAGGAACAACAATGAAACTGGTACATTATGATGGAAGTGGAAATGCAGTAGAAGGAACAGATTATAATTATGATGAAAATAGATGGGCAAATGCAGAAGTAGATATAAATGGAGTAAAAAGTTATTTTGTATGGATACCAAGATATGCATATAGAATAGTATATTTTGACACACCAGAACATCAAGAAGCATACAGAGAAGGAACAAGTACAGAAGGAATAGTAGGATATTCAGACAGTAGAGGAATAGTAGATGTAAATGGAAGAAAAGTAGATGGGGTTACAAGTACTACTAGTACAAATGTAGGAGATTATTTTAGAGTTCATCCAGCATTTACAGATGAGGTAGATAATGGAGGCTGGAGTGAAAATTTGTCAGGAATATGGGTAGGAAAATATGAATCAGCAAGAAGTAATGCAACTTCAAGTAGTAGCGGTAGTGGAACAACTATAAAGGTACAACCAAATGTACAAAGTTTTAGAAATGAAACGATAGGTAATCTATTTGATTATGCAAAAGCATATTCACCTAGTCTAAATTCTCATATGTTAAAAAATAGTGAATGGGGAGCAGTAGCATATTTAACAGAAAGTAAATACGGAAGAAATGGTACAGAAGTAACAATAAACAATAGTAGTAGTTATATAACAGGTTCAGCGGGAAATAGTGCAAGCGCAGCAACAGATGTAGGAACTACAAACGAATATTGGAGTGAACAAGGAGTTTTGGCAAGCAGTACAGGAAATGTATATGGAATATACGATTTGTCAGGAGGAGCTTTTGAATATGTGGCAGCATATTATAACGGAAGTACAAGTTCTAGTTTAACAAATAACGGAGCTTCTTTTGCTAGTCAAGGGGGAACAAGTACAGAATATGTAACAGCATACACAGGAACAAGTGAAAGTTCAGCATATAAACAAGGAGATGCAACTTATGAAACAAGTAGCTGGAACGGTGATGATGCGTACTTTGTGAATTCAGACATTCCGTTTTTCTATCGTGGTGGAGGCTGTGGTAGCGGTTCTTTTGCAGGAGAGTTTTGTTTTAATAAGCATGATGGCAATGCTGTTGGAGACAATTCATTCCGTATGTGTCTTACAATATGATAAAAATATAAATTATGAAAAGTATATTCTAGTATTAGCTAAAATTTGTTTAGTTTTAAGAACGAATGTGCTTTTTCTTTTTGATTTTTATGATTTTTTTGTTTCAAAATTTTAAGAAGTAGGAATTTATAAACCAAGAAAAATAGAAAGTAAACTATTAACATATACTAAGTATGAATTTTTTTGCAAGGTTTTCCTATAAAATAGGTATATAAATAATGTGTTAAAGCAAATATAGGATTTAGTAAATTATTATAGGTACATAATATATGCAAGAAAAATGAAATAAGTTCTGGCCCTACTTGTATCATTTTTAAGAAGACGAAAAATATCCTTGACAGTAAAGTTTTTTAGGAGTATACTAGAAGATATTGTTTTATTGGACCTCGTCTAGAAGGGATTAGACATGGAAAAATTTTTCGAGGTTAAAGGAACCAAGCTTGAGAAGCTTGAAAGAGCATTTCTCGAGGTTGGAGTAATTCCTGGTCTGATAATAGCTATACCAGCGCTGTTCATACCAGTGACTGAATGGAAGGTCGCTGGCATCGGTCTGGCAGGCATTTATCTGATCGCATTCCTTTTCATTTCACAGAGGATGAAGTAGGAATTACAAAAAAATGGCATAAGCAAGAGAAAATCTTACAAAGATATCTCTTGCTTATTGCCATTTTAGTTAAAACGTGATAAGATATTTTAGAATGTAAGGAGATGATTTTAGTGAACAAATTTTATGTAACAACACCAATTTACTATCCAAGTGGAAAATTTCATATAGGAACAGCTTATACAACAGTTTTAGCAGATAGCATGAAAAGACTTCATTTATTAAAAGGTGAAGATGCATATATGCTAACAGGAACAGATGAACATGGACAAAAAATAGAAGAAAAAGCTAAAGAACAAGGAAAAACACCACAAGAATATGTAGATGGAATGGCAGCATATGCAAAAGACTTATGGGCTAAGATGAAAATAGATTATGATGATTTTATAAGAACAACAGATGAAAGACATGTAAAAGTTGTTCAAAAAATCTTTGATAGATTTATGGAACAAGGAGATATTTATAAAGGAGAATACGAAGGTTGGTATTGTGTACCTTGTGAAAGTTATTTTACAGAAACTCAATTAGTAGATGGAAAATGTCCTGATTGTGGAAGAGAAGTAAAATTAATGAAAGAAGAAGCATATTTCTTTAACATGAAAAAATATGCAGATAGATTACTTAAATATTATGAAGAACACCCTGATTTTATAAAACCAGAATTTAGAAAGAATGAAATGATAAATAACTTTATAAAGCCAGGACTAGAAGATTTATGTGTAACAAGAACAACATTTGATTGGGGAATTAAAGTTCTAAAAGATCCAAAACATGTAATATATGTATGGGTTGATGCTTTAACAAACTATTTAACAGCATTAGGATATGGTAGTGATGATGATAGTTTATTTAAAAAATATTGGCCAGCAGACCTTCAAATAGTTGGAAAAGACATAGCAAGATTCCATTTAATTTATTGGCCTATATTCTTAATGGCGTTAGATTTACCATTACCAAAAACAATACTTGTACATAACTGGGTAACAATGAAAGATGGTAAAATGTCAAAATCTAAAGGAAATGTAATATATCCAGATGATTTGGTAGAAAAATATGGATTAGATAGTGTAAGATATTTCTTATTAAGAGAAATGCCAGTTACTCAAGATGCAATATTCTCACCAGAAAGTTTTGTAGAAAGATATAATTTTGATTTGTGCAATGATTTAAGTAACTTGTTAAATAGAACAGTATCAATGGTAAATAAGTATTTCGAAGGAAATGTGCCATCTTATAATGGAACACCAAATGATGTAGATAAAGAATTAGAAGAATTTTGTGTACAACAAATAGATGCATTTGAAAAGAAAATGGAAAACTATGAGATAGCAAATGCTTTACAAGAAATATGGACATTAATATCAAGAACCAATAAATATATAGATGAAACAATGCCTTGGTCTTTAGCAAAAGAAGATAATAAAGAGAAATTAGAGTCAGTAATGTATCATTTAATAGAAAATTTAAGAAAAATTGCAATATTAATAAAACCATTTATGAATGATACAGCAGATAATATTTTACGCCAAATAGGAATAAAAGATAAAGAATTAAAGACAGGGGATTCTTTAAAACAATATGATGGTTTAAAAGATATAAAGGTAATTGAAAAAGGTGAACCAATATTTATGAGACTAAATCCAGAAGAGGAAGTTGAATATATAAAGAATTTAATGAAAAAATAATAACAAAGTAGCAAAAGTATGAAAATAAGAGGTAATAGGAGTGGTAAGTAAAGGACAGGAATTAGAGATTTATAAAATAGATACAAAAGATAAATTTAGTAGAAACAAAAAAATATTTATATTACTTGTTTTATTATCACTTATTCTAATTGTACTTGTAGCAATAAATATATCAAAAACAATAAAAAGCTATAAAATATATAAAGGATATGAAGCACAAATAGTTAGTCTAAAACAAGAAGAAGAAAAGAGACAAGAAGAATTAGAAAAGGAACGTCAAGCAAAACTTCCGAAATTAACAGATGAAGGAAAACAAAATATAGAAAATATTTATCATTCAGAAACAAAACAAGCATTTTTAACTTTTGATGACGGACCATCATCTGTTACTCCAAGGATATTAGATACATTAAAACAAGAAAATGTAAAAGCAACATTTTTTGTGCTAGGTTCAAAAGTAAAAGAAAGACCGGATTTAGTAAAAAGAATGTATGATGAAGGTCATTTTATAGCAAATCATGGCTACTCACACGTATATTCACAAATATATAGTTCTCCACAAGCTGTTTTGGATGAGTATAATGCATGTAATGAAGAAATAAGAAAAGCTATAGGGGAAAATGAATATAATTCACATTTATTTAGATTTCCAGGAGGAATTGTGGGTGGACCATATGCAGATTTAAAACAACAGGCAAATGAATTGCTTATGCAAAATGATATTGTTCATGTGGATTGGAATGCATTAAATGGAGATGCTGAAACAAATGATTTATCTGTTGACTTTGAAATTCAAAGGCTAAATGAAACAATAGAAAATAAAAATAGTATAGTAATACTTATGCATGATTCACCATTAAAGTGTGTTACAGCAGATGCATTACCACAGATAATTAATACTTTAAGAAATCAAGGATATGAATTCAAAAATTTTTATGAAATCATAAAGTAGAAGAAGGGAGAAAAAACTGTGCCTAAAAAAACAGTAGAAAAGAATGAAACTATAAAAGAAAAATTAGAATATTTAGGATTAGATTTAGATAAAATACCAAAAAATCTAAAGCAATATAAACCACTAGAATTTAGAATCCCTAAATTCTATGACGAAAAGCAGTATAGACAATATAGATATGTGCCAATAAAAGATATCCAAATATTACTTTCGCCAACAAATAGAATGGACGAAATAGAGGAAAAGTATAAAAAATCAAGTCCACTTGCAGATTATTTGGATAGTGAGTCAGAAGAGAATATAGTAAAACATACTACTTTTTTGAATATGTTAAATACATTTAAAGTAGAAGATGTAGAAAAAGTAGAAGAAGAACAGGTAAATTTGAATAAGAAGATACCATTTAAAGTAAAATATGAAAATAATTATTTATGGCAAATATATTATTCAGAAAATACAGACCAATATTTTATGTTAGTACCAACAGAAGATTCTGATTATTCAACATTTTTCTATTTATTGAAAAAACAATTAGAAAAAAGAAGAACAGGGAAAATATTTGTACCAATTCGTAATGTTGAGTATACAAGTGAGTATTTAAGAAAGTCAGAATTTGAAGATATAGAAAATTATTTATGGTTATTTACAAAAGATTGGCCATTGATATATGAAGTATTTGATAAAAATGATAATTTAAGTATACAGATAATTGGAGAAACAGAAGTATATCAAAAAATAAAAAGTCCTTATAGAATAAAACTAGAAAGTAAGGAAGAGGCAAATGACTTTTATAAATTATTAAAAGCAATGTTTATTCTACAAACAGAAGTACCACATTATTTTGATTTCAAAACTAATATTGGAAAAGGTGGAGAAATAGAGTTCTATATAGAAGACAGAAAAATAGAGTATGGAAATATCGTAGAATGGATAAATAGTGAATATTCTTTAGGACAAGATAAAGAAGAAGAAATAGAAGATTTAATTACTAAAAATAGTAAAAGACTTCAAGATTTAAAAGTAGAGATAGCTTCTCAAGAAATAGAATATTTAGCAAAAGAAAAACAAATATCAACATTTTTAGAATGTAAGAAAACCTTCTTTGGAAAATTTAAGTATTATTTTAAATATAGTAAGAAGAAAAATAAAAACAAAATGAAAAACAATGAAGTAGAAGAGCCTGTAAGTGTGGACGAAGAAGATGATATGGAAGAACTTCCAAAGAGAAGAAGAACTAAGAAAGATAATTATAATATTGAAGAATTAGTTTCATTATATAAAGATATAGATGAAAAAGAGACTGAACTAAAAAATATTATGATGGATATTAATAGCTTAAAATTAAAAAATAAGAATATGCAAAAGAAAATAGAAAATGCAACAGCATATATTGCGGAAATAGATAGTCATAAGAAGAGCATATTTGAATTCTGGAAATATAGTAATAAAGATGAAATGAGCTCACTTCCAGAAGGAGAAGAAGAGGAAGTAAATATAATAAAGAAAATTACTAAAACTTTTGATTATGAAGAGGACTTAGAAAAACTTGGAAAAACAATGGATAAGATGCAAAGAAAGAGTTTGACTAAAGATGAGACAGATAGTTTATATATAACAACAACAAATCTTTTGCCATTGTTAAATAAAATTAAAATAAATGAATTCCAACCAAAAGATATAGAAAATAGTTTAAAAGAAATGAAAAAAGAAGCGGTTGAGGAAAAAACACTTTCTGAGAAAGAAGAATTTGATATATTTGGTGGATTACTTCAAGATAGTACAAAAGTATCAAAGATTAAAAACAAAAAACATAGAGAACTTCCAAAAGATAAATTTAATATATTGGAAATTAGTAAAAATACTAAACAAATAGGATTTAAATTATCTTTAGAAAATGTAATAGCAAATATAAAATCAGCATTAACAAAAGTAGTTGTTCCGGAAGATGTTCCTGTATATAAAGCAATTATAGATGATAAAATAGATGATAGAAAAATTAATATATTTGATATAAATCCAGAACATGAAATAGGTGGAGCAATAAAGAGTAATGAAAGTAAAATAAACTTCTACAAGATAAACTTAAAAGAAGGTACAAATGCTATTGGTTATACAAATTCTATCTTCTATGATAATCAAAATAAAACGTTACCAGTAGGACAAGATATTTCTACAAAAATATTAGTAGATATTTCTAAATTGAACTTAACATTAAAAGATAAAACTAAGTTTAAGGTTGTAGAGTTTGAAGATGAACATGATGATTTTTCTAAAGTAAATATAAAAACAGTTAATGTTTTTGAATTTGATACTGAAAAAAGCTAGACAACAAATTAAATATATGTTAATATATATAAGTATTAAAGAGGTTTGCTAAAAAGCAAACCCTTTATATGCCGATGTGGCGGAATTGGTAGACGCACTGGACTCAAAATCCAGCGGGAAACCATGTGGGTTCGAGTCCCACCATCGGTACCAACTTGAAATTTTGTCGAACTCCTTGAAATATTTGATATAACTAAGAGTTTAGGATAATAGTATAGAAAAAGTTAAGATTTTGAAATTTGTCATTAGTGGCAAATTTTTTATATATTAGGAAAGAAAAAGAATTTTATTAAAAGGCATAATAAACTATAGAAAATAGTAAGAAAAATTTAAGATAAAGATTATTGGTTACACAATGTGGAACCAATTAAAATGTGCAAAATTATGAACTATAATGATAAAATATTTAAAATTAAATAACCGATATAATAGTTTATAAAAAATTTTTCAAATTCATAGATTTTTAAGAGAAAAAATGATATAATAATAACATAAAGTTATTTTGGAGGTAATTAATATGTCTATAGAAAAACAAAAATTGTATAATGAAATTGAAACATTACCAGAAGAACTTGCAAATCAAGTTATTAATTTTATTGAATATTTAAAATTATCATATATAGATACAGAAGCTCCAGACAGTATAACAATAAAAAGTAAAAAGGATTTAAAAGAGAAGTTACAGAAAGGATTAGATGATATAAAAGCCAATAAAGTATATTCTTTAGATGAAGCTTTTTCTAAAATAGATAATATATAAAGGACAGGAGCAATGTTATGAAAAAATATATAGTAGAGATTTCAGAAACTGCCGAACGAGATTTAGAAAATATTATTTCATATATTAGATATAATTTGAAAGAAGATATTATAGCAGATAAATACAAGATTTTATTTAAACAAGGATTGAAAGATTTAGAAAATGTAGCAGGAAGTATGCCTATTTTAGATGAAGAGTTAACAGGACATAAAAACATTAGAAAAATCAATGTAAGAAATTATATAGTATTTTATATAGTTGATGAAGAAAATTCTAAAGCATTAGTAGTAAGGATAGGTCATGCCTTTATGGATTGGGAAAAATATTTAAAAGATGAATAATTAGACAAAAAATATGGTTTTCATTAATAAATTACAATTAATATGTTATATTAATAACAGAGTTGATTAATTGGAAGATTTGTGCCAATAGTTATAAGTATTTTTTCGTAAATAAGAATAGCTTAGGTACCAATGACGTTTCTGTTCTAACTAATAGAACAGAATTAATGCCAAATCAATCTAAAATGGTTGTTTTTTTTTCACAAAAAATTTCTTTCATTTGGTGTTGTTCAATCAATAAATTAGCCTCACAGAGTCCCACAAGTTATGAAGATATGCAATAACTCATAGGTGGTTAGAACTTATGGAAAAAATAAAATATGTGCTACGAAGAAAGTTCAAAGAAGATGCTTTTATGGAGCAATAATTAGTATATTTTTTCGCTTATATATGTAAAAATTAAAATAAAAAGAAAAACTCAATTGACTTTTACAAACAAAAGTTCTATAATAATATTTGATATATAATAATAAAATGTTGTGAAATGGAGATGATGTTATTGAATGATATAGATAATGATAATAAATCTTTTGAAAATATAAAACATATTGATGAAAATGGTATTGAATTTTGGTATGCTAGAGAACTTATGCCTGTTTTACAATACTCGAATTGGCAAAATTTTGAAAAGATAATTAATAAAGCTAAAATTTCATGCCAAAATAGTAATATTAGTGTATTAGACCATTTTATTGGCGTCAGTAAAATGGTGCAAATCGGTTCAGGAGCTTATAGACAACAAATTGATTATAAATTAACTCGTTATGCTTGTTATTTAATAACTCAAAATGGAGATAGTAGAAAAAAAGTAATTGCTCAAGCTCAAACATATTTTGCAATTCAAACTAGGAAACAAGAAATTAGTGAAAAAGAATATAATGTATTAACGGAAGATGAAAAAAGATTTTATCAAAGAAATCTGACAAGAAAAGGTAATTATTCTCTAAATCAAGCTGCAAAGAACGCAGGAGTTAAAAATTTTGATAAATTTCATAATAGTGGTTATAAAGGTTTGTATAATGGAGAAACAGCTGATGATATTGCTAAAAGAAAGAAATTAAGATATAGAGAAGATATTTTAGACAATATGGGAAGTGAAGAACTTGCTGCTAATCTTTTTCGTATTACACAGACTGAATCAAGATTAAAAAAGGATAATATTTGTAGTGAAAAAGAAGCAAATAAAACTCATTATAATATTGGAAAGAATATAAGAGAAGTAATTGCTAAAAATGGTGGGACGATGCCTGAAGAGTTACCTACACCTAAAAAAAGTTTAAAGCAACTAGAAAAAGAAAATAAAAAAAGTCTGAAAAAGTAGTAAGATGATGCTTGTTTCAGTATATCTATATATAGATGTATATGTCAGAGAGTATATATTTTTTAATAAATTGATTAGTTTTTATATCAATCATTATGAGAGCAAAAATTGTAGACAACTGCTTACTAATACCAATACGAAGTTTTGTCGAACTCTTTGAAAAATGTTGATTATTTTTTTATAAACAAAACTAGAAAGGAGAGAAAGAGCTCTCCTTAAATTTTTAAAGAAGATATAAAATTAATTATCATCTGTATCTTCCATAATTTTTAAATTCTTAATTGCAAATTTTAAACTATCATTAATAAATTCGTTTATAGATACTAGATTATTATCATTTACAATTTTTCTAACGCTTTCTAAAACATCAGTTTCTATTCTTGCAGTAAATTGTGTATAATCTTTTTTCTTTCTACTTTTTACTATAAAATCAGCCATTTTTACCACCTCAAGTAGATTTTAATATAATAATTTTTATGTGAATATACTCTTAAATGAAACTATTATTGAATTCATTATTGACTTATGAAATAAAAAAGTATAAAATAAAACCGGAAAAACTATCTTAATTAATTTAATGATAGAAAAAGAAGCGTAACAATTTTGTAACAAAAATGTAACGATAAGGTACTTGTAAATACTATATGTTTTATATATACTAACTACATACACAATATATTGTGTTAAAAATAAAGAATAAAATAAGTTACGCATAATTTATAAAGTTTGGAAAATACTAAAACCAAAGAAAAGGAGAGAATTTTATTGTGGAAAAATTTAAAACAAAAAACAACTAGAAAAACGGAATAACGCTTATCGCCCTTGTCATCACAATCATTGTCCTTTTAATACTTGCAGGAGTTTCAATTGCAATGCTAACAGGAGAAAATGGAATATTAACACAAGCTCAAAATGCTAAAGAACAAACAGAAATAGCAACAGAGAAAGAAGCAGTTGCTCTAACAATGATAAATAGAGAAATGTCAGATGATGAAAAATATAATGTAGGAGAAGAGCTAGTAGATAAAAAATTAGCTAACGGAAATAGTTGGAAAATAGTATATGTAGATGAAACTAAAACAACGTATGGAACAGGTTGGTATTATGTAGGAACAGGAGCAAATTTAGAAAATTACGGAGAAACAAAACACAGTTGGGTAATAAATAATGAAACAGGGGAAATAATACAATTACCAGAAGAAGGAGCAAAAAAGTACCAATATGGAGATAATTTAGCGGTAAAAGATAGCTTGATTTTAAATGCAGACCCAATAAATATGGATAATAATAGCCCTTGGGGAGAAGGAGTAACAGCATATGGAATAGAAGAAGGATATGGTTGGAATGGTGCAGATGATTATATAGAAGTATATCCATCTAGTGAATTAAATATAAAAAATGAATTAACATTTGAATTTTATGGTAAGAGTGATAGTACGGGATATTTTCCAATGTTGTGTAAAACATTAAAAGGTAATACAGATGTAAATGTAATTTTAAATAAATTTAGAATTGGATGGAGACGGATGGAGTAATGGTGTTCAGTGTTGTATGTCTAATAAAGATTCTGCTTCTGATTGGAAAGATGGTGAGAATAAACATTGGATAATAAAAGATAATATAGGCACAATGAACTCAAAAGATGGTGGCTATCTAACAATGACAATTAATATTCTTGAGAACGTAGTTTCTGTATATTGGAATGGAGAATTTGTTGATTCTACTATTTGTAATCATGAGTGGATGTTAGAAGGAGGATTAACTGACAATAGCATACCATTTACAATAGGATTTCAAGTAGGTGCGAGTCCAACATATGAAGAAGTTTATTCAAAAGTGGACATATATGCTTGTAGATTATATAATAGAGTGTTAACAGCAGATGAAGTGAAAAGTAACTATGAGCAAACGGTAGATTACCATAATATGTTGGCAAACCAAGAATAAACTATAAATTCAGGGAAGAATTAGAGATATGAAGCTTAAATATGGATTAAACCCATATCACGAGGTTAAGTAGAAGAAATAATAATAATAAATTGGACGCTGAATTACAAAATTCTTATTTAATAACTAAGAATAGGGGGATACATTTTGTCAAATTTACTAGTTTTGTGAGTTTTAATATTTGTAATTTTTTAATATAAAAAAACGAAAAAACTACGTTCTGTAAAAGCAACGTGGTTTTTTCGTTGTAAGAAGAGTTTAGTTTCCCTTCTATTAGGAACGTTAAGTAAAATGAAGTTAGTAGCCAAGTCCCCAGAGTCTCTTAAACATTGTGTATGGATCCACATCACAGTAGATTGCGTAAATATTAACAGTGTTAACATTTCCACTGTCGTAGCGTACATACATGTTCAAGAAATCTAATAGAAGTGACCATTGCCATTCTGGAGGCCAATATGGTAAATAATGTTTAAGAAGTGTATTAGCAACCTCCTGTGGCAAAAGTGCACAAATTGACTGAACTACTTCATGAAAATTACGTTCCTGCTTGGATTGAGACATGTTTCCCCTTCCATATTATGCTGTGTTTGAACAAAACTATTATACATTCATATTCAAGTCATGTCAACATAATTATAAATCATGTAAGAAATTATATATTTACCTCAATTGAAAAAGTAAAAGCAATTAAGAAGACACAATATATATTTTACTCTTACATAGTCTCTTAATGTACAAC
>CALXAV010000036.1 GCA_944386385.1 uncultured Clostridia bacterium
GGTCAGGCTGGTCTAATGAGTTATTCTAGTCTGATTTTTTACAGCCTAACCATCGATAACATACTAAACATAATTGTTTTACTAATTTTAGCAGGTGTTTCAGTAGCAATGCTAACTTCTGAGAATGGGATAATAAATCAAGCACAAAATGCAAAAGAAGAAACAGAAATAGCATCAGAAAAAGAAGCTATTCAGTTAACAATGATAAATAGGAAAATGACAGATGATGAAAAATATAATATAGGAGAAGAATTAAGGGATAGAACACTTGCCAATGGTGATAATTGGAAAATAGTATCAGTAAATGATACAGGTATTGTATATGGAGATAATTGTTACTTTGTAGGAAAAGGAACTAATTTAGAAAATTATGGAGAAACAAAATATGAATGGGTAATAGATTATGAAACAGGAGAAGTAATAGAATTACCAGAAGATGAATATATAAAATTAGCATATGGAGAAAATTTGTCAGTGACAGATGGAATAATTTTAAATGCAGACCCTATAAATATGGGAGATAGTAATTCCTGGGGAAAAGGAGTAACGGTATATGGAATAGAAGAAGGAGATGGATATGGATGGAATGAAACAGAATTTAAATTAGATGGAGTAGATGATTATATAGAAGTATATCCTCAATCAAATGTAAATATTGAAAATGGTTTAACACTTGAATTCTACGCAAAGAGTGATTCTCCTCATATACCAATACTAGCCAAAACTATAAAAGGGGACAAACAAAATTATGTTAATAGATTTAGAACCTTATTAGGAAATAATGGTTTTTCTTGTTGTATGTCAGCTTTAAATTCAGAATCTAATTGGACTATGGGAGAAGGAAAAGAACATTGGATAAGAAAAGATAATATAAATATAGAAAATGGTGGATATTTAACAGTAACATTTGATATTAAGCAAAATAGTATTTCTGTATATTGGAATGGAAACTTTATAGACTCGACTACTTGTAATTATAGTTGGATGGTAAATGGAGAAATAATAGATAATTTAGTACCGTTTACAATAGGATTTATGACAGGTGGAGGAGCTCGGTCGGATATGAAGAGCAATACTCAAAAGTAGATATTTATGCTTGTAGATTATACAATAAAGTATTAACAGCAGATGAAGTAAAAGCAAATTATGATAAGACAGTTGCATATCACAATGTCTTAGTTCAAAGTGAAAATTAAGATGGAGAAAATAAATTCTTCATCTTTTTGTTTGTTGTAGCATATAATTATTGTGGACAAAATGTGAATAATATTACAAAAATTAACATTTTTTTGTAATAAAGGAAGGATTTATGTAAAATACGTCGAATAATATAAGTGTGAAAATAAAAAGAAAGAATTTGTAAGAAAGTGAGGGAAAAATGCCAAGATATAGCGACGAAACAATAGAAGAAGTTAGACAAGCTAATGATATTGTAGATGTAATTTCACAGTATGTGCATTTAAAAAGAAGCGGAAGAAATTTCTTTGGATTATGTCCATTCCATAATGAAAAATCACCTTCTTTTTCTGTCTCACCAGATAAACAAATATTTCATTGCTTCGGATGTGGAGTAGGAGGCAATGTTTTTACTTTCTTGAGCAAAATAGAAGGAATTAATTTTGTAGAGGCAGTACAAACATTAGCAGAAAGAGCAAATATACAATTGCCTACATTTGAAAATCATGCTGATAGCGCAAGAGAAGAATTAAGAGCAAAAGTATATAAAGTAAATGAATTTACAGCACAGTACTACCATGAAAATTTATATAAACCAACTGCTAAAATAGCACAAGAATATGTAAAAAAAAGAAAACTTAGTAATGAAACATTAAAATCGTTTAGAATAGGTTTTTCAGGAAAATTCGATGAATTATACCAAGCGCTAAAAAAAGAGGGATTTCAAGATCCAGAAATATTAGAATCAGGATTGGTAAATAGGAATGACAATGGAAGATATATAGACAGATATAGAAATAGACTAATGTTTCCAATATGTGATGCTAGAGGAAGAGTAATAGCATTTGGTGGGAGAGTACTAGATGACTCAAAACCTAAATACATAAATTCACCTGAGAATATAGTTTTTAGTAAAGGAAGAAACTTATTCGGACTAAATGTAGCTAAAAAATCAAAAGATATAAAAAAGAGATTATTAATAGTAGAAGGTTATATGGATGTAATATCACTTCATCAAAGAGGTATATCTAATGTAGTAGCGCCACTTCGGAACAGCTTTAACACAACAGCAAGGATGGTTACTTAGAAAAACATCAGAGCAAATAATATTAAGTTTTGATTCAGATGAAGCAGGACTAAAAGCTAAAATTAGAGCAGTAGATATATTACAAAATATGGGTTGTGATATTAGAGTACTTCAAATGGAAGGTGCAAAAGACCCAGATGAATATATTGTTAAATATGGTAATGCAAGATTTCAAAATGTAGTTGATAAAGCACTTTCAGTAATTGAATTCAAAGTTAAATTATTAAAGAAAGATTTAGACTTAAATAATACAAATGACAAAATAAAATTTTTAAATGAAATAGCAAAATTAATTTCAAAAGTAGATAACAATATAGAAAAAGAAGTATATATTGAAAAAATATCAAAAGAATACGAAATATCAAAAGAAGCAATTTATGCTGAAGTAAATAAGTTAACTTATGAGAATAAGCAAGGAGAAAAAGTTTTAGATAAAGCAAAGCCAGTAGTAAGACATATAAAAGAACCAAAAACAGAAGTACCAGAAGCAGTAAAAAGAAGAGAAAATACAGTTCTTGCAATATTACTTAATGGAGATTTAAATATTTATCAAATAATAAAGCAAAATATAACAGTAGAAGATTTTAAAGATGAAACAAACAAAAAAATTGCTCAAAAATTGTATGAAGAATTGGAAAAAGGAAATAGTAATATTAATGGAATTTTGGACGAGTTGGGGGAAGAAGAGCAAAATCATATTACTGAAATCTTAGCAGACGATTATGAAATAGATGATGTAGAAAAAGCTATAGATGATGTAATGAGGAGCTATGAAAAAGATAAATTGAATGATAGAAAGTTCAAAATTTTAGAAACATTAGAAAACAAAGAATTAAATTTATCACAAGAAGAAAAAAATAAATTAGGGAAAGAGCTAAGCGACATTATTGTTAGATTAGCTAAAATGAAATAGGGGTGAAAAGGAAAATGGCGAAAAAGAAAGAGGAAGCAGAAGTTAAACAAGAATTAGAAGAAAACAAAAAAGCAACAAAAAAGAAAGCAACTACAGAGAAAAGTAAAGAAGGAGTAACTGAAACAAAAAGCAAAAAGATAAAAGAAGGTAAAGAAAAAACAGAAAAAGTCGAATCTAAAAAAGAGGATAATAAACAAGAAGAAAAAAATGATGAACAAATAAAAAATGAAAAAGTGAATAAAATATTAAAGAAAGCAAAAGAACAAGGAAAGATAACATATGGAGATTTAGCAAAAGAATTAGATGATGCAAATCCAGACCAAATTGATAAAGTTTTTGATGCTTTCGAAGAAATGGGAGTAAGTCTAAATGATGATTTAGATGAAGAACCAGATATAGATGATTTAAAAGAAGTAGAAGATTTAAAATTAGATGAAATAACAGAAGATACAAGCTATGAAGGAATAAATGTAGATGACCCAGTTAGAATGTATCTAAGAGAAATAGGAAGAATACCTCTTTTAACATTTGACCAAGAATTAGACTTAGCAAAAAGAATACTAGATGGTGATGAGGAAGCAAAACAAAAACTAGCAGAATCAAATCTAAGATTAGTTGTAAGTATTGCTAAAAAATATGTAGGAAGAGGAATGTTATTCTTAGATTTAATCCAAGAAGGAAATATGGGGCTAATAAAAGCAGTAGAAAAATTTGATTATACAAAAGGATTTAAATTTAGTACTTATGCTACTTGGTGGATTAGACAGGCAATTACAAGAGCTATTGCAGACCAAGCAAGAACAATAAGAATTCCAGTTCATATGGTTGAAACAATAAATAAATTGATAAGAACATCAAGACATTTATTACAACAATTAGGAAGAGAACCAACGCCTGAAGAAATAGCACAAGAAATGGAAATACCAGTAGAAAAAGTAATGGAAATTCAAAAAATAGCTCAAGATCCAGTATCACTAGAAACACCTATTGGTGAGGAAGATGATAGTCATTTAGGAGATTTTATCCAAGATGAAGATAGTCCAGCACCTCAAGATTCAGCAGCATATACAATGCTTAAAGAACAACTAGAAGAAGTAATGAACACATTAACACCTAGAGAAGCAAAAGTATTGAAGTTAAGATTTGGACTAGAAGATGGAAAAGCAAGAACACTAGAAGAAGTAGGACGTGAATTTGATGTAACACGTGAAAGAATAAGACAAATAGAAGCAAAAGCATTAAGAAAGTTAAGACACCCAAGTAGAAGTAAAAAACTAAGAGATTATATGAGCTAAATAATTTCATTATACGGAGGAAAAGATGGAGCAAGTAGTAAGTTTTATAGAAAGTTTAAAAGCTGTAGATATTGTAGATATAATAGTGGCTGTATGCTTAATAATACTTTTTAAGGTATTAAGTCCTAGTATATCTTATGTTATAATAAAATTATTCAAATTCAATTCTAAAAGTAAAAAGGCAATAAGAGAGAGTGCGTTTTATACTCCTTTAAAAGTATTTTTTACAATATTAGGTGTATATCTTGCAGTATTATTCTTAAAGAAACCGCTTAATTTACCAGACAATGTAATGGATATAGTTACAAAAGCATTCCAGATAATAAGCGTATTAGCTTTTGCAAAAGCTTTGGCATCAAGTTTTACAACCAAATCTTCATTAATTAGAAAAATAAGAAAGAATTGGAAAAATGATGTTGAAGACTCTATGTTAGAATTTGCATTGAAGGTGGCAAGAGTAGTAATCTATTTAGTAGCATTGTTTGTAGTATTTGCAATTTTACAAATAAACTTAAGTGGCTTAGTTGCAGGACTTGGAATTGGTGGTATTATCGTAACACTTGCAGCTCAGGATACAGCTAAGAATATTTTCGGCGGGGTCGTATTATTTATAGATAAACCATTTAATGTTGGAGATTGGATACAAACACCTAATTATGAAGGTACAGTAGAGGATATGACTTTTAGAACGACTAGAATAAGAAACTTTGAAAATTCAGTAGTAAACATTCCAAACTCAACAATAGCAGATTCAGCAATAATAAACTGGAGTAAAATGGAGAAAAGAAGATATAAATTTAGTTTATCATTTCCTTTAGAAACAACAGCAGAGCAAATGGAAATAATATCTAATAAGTTAAGAGAAATGTTAATGAATGAACCTCAAGTAATTGATGATGATATAATAATATCTTTTGAAAATATAACAGATAATGGACTATCTTTACTAGTGTATATGTTTGTAGTACCAACAGGATATAATGATTATATAATGTTAAAAGATAAAATAAATAAAAATATTATAAACATATTACATAATTTAGGAGTAAATTTATCTTATCCAACAACTTCAGTATATATAGAAAAACAATAGAATTTATAAAATTTTGAATAAAGAAATGAGATTTTGGAATTTGTCTAAAGTCTCATTTTTTCTATAATTAATTCACATTATAGACATAAATATTAGTTATAATATATAATATATGTGAAAAAAGAGAAGGAGTAAGGAAATGGTTAATAATTGTATTTTAGTTGTAGATGATGAACAAAGAATGAGAAAACTAATAAAAGACTTTTTAGCAGTTAAAGGGTTCAGCATTTTAGAAGCTGAAGATGGTGAAAAAGCTTTAGAAGTTTTCGAAGAGAATAAAAATAAGATTAGTCTTATATTGCTAGATGTTATGATGCCAAAACTTGATGGCTGGTCTGTTTTAAGACAAATAAGACAAGAGTCAAAGGTTCCAATCATAATGCTTACAGCAAGAGGAGAAGAACAAGATGAATTATTTGGATTTGAGTTAGGAGTAGATGAATATATTTCAAAACCATTTAGTCCAAAGATATTAGTTGCAAGAGTAGAAGCAATATTAAAGAGAACTAATAAAGATCCTAAAGAAGTTAAGGATTATGATGGCATCGAAATAGATAAAGAAGGAAGAACAGTTAAAGTAGATGGAAAACAAATAGAATTAAGTTTAAGAGAATACGAATTATTAGTTTATCTAGTAGAAAATGAAAATATAGCTTTATCAAGAGATAAAATACTAAATAATGTATGGAATTATGATTATTATGGAGACTCTAGAACAATAGATAGTCACATAAAGAAAATAAGACATAAACTAGGTAAAAAAGGAAAATATATTAAAACAATAAGAGGAGTAGGATATAAATTCGAAACAAAATAATAGAAGAGGGAGAAAAAATGAGCAAAAAATTTAATCCTTTTAAATCGGTAAGAGTGAAATTGTTTTTAAGTTTATCGCTTATTATAATAGGAATTATTATATTTTTGATACTTGTTAACAATTTTGTTTTTGGACAATTTTATTTATATAGTAAAAGAGTAGCTTTAAAATCTGTGTATCTTACTGTAAATGATTATTATAATAGTGGAGAGCAGGGAGATTTAACAAGTGAATTAGAGCAAATGGCAATTAAGAACAACTTTGATATATTAATTAGAAATGACCAAAATGTAAATGTATATACATCCAATAAAGATTTCTTTTCAACATATGGCCAAATGAATGAAATGACAAGTAGATTTGATACAGGTGCAGGAGAAGTAATAGAAGAAAATGATAATTTTGTTATTACTAGAATAAAAGATACAAAGAATGGGCTTACATATATACTTCTTGCCGCAACACTTGATAATGGATATTTATTATATATAAGAATACCAATAAACTCTATACAAGAAAGTGTAAAGATTTCAAATAATTTCTTATATTTAATGGCAGGATTTGCAATACTAATATCAGCTGTTATAGTATCATATGTATCTAGAAAATTTACAGATCCTATTTTAGAGTTAAATTCTATTGCAAAGAAAATGTCAAACTTAGATTTTAGTCATAAGTATAGAACAACAGATGCAGATGATGAGATAAATAATTTAGGAAAAAGTATCAATTTAATGTCAGATAAACTAGAAAGAACTATTAAGCAATTAAGGGAGACAAATATAGAGCTAGAAAAAGACATAGAAGAGAAATCTAAACTAGATGAAATGAGAAAAAGCTTTATATCTGATGTATCACATGAATTAAAAACGCCAATAGCATTAATACAAGGATATAGTGAAGGTTTACTTGAAAATGTGAATTCAGATGAAGAAAGTAGAAAATTCTATGCAGAAGTTATACTAGACGAGACAAATAAAATGGATAAGCTAGTAAAACAATTACTAGAGCTTATGAAGCTTGAATATGGTAAAAGAGAGTTTAATGATACTACATTTAATATAGTAGAAGTAGAAAAAGAAGTAATAAGAAAATCACAAGTAATGATAGAAGAAGCACAAGTAGAAATAGAATTCAATACACCAGAAGAAATAAATGTAATTGCTGATGATTTTTATATAGAGCAAGTTGTTTCAAATTATATGACGAATGCTATAAAACATGTAGAAGAAGTAAATGGTAAGAAAGTAATAAGAATAGAGAATGTTGTTGATGTAGAGAAAAATAAGGTAAGGGTAAAAGTATTTAATACAGGACAGCAAATTGCAGAAGAACATTTAAATAGAATATGGAACAGATTCTATAAAGTAGATGCATCAAGAAATAGAAAAGATGGTGGAACAGGAATAGGTTTAGCATTTGTAAAAGCAATTATGAGTAACTATGGAAATAGTTATGGAGTAGTAAATAAAGAAGATGGAGTAGAGTTCTATTTTGAACTAGAATTAAAAATATAAGACGATTAGGTATAAAGCCTTTTCGTCTTATTTTTTTGATTTGGGATATGGTTTTATATTATCTGTTCTATATAATAAATAATCTATACTTGTATGATAATAATCTGCAAGTTTATCAAGCAATTCTAATGGAATATTTCTTTTACCTAATTCATAATAAGAATAGGCTACTTGAGAAATATTTAAATAAGTACTTAATTCACTTTGGGTTAAATCATTATCTTCTCTCAAATTTCTAATACGAGTTTTCATATTATTATCCTTTCCAATATTTAAAAAAATTATAAAATAAAACAAAATGTTATATTGATTTTTAAAACAATTTGTTATAGAATAAACAAAAATAAGAAAGGAATGAACTCTATATGAAAAAACTAAAGAGAAATAATGGAATAACACTTATAGCATTAGTAATTACAATAATAGTTTTATTAATACTTGCTGGAGTATCTATTTCAATGCTTACAAGTGACAATGGAATTATTAAACAGGCACAAAGTGCAAAAGAAGAAACTTTAAATTCTTCAGAAAAAGAGGCTATTGCATTAACTATGATAAATAGAGAAATGACAGGTAGTGAAAAGTATAATATAGGAGAAGAATTAAGAAATAGAACACTTGCTAATGGAGATAATTGGAAAATAGTATCAATAAATGAAACAAAAGAAATATATGGAACAGGTTGGTATTATGTAGGAACTGGAGTGAATTTAGAGAATTATGGAGAAACAAAACATGAATGGATAATTAATTATGATACAGGAGAAATAATAGAATTACCTGAAGAAGGATATACAAAATTAGCATACGGAGATAATCTTGCAGTAAAAGATGGAATAATATTAAATGCAGATCCAATAAATATGGGAGACGAAAATTCTTGGGGAGATGGAGTAACTATATATGGAATGGAAGAAGGAGATGGATATGGCTGGAACGAAACAGAATTCAAATTAGATGGAGTAGATGATTATATAGAAATATATCCTCAAGAAAGTGTGAAAATTGAAAATGGTTTAACATTTGAATTTTATGGAAAAAGTTATTCTTCAATGTTACAAATGCTATCAAAAACAATAAAAAATGCTTCTCAAGAGGATAATTATTCTAATAGATTTAGAACAAGAATGGAAAATTCAGATTTTCTTTGTTGTATGTCTAGTAAGAATTGTGGTTCTGATTGGATTTTGAGTGATGAAACTACTCATTGGATAAAAAAGAAAAGTATAGGAAGTATGCAATCACAAAATGGAGGATATTTAACGATGACAATAGATATAGAAAATGATAATATTTCTCTTTATTGGGAAGGGAAATTTATTGCTTCAACAATTTGTAGTCATGAATGGCTAATAGGAGGGGACTTATTATCTGAAGATATTCCTTTTACAGTTGGACTTCAAGTATATGGAAATAGTGGAAAGAGGTTAGAAGGATATTCAAAAGTAGATATATATGCATGTAGATTATATAATAAAGTACTAACAGCAGATGAAGTAAAAGATAATTATAATGCAACTGTTACATATCATAATTTGTTAGTTAAAGATAGTGGAGAATAAAGTGTAGAAGAAGAGAATAATAATCTCTTCTTTTTATATATGTCGTTATATGTCGAATATTGCGATGAAAAGTTCTTTACAAATAGAAAAAAGTATGTTATTATACATAAAGAGTTAACTCATAATAAAATTTTATTGTTTTTTTAATTAATTATTTTATTTCAATCTATAAAATTCTAAGAAAAATCAATTTAATAAGGAGGAAATATATAGAATGTTTCGATATAGTTCTATATATATTAATTTGCTTAGTCTTTTTATAACTCTAATAATTTTTGGTGTCATACAATTATTTTTTTCAAATTATGATACTTTTACTAAGAAAAGTTCATTAAAAGCAGGTTTTGAAGTCGAGAATACAATTCAAGAAACAATTACAGATGAAAATATAAAAGAAACAGAAGAAAAAGATATATGGTACATAGAAATACCAAAGATAAATTTAAAAGCAGACATAAGAGAAGGAACAACAAAAGAAATAATGGAAGATTACATAGGACATTTCGAAGAAACTAAAAAAGAAGAAGGAAATGTAGGCTTAGCTGCTCATAATAGAGGTTATAAGAATAACTATTTCGAAAGACTAAAAGAGTTAAAAGAAGGAGATAGTATATTTTATAATTACCATGGACAGATAAAGGAATATTTAGTTATAAAACATGTAATTATTAAAGATACTGATTGGAGTTATTTGGAAGAAACTGAAGATAATAAGATAACATTAATTACATGTGTAGAAAATGAACCAGAATACAGAAGATGTATACAAGGAGAAGAAAAATTAGAAAATAAGGAGGAATAATTTGGAAAATAATAAAATAATAGAATTTAAGAAAAAAGAAAATATAAAAAATAAAATAAAAAAAGCATTTATAGTAATTGCTTCTTTACTAATGAGCTTTTTAGGACTTACAAATATTGTTTATGCAGGAAATGTTGATTCAGCACATATATATTTAGTAGGAGACTGTGGAAGATTACTTACTTATAAAGGCTCTCCAATAAAAGTAAGCTATGTTGAGTATTCAGAAGGGGGTGTACATTATCCTGCATATTGCTTAGATGCATCAAAACCAGGAGCAGAAACACAAGAATATACGGTCTCTGTAAGTGGAGCTATAAATGATGTTGGGTTATGGAGAAGAATTATAAATGGATACCCATATAAAACAATAGAAGAATTGGGAGTAGCAAATAAAGAAGAAGCTTTTACAGCAACAAAACAGGCGGTTTATTGTTATCTATATAATCATAATCCAAATGACTATGGTGGAATAGGAGAAGCTGGACAAAGAACGTTAAATGCTTTTAGAAAAATAATTAATGACGCAGAAAGTTCTAGTGAAACAAAAATATCTAGTACTGTAACAATAAATAAAAATAATGATGAATGGAAACAAGATGAATTAGATAAAAACTATGTATCTAAAACTTATAGTGTGACTGCAGGAGCAGAAATTTCTAACTATAAAATAACAGTAACAAAAGAAGACGGAAGTAAATTAGAAGGAATAAAATTAACAGATGAAAACAATCAAGAAAAAACAGAATTTATACCTAACGAAAATTTTAAAATATTAATTCCTATCAAAACATTAACAGAAGATGGAAAAATTAATTTAACTGTAGAAGCACAAGTAAAGACAAAACCAGTATTATATGGAACAGCACCTAATAGTAGTTATCAAGATTATGCTCTAACAGCTGCAACATATGAAGATGGAAAAGGAAATGCTAGTGATTCATATTTCAAAAATGAAACCAAAATTGTAGTTGTAAAAAAAGACCAAGAAAGTGGAGAAGTTTTACAAGGAGTGGAATTTGAGCTATTAGATGAAAATAAAAATACAGTTTATGCAGATTTAAAAACAGATGAAGAAGGTAAAATAGAAATATCTAATTTGGTTCCAGGAACTTACTATTTAAAGGAAACAAAAACAATTGATGGATACGAAATTTACGACCAATTAATAAAAATAGATACTAAATTAAATCAAGAAGTTACTGTAACTGTAAACAATAGAAAAGAAGATGTACCTGAAATAGAAACAAAAGAAAAAACAAGTAAGGAAGTGAAAAGTTTAGAAGTAAAGAAATTACCAGTAACAGGAATGTAAGAAATAAATCAAATAGTAATTATAATAGTTACTATTTGATTTTATTTTGAAGATTAGTTGAATTTATACATTGTTTTTGATACAATATATATGTAAAATTTTTATAAAAAAAGGAGAGTAGATTTTTTAATGTTAGCACAACTCGTTGTTTTAGTAATACTAATTTTTATTAATGCATTTTTTGCAGCAAGTGAGATTGCTTTTATCTCATTAAACGACGCTAAAATAGAAAAACAAGCAAAAGAAGGAAATAAAAAAGCGAAACAAATTGAAGGAATGTTGAAATCACCAAGTAAATTCTTGGCAACAATACAAATAGGAATCACTTTAGCAGGATTTTTATCAAGTGCGTTTGCATCAGACGCATTTGCAGCAAGATTATCACCAATTCTTTATGATTTAATGCCATTTTTTAGTTTAGGAGTATGGAATAGTATATCAATTGTATTAATTACAATTATATTATCTTTCTTTACATTGGTATTTGGAGAATTAGTACCAAAAAGACTTGCAATGAAACATTATGAAAAAATATCATTTGGAAGTATTGGAGTAATTAGAGCAATTTCTATTATAACATCACCATTTGTAAAATTATTAACTTTTGTTACAAATACAATATCAAAAATGTTTGGTGTATCTGAAACAGATGAAGAACAAGTAACAGAAGAAGAAATAAAAATGATGGTAGACCAAGGTGAAGAAAGCGGAAATATAAAAGAAGAGGAAAAAGAATTAATAAATAATGTCTTTGAATTTAATGATATAACAGTATCTGAAATTATGAGACATAGAAAAGATATATTTGCAGTAGATATAAATATAAGTACAGATGAATTAATGGACGAATTAGAAAAAGAAGAGTTTCGTTATAGTAGAATACCTGTATATGACGAAACAATAGATGAAGTAAAAGGTATTCTTTATGTTAAAGATGTTTTAAAAAATATAAGAAAGAAATCTTTTAGAGTAAAAAATGTTGTTAAAGAAGCATATTTTGTATCACAAAATAGATTAATAAATGAAGTATTTAAGGAATTACAAAAAAATAAGACACAAATTGCAATTATAGTTGATGAATATGGTGGAACAGCAGGATTAATAACAATGGAAGATATCTTAGAGGAATTAGTTGGAGATATCTATGATGAGTATGATAAAGTAGAAAAAGAATATGAAAAAATAGACGATAATACATATTTATTATCAGGAAGTCTTCCAATCTATGATGTAAATAAATTATTAGATTCAAAAATTCCGGAAGGAGATTATGATACACTTTCAGGATATCTACAAGAAGAACTAGGTAGAATACCTAAAGATGAAGAAAATCCTATAATTGAAACAGATAGAGTAACATATAAAATTGAAGAATATGAAGATAAAAGAATAATAAAAGTAAAAGCTTGTAAAAATAATATTGAAGAAAAAGAAACACAAAAAGAAAAAGAAGAGGAATAGAGAGGATTTTAATATGAAAAGAAATTTTATAATTCGTAATATTATAATTGCGGTGTTAGTAGTAGCAATTATTGTGTGGGGTTCTGTATATTTTATATATACTAATGGTAGAAAATATGAAGTAGAAAAGGTAAGTACTTATAACTATTTTGTGCTTAAAAAGGATAATTTATCAGGAGTAATAGATAGAAGCGGAAATACAATAATTGATGTAAGTTATGATGATGTTGTAATACCAAATCCTGAAAAAGCTTTGTTTGTATGCTATGAAGGGGAGAGTACTAAAGTTCTAAATGAGGCAAAAGAAGAAATATTAACAGATTACCAAAATGTAGAACCAATAGGGTTACAAAATATTTCTAGTGACTTAATGTATGAAAAAAGTGTACTAAAATATGAACAAGATGGTAAATTTGGTCTTGTTAATTTTGAAGGAAAAAGAATAACAAATGCTGAATATGAAGAAATTTCTGGGTTGCCTTATAAAGAAGGAGAACTTTTAGTAAAAAAAGATGGAAAGTTTGGTGTAATTAACATTAAAGGTAATAAACTAATAGATATTAAATATGATCAAATTTCAGTTGATGGATATTACACACCTGAAAATAATTATAAATTTGCAGGATATATTATATCTACTACTACAGATGAAGGATATAGATATGGATATATAAATTATGATGGAAAATCTTTATTAGAAACGGAATATAATCAACTATCAAGGGTAATAGGAATTAATGATGATGAAAATGCTTATATATTATGTGCTAAAAATGGTCAATTTGGAGTTATGAAAAATGATGAAGAATTAATTCCAAATGAATATCAATCTATTGAATATGACGAAAGTAATAAATTATTTACTATAGAAAAAAGTAAGAAATTTGGAATTGCAAATTTAGATGGAAAAATAATTGTACCAACTGAATATAACCAAATAGATATTACAGGAGTATATCTATACGCGCAAAATAATCAAGGAATAACAGTATATAATAATGATGGAACACAAGCAAATATAGATACTAATATTGCAATATTAAATACTTCTAATGAAATGTATAAAATTAGAATAGATAATAGTAATGGAACAAAGTATGGTGTAATAAATAAAGAAGGCGAACAAGTAATAGAAGAGAAATATAATTATATTGAGTATCTATTTGATAATTATTTTATTGTAAGTAATGATCAGTCTAAATTAGGTGTAATTGATGATAATGACAATGTTAAGATAGAATTAAATAATGATGCACTTCAAAAAATAGAAGGAACAAATGTTATACAAGCAAATACTACAAGTGATGATACAACAAAATTATATTCTAAAGATATGACAGAACTTTGCCAGATGACAAATGCTAATGTGGAATTTGTAAATGATTATATTAAAATTTCTAATGATACAGAGACTAGATATTTTGATAAAGATGGTAAAGAACTTAAAAATACAGAGGTATATCCAAACAATACTTTATTTGCTAAAAAAGAAAATGACAAATGGGGCTTTGCAGATAAAAATGGAAATACAGTTGTAGAGGCTAAATATGATAAAGTTACAGAATTTAACGAATATGGATTTGCAGGAGTAAGACTAGATGGAAAATGGGGAGTTGTAAATTCAGCGGGTGAAGAAGTATTAGCACCAACATACACTTTAAATGAAGAAACAGAACCTTATTTTATAGGTAGTTATTATAGGGTACAATATGGTTTCGGAGAATTCTATTATACTGATGCAAATAGTTCACAAGACCAAGAACCAGAAACAACAGAGCCAACTACAGATGAAATAGTAGATACAACAGTAAGTGAATAAAATAGGGGTTTTATAAAAAAAGTTTGTTAAATAGGGAATAACAAAAATGTTATTCCCTATTTTTTTGTAAATAATCTTCCGGCTATGCCGGTAGTAACATAGGCTTTAGCTATGTACTAGACAAAACTCCCTTCATGATATA
>CALXAV010000037.1 GCA_944386385.1 uncultured Clostridia bacterium
TTTATTAATATAAAATAAAAAATTAAGATAAATGAAGATATCGAGAGATATTCTGTTCATTTATAGAGATAGGAGATGATGAAAAATAGAGGGAAATTCAAACTAGTATTTTTCATAATTCTATGCGAAACCATATCTATGGCTGTAGTTCTTTTCATGATTTTTGTAAAACTTTTGTGATTTTTTGATCCCCACAGCTTCCTTGGAAGGTAACTGTGGGGTTCTTTATATTTTTATTTCCTTATTTAAATATACTGAATAGATATATGTATTCTTAACTTGCTTTTTATATGTCTTTTCTAATGCCTCTTTATATAACTCCAATTGTTTTTTATATTTTATAACCAATTCTTGTTCATTTCCCGCTTCAACATAATCTGTTTTATAGTCCACAAGATTTAAATTATTATCTTTATCAATATAATAAAGATCAATAATACCTTGAACTAATATATTTTCCTCTGTTTCTTCTTTATAAATTTCCTTAGCTGGAACATTTATATAAAAAGGTTTTTCTCTTTCTACTTCTTTTGCCATCTTTAATTCTTTCCAAATATTTGATTTAGTAAACTCTAAAATTTTATTTGGACTAATAGCCTCTTTTTCTTTAGTTGTTATAATCTTCTTTGCTTCTAATTCTTCAATTAAAGATTTCACTTCTCCAATATCATAATCAACCTTTTCATTTAACTTTTGTAAGCATAAATGTACTAAAGTTCCTTTCATAGCTGCTGTTATCTTTTCCTCTTCTCCATTTTTTAAGAACTTTGGTTTTGGAAGACTTATTTCTTTTTCTACTAATATTTTTTTCCCATCTTCTAATTGTTTTAACGTTGTAACCGCTGTCTTGGTTGGTATTGTCGTATCTAACATATTGGGATATTCATAATTTAGTATTCTACTTATTTTATTTAACTCTTCTTTACTTACATTTTTACTTTTACTCTCAAGCTCATTTATAACATCTATTTCTCCATTATCTATTTTCTTTAATGTTTTTAACAATGTTCTCTTTTTATAAGTATTTAATTCTACTTTATCATTACATAATTTTTTCTCATATTGGTAAACAAGTAAAATCCAATCTAAATACTTTTTACATTTTTTTATTAAAATAGGATTAATTTTACCATTTTGTTTTGGATATCGTTCTATATTAGAATCTATCTTTTCTAAGTCTTTCTTAAAATCTCTTGCCACTCCTGTTATGAATAATTTTTCTTTTGCTCTAGTTAAAGCAACATATAATATTCTCATTTCTTCTGAAAGTGTTTCTAATAAGATTTTATTCTTAATAGCTTGTTTACTTAGAGTGTCATATTTTACTTGTTTATCGTAATCTATATATTTTGCACCTATTCCCATTTCTTGGTGAAGTAATACATCTTCTTTTAAATCATTTAAGTTAAATTGTTTTCCTGTACTTGATAAAAATACAACTGGAAATTCTAATCCTTTACTCTTATGAATACTCATTATTCTTACAACATCATCATTTTCTCCAATAAGTTTTGCTGAACCCATATCTCCGCTAGATGTTTTTAGTTTATCAATAAAATTTATAAAATTATACAAACCTTTAAAGTTACTACTTTCATAATCTTTTGCTTTTTGAAATAACATTTTTAAATTCGCTTGTCTTAAATCTCCATTTGGCATAAGACCTACATAATTATAATATCCAGTATCTGAATATATTTTCCAAATAAGTTCATCTAATGCTAAATATTCTTTTTCTTTTCTCCAACTATCTAGATTATCAAAAAAGTTTTGTATTTTCTTTTTTAATTTATTATCTACATCTATAATAGCTTTTTGCATGCAAGTATAGAAATTGTCATATGAATCTGTTAAACGTATTTTCACCAATTCATTATCTGTAAACTTTCCTATATATGACCTTAACACACACACAAGTGGTATATCTTGTATTGGATTATCTATTATCTTTAACAAAGACATTATTGTTTGTATTTCAATTGAGTCTAAATATTCTTGTGAGCTATCAGAAAACACTGGTATTTCCAAGTTTAAAAGTTCTTGTTCATATACAGGTGCAGAAGTAGAAGTAGACCTAAGTAAAATTACTATATCTTTATATGAAATATCTCTATATTTTTCTTCTTTTCTATCCCATATTTGGAATTTACTATCTATTAATTCCTTTATCTTATTTGCAACAAACCTCGCTTCTAATTCTACATTTTCTATTCTGTCCTCATCTTCTATTTTTTCTTCTCCATTTTCTTCACTATTCACTTCAATTTCTTCATCTGATAAGTCTATTATATCTATCTCTGTATTTAAATCTTGCTTTTTATCTGGATAATCTGCTCCCAAGTTTAAATATTCATCTTCGTTATATTCTATATCACCCAAGTTATCACTCATAATATCTTGGAATATTAAATTTGTAAAATATAAAACATTTTCTCTACTTCTAAAGTTCTTAAACAATTGTATTTTTAAATCATCATCATTTGTTTTATTGGCTTTATTTTTATAACTCTTATATTTACTTATAAAAAGTTCTGGCATTGCCTGACGGAATTTATAGATGCTTTGTTTTACATCTCCTACCATAAATATATTATTTCCTTTAGATACTGAATTTAATATATATTCTTGGACTAAGTTACTATCTTGATATTCGTCAATTGCAATTTCTTCGTATTTTTCTTGATATTTTTTCGCAATATCAGATGGAATAATTTCTCCATCTTTTTCTTCTATTAATATTTCTAAAGCAAAATGCTCTACATCATGAAAATCTACAATATTTTTTTCCCTTTTTCTTTTTGAGAATTCTTTTCCAAATTCTAATATTATATCTTTTAATTTTACTAAGATAGAATACATATCAAAAATGTCTTGGTTTGCTGTCTTGGAATCGCAAACTAAAATATTATTTAACATTTTCAAATTTTCTTTTACTGAATCTCTTATAGCCTTAGCCTCTTCCTTTTCTAATGAATCTACTTTATTTCTTGGCCATGTTACAAATTTCAAATTACTATTTATCTCATATGATTTATCCCAATTATCTAAATTATCTTTTAAGTTTTCTAGCATGTCTATATCACTTCTAATTGTTTGGAAAAACTTTTCTAAATCAGGATTAAATTCAAGGATTTTTGCTGCACTTTGTAAAAAAGATATTCCGTCTACTAATTCATCTTCTATTTCTTTTAATAAAACACTTCCCCAAGGTGTAGTAGAAAAATCTTTATCTAAATCTTTTATATTAAACATTTCTACTTTTTCACTTAACCACTTTTCAGGAAATGGATTACTTTGAATATAATTATAAATCTTTAATATTAAATCTTTTAGTGGTGTATCATCTCTATAACTTGTATATGTATGAATTAGTTTTGAAAAGTCTTCATCATCTTCTTCATATTTTTTCTCAAACATATCTTCTATTACTTCTTGTTTTAGTAATTCTATTTCTGTTGTATCTGCTATTCTAAAATTAGGTGCTATATTTTCTAATTCGTAAAAATTATTTCTTACAACTTCTAAACAAAATGAGTCTATTGTACATATACTTGCTTTGTTTAATAATGTTATTTGCCTTAATAATTTCTCATCATTTGGATTTTCATCCAATTTTTTATATATTGCATCTAATACTCTTTCTCTCATTTCTGATGCCGCGGCATTAGTAAAAGTAACTACCAATAATTTATCTATATCAATTCCTTCTTCTACTACTTTTCTTATTATCCTCTCTACTAATACAGCTGTTTTTCCACTTCCTGCAGCTGCTGCAACCAATATATTAGAGTCTTTTTGGTTTATTGCATCTAATTGTTCATCTGTCCAATTCATTATTTTCTCCTATCATTTTTATCTTTTTGATATTTTATCATTTGTAAATTATTTTTTCAAGAAAAGAAAAAGAATATAACAAAAGCTATATTCTTTTTTTCCTATTAATTACAATTATTTAGAATAGTGCTGTTAAAGTTGCTACAGATGCTACTACATTTATTATTCCTGCAATTACATCAAATGCTCCTACGCATAGACCTGCAATTCCCATCCATTTACATTTTTGTTTTTCTTTATCAAATTTTACTATTCCTACTATTCCTAGTATAATACTAGCAATTCCTAGTGGAATGGCAATGATAAATAATCCTACTAATGATAAAATAAAACTAAGTAAGCCACATGTATTTAGTTTTTTCTCTTCTTGTGATGTTGCTGTATTTGTATTAACATTCTCATTTTGTTCTACTTCTTTTACTTCATTCTCATCCATAAAAAATACCTCCTTTTATATTATATATTTATATAATAATGTATTTTATTATTCCTGTCAATTTTTTAGCCGAATTTTTCTATAAAATTCCTGTTATTTCTTGTTGCTTTTTATTGTATTTATTAATATAATTAATTTAATATAATATTTTTAGAAAGGAGATTTACATGGAAAACGAAATAACTACTCAAAATAAATTATTTGGAAAAACTTTCTTTTGGATGTTTCTTGGTCTTCTTGGTTCTGCAATTGTTGCATATTACACATATTCTTCTGGCTTATTATTTGATATTATTTTAAAAGGATATTGGGAAATTCTATTAATTATAGAACTTGTTGCTGTGTTACTTTTTAGCTTATTGTTTAGAAAGCTTTCACCAACTGTTGTAGGTATTCTCTATTTTGTATACGCAATGCTTAATGGTGTAACCTTAGCTACTATTTTTGCAGTATTTGAGCTTTCTTCTATTATATATTTATTTGTAATTTCAGCTGTAATTTTTGCAGTACTTGGAATAATTGGATATAAAACAAATAAAGATTTAAGTTCATGGAGCCCTTATATATCAGTATTTCTAATTGCTGGAATCGTTCTTAGTATTATAAACTTATTTATAATAAAGAGTTCTGGTCTTGATTTTATTATTGATTGGCTTGTTTTAGCACTATTTTGTGGAATTACTATTTATGACATTAACAAGATAAAAATGTTACAAACAGTTTCAGAAATTAATCAAGAAAAAATTTACATATACTGTGCTATGCAATTATACTTAGACTTTATAAATATATTCTTACGTATTTTATCTATATTTGGAAAAAGAAGAAATTAAATAAAAGGGAACTATAATTAAAATAATTCAATTATAGTTCTTTTTTATATTTTCTTTATTTTTTAATCTAAATTTTCTTTTATTGCTACCATTAATTCGTTTGATTGTACTACTTTATTTTGTCCTTGATACATATATTTTGCTCCTGTAAAATATACTTGATATCCCAAATTTTCAAGTCTTGTTTTACAAAGTCTTAAAAATTCTTGTGTTTCTTCTTCTGATAAATCAAATTTTATTCTTACTTCATAAAAAGTTATAGTTACTATATTTTCATCACTATTTATCTTATTATCTAAATATTCTGTTATCTCCTGCATTGTCATTTCATTTCTCTCCTTTACTTGGTATATTTTACCACATATTTTTCTAAAAATAAAGTCTAAGAAACACTTTTTTTAATTTTTTAAATGAAAAAGTATTATGCTTTAAAGTTACTATCAAACTTCTTAGCATAATACTTAGCTTAACTTAACTTTATTTTAATTCAGTTGCATTACTAAATACAGGAACTTGTTTTTGGACTCCTCTTAGTTCTCTTTCTTCATATGTTATTACTACATTATAATATTTTCCCGTGCTCGAATCAAGAACAACAGCATTATTTGCTGCACTACTTCCTTCCATCATTCTTGTATAACTATAACTATCTCCTTGATAATTTGGAACCTCTCCCTCTTTGTATTCTGTAATACCTGGTGCAGAAGTAAATGCAGTATCACCTGATGCAACTATAACATATCCCGTATTTTTACTGTTCAATGCTTCTTGTAGTAAATACATTGTAAAAGATCTTGCATATCCTTGTTCTTCCCATTCTGCAAATTCTTCACTAGCAACACTATTTAGTGTATCCACAATATTACTTGAAGTTCCACATCCAGTTAAAACTACTAATGACATAATTAAGATTAAAATAATTCCTATTATTAAAACTTTTTTCTTCATTTTTTACCTCCATTATTCTTTTCCTTGACTTTCAGTTGCTTGTGTTATTTTATTATCTGCTTCTTGAATTAAATATACTAATTCTAGTCTTTTATCTGTTTCTTCTACTTCCAAAGTTTCTTTATCTATTAAATATGCTTGTTCTCCATAAGTAGAAACATCTTGTCCCCAGTTCATTACAGTTTGTATTTTACCATTTCCTAAATCAAAGAAATCAATAAAACTATTTTCTTGTTCTTCCATAATTGTTGTTGTACTACCATTCTCTAGAACTTTCAATAAATGGTATGGATATGGCTCCTCACTTGCTTCTGCACAATAATATAATTTACCTTCTACATATGTTCCAGATAAATAAAGGTCATCTATTTTTATTTTTTCTCCAGTACCTACTTTATATATATAGTTGTTAGTTCTTCTATTATTTCCTGCTCCTTCTTCTTTACTATATATTAAGGCTTCACTTGTATTTCCAGGACACAAGCTTACATTATAATAATATGTACCATAAGACCCTCTAGATTCACTTTCAGCACTATCTATTGTCTTTATTTCTCCAGTTTCTATATCATATTCTCTTAAATAATTTTGTGGTGATCTTTCTGTGTAATATATTTTTCCATTTTCCTTATTTAGGTACATTCCAAATATTTCTTCCGCATCTACTACATTTTTAGTTTCTCCCGTTTCTAAATCGTAAGAAACTAAATTTTCTTGGTCTGCAACAAAATATACTTTTCCATCATATACTCCCATATTCTTATAATGAGTTGGTTTTTGTAAGTTATAAGAAAAGATTTCATTTACTTCATAATTTCCATTTCCTTTTGTTAAATCAATCTCATAAAAGTTAGTTTCATTTTGTAAATAAATTTTTCCATTAGAATAATCTAATGTTTCATATTCTATTGTTCCTAAACCTGTTATATCAAAAGTTGTTCCATCTTCTTTTAATGCAACTATTTTATATTGTTTATCCTGAACTTCTTGTGCAAATCCACATGTCCCCTCTAGTTCATCATTTAATTTTACTGTTTGCACTTCTTGAGAAGCACTTTCTTCATTTTGATTTTCTTGCGTTGTTTGATTATTATTACTTGCACAACCTGTTAAAGTAAATATCATTACAAATAGAAGTAGTATAACTCCTATTTTTAAATAAATATTTTTCAAAACCATCTCTCCTTTTTCTACTAATTTGCATATACATCTGACAGGTCTCTAAACATTGTATCAAAGTAAGTATTATTTCTTTCTCCATCTACATTTACTGCATATCTTGCTAAATTTCCACCTGAGGATACTTTGTAAATTATTTCTACATATTTTCCTGTAGTTTTTTCTGTTCCAGATATCATTACAAAATCCTGGTCATTTTCTGTATATTCTGTCCATTTCACACCACTCATTACAGTTTTAGTTGCTTGATCCCAACTATAACCTGTTTCATCTCCCCAAAAAACAAATTCTGATTGTTTCAATTCTTTTATTAGTGGCGTATCTCCACATCCTGTAAGCATAACTAACATTACTACTCCTAATACTACTAAACTTACTACTTTTAATACCTTCTTTTCCATTTTTATTCCCCTTTCATTTCTTATTTTTTTATTTATATTAAAACATTAAAAACTTTATTTATTTTTATATTCTTCCACTGCTGTTTCGAATATGTTTGTTTTTTGCTCATCTGTATAATCTTCCATTAATGTATATGTTTTTAAAATTTCAGGTTCTATATTGCTATTTTCAAAATATGTTGATGTTATTTTATTATATTCTTCTGCTGTTATATCTTCTTGGTTTTCTCCATCTTCATTACTTACCCACATATTATAATTTCCATTATATTCTGTAAGTGTTTTTTCTTCTAAATCTTGTATAACTTTCATCCACTCTTTTGTAGCTGGATTATACTCATCATAATGAATTATTATATTTTCATCTGGTATTTTTACAAATCTTTCTTCATGTCTTATTGCTGTTTTTGTTTTATATGTCACTTTTCCATTTTCTATTGTATATACATATGTATACATATCTCCTGCATTGATATATTCTTCTGCATCATAATATAGCAATTCTGGAACCTCATCAAAGTTTAAATCTATTAATGCAATAAATGGTCCTATTAATGGGTCATCTTCAATTGCATAATCACTTTCCTTTAAATCATTTTTTATAAAACTTAAATAAAGATTTTCCCAATCACTACTATCTCCATATTCTTGAGAAAGCTTATATGTTTCGCCTTGATATAATGTTTTATCAAATATCTTTCCAAAACCAATATTATCTTTTAGTGAGCCATCTTCTAATATTTCAAACTCTAATTCATCACTTATCTCTTTTTTGGTCATATCTGCTGTATTTTGGTCAAAATATTCTACTTCATTATATGTTCCTACTAATTTATTATCTTCTATTTTGAATGTTCCTATTTGTGTAATTTGTGCAAAACCATCTACAAGTGTTAACTGATTATCATAAATTTCTAAATAGATATCTTCATCAGGTAATTCTTCTTGGCTTTCTATTACCATTTGATATTTTCCATTTTTTATTGGACTTTCTTCTTTTTCTTCTACCACTTCATTTTCTACCACATCATTTTGTGTGTTTTCTACTATTTGTTCTTCATTTTTTTGTCCACATCCTGTAAGCACTAGTGATGTAACAAACAAAACAAGAACTAAAACAAAATTAAATATCTTCTCTTTTTTAACCATTTTTATATTCCCCTTTATATTTTTTAGCATTTCCTTTTAACTTCCCAATATTGTACTTCCTGATACCAATGTTGTTTTTCCAGTATCGAAGTTATAAACATATCCATCTCTTATATCTAAATATGTAAATTCTTTACTATCTGTGTTATATACAGAATGTGTTCTTTTATCATAAAAACTAATATCCCCAGTTGTATCATTAAAGATATAACCAGAACCTGCATCTACATATGTTTCATTTCCATTTTCATCTAGAAAGCAACCTATTCTATCATCTATAAAGCCTGATGCACCACTAGTTGCTGCTACTGCTTTTAACATTTCCCTATTTTTTTCTCTTCTTATTTCTTCTTGCATTTTAGCTTCTTGTTTTGCTCTATACATTTCAGCAGTCGTTGTTTCTGGTAAATATGCTCCTACACTTGTATATGTATCATATACTGCTTGTGCACTTTGATTTCTATTTAGTTTATTAATAAAAGTTCTTGCATCTTCAATTCCTAATTCTAAAGCTTTTTCTAAGTTTTTTCTTGCAATTAATGTGTTTTTTGTAACAATCTTTCCTTCCATATATGTTATTCCAAGTAAAAAATATGCATTTGGACTTCCGAGTTTAGCGGCTCTTTCATAACAATCAATTGCTTTTTCTACATTTTTTATATTGTCACTTCCGTTTTCTAAAAGATACCCTTCCATTACTAAACATTCTGGAACATCACATTCTCCCCCTTTAGAATACCATTCCAGAGCCTTTTTTTCATTATTTAAAACAACATTGTTGTCTGGTAAATACAAGTTTCCTATACAAATAGCTACAATCCTTTTTCCATGTTCAAATGCTTTTTCATACCAATATATAGCTTTATTATAATCTTGTTCTACATATTGTCCATTTAGGTACATTTGAGCAATAGCATCTTCTGAATCTGCATAACCCACTTTAGCTCCCATCTTAAAATATTCAAAAGCTTTTCCAAAGTCTTGTCTTATATCTTTTCCATAATAATATATAGCTCCTATACTTTGATATGCAATTCCACTTTCATATAGTTTAATTGCTTTTTCAAAACATTCAATTGCTTTTTCTATATTTTTACTAACACCTAATACTCCTAATTGGTAAATTGCCCCTAAATCAATTAAAGCCATTTCTTTTTCTTCTTCTGCTAGTTTTTTACATTTTATAAATGTTTCCCTGTAATAATTTTCTTCTCTTAATGCTAATATCACTCTAATTAAATTATGACAAGCAACTTCATTTTCATTTGAAAGTTTTAATAATTCTTCTATTCCTTCTTGTATTTTCCCCTCATATTTTACTTTATTTATTGCTAATGCTATTTTTGCATTAACATCACCTTGTTTTGCTTTTTCTTTTATAGCCTTAATCATTTCATTTTCTTCCATACGAACACTCCTATAATGCTGGTTGGTCATTTACAAATTCACCTGCATAACATTTACCATTTTCTAATCTCAAAACACCGTCTACTCTAAGTCCATTTACCCAGTCACCAACATATGCTCCATCTTTATATAATTGATAACCTAAACCATGCTTTACTCCTGCTTGTTGTTCACCAACATAACATGCTCCATCTGTATATATTAAAGTTCCCATTCCTGTCATTCTATGTAACTCATCAAACTCACCTAAATATCTTAGGCCATTTTGCCAAATATATAACCCTTTTTTTAAAAAACCATTTTGCACATACCCTTCAAAATAATCTCCATTTTCATAGAAAATTCTTCCATTTCCACAATGTGCATCTCCACCAGTTCCATCTTTGAAAACTACATCTCCAATATTTCCTTTGGCTGGCACAAAGTTTTTAACAAAATTTATAAATTTCCATGAGGCCTTCTCATATAATTTTATTGTTTCAGATACATCTTTTACTATATCTCCTGTATATTTATAATTTGCTGCTCCTGTTATAATATTTCCTACACCTTGGGTTGCCATATGTGCTCCATACCAGCCTCCGCCACTTACTGCACCCATAAGTCCAAAACCTGCTTTTAATATTCCTTTAGCAATTCCTCCTCTACCCATTTTTTTACCACCTTGTGGGTTTGAATATTTAGTGTATACAACTTCAGTTTCTTTTATATTATCAAGTGGTTTTTCAAAATTAACAAAATCTAATTCTTTTATAACTCCATGTTCTTGTCTATATTTTTCATCTTCTTCGTTCATAAAAACCTCCTTAATTAATTTTCTTTTTTTCTATTCTTATATTTACTGTTAATTCTTCGTTTGTATCTAATGTTGTTTGCTTTGTTGGTAAAAGTAATACTATATTTCCTTCTTCTTTACTTATTACAAGTTCATCTACTATTGTATCTATTGGGTTTTTATCTGTTCTTTGGTTATTTAACAATTTTACTTTATTTCCTTCTATTTCATAATTTCCAGCTTGGTTGTATTCAAATGACATTCCCATACTATAAGTTCCATCTTCATTAAATACAATACTATTATTTTGCGTTAATTGTGAGCCGAGTACAAATGAAATTCCAAATTCTAAACTATCTGTTGTTGTTGCTCTCCACTCTCCAACTAAATCTTCTTTTGCAATTATTCCCTCTTCTTTTTCTTCTGTTTCATTTTCTGTATTTGTATCTGAACCTTCTAAAATATAAGCCATATTCCTATAAGTTACATTTGTTTTATTTCTTTCAAATGTGTCTTTATTTATAATATACGTATCTACATATGACTCATAAGTATCATAATTATTTCCATCTATTTCTGCTTGTATATCACCATTTGCTAAAACATATATTTCATCTATATTACTATCTGGAGTAGCTTCTATTATTTCTTTTATTTCTCCATTTTCATATACTTTTAAAGAACTTTCTGTAGAAGATGGTCCTAAATCTCTATTAGTTGCATAATATAATTTACCATTATCATAAAAACTTATATTTCCCAATCCGTATTCGTCCATATATTCGTCTATTTTGGTTTCTTCCCCAGTTGTAACATTATATTCATAACCAGTTGTTTTACTTGTAAATTCATAGCCACTTGCTTCATCTACACCATAATTTCCTTCTACTCTTTCATAATATATAAATCCATTATCTGTTACAGGACCAACATAAAATCTTTTTCCTGCCTCTGTACTATTATCGGTACTTTTTTTATACTCTGATTTTTTTAATTCTGTTTTTTCACCTGTTGCTATATTATATGTTCCTAAAGTTCCTCCCCAATCTTGTCTAAAAATTTTAACTGGTGATTTTGTATAATAGATATATCCTCTTTTTTTATCAAGGACAAATCTTCCGTCTATATCTCCAATATAATCTATTTCTTTTATTTGTTTTGTTTCTATATCATATCCTTCTAATCTTTCATTTGCTCTATTATAATAAATCACTCCATCATAAACATACATCATTTTATTGTCCCAATCAGCTTCTGCTGAAACGTTATAGATGCTTTCTACTTGATAGTTTCCATCCCCCTGATTTAAATCTATAGAGAAAAATTCTGTTCCTTTTTGTAGATATAGTTTTCCAAAGCTATAATCTAAGGCTTCATACTCTACTTGTTTTCCTTCCTCTAAGTTATGCTCTACTAAAGTTACTTCACTTCCATCTTCTTTTAAAGCTACTGTACTTGCTTTTCCTTCTTCTGTTTTGTTTGCAAAAGCATATACTCCTTCTAACTCTGGGTTTATATCTGCTGTTAACAAAGTTCCTTCTTGGCTTTTTTCATCTACGGTTGTATTATTTTCATTACTATTTCCACATCCTGTTAGAGTAAATAACATAATAAAAATCACCATCATTATATTTAAATTTCTTATTCTATTTTTCAAATCATACCCCTCTTTTCTTATTTATTTAAATTTTTAGAAAAAAAGAAAAAACTTAAAATTATGATTTTAAATCACATTTTAAGTTTTTATTTTTGGCACAATAAAGCTGTTGTTATTTCTAACAACAAAAGCAAAAACATCAACACTTGTAGTTACAATGTTTTCAATATTTTTCATATTTATACCAACTTTCCCCTTTATTTCCATTACTATTATATCAAACAAATTTTATTTTGTGAACATTTTATGATAAATTTGTCATTTTTCTTTAATCTTTCCTGTCTCCTCTGAAAGTTTCGTTGTTATTCTCGTCTAATAACACCAAATCATATCCTTTATAATTTGATTTTACCTGATATGTTTCATCTGAATTTTGTTTTTTTATTGTTAATTTTCCTTCTTCATATTCGTATGGATATTCATTTCTTTCTTCACCTTCTAATTGTAAAACAGTATCATTTGTAAATTCATATGTTGTTTCACCAGTTACATCTGTTGAAGTTACCCCTTCCATATTATCAACATAACTTCCTTCTATATTATCTGGTATTATTATTTTTTCTGGTGAAGCAGGATTATAAAAATAACCACTTCTATTTTCGTTTAACCTATTTAAAATTTCTTCATAGCTCATATCCTTGTATTCTGCATATTCTTCATCTGTTCCTTGTCCTACTTTTGCAACATCAAAAATTGTTGTAAATTTTAATATATCGTTTCCTTCCCTTTCAAGTATTACATCCATACCATTTGCTTTATTTTCCTTTGTTCTTTCTATACTTTCATTCATCTGATTTTCATACTCTTCAAGAGTATATTTGCTTTGTTCGTTAAAAGTTATTCTCCCTATTATTCTAACTTCTTTTAACTTTTTTTCTTTTGTGAAAATAAACTCTGAATTTGACTCTACTATTGTTCCCATAGAAGTGTCGTTTGTAGTTACAACATTACTCACTATCATAGGATTTTCTACTTCAGCTACATAATTCTGTTCTGTACTGTTTTCATTTTCAGAGCATCCTGTTAATATAACTAATATTATAACTAACATTGGAAAAATCCCCATTCTTAATACTTTATTTTTCATCGTTATCTCTCACTCTACTTTCTGATTACAATTATTTTTTACATTATCACAAAACTATTTATTTTCACTCTATTATAATTTTTGATACTAATTTATTTTTTTATCTAAAGTAATATTATATATCATACTAATAACTTAGTATATCGTTTGAATTCGTATTCTCTTCATCTTCTATATGGTCAAAATTAAGACCTGCTTCTTCATTAGAAATATCTCCAGTTTGGGTAAACAACATATAATAATTTTCTGGAATATAATCATTTGATGCAATTACTATTGAATTAAATTCTATTACCCAAGTTTCATAAGTTCCTTCTATGTCTTCTATCTCTTCGCTTCTAACCTCATAAGTTCCTTCTCCACTATTATTTTTATCATCTTCATATTTAAAAGTCTTATCTGAATTTAAAGTAATTGTTGTACCTTTTGCTAAATCTTTTCCTTCATAAGTTCCGTATTTTAAAATATTATCTCCTATTTCAATTCCATCTTCTGAATTTGAAGCTTCTATATTGTCTTGGAGATTTTCTGCGTTTTCTGTATTATTTAAATATTGGTTTTCACTATTTTGGTTTCCACATCCCGTTAAAATCAATAACAAAATACCTAATATTAATACCATTCCAATACTTAAAATTTTTTTGCCCATTAAAAATTCCTCCTTTTATAATTATTCTTTAAGAAGTAGAAAAAAGATTAAAAAATACTTACATTTTAAGCCTTTTACTCAACAACAAAAATCCTTGCTTTTCGCAATTTTATTACCAAATCTATTTTTTTACATATTAATGCGTAAATACTGTGAACTACCCATTGTCTAAAGCCAATGGGCTTCCTGCTTCATAGACCTCGTAACCTACTATCTCCACAGGCGTTAATTCGGGCAGTTCCTGCCCTATATTTTTCTCTATGCTATTTTTCTTAATCCTTCCATTAGGATATTTGTCGCAGCATTTATATCCCTGTCCTGCTTTGCTTTGCATTTAGGACATGTCCATTTTCTGACTGCCAAATCTTTTGTATCTACATTCTGATATCCACATACAGAACACATCTGACTACTGGCATAAAAAGTATCTATTTTTATATATTTTCTTCCATTCCATATAGCCTTATATTCTAATTGTCTTGTTAACTCATACCATGATGCATCTATTATTGATTTTGCTAGTTGATGATTTTTTACCATGTTCTTTATCTGTAAATTTTCTGTAACTATCACTTGGTTTTCGCTGATAATCTTATTAGA
>CALXAV010000038.1 GCA_944386385.1 uncultured Clostridia bacterium
TATGCTTCAAACTCAAGGCTTTCATTCCTATGTGTGCCTTTGAGCGAAGCGAGAAAGGAATGAAATTTATTATGAAAAATGAATTAGTAATAAAGAAATGTAAATCATGTGGAGCAATTGTAAAAGTAATAGAAGATTGCAATTGCAATGGTTGTGGAATAATATGTTGTGGAGAACCAATGGAAAAATTAGTTCAAAACTCAGTAGATGCAGCAGTTGAAAAACATGTACCAACATATGAAATAATAGATGAGGAATTATTAGTAAAAGTAAATCATGTTATGGAAAAAGAACATTATATTGAATGGATTAGTTTAGTAAAAGAAAATAAAGAAATAACAGTAAAATTATATCCAGAACAAGCAGCAGAAGTAAGATTCCCATATATAAAAGGAGCAACACTTTATGCATATTGTAACAAACATGGATTATGGAAAAAAGAAGTAGAAGAATAATTTTTAGATAGCCTATTAAATATAATTTAGTAGGCATTCTTAAAATGGAGGAAAAATGGAAGTATTATTTGCAACAACAAATCCTGCTAAAATAAAAAGTTATAAAGAAAAATTAGAAAAACATGGAATTAAAGTATTAACATTAAAAGATTTAGAATTAAACATTGATGTAGAAGAAACAGGAAACACAGCAATAGAAAATGCTCGTATAAAAGCAGAAACTTATGGAAAAATTGCTAAAAAAATAACTATAGGAATGGATACAAATTTATTTTTTGAAAATGTACCAGAAGATAAACAACCAGGAACACATGTAAGAAGAGTAAATGGAAAAACACTTACAGATGAAGAAATGATTAAGTATTATAAAAAATTAGCAAGTGAATTTGGAGGAAAGATTACAGCAAAATGGGTAAATGGTGTGGCTATATATAATGGTAAAGAGACTAAAACATATAGTTTTTCTAAATCTAAGTTTTATCTGGTTGATAAAGAGTCTCCAAAAAGACGTATAGGATATCCATTAGATTCAATAAGTATTATCCCAGAGTTCAATAAATGTTTAATGGATTTAACAGAAGAAGAGATGACATTAAGAGAGAAAAATATAAATAAAAATGAAAGTGCAGTAGATGCTATTTATAAAATTTTAAAGAATATGTAAAGGAAAATATTGATAATGGATTATGTTTTTACTTTTATAGAAGGTTTTGCAAGTTTTATCTCGCCATGCATTTTACCAATGTTACCGATTTATATATCGTACTTTATGGGTGAAGATAATAAAAAAGTATCAAAAGCTGTAATAAATTCTATAGGTTTTGTATTAGGATTTACTATTGTTTTTATACTTTTATCAGTACTTGCAAGTAGCTTTGGAGGAATAATTAGTAATAATATTAAATATGTTAAAATAGTGTTTGGTATTATTATAATATTACTTGGCTTAAACTATATGGAAATAATAAAAATAAAGTTTTTAAATAGAACAAAAGGTGCTAATAAAAAAGCTAAAGACTTAAATTTCCTAAAATCCATGATATTTGGAATGTTATTTTCAATTAGTTGGACACCATGTATAGGAACTTTTCTAGCTTCAGCATTACTTTTGATTGCTAAAAACCAAGACATGGTAAAAGGAATAATTTTAATGATTGTATATTCAATAGGATTAGGAATACCATTTATAATATCAGCAGCATTGTTGGAAAAGCTAAAAGAAGTATTTAATTTTGTTAAAAAACATTATGATGTAATAAAAAAGATCTCAGGGATAATTTTAATAATTATGGGAATTTATATGATATTCTTTTAAGGAGTGTTTATGAAAAAGAAAATAATTTGGTTTATAATTTTAGCTTTACTTGTAGTAGCCGTGATTATAGCTAGTGTTTTTATAAATAAAAAAGGCTTAGAATATCTACAAGGAGAAGCTCAAGAAAATATAATAAATGAAAATGAGGAGGAAGAAAATATGAGTGTTGTAAAAGTAAATGATAGTAATTTTGAACAAGAAGTATTAAAAAGTAATGTACCTGTATTGGTAGATTTTTATGCAGATTGGTGTGGACCATGTAAAATGTTATCACCAACAGTAGATGAAGTAGCAGAAGAAAATGATGATATTAAAGTTGTAAAGGTAAATGTAGATGAGTCACAAGAAACAGCAGTTAAATATCAAGTAATGTCAATACCTACATTAGTAGTTATTAAAAATGGAAATGAAATTAATCGTTCAGTAGGTGTAATTGACAAAGAAGAAATTTTAAGTATGATTAAATAATAAAAAAAATCTAAATAAATTAGTTTAGAGTATTTTTCTAGACTAATTTATTTTAATTAAGGGGAGGAAAATATGAAAGTTGTAATTGTAGGTGGAGTAGCAGGTGGGGCGACAACAGCAGCAAGACTTAGAAGATTAGATGAAAAAGCTGAAATTATAATGATAGATAAAGGAAATCACATATCATTTGCAAATTGTGGACTACCATATTACGTAGGAGATGTTATAAAAGATAAAAAAGATTTATTATTACAGACACCAGAATCTTTTAATAAAAGATTTAATATAGATGTTAGAGTAAGACAAGAAGTAATAAAAATAGAACCAGATGAAAAGAAAATAGTAATAAAGAAATTGGATACAGAAGAAGAATATGAAGAAAGTTATGATAAATTAGTTTTATCACCAGGAGCGGAGCCAATTAATCCATTTAAAAATTTAGAGAGTAAAAGAATAAAAACATTAAGAACTGTAGAAGATTCAATAGAAATAAAAGAATATATAAATAATAATGATATTAAAGATGTAACTATAATTGGTGGTGGATATATAGGTGTTGAGATGGCAGAAAATTTAAGTTATTATCCTAACTTAAATATAACGATTGTACAAAAAGGATCACACTTAATAAATCCTCTAGATGAAGATATGGCATGTTTTGTACATAAAGAACTTAGGAAAAGAGGAATAAATCTTATACTAAATAATGGTGTAGAAAAAATAGAAGAAGGTGAAAAGTTAGAGATTACCTTAGAAAATGGAAGTTTAAAATCTGAGTTTATTATATTATGTATTGGAGTAAAGCCAGAAGGAGAAATTGCTAAAGATTCAGAATTAGAAGTGAGCCCAGTAAATGGGGCAATTAATGTAAATAAATACCTGGAAACTAGTAATAGTGATATATATGCTTTAGGAGATGTAATAACTACATTAAATTCTGTTACAGAAAATAAAACATATACACCTTTAGCAGGACCAGCAAATAGACAAGCTAGAATAGTTGCAAATAATATAGAAGGAAAGACTACATCTTATGAGGGAACTATAGGAAGTAGTATATTAAAAATCTTTGATTATGACTTAGCAATGACAGGATTAAATGAAAAAAATTGTGAATCTCAAAAAATAGAATATAAAACAATTATAGTTACTCCAAATTCACATGCTGGATATTATCCAGGAGCTAAACTTCTTACAATAAAAGCTTTATATAATGAAGAGACTGGTCAAATTTATGGTGCACAGGTATGGGGAAAAGAAGGAGTAGATAAAATTTGTGATATATTAGCTGTAGCAGTTAAAATGAAAATGACAGCATATGACTTAGAAAAATTAGAATTATGCTATGCTCCACCATTTTCATCAGCTAAAAGTCCAGTAAATATATTAGGTAATAGCATAGTAAATCAAATAGAAGGACTAGTTAAAACAGTTACATGGAGCGAAGTAAAGGAGTTAAAGAAAAAAGAAAATATTTGTGTTTTAGATGTTAGGACTGATGAAGAATATGAAAGAGGAGCATATGAAGATACTATTCATATCCCATTAGATGATTTAAGAGATAGATTAGAAAATCTAGATAAAGCTAAAGAATATTTAGTTTACTGTCGTACAGGGCTTAGAAGTTATATTGCTTGTAGAATATTAATACAAGAAGGTTTTAAAGTTCAAAATATTACGGGTGGATATTATTATTATTCAGTGATAAATAATAATGAAAATAAATAGAAAATCTATTGTAAAAAAAAGTCTAATAATATATAATTATGGCAAATAAAATAAGAAAGGGGAGTTTATTATGGGAATAGCATCATTAGTTTTAAGTATTGTATCACTAGTATTAGGATTCGTTCCATTTGTATGGCTAATTGCAATTATTCCAGCAATAGTAGGTTTAATATTAGGAATAATTTCATTAGTTAAGAAAAAACAAAAAGGACAAAGTATTGCTGGTATTGTAATATCTGCAATAACAATTATTTTACTAATCTTTACTTTTGTAAACTTATTTAAAACAATTGGAGACTTAGGAGAAACTTTTAAAGATTCTTTCTCATCTTCTGAAGAAAATATCATAGATAATAGTTTCTCAAATACAGAAGTAGATAATACAGATAAATTAAAAGAAAATGTTACAGCAGAAGGTTTAGGAATTACAGCAAATGGTGATTTCGCTTTCAAAATTACTAATAATAATGATGAACCAGTATATTTAGATTCTGTAAATGTAATATTTAAAGATGCAAATGGAAACTTTGCTGTTAAAGAAAGTGGATTTGTTTCATATTTCTCAATTCCAGCAAATTCAGAAGTTGTAAATTATGTTTGGGGATATAGCCAAGATTATTCACAATATCCAAATTACGAATTTGATTTCCAATTATCTGATTCATGGTCTTCAGATGATATGTTATGTGACAATTTTGAAGTAACTAGCAACAATACTGGTAGTCAAATAGCAGTAGAAGTAAAAAATAACAACGATGTAGCAACAAGAAGTATGAATGTAGTAGTTGCATATTATCAAGGTGATAAAATTGTTGGATGCGAAAATGGAGATGCTTATGAGGAAGTAGCAGCTGGAGGAACTGCATATGTTAATGTGGATTATCCAACAGATTCAAGATACCAAGATGTAGCTTTTGATAGATACGAAGTATATTTTTTAGGTGCTGATGAAGCATATTAAAATAAAATTATAAAAATCTTCTAGGAAACTAGAGGATTTTTATTTAATATTTATAACTTTTTGTTATAATAAGAATTAAAGTTTAAGATGGAGAATAAAATGAGTATTGCAAAGAATAATGAGATAACAGTAAAAGTAAATGAGAGTTTTGATGAAATAATAAAAATATTAGTAAATGGAGGCTTTAAAATTACAGATAAGTTTTCATTAAAAGATATTTATTTAGTTCCAAAAAATATGAATATTAATGAATTATCAGCTAGAGAAATATTAAAAGAAGCTATAATAATAAGAGATGTAGGAAGATGTAAAGTTCTAGTTTTTAAAAAGAAAAATATAGATGAATTCGGAAATATAATTTCACAAGAAAAAATTGAGTGTGATGTTTTAAGTATTGATGATAGCAAAAGATTTTTAGAAGCAATCGGATATAGAAAAATAATGGAAATTACAGAAGATGATGTATGCTATAGTAAAGATGGATTAGAATTAGTGTTAAAGAACGTAAAAAATGGAGATAATTTGATAGAGGTAGAAACAAAAGATATAGATGGATTAAGAACTGTAGAAGATTTAAAAGGAAAAATGTTAGAATTAAACTTACCAATAGATACAAGTAATTTCTTTGTAAAAAAAGCAGAAGTTGAGCTCGAAAAAGTGTTAAGAAAATAATACCATAAAAAAGATTTTTTAAAAATAATTTTAAAATATTAATATTTATAGCATGTCTCTAAATATCGTAATTATAAAGAGTTTAGATAAAATGTGAAAGTTTTGTGAATTTTAGCACTCTCTTATTGACTTTGCTAAAAATAGATATATAATATAAATGTAAAAAGAAAAAAGATAAAAGCGCTTTAATCTAAAAAAATTATGTGCTACCTAAAAAGGTGTCAACACATGAAAATTAAGAAGGAGTTGATTATTATGATGATGATACCAAGAAGACATGATTTTGATTTATGGGATGAAATGTTTAGAGACCCATTTTTCACAGAAGGTGAAAGTAAATTAATGAAAACGGACATAAAGGAGAAAAAGGACAAATACTTAATTGATATAGACTTACCAGGATATGAAAAAGAAGGAATAAAGATTGAAATACAAGATGGATATTTAACAGTACATGCAAAAGTAGACAAATCAGAGGATGATAGTGAAAAAGGAAAATTCGTACGTAAAGAAAGATATACTGGAGAATGTTCAAGGAGCTTCTATGTTGGTGATAATGTAAAAGAAGAAGACATTAAAGCTAAATTTAGAAATGGAACTTTAACACTTGAAATTCCTAAAAAAGAAGACAAAAAAGAACTTCCAGAAAAGAAATATATTCCAATCGAATAATAAAATACCTGTATATAGGATTAATCTTATATACAGGTTTTATTTTTTTTGTAAATTTTATATGAAAAAAATCTAAAAAAGTTTTAAAACAAAGAATTTATGTTATAATAAAAAACATGAGAAATTATAATTATAGTAATATGAATAAAGAAAATAATTTAATAAGAAAAATTGTAAAACTATGTAAAGAAAATCCTAAAAAAGTAAGGAATTTTATAATAGCAGTAGTAGTTCTAATAATAATATCAATAGGAGTTCAGATGATAGTTGAAGAAAGTAGAAGACAAAAATATGTGGTATATGATGGGGAAAATTTAAATGAAGCAAAATACCCAGGATATAAAGAGTTAATAGATAAATTATTAGAAGAACATCCTAATTGGACTTTTACTCTATTTTATACAAAATTAGATTGGAATGAAGTAATAGATAATGAAGGACATTCTGATACAAGGACATATCCACTAAATCTAATTCCAGACTCAAGTAATTATCCAGAAGATTGGAGATGTGAAATAGATAAGGATAAACGATTTGATAATGGAACGTGGCTTTGTGCATCTGATAAGGCAATAGCTTGTAAGATGGATCCTAGAAATATTTTAGATGATGATAATATATTCCAATTTAAAGAATTAAATTATGTAGAAGGAGCACAAACAAAAGAAGGGTTAAAAGAAATTACAGAGGGTTCTTTTCTAGAAGGAGACAATATATCTAATGCTCTAATAGAAGCAGGTAAAAATTCTAATTTAGACTCATATTTTATAGCTTCGAGATTAATACAAGAACAGGGAAGAAGCGGAACTACATTATCAAAAGGATATGAATATAATGGAACAATTGTATATAATCCATTTAATATAAATGCTATTGGAAATTCTAGAGATGAAATATTAGAAAATGCAGGAAAATATGCATATGAACAAGGTTGGGATAGCTTGGAAAAAGCAATTATTGGCGGAATAGACTTTATGAAAGAGGGATATATTAATGAGGGACAAAATACATTATATTTACAAAAATTTGATGTAGTAAAACAAGAAGGATTATATGAACATCAGTATATGCAAAACTTACTTGCTCCAACATCAGAAGCTTCTAATATGAAAGACATTTATGAGGCATCTAATACTGTTGATTCAAAACTTAATTTTATAATACCTTTATATGAAAATATGCCAGAAGAAATATCAGAGGAATAAAATAATAAAAATTAAAAATGTATTGTTATATATTATACTAAATGATAAAATGTAGGCAAAAGAAAGGAGTGGATTTTATGAAATTAGAAAACAAAGTTGCAATAGTAACTGGTGGAGCTATGGGAAATGGCTTAGGAATTGTTAAAACATTTTTGAAATATGGAGCTAAAGTTATAATATTTGATTATTCACAAAAGATTGAAGAAACTGTGAATAGTTTAAAACAAGAAGGTAAAGAGGTAGAAGGATATTTAGTTGATATTAGAGATAAAGCAAAAATAAAAGAATGTGTAGAAAAGGTTATAGAAAAATATAAACAAATAGATATTTTAGTAAATAATGCAGGTGTTGCAAAATTAACACCATTTTTAGATACTACTGATGAAATTAGAGATTTCCATTTTGACATTAATATAAAAGGTAGCTGGAATATGACTCAAGAAGTTTTACCATATATGCCAAATGGTGGTTCTATTGTAAATCTTTCTTCTGTAACAGGTCCAATGGTTGCAGATACAGGAGAAGTTGCTTATGCTACAACAAAAGCAGCATTATATGGATTTACAAAAGGACTAGCTGCAGAAGTTGTAAGTAAAGGAATAAGAGTTAACGCAATACTTCCAGGATATATTATGACTCCAATGGTTGAAGGTATTGCAAAAGATTCTGATAGTAGTAATCCAGATTCAGTTGTAAAAGGTATTGCAGATGGTATCCCTATGGGAAGATTAGGAACTATAGAAGAACTAGGAGAGCTTGCAGCATTTTTAGCAAGTAATGAAGCATCATATATAACTGGACAAGGTTTTGTAATTGATGGTGGTTCTACTCTTCCAGAAACTATGAGTGTAGGTACTTAAAATGGTTTTATTTATAGAATATCCAAAATGTTCAACTTGTAAGAAGGCTAAAAAGTGGTTAACTGATAATAATATAGAGTTTGAAGATAGGAATATTGTAGAAGATACACCAACTGAAAAAGAATTAAAAAAATGGATTACTGAAAGTAAGAAAGATATTAAAAAGTTCTTTAATACAAGCGGACTAAAGTATAAAGAACTTAATTTAAAAGAAAAACTACAAAGCATGACAGACGATGAGAAAATAAAGCTTTTATCAAGTGATGGTATGTTAATTAAAAGACCACTTCTTATTACTGACAATACAATACTTACTGGATTTAGAGAAAAAGAGTGGCAAGAAGCTTTTAAAAAATAATATAAAGATATAGAACGTGTATAAATTATACTTATATACGTTCTATTTTTCTATAAAAGTAAAATTATACTTTAAATTCATTTTTTACTTGACTTTAACAAATAAATGTTTTGTAATGAGTACAAATTTGTTAAAGAATGTGATGTAAATGGAAAAAGAAGTTATTAAAACACAAATGAAGGTAAAAGAAAACTTGGTAAATGTTATTAGAATGGGGAAAATCGATTATATCTCAATAACAGATTTAGCAAGATATCAAAAGTGAAGTGATCCATCTTTTACAGCAAAAAATTGGTTAAGAAGAATTAATACTATTGATTATGTAGGACTTTGGGAGCAATTACACAATCCTAATTTTGATTTGGTCGAATTCGACTAAATTAAAACTGAATAAGGGGTCGAAATCGATTCCTTTAAAAAAGAAGCAAGAGAGCATTATTTTACAAAGGTGGATAAAAGAAAATTTAGTTCCAACACTAACAGACAAACAAAAACAATATGTATATGTAAATGAAGCGGATATGTTAAATATGGCTTTGTTTGGGATAACTGCAAAAGATTGGAAAGATAAGGATCCTGACTTAGATGGAAATATAAGAGGTTATACAAATGTTCTTCAATTAGTAATTTTAAGTAATTTGGAAAAGCTAAATGCTCAAATGATAGAGGAATTAGAGAACGATATAATAGAATATATAGATTATTATAATAATAAAAGAATTAAGAGAAAATTAAAAGGAATGAGCCCTGTACAATACAGAGTTCACTCCCTAGCTACTTAGTACTTAATCAAAACTGTCCAATTTTTTGGGTTCAGTACATTTTTTATGCTCTTATAATTTTCTTAAGAATCTTTGAAATAAAGTGGTTTTATTTTTATCCAAAAATTTATTTTTTATCAAATATAAAATTCCACATATTAATAATATTGTTATGAAAAATATGACTATGTATAGATAAATTTTATTTCTTTCTACTTTTGATAGTGTATTTAAATATATTATATAATTAGAAATCATTTCTTCACCTTTTTACAAATATTTACAAAACTATATTAACAAACAAGAAAATAAAAGTCAATATAAAATATTCAAAACCATATATAAAATTAAAAACAATACATAGATGAGGACTTAGGGAAATAAAGAGCTCCGAAGAAATTTTATTAAAATTTGTAAAGATGTCAACAAAATGTAATAAAAATGTAAATCAAGACGAAAATGTCGTAAAGAACAAAAAACCGTAAAAACAAACAAGACATATTTGTCACGTATAGCAAAAACTTCCATTTACAATAAAATAAAAATATTTTACTATATATATAAGTATATAAATAGGATAAAAGGAAGGAATTACAATGAAACCAAGAAAAAAAGTTGAAAGACTAAAGACTGTACACACGGGTAATTTAGAGAAAAAAAGAAAAATAAAGAATATATCAATGCTAGTATTAGTAATATTAGCATTATTGTGCGTGGCTGCAATTGTAATAAATCCAAAAACAAGACAAACAGTTTTAAATAGCATAAACGGAAATATAGAAAATGCAAATGAGTCAAATGCAGTGGTTAGCTCAGCAGCAATAATAAGTACAAAGACAGGAACTGGACCATTTGATAGCAGTGACGAACCAGGAAATGATAGTTCAGAGGACAATAACATAGTTCGTTCATTTGACCAAGTAACATGGACAGTGGATTTAACAATGAATTCTAAAGATAACAAGGCAATAGCAGGTTCAAAAATTCAAGTAGAAGCAACACTACCAGAAGAAACCGCAAATGTAATGGAATGGGATTTAGATTCTATGCAATGGATTGATGGCGGACAAGTAAGTAGTGATGGAAGAACACTTACAGGAAGTTATACAGTAGCAGATACAGAAACGTCTTCTTCAGCAAAACAAACGTTAGTATTTGTTTTACAGGTTGAAGGAGCTGGCAACGGGACAGAATTTATGCCTACCTTTACATTTGACATAGAAGGAAATTCAGACACAGAAAAAGTATCGATAGCAGGAGAGAAAATAACAGTAAGTGCAGCAGGAAAGTATAATATAAAGTTAGTAAGAAATGATAATTGTAATAAAAGAGTAATAGATTTAAACTATAATGAAGAGACAATTGATGGACGATTATATGGGTATGCATTTATATTACAATTATATAATGATAATGCATTAAAAGGATTAAAAGGAGTAGAATATCCTCAAGGAGAAATATCATTTGATATAGATTTAACCTTACAAAGAAGTCAATTTGAATCTAGTGAATTAGAAGATATAACGGAAAAATCTGTGCCAATATTGTGGAATTACAAAGTAAATTATGGAAGTCAAGCTATTTCAGGTAGAAATATGAATTTTTCGCAAACTTCTGCTAATGCATATAATTCAGCACCAAGTGGAGTTATAGGAAATAGGAATAGTAGTGTATATAATTCTGGAAATATAAGCATGAAACAAGATGGTAGAAAGATTAGTGTTACAGTAAAAAATTATGCTTTTGATGGAATATTTCCTAAATATAACAACGGATATATTGCGACTTCATCCATTGCATATGCAAATAATATTGGATGTTTTAGCGTTGGATATTTTCAACTAATAATACCTGATGATACAGAGACTACAATAGATGATAGAAATTATTATTTAACTGTAAATGATAGTAATTTTAAAGCAAACTCAATAAGTGGAACTAATGTGAATACACAGATGGCTACAGGTGATGATTCAACAAGATTGACTCATGTAAGATATTCTAACGGGACACTTTCTCATCATATTTATCTGTTTGACGCAAACAATAGTAATTTTATTCAGTCAGTATTTTATATGGGAGATGCTGTAAGAACTGTAGGACAAGAATTTGTTGCTAGATCTTATGTTGGAATAAGTTTTAATAATGATCCAGATGATTACATAAGAGGAGTAGATAGATTCTTTAAATTTGATGGAGATGCTTTTGAAGTATTAGATTATAATAATAATTCAAAATTTGCTACAGCAGGTATGAATAATATGACCTGGAAATATTGGTATGTAACCAAAAAAGATGGAACTAACTGGACAAGCCAGACAGATATGAATAATGGAAAAATAGAAGATATGAACATGTACGAGAACAAAGAGGATATACCGGAAGGATATACATGTATTGGTATATATATAGAATCTCAAGAAGGATATATACAAGTTCCAACATATTACGATACACAATATTTTAGTATTAGATTAAAAGTTAAAGATACCGCAAAAATAAACGAGACCTATGGACTTACGCAAACAAGTAGATATTGGAGACAAGAAATAGATAGAAGTATATATACTCAAGAAAAATTAGATTCGTATGATACATATCCAACTCCAACATGGAATTCTGGATATAGACAATATATAAAGACAGAATATGATGAAGAAGGCAATATTGTATCAGGAACACATAGTGGAGGATATAGCTATGGACAAACTGTTCTAATAGTAGGAGCAAATTTAACGGGAAATATAAGAGCTCTAGAAAACAATGTAGAAAAAGTAAATTATGATTTAGGAAAAAACGAAGATATAGTAACATATAGTATTGAACCTAACTTAAGGAACTATTCAGGAGTAACAACATCAATAACAAATGTAACATTGAAAGCGGAAATGACTTTGCCTGCAGGACTAGAATATGTTGCTGGAAGCAGTAAAAGAGGAGAGAGTACTTATACAGAGCCAGAGATAACACAAAATGGTGATGGGACAAAAAACTTGGTATGGTATATATATGGAGTAACTTCAGGAGAAACGATAGAACCAATAACATTTGATGCAAGAATAGATAATGAAGCAGCTAATGGAACACAGTATGATACAAAACTTGTAGTGTCAGAAGTAATTGGGGAAGATGGAATTACAAAGATAGGAAATAGTGCAATAGACTTTAGAACATCAACAGTGGCAATAAATGTAATAAACTTAGCAAGTCATAGGTTGTATAAAGAAGTAGAAACACCAGTAATAGAGAAAAATGGAGATATAACATATAAAGTAACATATGAAAATAAAACAGAAGAAGCTGTACCAGAATTTCAATTATTGGATGTATTACCATATAATGGAGATGATAGAGGAAGTAGCTTTAATGGAAGTTATACATTAAAGAGTTTAAATATAACACAAACAATAGATGGAGCTAGTCAATCAAATGATAATTTATCTATTTATACAACAAACTCAGATGATGTAAAAACAATGGATGCAAAAAATACAGGAATAGGAACAGATAGTATATGGGAGAAGATATCAACAGGAGAAGTAAATAAACAATCAAAGGGAATAGCAATAAAAGGAGAACTAGCAGGAAAAGCAAAGGTAGAGTTGGAAATAACACTATCAACAAATGGAAATAGTGCAAAAGATGTATATTTAAATACAGCAATGGCACAAGTATATAGTAATTCAGAACAAATGGAGACATCAAGAGTAGAAACAAGAGTAGTAAATAGATATATAGAAGGAAAAGTATGGCAAGATAGTAACTCAAATGGAGTAATAGATGAAGGAGAAAAATACTTAAGTAATGTAACAGTAAAATTAATAAACTCAGCTAATAATAGTGAAGTAGCAAGTACAACAACAAACTCAAATGGAGAATATAGCTTTACAGACTTAGAAAGAGGAAAATATAAAATACAAGTAGAAGTAAATGGAACATACTATGATTTAACAGAAAAAGAAGTAGGAACAAATGTAGAGATAAATAGTAAGTTTAATACTGATACAGAAGAGACAGATGAGATAACAAGACTAGATAGTATACAAAGTCCAGAATTAGTAGAATCAAATGTAAATGCAGGACTAACAATAAAGAAGATAAATATACCAGTAACAAAGGTATGGGATGATAATAGTGATGCAAATAAAAGAAGACCAGGAGCAATAGATGTAGTTGTAAAAAATGGAGAGCAAGAAGTAGGAAAAGTAGAATTAAATAATACAAATAACTGGACAAATACATTTAATGATTTACCAAAATATGATGACGAATTAAAAGAAATAAATTATACAGTAGAAGAGAAAGAAAAGAATCCAGACGACATGAAATTCTATACAGAAGAAGGAATAGAAGGAAATGAAGAAGAAGGATTCAGAATAACAAATAGATTTATAGTACCAGATGAGAAGATACAATTAGAAGTAACAAAGAATTGGGTAGACCAAGAGAATGTATATGGTAAGAGACCAGTATCAGTAAGAGTAAATGTAAGAAATAACGGAGAAGTAGTACAAACAGCGGTAGTAACAAAAGATGTGATGTGGAAACATACATTTACAAACCTAGCAAAATACGATGAAAATGGACAAGAAATATTATATACAGTAGATGAAGAAGAAGTAATGGAAAATGATTTATACTATTACACAGGAACATCAAGTCTAGTTACTAATAAATCAGGAGAGACAGATGTAAAAGAGGCAACAATAACAAACGAGATGACAAAGATACCAGGAAAGGTAGTAGTAAAATATGTAGATAAGAACACAGGATTAGAGATATCAGAAGAAAAAGTAAAAGAAGATGCAGTAGGAGAAACATTTGATGTAACAAATGATGTAAAAGAGATAGAAGGATATACACTTGTAGGAGAGCCACCAGAAAAAACAGGAACATATACAGCAGAAACACAAGAAAAAATATACTATTATGCAAAAAATACAAGAGTTATTGTTAAGTATCTAGAAAAAGATAGTACACCAGATGATGATGCAGATAATAAAGTGTTATCAGATGAAATAATCTTAGGAGGATATGAAGGACAAAGTTATACAACAAATAGTAAAGTAATAGATGGATATACATTAGTAGAAACAAAAGGAAACCTAAGTGGAACAATGACAAGAGAAGAACAAGTAGTTGTTTACTATTATGCAAAGAATACGAAAGTTATTGTAAAATACTTAGAACAAGATAATACACCAAATGATACAAGTGATAATAAAATATTATCACCAGAAAAGACAATAGATGGATATGTAGGAAAAGAATACACAACAACAGAAGAGACAATTCCTAATTATACATTAG
>CALXAV010000039.1 GCA_944386385.1 uncultured Clostridia bacterium
CAAGTATTTTTTAGTAAAATTTTATTTTTTATTTAAATTTAAAACAAATTGCTTTACTTTCCTAATATATAAAAAAACTATATATCTTATAGTAATTATCTCAAAGATATATAGCTTTAAATTGGTGACCCCTACGGGAATCGAACCCATGATTCCACCTTGAGAGGGTGGCGTCTTAACCGCTTGACCAAGGGGCCAACTATTTAGCACCTTTTATTTATACCATTTTTTTTGAAGTTAGTCAAGTGGTTTTACTTCAATTAAGCTTAAAATTTCTTTTAATCTTTCATCTTTTTTAGTTAAATATAAATATCCAATTAAAGATTCAAAAGCGGTTGCATACATATACTCTTGTACACTTGCATTTTTAGGCAAATGATGATTTTCTGCATTTCTACCACGTCTTACTATATCTTGTTCTTTTTCAGTCAATTTAGGTAATATTTCTTGTAAAATCTCTGCTTGTTTTTTTGCCTTAACATATTTTATTGCTTCCATATGTAATTTATGTGGTTTTAAATTTGATTTATTAATTAATTCTTCTCTTACATATAATTCGTAAACACAATCACCAATATATGCCCAAGTAAGTGGTGACATCATATTTACATCTGCTTCTTCTCTTCTTCTTTCTATTAATTCTTCCACTCTTATCTCCTTTATACTAATTAGGAAACTCTAATGTTATCCTTCCTAATTTTCCATTTTTAAATTCATCTAATATTATTTTAGCCGTTTTCTCTTCATCTATATTTCCACCTGATATAATACAGCCTCTTTTTCTTCCTATTTCTAACATAATATCATAAATATTAAAATTCTCTGGATTATCTCTATTTAATACTTCTTCTATATATTCATTTGTTAATCCATATCTATTACAAAGATTTTCTCTTGCATTTTCTAGCAAAAATTTCACTAAACTGTATGCAACTTCTGTTCTTTCTAATACATCTTCTTTTATAGTTCCTGTAAAAGCTAAGTTTAATGCTACTTCCTCACTCTCAAATTTAGGCCATAATACACCTGGAGTATCTAATAATTCTACTTTTTCATTAATACGAATCCATTGTTTTTGTTTTGTCACTCCTGGTTTATTTCCAACTTCTGCTGTTGTTCTTTTAGATATTCTATTTATAAAAGACGATTTTCCTACATTAGGTATTCCAAGTATCATTGCTCTTATTTTTCTTCCAATTCTACCTTTTTGTGCTTGTCTTTCTTTTTCTTCGTCCATTATTTTTTCTATCTTTTTAATAACATTTTCAATTCCTCTTCCACTATTTGAATCAACTAATACCGCTGGAATATTTTTACTTTCAAAATATGATAACCATTTTGAATTTTCTTTTTCATCTGCTAAATCACATTTATTTAATACGACTATTTTTTTCTTACCTTTTGTGATTTCTGCTATATCTGGATTTTGACTAGAAATTGGAATTCTAGCATCTAACAATTCTATTACAATATCAATTATTTTTAAATTTTCTATTATTTCTCTTCTAGTTTTGGCCATATGCCCTGGATACCAGTTTATATTTGTCGAATTCTGTCGATTATCATTATTCATTTTTTATCACTTCCCTTGCTTTTCTTTTTCGCTTTGTAATAATTTTTATTTATATTATTACATATTATTTTTACTCTTCTGCTTCTCTACTTCTTCTACTAATAAATCAAAATCTGATTTATATAATCTATCTTGTTTTACTCTATATTTTTCAAATTCTGTTAAAGCTTTATCACAAGCTATTTCGTGTGATATTTTGCCAGCATCTTTTAATATATCTCTATCATCCGCTAATAAAAATTTATCAATTCTAGTAGCCCAGTCTTCCATAGTCATTGGTATATGTCTTCTTGCTCTATTTTCTGCCAATTCTAAAAATGCACTTACAATTCCCTCTAAATCTCTTATCTCTTCCTTATTTAAATAGTTTTTAGCAATAATTATATCTGATTTCATTATCTTGCCATTAGGAGAATTTTTCCAATTTGTAAGTCCCATATGTTCTTTTTCTGCATTAGCCCTGTTATATATTATTTCCGCTGCTGTTTGATGAGATACTGCATAGTGCATTTTGTTTTGTACTTTCTTAAAAAAATCTATTGATATAGGTGATTTAGGATCATAATCGATACTTGTTGCATATATATCAGTTACTTTTTGATAAAATCTTCTTTCTGACAATCTTATTTCTCTTATTTCTTCTAATAGCTTTTCAAAATAGTCTTTGTCTATAAAAGAACCGTTTTTCATTCTTTCTTTATCTAATACATACCCTTGAATTGTAAAAGTTTTTAATACTTGTGTCGCCCATCTTCTAAATTGTGTTGCTCTCTTAGAATTCACTCTATATCCAACAGAAATTATTGCATCTAGATTATAGAATTTCATTTTATATTTTTTCCCATCAGAAGCAGTTGCCGAGAATTCCTCGGTAACTGAATTTCTATCTAATTCATTTTCTTTAAAAATATTTTTTAGATGTAAAGAAATATTATCAGTACTACAATCAAATAACTCAGCCATAGCTTTTTGCGTCATCCATAAATTCTCATTTTCATAACGGACTTGTATGCCCTTATCTTTTTCTTGAACTTTAAATGTAATAAATTCTTCAGCAGAACTCCTAATTTTTAAATCTTTTGCCATTCTTTATCTCCTTTACTATTTTAAATCAAATGTGCAATAATTATTTTTAAATAATTGTTGATTTTCAATACTTTAAGGGTGGGTTTACTTAAATTGTGATACCCCAATTTATATTTGTTTTCGAAGATTGATTTTCATTATTATTCTTTATACTCTTTGTCATAAAAATTTCCTTTCTTCATATATAATATACATAAAACTCTTTGTCTATTATAACACATTTATCACAATTTTTGAAGTCTATTTCATTAATATCATTTTTTGATAAATTGTTTTACTAAAAAAATAGAAAAGTATAAAAAAATGATTAATTCTTCATTTTTATACTTTTCTTATTTTACTTAAAATAATTTTTCTATTTTAATCTATTTTTATATTATATCTTTTTAAAGCATCTATTGCACTATTATAATTATCTGGTTCTACTTTAGTTTAAAGCATTCCTAATTTATTTGCTGTATCTATGTTCTTTGCATTATATTACATAGTTCTATAATTATTTTTATCTGCTCTTTCATCTAATTGTCTATCAAATTTCTCATTTGCATAGAACCAATCTGTCTTTTTATCTTTTGGGTGTAATTTTCTATTCTTGTCCATAAGTAAATCAAACATTACTGCTACTGGTAAAATTATTCCTAATAGTGACATAAATAGATTTATATATAGATTCATATCAACAGTCTCTACAGCTGTAAATATATTTTGTAAATTATTTACTATATTTATACCAAAATATAATCCATATGATAATAAATATATTAGTCCGCCAACCATTTTTCTTTTTACAATCAAAATTACACATAGTAGAGTAACAAATAATAGTATAATTTCAAATTGTATCTGTCCATCAATTGGCTGTATAGGGAAATCCCATTTTAATTGGTATGCTAATGCTACTATTATTCTCAATACCCAAAACATTACCATAAACATTACTAATATCCATGTTGAAAAATTTTTCATTTGTTAACCTCTCCTTTAATTAAATTAAAAATAAGGTAAAGATAAGAATATTTCATTCTTTCCTTCACCTCTTTCTTATCTTTTTTCCTATTTAAATTCCAATATATTAATCTACAAAATCAAAGTCATCTTTAAATTTTTCTTTAAAAATTTCGAATACTTTATTTAGTGTATCTTCATCTTCTACAGATACATATGATTCTTCGTCTGAATCTTCATCATCTGTATCTTCAACTTTTAAGATAACAACTTCTCCTTCTTCTTCTTCTCCCTCTTCTGTTACTGGTAATAATACTACATATTCTTCATCATCTAATTCAACTAAATCTAAAAATTCAAATTTAACCTCATTTCCATCTTCATCATTTAGAATTACAATGTTATCTAATTCTTCGTTTTCATCCATAATTTTTCTCCTTTCGATTTTTATTATTTATTAATTTAAATTATAATAACATATTTAACTATTTTTTGAAATAGTATTTTTAAATTTGTTTAAATAAGTTTCTAAAATATATACTGCAGATATAGTATCAACTATATTTCTTTTTTTATTCTTTTTTACATCTAGAAAATTCATTGTTCTATGAGCTTCAACTGTTGTTAATCTTTCATCTATTGTCTCTATTTTCATTTTATTATATTTACATTTTAATTTGTGTATAAATTCTTCTGTTATCTTAGCTCTTTCTGACATTGTTCCATTCATGTTTAAAGGCACACCAACTACAATAGTTCCAACTTCATATTTTTCAAATATTTCATCTAATCTTCGAAGCACTATTTTATCTGAACCATTTCTTTGAATTGTTTCTAATCCTTGAACAGTTATATTTAATTCGTCAGTAATAGCTATTCCTACTCTTGCTTCTCCATAATCTATTCCTAACATTCTCATAATTAGTCTTCTAATCCTATATATTTTTTAACCATTTTCTCTAATAATTCGTCTCTCTCAATAGTTCTTATCTTATTTCTAGCATCATTATGACTTGTAATATATGTTGGATCTCCAGATAAAATATATCCAACTATTTGATTTATTGGGTTATATCCCTTTTCAACTAAAGCTTCATATACTTCTTTTAATATTTCTTGGCATTTAGTATTTTCTTCTCTTTCTACCTCAAAACTCATTGTTTTATCAAACTCCATAGTAATTATCCTCCTTTACTATTACTATTTATATATTTGTTATATCACTTTCAGTTGGATCTGCATTATCTAGATATTCTTCTAATTTCTTTAAAACTTCCTCTAATCCAGTTCCTTTATAATAAGATGATATAACAAAATTCAATCTTGGTACGGCAACATCTTTAGTTAATTCTTTTCCTAGTTTTTTCTTAGAATTTACTTCTAAATTTAATGTTTGTATTTCTTCTTCAGTTAAACTTATTTGCATAGTTTCCAACTTTTCTTTTATATCATTTAAGAAATCAGCTACTGCATTTGCCTCTACTCCAGAAAATGCAATAACGAATTTAGGTCCCATATATCTTACAAAGACATATTCTTCTGATAAATCATCCTTAACAAAATTACTAATTTGTGTTATTACTTTGTTTCCTAACTCTCTAGAATAATCTTTATTAATTTGTTGAATATTTGTTATTTTAAACATACATATTGTTGATATTGTATATTGGTCAATTACTTTCTTTCCTTCACCATATAAATATTCTTCTGAATATAAACCTGTAAACAAATCTTTTCTAACTATAGATTCCAAAGTTTTTTGGTGAACTACAGTTTTTAATACAGAAACTATATTTGATTTTATAACCTCTAGTACTGTTAAATCAACATTATCAAAATCATGTGGGGTTCCACTTTCTATTATCCAGTAGCCAATATAAACATTATCAATATACAAAGGGAAGAATATAGCAGATTTTGCTCTTCCAAATTCCATTTGTTGGTATGGAAGTTTTTCATTTTCATTATTTACAGTTACATATTTTGGTGTTGCTGATTGAATACTATCTTTAAACATATCTACATCTTGTAAAGAACTCAATGCTTTCCAATGCTTTGGATCTACATTTGATGCTTTTACTTTATATTCAGCACCATCAAACACAACTATAGTAGAATATTTTATTTCATATCTTTCGATTAAAACATCATTTATCTTTTTGATTTTATCTTCTACTGTTGATGTCTCTCCAATAGCATTCATAAAATCCTGTACTACATATAGATTTGTAATCTTTTGATTCATGTTCCTAAATTTTTGTATCTTTTTATGTATTGTTATATTATATACTATTAGTCCTATTATAATTGAAACTAATATAATAATTGCTGCTATAATCACTTGGATTTTTCCTCCTTTTGCTTATTAATAATTGTTTTTCATTTGATTTAATGTCGCATTCATATTTGGTGAAAATGTATTTCTTGTAGCATATCCTTTAGCTGTAGGTGGTGTATATGCTCCTGTACTTGGTTGATATACCATATTTCCTAATTCTTTTAATTTTTGCATAAATGCTTTTGAATATCCTTTTAATGAAATATCACATTCTATAATCCCCTCTAAATATCTTATATATGTCTCTTCCTCAAATGGTATTGACACATATTTTATCAAATTTCTATCAAATAACTCTGTCATAAATGACATTGAAGGATCATTATAAAACGCCATTCCACCAATAATTGTTTTGTCTGTTACTCCTTTTATTTTTACTGTTTTATTTAGAACTATTCTCAATTTCTTTTCATCTAAAATATTCTTAGCCTTCAACTCTCTTAAAAATGCTGTTAGCGGTTGGATTGTTAATACATCTAATGTTTGAACTAAGTATGTTTCTTGAGATTGTTCAAAATATCTTAAAGGTGTATTAAAATCTGTATCAATTAATATTAGAGAATGATTTTTTAATAAAGTTTCTAATATCCTGTCAGCATGTATTATATCTTCTGAATCATCTGGCAAAGATGTATAAACTGTTAAATTCTTATTTACTTCTATTCCTCTTGCTATTCCTGTTGTTAATCCTTGTATTGAATTTGTTGCTATTTCTCTTAATTGTTCTTCATTTTTTGTATATATATAATAAGAATTTCTATTCTTAGTTGTATCCAATATTGCTACATTTACTCCAGATGTTGATAACAATTCCGCCAAATTATTAACAATAAAAGATGTTCCATTTTTTCCTGTACCAATAAATGTAACTATTTTTTTATCAGGAGTTAATAATTGTGATAAATCAACTCTTTCTGTCTCTATTGTTCTATCGATTGTTGGTGTTTCTCTAATTGCATTATAATCATTAATTTTTGGTGTGTTTTCTTCATAATTATTATAATTAGAGAAAATATCAGAATCAGAAGTATCTTGGCTCTCAAAAGTATCATTAATAGGTTGTGTATTCTGTTCATAAGAATTTGTTTCTTCTGAAATACCTGGTAATATCATTTCTTCTGGTTCTTGAGTCATATTTGTATCTTGTTCTGTTTCTAATCCAGGTAACACATTCATTTCTTCTGGCTCTTCTTTTTCTTCTTGTACAACTGGAACAGGATTTTTTCTTGGTCTTCCCCTTCCTCTTTTTACTGGAGCTGTAGATGTTGTTTCTGTTTTAGTCTCTGGAATAGGATTTTTTCTTGGTCTTCCTCTTCCTCTTTTTACTGGTTTTTCTACCACTTCTTCTGGTTGAGATGCAGATGTAGTATCTACCTCTTCAAATGCTTCTGGTTCTACAGTTACTTGAGTTACTTGCTCTTTTTCTTCTTTTTCAGGAATAGGCATTTGTACTTGTGTTGGAGACTTTAATCTAGATAATTTTCTTCCACTCGTCATATTAACAGAAGAAGGTATAACTACTGGTTTTGACATTACTACTTCTTTTTTTCCTAAGCTCAATAAGGTTTCAGTTGGTCCATTTGTTTCTTCTGTATCTCCTTTTTTAGTTCTTATCTTATCTGATACACTATTATTAAATGACATTATTTGTTGATATTTAGGTGACTTTTCTTCTAGAACCGCTCTTACATTTAATGGTAAGAACTTACTAATAATTCTTAATTGAGTATCATTATATTGTGCTGCTATATTATCAAAACTCTCTAAGTATTTATCTTCATTTTTTCCTAGTCTTTTATAATGTGCAAGTATATTTTGAATTTCTATTTCACTAACGTCATTTTCATTTTCACTTTGATAACTTACGTTTTCTGAATCTATTTGATAATAAACTTTTGCTTCCTTTTTAGAACGTGGTCTGTTGATTAATTTACAAACCTGTTCTACACTTCTATCTGTTCCGAGTACAGCATTATATATTCCTATTCCAAATAATTTTACAAGCATTTCTTCTGATTTTACTCTTCTATCAGAACAAATCAAAATAATAGGAATATCATTACCTCTTGTATTTGATGCTTCGTCACTAATTCCATCTAATTTTTCAAAAATAAATTTATCTATTTGATCATATTGTGTATGTGTAAAAGCTTCTAATTCTTCACTTATAACAATTCTGTCATAAGATTTATCCTTTTGTAATTCTTTTAAAATCGCATTAAAGTAATAAACATTTTTATATGAAATTATTTGTTTATATTCTTTTTGATATCTTTTTACAATTGATTCTGAAATTTCTTCATTACTTACAGCAAACAAGATTTTCATTTGTTACCCCCTTCCAAATTTTACAAACACTGCAAATGCTAGTGGTAATATTTGGCATATAATTAATATTGTTACAAATGTGACTATTAAAGCCATACCTTTTTCCAATGTATCAAGCTTTCTAATACCAATCACATATTGATGTATAGCTCCTATAGCAATCCCTAAGAAACATAGAGGTATACTATAAATTCTAACTAAATTCAATATATATGCAACTAATCCATATACATCAGATCCATATTTTTCTTGATAATCCTCTAAAGATTTTGCAGCATTATCCTTTATTTCAACTATTTTACTTTCTGTTTCTTCATCTATTGCTTGTTCTGCCGCATAAACATTTGACGCTACCAAGAATGTTCCAATTACTATTACAAATATGGTAACTATTAATAGTACTTTTTTCATATTTTTAGGCCCCTTTCTAAAGTCTTTTGGCAATATTCTCCTCTTAAAGCCTTATACTTCTATATCATACAATAAATTGTAAAAAATATCAAGGAATTTTTATAATTTATTGTATAAATATTTCATATGATTATATACTGCATTTGCCCAGTTTTTATCTGTCGCATATTTAGTGTTCACTCCAGACAACGTAGGTCCATTGTAATATTTTCCAGATGCTTGTTCTCCACCATAAATTGATGTTCCTTTTGGATTTAAATAATACTTAACAAATACCCTTGCTATTAGATCTATACTTTCAGAATAATTTGAAAATTCATATGCCCCATTATAAGGGTTTGAATCATATGCTCCATATCCAAATAAATTATGTTTGTTTTGTGATATTTTTGATGTCCCCCATGCACTTTCATGTATTGCAACTGCCGCAACAAATACTCCATTTATATTATACTGTTGTTCTATGTAATAAAAATATTCTGCATTGTTTTGCATAACCTTATTTGTATCTTTTGAGTCTGTTAACACTTTTTTAAATTGTTCTAAACTTAATCCACTTGGTTTATTAAGTGCCATATCAAAGCTTGGACTTGCAATACTTCCTCCTGAACCAGAAGATGATTGCTCTTCTTCATCATAGCTTTTATTTGGATTTATATATGTAGTATTTTCTGACTTTATATATCCTCTTGCACCTGAACCGCTTATTTGATACCAACTATCTTGTACTGATAATACACTTAATTCATTACCTTTAGTTAATGTTGCAACTTTTTGAGATTCTTCATTTGGTTCTACTCTTATTTCTGCTCTATCTGATGTTACATATACTGTATCTCCAGCTTTTACTTTATATGAACTTGTCCCTCTTCCAGAGCCAACTTCTACTATTTTATTTACAGAAGCCTTTGTAACTTTACTACTTACCTGTTCTTCTGATACTACTTGTCCACCTTCATAAACTTTTTTTGTCGTTACTTCCTGTTTTCCTTCTCTTCCTTCTTGAATAACCTGCATTACTCCTGTTGGAAGCTCAGGATTTGACTGATATTTTGTTATATATTCTAAATCTGTTTCTTCTGTTACATATTCTTCTGTGGAATTCTTTTTTGTATTAGTACTTATTAATTCTTCTAAATTTATTTCACCTGCATTGCTAATCTTAACATTTTCACTATTGGTCTCTGAACTTGTTTCTTTTGCTAATACTTCATTTTTAGCAAAGTAATAATTATAGCAAGCAACCAAACATAGCAAAAATGTTACAGTAGCAAATAGTACCAAGATATTTTTTATTGATATTTTTGCATGCTTTCTTTTTTTATCTTTTGATTTCATACTATCACCTAACATAATTCTACATTTATACTTACCTTTTGTCAATTCAAAATCCTGGAAACATGCATTAGAAACCAAATTGTAATATATATTTAATATTTCTGTAATATATCCACAAAAAATATATAGATATCATTTGTAAATATATTCCTTTTCACATATTTATTACATTTTTTTGTAATAAATATTGAACTATCTTAATAAAATATTAATAGTATCCACCATTTTGTCAAGTAGTGTTGGGTACTATATAATATAAATAAAAATACTTGATTTTCGCCTATCTTTATAATAAAATATAAGTGTTTACAAAGGAGGAATTATGGATAGAAAAAAGAAAAGAAAAACAAATACAAAAAAGAAAAAAATAGACATTATAAACAATATTAAAAAATTAGATAAAAAGAAAGTTATATTAACATTAGTTACAATTATATTACTTATAATTGTTTTCGTACTTTGTTATTTGCTATTTTACAAATATGTACTAAAAAGAAATTTTGAAAACTCTGTTCTTGATTTTTCTAATAAAAATGAAGAAACTGTTTTTGAAATTAATAATGTAACTTTCTTTAGTAGTTGTGATGCAAAAAACAAATCTGCATCTAGTAGTAATTTTACAATAGAAAACTTATATCAATATACTGATATGGCACTTTTTATAACAAGTCCTAAAGAAGAAAAAACATTACAAAACACTTTAAAAAATGTATACATTGATAACATTAACTATTCTAAAACTCCTACTTTAGGCGAACCTAGTTTATATTACAAAAACATCTATAATTTTGCTAAAAGTGATATTGTAGATTCTAATTTAATAGATGGTAAATTGAATTTTAATATTTCATCAGAAGATGAAACAAATTTAGATACTCCTACTTTATATAATAATTTAGCAAACCCAATTGTTTTAAGCTATGTTAATAGTAATATAAAAACTGATTATACTATAACAGATACAAGCTCACCAATTACTTATGATGGAACTTTACTAAAAAAATGTGAAGTTTTATTAAATTCTATAAGTTCTAGTCTTTCTTTTGATATATATATTACAAATAACTTAGACCAAGAATTTAAAACAACTGTATACATAGACATTCCTTTAGAAACAGAAGAAGAATCTATATATGATGGTAGTGTTACTTTAAGAAAAGATACTAATTTTATATTTTATCGTTACAAATAATTTAGGAGGCAAAATATGAAAGAAGATTTAATTGTAGCTGAAAAATTAAAGAAAAAATATCATAAAACTGAAGAAGTTACAAATTTAAAAGATATGTTATATCGTTCCGGAAGCATTTATCGTAGTAGAACTGCTTTTAAATTAAAAGATGAAAACGGAAATATAAAATCTATTACATATGAAGATTTTAAAAATGACGTTGTTTATCTTGGGACAAGCTTGATAAAAAAAGGTTTTTTAAATAAGAGAATTGCTGTTATTGGTAAAAATTCTTATAAATGGTGTGTAGCATATATGGCAGCAACAATTGTTGGTATTGTTGTGCCTATTGATAAAGAATTACATTCAGATGATGTAATTAATTTTATGAATGTTTCTCAATCTGTATGTATTTTAGGAGACAAGAAGAATTTAGATTCTGTTTTAGACAATATTTCTAAAATAGAGTATCCTGATACTTTATTTATTTCTTTTGAAGAAAAATTTGATATTTTATTAAAAGAAGGTAAAAATCTTTATTCATCAGGTTTTACTGATTTCGATGATATTAAAATAGATCCAGATGAACTACGTATTCTTCTATTTACATCTGGAACTACAGGTACTGCAAAAGGTGTATGTTTATCTCAAAGAAATGTATGTTCTAATTTACTTGCAACATATGGAATAGTTAAAGTAAAACGAAGTGATTTATTCTTTTCTATTTTGCCGTTACATCATACTTATGAATGTACTTTGGGATTTTTACTACCAATATATAGTGGTGCTTCTATTTGCCATTGTGAGGGATTACGTTATATAGCAAAAAACATGCAAGAATTCCACCCTTCTGTTATATTATGTGTTCCTTTGTTACTAGAAAACTTACACAAAAATATAGTAAAAAATGTAAACCGTGGATTACCTGAGAAATATCAAAAGGAAAATAATGAAAATCCATTTCCTTCTCTTCCTTTCTTTTTAAAGAAGATTGTAAGAGCTAAAGTAAAAAATACTTTAGGTGGAAGATTACGTGTGTTTATTGTTGGAGCTGCTTCAGCTAATCCAAATATTGTTTCTGATTTTAGAGACTTAAAATTAAATACTCTTCAAGGATATGGACTTACAGAATGTTCACCTTTAGTTGCAGGTAATACTGATTTCTTCCAAAAGGATGATTCAGCTGGGCTTCCTATTCCAAATGTAGAATATAAAATTGATAATCCTAATGATGAAGGTATTGGTGAAATTATTGTAAAAGGTCCTAATGTTATGCTTGGATATTATGAAGATGAAAAAAGAACTAAAGAAACAATTATTGATGGCTGGTTCCATACTGGAGATTTAGGTAAAATTGATAAAGATGGTTATTTGTATATTACAGGAAGATGTAAATCTGTTATAGTTACTAAAAACGGTAAAAATATTTATCCTGAAGAAGTTGAATATTATTTAAATGATAACCCTCTTATTTCAGAATCTTTGGTACTTGGTGTTCAAAAAGAAGGCGATGACGAAACATATGTTAATGCACAAATTTATCCAAACATTGAAGCTATTACAGAATACTTAAAAGGAAGTGTTCCTACTAAAGAAGAAATCTGGAAATTAATTTCCAATGTAGTTTCAAGTGTTAACAAAAAACTTCCTAATTACAAACATATTAAAAATTTTGTTATTCGTGATAAAGAATTTGAAAAAACTACAACTCAAAAAGTTAAACGTTATGGAAATAATATGAAAATAAATAATGATAAAAAGGATTAGTATTTACTGCTAATTCTTTTTTATTATATTCTGTATTTATTTAAAAAACAAAGCTAAAAAGAGGTTACGAAAACCTCTTTTTAGCTTAAAAGATTAGTTGCTCCTCTCGCCAATCACATAGCCAACAAGCGCTACTATGAACGCTACAACGGCATAATATACTGCAATTCTACTAAAAATGTCCAGAAATATTGGGCTAAATAAATTTAGCACCATCGTAATCCCAAACACTCCTAAAGCCAAAAGGACAGAATATCGAACTCCTCTTCCTTTCGTCTTTTCGCCCATTCCATAAGCTGCGAACGCCACCATCGACATTATAACCGAATAGTAAAGCACCGCCTGGCTCATCAACTCAGGGTACGGCAAAAATACCGCACACAGCATCATCGTAAAAATATATACGATGGCTCCCAAGATGAGTGAACAACAAACCTTCTTTGTCATACAAAATCCTTTCTCCTAACGTTGATATTTATCTTCAATTTTCAAAGGATTACCTTATGCATAGCACATGCTATACTATTTTATTATACAATATTTTACATAATATATCAATATATTTATGGCAATCGCTTAAAAATTTATACAGTAATGCCTAGTATTATGAAATGCTAGGTATTACTTCAAATATTAATCTT
>CALXAV010000040.1 GCA_944386385.1 uncultured Clostridia bacterium
GTTGTACATTAAGAGACTATGTAAGAGTAAAATATATATTGTGTCTTCTTAATTGCTTTTACTTTTTCAATTGAGGTTTCCCTAAAAAGAGGATTATTTTTCTTAAAATACTTGTTTTTTTACTAATTTTATAGGATAATATATATGTATGAATATATTTAGTTGAAAGGATTTTTTAGATGAAGTATATAGATAAATTTTTAAAAGTATTAAATACTGACAGAAATACTTTTGCAACATATGTACTTACATTAGTTAGTGTATATTTAGCAGTAGATAGATTAGTAGAAATGTTACTTATGATATTTACAGGTGTATCTTATTCTTATTGGGGACCTATAGCATATACCTTTGCCCTAGCTTGTCCTATATTTGCATTTCTTTTTTCAGGGCAATCAAAATTTGCTACCTCGAAAGCAAAAAAAGTAACATTATTTTATGTATATGTAATTGGTCTATATATAATTGCTATTTCAATGTTTACCCAATGGCTTAATATGGGAGCATGGTTACTACTTCTTTCAGTACCTAATTACGTAGAAATTATTACTGATTTTTCTGATTTAGTAACACCTGCAATGGTAAGTATTTCATTATATATACCACTAGCAACTATTTTCCCACTCTTTAAGAAATTATTCTTTGGAGTTAACGATAGTAAAGATCAAATTCGTTCTATTTGGGATTATCGTGGAATTAGCTTAGCAACAAGACCTAAAGATGCTGGAGTTTATTCTTGTGAAGTTTATTTATGCCATAATAGTGAAACTGGTAAATCAATAACAATTCCTGAAGAATCAAGATATCAATCATTATTTGTATGTGGTGGTTCTGGTTCTGGTAAAACATCTTTAGTTTTTGAACCACTATTTGCAAGAGACTTAGAGAAAAAATATTTCTTTAAAGAAGTTTCAAAAGAAATGGGATATACTGCATTAAAAACTGGATTAGCAGTATTAGATGCACCATATGAAAATGACTACCTAAATGAAAACTTTAATTTAAATATGCTAGTACCAGTAGATGGTAAAGAAACACTTTTTAAAAATTACATGAAAAAAATGATTTTAGACTCACTTGGAAATGATATAACTTACAAAAACATAGGACTTACTCTTATGGCTCCAGACTATGAAGTAATCAGCCATATGACTAATGTTTGTGATAACTTTGGTATCAAATATCACCTAATAGACCCAAATAATCCAAACTCTACTGGACTAAACCCTTTTGTTTATGAAGATTCTTCCAAAACAGCTTCTACAATTTCAGCAGTTATAAAATCAATGTATAATACTTCACATGCAGATAGCGATGAAGCTTACAAAGAAGACATAGTAATGCAAGCAATAGAAAATTTAGTAGTTTTACTAAAAGAAATATATCCTAGAATAAATGAAGGAAGACTTCCTAATATGGAAGATATGTTAAAAATGTTTACTAATTTCGAATTAATCGAAAAAATGTGTAAAATATTAGAACATGAAATAGAAAATGATGAATTCGCAAAAGATAAGTATCGTGTATTATTAACATATTTTAAAAAGAATTTTTACAGTGATGCCCCTGCAAAATCTAATATGGAAAAATATATTTATTCTGTTATAAGTCAATTAGATAACTTACTTAGAATACCCGGTGTGAAACCTATCTTATGTAATAGATATAATAATATAAATTTTGATGATGTACTTGCAAATTCAGAAGTTGTATTTATTTGCACAAGACGTGGAGATTTAGGTGCTGCTGGACACAAAGCATTTGGATTGTTCTTCTTAATCACAATGCAAAATTCAGTACTAAGAAGACCTGGAACAGAAAAATCAAGAGTTCCTTACTTTGTTTATATTGATGAATTCGCTGATTTTATTTGTAAAGATACTGAAGCAATGTTTACTATGTACAGAAAATATAAAGTAGGAACAACTATATCTACACAAAGTTTACAACAATTAGAAACACCAGAATTACCTGTAAATTATAGAAATACTATTTTATCTAACTGTGCAAGTAAAATATTTACTGGAAACGGAGCTTATGATGAGCTAGAATGGTGGTCTGGAGAATTTGGAAAACATAGAGAGTGGGTATATACAAATAATATGGACATGGAAAAAATGGAATATGAACCTAAATATGGAAATGTTCAGTGGAAATATGTTGAATATTTTAAACCAGGAAAACTTCAAAATATAGGTACTAAAGCATGTGCTTTTAAAATTAGAGGATCTGGTGGAAGACCTATGGTCGGACCTGGAAACTTATCATTCCTAGAATCAAAATATAAGGAACCACATAAAATAAGAACTTATGATTTTGGTAAATATTCTGATGGAGTTACAACAGATACTGAAGACGATACTAGTAGTAAAGCACATAGAAAGTTTAATCCGAAAAATATTAATTTTAGAGATAAAAACAACGAAATTGACCCAATTCAAACAGATACAACTGATTCAAAATACATGTTTGATAATCAAGATGCAATTGTTGTTAATTTCAAGAAAAGAAAAAAATAAAGCGATAGAAATCTATCGTTTTATTTTTTAGAAATTAATTCCTATTAACTGAATTATAATTCCTGATACCACACCTATGGCATATAGTAATCCAGTTATTTTTAAATTCTGTTTTATTCCTTTGTTCATTTTAAATAATACAATTAGTCCAACTCCTGCTCCAACTAGAAGTCCTGAAATCATTGTCGCAGCTGGAATTACATTTTCTAAATATAATTGTGTTAATATAACAGATGATGCACAGTTTGGTATTAAACCTATAATTCCACCAAGTATCGGTCCTAATACTGGATTTGACTGAACAAATCCCGCAATTGCATCTTCACCAATAAAATATATAATTGTATTAATAACGAATGTTATTAATAATACAAATATAAATATATTAACTGTATGCTTTAAAGCTGATTTAAAAATTCCATGGTCACAATGACAATGTTCCTTTTCACATAAATCAATTATTCTTTCTTCTTCATTATCTTTTTTTCTTAACCTCAAAACTAAATCTATTACAAATCCTGCAATCATACCAATTAATACTTTTATTCCTAAAATCTTAAAAAGTGTAACTAAAGATGCCCCCTCTGAAATAAATATTGGTATCATTTCATCAGATGTAGATAAATATACAGAAATGAGTGTTCCTAGTGTTATTACTCTTGCTGCATAAAGATTAGTAGCTGCAACTGAGAATCCACATTGTGGAAAAGCTCCTAATATACTTCCTATTAATGGTCCAAATTTCCCAGATTTCTTTATTGTATCTTTTGCCTTTTCACTTGTTTTATGTTCTATATATTCCATTATTAAATATGTAATAAACAAAAACGGCAATAATTTTACACTATCTATTAGTGCATCTAATATAACATCTAACATATTCCCTCTCCTTTACTTAACTTTTTTATAATAACACATTTTCCAAAAAAAGTAAAGGGAAAAGCCACCTTAAAAAGGTGGCCTCCCCGGGAACTCCCTATTCAGGGTTCTCTACAAGTGAAACGCCGTGAATCTCTTCGAGATCGACAAACGGAATGGAGAACTCACTCATACCTTCCCGAAACAGCCAGTCGCCAACGGCGTTATAGCCGATTTCGGTAAGTTTCAGGTCGGTCTCGTCGTTTCGCTTATCTCTTGGGATGCTGATAATAAACTTGTTATCAGCTGAGACATCGTACCTATAATAAGGAATTCCACTTGTTTCCAAGCGTTTATCCTCAAGTTCGATGAGTCTCATCTTGGCCTCATGAATCTTCTCAAGCTCCTTCACTTCAATCGTGAAGAGTTGAGCCTCATTAGACCTCTTGCCCCCTTGCGCGTATCCAGCCGCTTCCAACCTCTGTGCGTTCTCAGGCGTATTGTCAGGTCTCCCTACAATAACGCCCACCTTTCCGCTCTCTTCCAGATGCTCAAACATCCGGAAGTCTACTCCTAACGAATAGAGTCTCCGCGTTTCTAGTTGCAGGTTTTTGGTAATATCCATGTTGCATTTCTCCCTTCTATATTTTGCAATCCTGCATACTTAAATTATACCATTTTTTTGAAGCCTGGTCAAATTATGGAAACCTAATTTCTTCTATATCTACCACAAACACAGCCTGTTCTGCCATTATTGTTAGAATTTGGAATAACATTAATTCTTGCAGTAACTCCATTTCTTCCTACATTATTACAATTATTGTTATCATTACAACAATTGTCGTTACAGCAATTATTGTTACAAGAATTTTCCATGTTAGAACTAATTGTCAATAAATCATTATTTCTTCCATTTGAGCAATTACTAGATATAGTAAGTAAATTACCATCTTCTAGATTACCACAAGTACTATTTATTGTAAGTAATTCATTTGATGTATTATTACAGTTACAATTATTATCTCTTCTACAACAATTACAGTCTCTATCACAATCTCTATCCCTATCTTCTAACCTTCTTATTATTCTAGTTATAATACAAACAATCACTGCTGTTATATAACTTATGATTGTATATATAATTGTAGCAATTAGGAAATTTATGTTATTAACAATAAATGTTATAACTAAAAATATAGCAAATACAATAGCAGCAACTAATGGTGGACATTTAAATATTTTTTGTAAAGCTATAGAAATAATTATAGTTGCAATTGGAAGTGCAAAAAATAATAGTAAAACATTCATGATTCTTCTCTCCTTTATGTTTTACTATATTTTATGCGAATTAAATTATTTGGTTAACAAAATATATTTAATTATATTCTACGTTTACTAAAAATAATCCTTGTGGCGCCAATGTTTTTCCTGCTTTTTGCCTATCTTTAGACTCTATAATATTTTTTATTTCTTCTGGCTCTATTTTTCCAAGTCCAACGTCAACTAATGTTCCTGAAATTATTCTTACCATATTATATAGAAAACCATTTCCAGTAAGTTCTATCCAAATTCTTTCATCAGGTCTTTCTATTATTTCAGCTTTATATATTGTTCTTACACTACTTTTACTACTTGTACCACTTGCTCTAAAAGCTTTAAAATCATGTTCACCTTCAAAATATTTTACAGCTTCTTTCATTTTGTCAATATTTAATTTAACTGGAATATGTGTTTCCAAATTTCTATAGATGCTACTTCCATATTTAGAATTATTTATAACATATCTATAAGTTTTTCTTTTACAACTCAATCTACTATGGAATCTTTCGTCGACCTCTTCTGCATCTTTTATTCTGATTGATGATTTCATATTACTATTTATAGCAATAGGAAACTTTTCTATTGGTAATTTAGAATTAGTTTTAAAATTTGCAACTTGCCCTAGAGCATGTACTCCTCTATCTGTTCTTCCAGATGCCATTAAATCTATTTTCTCACCTGTTATTCTTTCTATTGCCTTTTCAATTGTTCCCTGTATATTTAATTTATTAGGTTGCTTTTGCCAACCATTAAATTCTTTTCCATCATATTCTATAGTAAGTCTAATATTTCTCATTTTATCACTTCAACTCCTAAAACGATAAAAGTCGCTTATTTCGCGACCTTTATTTTTCTTCTTTATCTTTCTCTTCTTTAGATTTTTCTTTCTTTAATTTTTCTTTTAGCTCTTTTAATTTATTTTTTCTTTCCTTTTTTTCTATTGCAAATCTTTTTGTTACTATATTACTAATTAATATTTTCTTTAAAACATCTTCTCTTACATCAGCAATTAACGTACCATCTTTTGCAACAGATATCTTTCCTGTTTCTTCTGATACTACAACTACTATACTATCTGACTCTTTTGATATTCCTATGGCCGCTCTATGTCTTGTTCCTAATTCTTTTGCAATATCTTTGTCATCAGCTAAAGGCAATACGCAAGCTGCTGCCGCTATCTTATTTCCTGATATTACAACAGCCCCATCATGAAGAGGTGTCTTTGGCACAAATATATTTACTAATAATTGAGGTGAAACATCAGCATCCATTGGTATTCCTGTTGCTATAATATCTTGTATCTTTATATCTCTTTCAATTACAATTAAAGCCCCTGTTTTTGTTTTAGCAAGCTCTGTTGCTGCAATTACAATTTTATAAATGTCCTCTTTAGTTTTTGTCGCTAAGTCTTTATCTATTCCAAAAAATTTAGCAAGTTTATTAGTTCCAAGTTGTTCTAATGCACGTCGTAACTCTGGTTGGAATATCACTATAATTGCAATAACTCCTAAATTCATTATTCCAGTCAAAATCCAATTTAGTATTTTTAGATTTAATAAACCACTTACCCATGTTGCAATTATTAAAAGAACAATTCCCTTTATTAATTGCCATGCTCTTGAACCTTTCACAACTTTCAAGAAACAATATACTAAAAAACAAACAATTGCTAAATCTAGTATTAAAGTTACAAGTTCGAATGGGTTTGATTGTAATGATTTTATATATGCTACTATATTATCTTTATAAAAATTCTCCCAATTCATTCCTAAATCAATTACCATATAATTTTCTCCTAATCTTTATTACATTAAAGCATAAACAAGTGTTATTGCTGTTCCTCCTACCATTAATATCGCAAGAACTCCTGCTGTTACTTTAACAAATATTTGTCCTTTGTCAAATTTATTATGTTTTTTCTCTAGATTTGTATCTTTATTTTTCTTCATTGATATTCAATCCTTTCAATTTATACTCTACAATATTATAGCACACTTTATGTTTTTTTCAAATATTTATTCGTATTTTCTAAAATTTTCTTATTTCATTATTTTTATAATTGTTTTTAAATGTTCTGTTTTTTCTTTTCTTATTTTAATTATTTTCTTTATGTTTTCCTTTGCTGAATCTAATTGTTCCGGATTATTTACATGAAGATATGCTATCACTTCATCTTTCGTAACATAATCTCCTACTTTTTTCAACAAAACAATTCCTACTGATGGGTCTATTTTATCTTCTTTTCTTACTCTCCCTGCTCCTAAACTACAAGCCAGTTTTCCAATTTCTTTAGCATCCATGCTGTAAATATAACCTGTTTTTTCACTATAAATTGGTTCTATATATTGTGAATCTTCAAAATTTTCTAAATCAGCTAAATAGGTTGCATCTCCACCTTGCATTTTAACTAATTCCAAAAATTTATTGTAGGCTTTTCCATTTTGTAAGTTTTCATTTAACATTTCTTTAGCCTTTCCTAAATCATTTGTTATTCCAGCTAGTAATAACATATAAGAACCAAGTTCTAAAACAACCTTTTTTACGTCTTCTTGAATATTTCCATTTAAAGCTTCTATTGCTTCTTTTACCTCTAAAGAGTTTCCTACACTATATCCTAAAGGTTCGTCCATATTAGTTAATACACATACAGTTTCTCTTCCTGCTAATTTTCCTATTGATATCATTTCTTTTGCTAATTTTTCGGCATCATGTAGATTTTTCATAAAAGCTCCGCTTCCCACAGTTACATCTAAGACTATTTTTTGTGCTCCACTTGCAATTTTTTTACTCATAATACTAGATGCAATTAAAGGTATACTTTCAACACAAGAAATTGAATCTCTTAAGGCATATAACTTTTTATCTGCAGGTGCTAAATTTAATGTTTGAGAAATCATACTAATACCTATCTTTTCCACATTTTCTACAAATTTGTTGATATCTATATCTGTTTTATATCCTGGAATTGATTCTAATTTATCTACAGTTCCTCCTGTAAATCCTAACCCTCTTCCAGACATTTTTGCAACAGCAACACCACAAGATGCGACTAATGGAAGTAAGATTAATGATACCTTATCTCCCACTCCTCCTGTTGAATGCTTATCCACTATTATTTTATTTAACTTAGATAAATCTAATATTTCTCCTGAATGTGCCATTGCAATAGTCAAATTAGTTGTTTCTTCATCTGTCATTCCTTGAATAAAAATTGCCATCACTAATGCTGCTGCTTGATAGTCTGTTATTTCGCCTTTTGTATATCCATCTACAAAAAACTCTATTTCTTCTTTAGTAAGCTCTTTTTTATCACGTTTTTTTTCAATAATATCTAATATTGTCATAATTTCCTCCTATTTAAATAATAAATAGAAATTTATTTTTTATCCATTTGTGAAATGTTTTGTAAAACTTATTCTGTGAATTGGGCAAAGACCATATTCTTTTATCGCTGCTATATGTTTTGCAGTTCCATATCCTTTATTTGATGAAAAACCATACTCTGGATATATCTCGTCCCATTGTCTCATTATTCTATCCCTTGTTACTTTTGCAAGTATAGATGCTGCTGCTATATTATAACATCTGGCATCACCTTTTACTAAAGGTTCATATGGTATTCCTCTTGTATTTATATGTGTCAAAGCATCTACTAATATTAAATCCGGTTTTACATCTAGTCCATCAACAACTTCTGTTACGCCTTTTTTGGTTGCATTTAATATATTTATATCATCAATTACATCTTGGTCTATAACTGCAATTGAATAACTTATTGCTTCTTCTTTAATGATGTCATATAACTTTTCTCTTCTTTTTTCAGTTACTTTTTTAGAGTCATTTACAAATTCTATCATTGAATCTTCTGGCATAATAACACCTGCAACGACTACCGGACCGGCTAATGGTCCCCTTCCTGCTTCATCTATTCCACAAATATTTTTAAATCCTTTATTATATAAATCTTTTTCTATTTCTTTTAATTTTGTTAATCTTTCTACTTCTTTTTCCTTCATTTTTCTTCCCTATACTTCTAAATTATCTATATCTGTTAAAGAATATTTCCCATTATATCCTAATGTATTATATATCTCTACAGTAGCATTTGTATCATCGAATTTTATTAGATAGTTTTCCCCATCTTCTAATTCCATATCATCTAGTCCCCATAAGTCCATTGTTTCTTGTGTTACTACATAACAATCACTAACTGGTATTCCAGATGGCGCTGATATATTGGTTGCTGGTTGTAATTTTGCTGTATCAACATATACTTCTTGCCTTACTTCAGTTTTTTTTGCATCATCTGGTGATATTCCCATTTTAAAATTTGCTTCTTCTACATATTCTTTTGCTTTTGCCTCTATTAATAACATATTTGTTCTTAATTCTTCTAACTGTGCTTTTTTTATTGTATCTCTCCCATAATTAAAACCTATACTCGCAAGTATTAATAATACTATTATTGTAACTGCCAAAGCAACTAAAGTTATTCCTTTTTCATTTCTTATTTTCATTTATTTCACCCTCTAAATTTTATTTTTAATTATTATATATTTTTACTATAATTTTTTCAATAGAAAAAGAAAATAAATATTATCCAATATTTACTGTCAAGAAAAATTCTACTTTTTTTCACAAAACCTTCACAAACCTATTGTATTATATCATTGTATTAGGATAAGATATATAAAGATAATTTAGGAGGTCTTAATTATGGAAGAAAATAATAACAAAAAAGATGTTGTTTATGAAGTAAAACCAGAAAGCAACGCTAATTTTAAAACAGTACAAAATCCTAGTTCTTATAAGAATTATGAAAGTAATAGAAAACAAAAATCAGGAACTGGTTTTGGGAAAAGTATTTTATTACCATTTGTTAGTGGAGTTGTAGGCTGTGCTGTAGTAGTGGGAACATGTTTTGGTGTTCCATCAATTCGTTCTAGTATACTTGGAAATGAAAGCTCAAATACTAGCAACTCATCAAGCTCTTCAAATACAAGTGGATATATAAGTCAAACTTCACTTTCAAATTATTCAGATACAGCTGTTTATGCTGCAAATAAAATATTACCTTCTATTGTTGGAATTACAGTAGAATATAATGTAAATTCTTTAATTTCAATGTTTGGTAATAGAAATCAAACAAATACAGCTACAGCAACTGGTTCTGGTATAATTATTAGTGAAGACGGTTATATTTTAACTAATAACCATATAGTTTCAACTTCATCAGATGAAGACTACTACGAAGTTTCATCAGCTACAAAAGTAACAGTAAAATTATTTAATGATGATACTGAATATGAAGCTCAAATTGTAGGAACAGATGAACAAACTGACTTAGCTGTTATTAAAATAGATAAAACAGATTTACCAAAAGCCGAATTTGCTGATTCTGATAATATTAAAGTTGGAGAATTTGCAATGGCTGTAGGAAATCCACTAGGAATGGAAAGCAGTATAACTTGTGGTGTTGTAAGTGCTGTAAATAGAAAGATAACTGATACTGATGGAAATACTTATACTTTAATTCAAACAGATGCTGCAATAAATGCTGGTAACAGTGGTGGAGCATTAGTAAATAGTGAAGGGCAAGTTATTGGTATAAATACTTTGAAATTACAAGGTGAAGGAATTGAAGGTATGGGATTTGCTATACCTATTAACTCAACAGAAGATGTAACTTCTCAATTAATTCAATATAGTAAAGTAAGAAGACCATATATAGGAATTACAGGAATGGACTTGGATGAAGAAACTGCAAATGCAAACAATTTAGTTGTTGGTGTTTATGTTAAAGCTGTTGATGATTTCTCTGGTGCTGAAAAAGGTGGTGTAAAACCTGGTGACGTTATCATTGAAGCAGATGGTCAAAAGATTACAACAATGGACGAATTAAATGAAATTAAAAATAAACATCAAATTGGAGATACTATGACACTTAAAGTAAATCGTGATGGTCAAGAAAGAGATTTGACAATTACACTTGCAGAACAACCTTAACAAGAATAAAATAAAGAGCAAAAAAGTAAAATATTGACAAAAAAATAAACCTTATTATTACTAAAAAAGTTTTAACAAGGTTTATTTTTTGTTAGAATTATTAATAAAGTTTTACAAAATTAATATTGACTTATAAATAAATTCGTGATATAGTCTTTTCAGTTAGATTTTTCTCTTTCTATGGGACTTAAGTGCATAGATTAATATTTATCAAACATAAATATTATTTTATGCACTTGGTCCAAAAGACATAAGTGTAATACTAAAGAAAGGGGTTCAAACCTATGGAGATATACATAGGCATAGGGTTTGTCATTCTTTGCATTGCAGTTTTAGTTGGCATCATTGGTATTTTTAAATATCAATTTAGTTTAAGCAAGGAAAAAGTCGATATTAGCCCTAGCGAAACTAATACCGACCAAACCCTAAAAAAATCTAACTTTGAGTAAGGCCAAGCCTTACTCACTTTTATTATATAATAATATTCAAAAAACTCAATATTTATTATATAATTGTAAAATATATGTTATATTTTTGTAACATCTTTTTACTAAAATTAGTATACTATTACTTAACACAAAAGTCAATATTTATTTATTAATTTTTATAACTTTTCTTATTCTCTTTTCAAGTTACTTTACTACTCCAAATTTGATATTTTAACAAATTCATTTTATCGTTTTTTCAAATAAATGTAAATACTTTATTTAAATTTTTGTAATTACTTTTACTTTTTTAATATTTTATATTAAGAAAAAATTAATTAGTTTTTATTGTTTTTTCACTTTCAGTTCACAAAATGGACAAATTTCCTTATTAAAATATAAACATAATCAGTAAAGATACTGATTTGAAATAAAAAACATCCCCTTTTATTTTCAAAAAGAGAAGCTTTTGAGCTTCTCCTATTTTTTTATTTTATAATGTTTTTTGAGCCCGTCCCAAAAAACATTATAAAATAACTAAATCCATTTCACTAGTATCTGTAGAATTTCCATAAGCATAGATGATATATAATGCATCTCCTGCTAAGTAAAATTCTGTTGAATTTTCTAATTTGTATATATCACTTTCTGTATCTCTTGAATAAATATTATATCCTAAACTTTGTAAGTCTTCAGCTTTTTGTTCTTCTTCTTGTACTTTTGTATTTATTCTATTTTGTATATCTTGTTCATCTAATTTTTCTATCTTTAACACTTCTTGTAATGTTATTTCTTTATTATTTCTTAAATCATAATTATATGTTTGTATAATAACCTTTTGTGCATTAGAACCTTCTTTTAAATTAGCTCTTATCATAAGTGATAATATTCCATCTTGAACATTTGCAACATAATCAACTGTATAAATTATATTAGAATTCTCAGTTTGTAAAACATTATTTGCAAGTGTCAAAAAGATTTCTTCTATTTCTTTGTTATATCCATCAGTTATTTCATTATCTACATTTATATGTGGAATATTTACCTCTAAATTATAACTATTCAATTTACTTTCTTTTTGTTGATATCCAGTATATACTAAATCTTTATCTTGTTCTTGTTTTTTACTATTGTTTTCTCCGTTATCATTATTTGTTCTATTTGCGAATAAATTATTAAATTCAGATTCTAAGGTTAAAACTTCTTCTTCTGTTTTACTTCCATATGCTGATTCACTTCCTAGTCCTACTAACCCAGCCAAATCTATTCTCGCATAAAACTGAACATAAAAAGCAATGATAATGCAAATAACACATATTAAAATAATACATACATATAAAATTATTTGACCCTTTTTTATGGCTTTTTCTTCTGGTAATGTAACATTCATCTTTTGACCTCATTCTATTTTTTCTTTCTTAATATATCTATTTCATTATAACATTATTTTTTTTATTATTCAACATTAAATTCACATTAATTTCATATTAATATTTTTTACAAAATGTTGACTATTCCCTTATTTTAGAGTATTATTATATAGATATAATATTATAAAAGAAATGAGGAATTAAAAGTATGTTATGTTCAGAATGTAATAAAAATCCTGCCATACTTTTTTATAAAAAAATAGAAAATGGTAAAGAGTCTTTAGAAGG
>CALXAV010000041.1 GCA_944386385.1 uncultured Clostridia bacterium
TGCTTCAAACTCAAGGCTTTCATTCCTATGTGTGCCTTTGAGCGAAGCGAGAAAGGAATGAAATTTATTATGAAATTAATTGGTATAACCGGAAAAACTGGAAGCGGAAAATCTACTATTGGAAAACTTTTAGCTGATAAATTAAATTGTAAATATATTGATATAGATAAGATAGGACATAGTGCAACTTCTGATTCTTCTATATCAGAGAAACTTATAAAAGAATTTGGATATATTATTTTAGATGATAATAAAAATATAGATAGAAAAAAATTAGGTAATATTGTTTTTTCTGATAAAAATAAAATGGAAATACTTACAAACCTAACATGGAATTACATGCAAAATAAATTAGATAACATATTATCACAAAATGAAGATTATTATATATTTGACTGGGCTTTACTTCCAACTGTTAAATATTGGAATATGTGTAATATTAAAATATTAATTACCTCTGACGATATAAAAAGGAAAGAAAAAATATTAAAACGTGACAATATATCTATAGAATACTTAAAGAAAAGAGAACAAAACACTTTAGATTATTCGAAAATCAAATGTAATTATGTCTTTAATAATGACTACTCAGAAGAAACATTAAATTCTATTGTAGATACAATTTATAATAAATTACTTAAATAAAAAATTCAAGCTAAAAAACAAAAAAGAATAAAACAAAAAGATAAAGTAAGATTAAACATTCTTTCTTTATCTTTTTTCTTTTATTTGATAATATCCATTACTTCTTTTGGTAAATATTTTGAAACATCTTTACCATTCTCATATAATTCCATTACCATACTAGAACTTATATTTCCTAGTTTTCCTGCTCTTATATATATTGTATCTATCCCTGCTACTTCTTCATTTATAGATGCCATATTCTCTTCATATTCATAATCCATACCATTTCTTACACCTCTAACTAAAAATGTTGCATTATTCTTTATAGCTGCATCTACTGTAATTTCATCATAACAAATAACTTCTACATTATTAATATTTCTGTTTTTTAAGATTTCTTCAATTATATTTTTCATTAGAGTTTTATCGAATCTTCTTTTCTTGTCTGGGTTATCTCCTATCCCTATTATTACTTTATCAAATACTTTTGCTGATTTTTGTACTACGTGTAAATGTCCATTTGTAAAAGGATCAAAACTTCCTGCATAGAAAGCTATTTTCATGTTTATCTCTCCCCTCTATTTTTTAATTTACTACAGTAAAACTATTTTGTGGAAATACTAATTTTATTTCTGTTCCTATATTTTCTTCTGAATTTAGTTCAATTGCCATTCCTAATTTATCACATAGTTTTTTACATAAGTATAATCCAATTCCTGTTGATTTTTTATTTAATATTCTACCATTAGAACCTGTAAAACCTTTTTCAAATACTCTTGTTATTTCTCCTTTTTTAATTCCTATTCCATTGTCTTTTACATATAAAATAGTATTTTCTTTATTCTTTTTAGCCAAAATCTCTATTTGTAAGTTTTCATCTTGTTTTTTATATTTTATACTATTATGAATTATTTGATTTAAAATAAATATAACCCATTTACTATCTGTTCCTACTTCTACATCTACATCATGTATATTTAATTGTATTTTTTCTTGTATAAATTCATTCTTATTTTTCATAATTACAGTATTTACTATTTTTTCTAAATTTGTTTTCTTTATTATATAATCTTTTTCTACTGCATTACTTCTTGCATAAAATAAAGCTTGCTCCGTGTAATCATCTATTTTATCTAGCTCTTCATCTATACTTTTTGTTACATCATTTTTATTATTTTCTATAATCATCTTACTTGTCGCAATTGGTATTTTTATTTCATGAATCCATAATTCTATATATTCTTTATAATCTTCCATTAAGAACTTAAATTCATTTACATGTTCTGTCATTGACTTTGAAGCTTCTTCTAATATTTCTTTTAATATCTTTCCGTCTGAAAATTCGGAATTTCCTATCATTTCTGATATTAGATATTTTTTATCAAGCTCATCTAATGTATCAAATATTTTTTTATAAAAGTTTTTTCTTTTACAATAAGAAATAGTTATTCCAATCATATATGCAACCAAAATAGATATTGGAATATATATTCTAACCCACATAGAAATATCATAAATCATAAGAAATATTTCTATTGTCGCTATTACAAATACAATTAGTAATAATGTTATAATATTATCTTTTAAATAATCTTTAAATTTCATTTCTTACCTCTTTACTTTAAAATATAGCCTTGTCCTCTTTTGGTTTCAATTAGTTCTTTTAATCCTAATTGATCTAGTTTATTTCTTAATCTTGTCATATTTACTGTTAAAGTATTATCATCAATAAAACTTTCACTATCCCATAAATATTCCATTATTTCTTCTCTAGATACAATTTTTCCTCTTCTTTGTACTAAAAAATGTAATATCTTTAATTCATTTTTAGTAAGTTCTATTTTCTCATCATCTTTTTCTATCAAACTTTTTGATATATTTAAAATAAATTCATGACAATCTATTTTATTTGATGCTGTTTCTAAAATTGTGCTTCTTCTTAAAACAGAAGCAATTTTTGCAAGTAAGATTTGTATATTAAATGGTTTTGTTACATAATGGTCTGCTCCATAATTCATACTTAGAAGTTCGTCCATTTCATTATCTCTACTAGTTATAATTATTATTGGTACTTCTGATACCTTTCTTATTTCTTTTAATATATATTCTCCATCAAATTTTGGAAGGTTTATATCTAATAATACTAAATCTGCTTTTTCGTTTAAAATATCTTCTATTGTATTTGAAAAGTCTTCTAGAATTTTAGTTTTATAGCCATTTTTATTTAAGAAAATTTCTAGTTCTTCTCTTAACTTCTTATCATCTTCTACAATTAAAATTTTGTACATAATGTTTCCTCCTAATTATTTTCTTTATATCATTAATTAGTTCCTTTTGCAATAGAAAAAGAGATAAATGAATTTCTCCAAATATCTCTTTTATCTGCTAATACAAATCATAATTATAATTTTCTATATTTTATATAACAATATGTTGCAATTCCAAGTAAAGAAACTATTATAATTATAATTATATTTCTTGTTCCTGTATATGGTAATCTGTTACTTGCTGTATTACTACTTTGTGAGTTTGATGCACTTGAACTATTTCCATTACTAATACCATTGTTACTTCCACTTATGTTATTTGTTCCATTTTGAATATTATTATTTGTATTTCCATTTGTATTAGTATTACCTATACCATTATTTATATTGTTTCCTTCTGTATTCGTATTATTACTTGTATTTGTCTCTGTATTACTATTATTTGCACTATTGTTTGTATTTGATTCATTATTATTAGTATTACTATTTGTATTAGTATTATTGTTATTAGGTTTATCATCTTCATCTTCAATATTTATTGTAAAACTAATTTCTGTTTTATTTCCTTCTTCATCTACTGCTGTCAAAATATAGTTTCCATTTTCTTTAATTTGATCACCATTTTTATAACCTTCTACAATATTTCCATTTCTAGTTAGTACTACTTCTGACAAGTTTTCATCTGAAATATTTGGTGTTACATAATTTCTATATGTTCTTCCATTTTCTACCCCTGTAATTGTTGGCGGTGTGGTATCAGGTTCTGGCTCAGGTATAGGTTCTTCGTTTTCTATTTCTGTTACTGTAACTACTTTTACTTCTTTATTTTCTGCTTCATCTTCTGCATATATTGTATATGTACCATTTTTAGTTATATTTACTGCAGAAGTAGATTTTTTATCATCTTTTTGCATTTGAAGTTCTGTTCCATTGTCATCAAAATAAGTAATGTCTCTTTCTCCATTTTCTATTTTAACTTCTTTTATTTGTGATTGTGTATCTGTTACATTTATTGTTAAAATAACAGATTTTTTATCTTGTGCAATTTCTTTTTCAATATTAATTGTAGGTGCTGTTATATCTGGATTTGGTTGTGGTTCTTGTTCATCATCTATTGTAAATACCTTAAATGTTTGGACTTTTGTATTTCCAGCTGAATCTTTTACATATGCTGTATAAGTTCCATTTTCAGTAACATTTATTCTTCCTACTGCTGAAATACCGTTTTTTATTATACTAATTTGCTGACCATTTTCCTCAAAGTAAGTTGTACTTTGTTCTCCATTTGCAACTTTTAATATATCTATTCCTGTTAAATTATCTGTTAAATTTATTGTTACTGCAACATTTTTATCATCTGTATTTTCTTGTAATATTTCTATTTCTGGTGCTGTAAAATCTATTGTAAAACTTACACTTGCTTCATTTCCTGTTTCGTCTCTTGCTGTTAATATATAATTTCCTTCATCAGAAATTTCACTACCATTTTGATAATTATTTACTATTTCTCCGTTTCTTGTTAGTACAACACTTGCTAAATGTTCATCTGTAGCATTTGGTGTTACAGAATTTCTATAAATAGAGTTATTTGCTACACCACTTATTACAGGAGATGTTGTATCTGGTTTTTGTGCTTCATCTATATTTAATATGTTTATTTCTTTTACAGTACTTGCTCCTTCTTCATCTTCTGCATATACAGTATATGTACCTATACTATTTATTGAAAATTCAGTTGTAATAATTTTTCCTAATTCACCCTGACCTATTTTTGTTCCATTACTTTTAAAATAATCTGCATTGTGACTTCCAGCTGCCCATTTTATTATATCTATATATGAATCTGGATCACTTGCTAACACATCTACTTGTTTAGGATTGTTTTGATTTTGTGATAATGTAATTTGTGGTGGTTGATTTTGAACTGGTTCATTTCCTACTATAATTGTCTTTTTTGTCATATAACTATATCCATCTGCGTCTTTTATATATACATTTAAAACGCAGTTTTCTTGTACTTGATAATTTGCTGTTACTTCTCTTCCTTGAGTTATTGGTAAGCTTTCTCCATTGTTTTCAAAATAATCTATCCCTATACTCTCTCCTGTTGCAACTTTTAATTCTACAATATCACTTAATGTATCACTTGCTTTTATAGTTAAACTTCCTGGATTTTCTTCATCTTGTGTTATTGTTATTGACATTGGGTCTTCTTCAGATGTAATTCTCTCATTTACCATTCTTTTATATCCTGCTTCATCTTCTACAAAGAAAATATATGTTCCATCTTCTGGCACCGTATAATCTACACTTACATTTTTTCCTTGGTTAAAACTTATACTTTCTCCTTTTGTTTCAAAATCATCAAAGTCTGAAATCTCAGAAGATTTTGCAACTTTTATATTTGTAATATTACAAATAGCATCTGTAGCTTTTATATTAACTTTCTTATTTCCTAAGTTTGTAATATCTATATTTATTGGAGTTTTGCTACTTCCTAAATATATTTGTTTTGTTACGCTTCCACCATTTTCATCTTTCACATATATTGCATATAAGCCTTCTTCATTTACTTTATATACTGCATTTACATTATTACTTTTTACAAATTCAATATTAGTTCCTTCTGCGTTAAAATCTATATCCTGATTTATATCATCTTTCTTTGCTATCTTAATTATTGAAATTTGACTATTCTTACTTATGGCTTGAATTGTTAAAGAAAGTGGATTATTATCATCTCTTGTTAATGTTAAGTCTGGTAAATCTCCTGGGTCGCTTATAGTAATTCTACTTAAGAACCTATCACCATGTGAATTTTTTGCATATACTGTGTAAGTTCCATATCCGTCTAACATAAAAGATGCTTCTACATTTTTTGAAGGAGATATGACAAGTGTATATACATCTTCATTATCTTCTTCAAAATAGCTTATTTCACTTTTCTCTATTCGTTTATGTACATACTTTAATTCTTCTATATTATACTGTGTATCTGTTGCTGTTATATTTACTTGATTTGGATTTATTTCATCTCTTTTTAAAACAACATTTAATGTAACTTCAGCACCATTTGAAATTAATGGTAATAAAAACTGTAATATAATTGTCATTATTATTAATATTGGCAAAATCTTTAATTTATTTTTCATAATATGCCTCCTAATATTTGTATTTAACATTTATATTATAACACCATATCTATAATATAACAATACTATATTTGCATTTTATGTTAATTTATTATATAATCAATTAGTATGAAGTTGGGGAGCATTATGGAAGCTAAAGTAATTTCTGACTGTTTTGATAAGTAGTCAAACTTTAGTATACAAAATCTTTTGCAGAATGGCTTTTAGAAAAATATAAGATATCATACGAAAACATTTTATTTAACTACAAAGTAATTTATTTTTTACTTAAAATAATATTGAACTCAATAAATTCATCATCATTTTTTACTGTAATTGTTCCCTCATGAAGTTCAATTATCTCTTTAGTTATTGCTAAGCCCAGCCCTGCTCCTCCTGTTACGCTAGTTCTTGAATCATCTCCTCTATAGAACTTTTCAAATATTTTATCTAGTTTATATTCTGGAATCTTTTCTCCTTTGTTTTTAAAAGAAATAAATATTTCATTATCTTTTTCTTCTAGTTTTATATATATTGTTGTATTTTCAAAACTATAGTTTATAGCATTTTTAAGAAGATTTCCAAAAGCTCTAGCAAGTTTGTCACCATCACCTAAATACATAATCTTCTCTTCAGATTTTAAATCACATTTCAAATGTTTTTCTTCAATCATTGGAAAACATTCATCTACTAATTGCTTTAACAAATACGATAAATTAATGTTTTGTTTATTTATTGGCATTGAACTTAAATTATATCTTGTAATATCAAAAAACTCATTTGTAAGTTCTTCAACTCTTAATGCTTTATCAAGAGCTATTTTCATATACTTTTCTTGTAAATTTCTTGGTATTTCCTTTTCATCTGTAAGAAGTGTTAAATAACCAATAATAGAAGTAAGCGGTGTTTTTAAATCATGAGCCATATACATAATCAAATCATTTTTCTTATCTTCTGCTTCTTTAGCGTTCTTCTTACTTAGTATATAATCATATTTTATATCATTTAACTTATCTGAGAACTCATTAACTTCACTTGGTAGCTTGATTGTTTCATTATCTTCTTTTAATATTAAATCTAAAGATTTATATACTTCATTCATGCCATCTACATATTTTGAAATAAATCTATAAATTATTACTGCTAAAACAACTCCTATATAAATATAAACAACCACATCTCTATTATAAACAATCCAAGAATATAAATCATAATTAAGCCTTGCAACTAACTCTGATAAAGTATTTTCAAAAAATAAAGCCAATATAAAATATACTATAATAGAAATTATTACAGCTATTAATAAATTCCCAAATAAAGTCATAAACAATTTTAATTTTTTCTTAGTTAATCTGTTAATGTTCAATTCTAATCCTCCATTACTTTTATTTTATTCTAACTTATAACCTACACCCCACACTGTTTTTATAAACTTTGGCTTTTTAGTATCTTCTCCTAACTTTTCTCTTATTCTCCTAATATGAACCATAACTGTATTATTACTATCAAAATACTTTTCTTTCCAAACTTTTTCAAATAACTCTTCTGAACTTATTACTTTTCCTCTATTATTTGCAAGATAAAGTAGTATTTCAAACTCTAGTGGTGTTAATTCTATTTCTTTATCATATAATAAGCATTTGTGTTCTTGTTTTTCTATTGTAAGACCATTTATTTCAATCACATCTTTTTTATTTTCTACTTCATTATATAATGTATATCTTCTAAACTGTGATTTCACTCTTGCTACTAATTCTAATGGATTAAATGGTTTTGTTATATAATCATCAGCACCTATTGTTAATCCTTTTATCTTATCATTATCTTCTATTTTAGCAGTAAGCATAATGATAGGAAATTTTAATCCTTTATCTCTAATATATTTACATATTTGAAAACCATTTTTCCCGCCAATCATTATATCTAATATTGCCATATCTAGTTTTTCTTTATCAATACATTTTATAGCTTTTTCTGAATTATAAAATTTATACACATTATAGTTTTCATTCTTAAGATAAACTTCTACTAAGTCTGCTATTTCTTTTTCATCATCTAATACTAATATGTTCATTTTCCTCTTCCCCTCTTTTACTTAATAAATTATAACATATAAATTATCGTTTTTAAGCTGATTTTACAAATCGTAAGAAAATGTTAAGAATTTTGTTAGTTTTTCTTTAAGAACTTTTATTTTTTATTTGTTATAAATATTTCAGGGTGATTTATATGAATGGAAATATTAAGAGAAATAAAAAGAAGAAATTAAATTTAAAATTTATTTTATTTATAATAATTTTTATCTTTATAGGAATCTATTTACTTTATACTATAAACTATTCCTTAACTACCGATATCTTCTTACCTATATCTAACTCTAAAAACAACAATTATCAAGGAATGGGTCAAGAAGCGGTTACTGGTAAAGATGGTTATTTTACCACTTTTACAACAATAGATGAAAATAAAAAAACTTACAAGGAATTTAAACAAAATGGTGATAGCTCTTGGTCACAAAATAGTTATTGGGGTGGCACTATGGAAGAAAATGGCTGTGGCATAACTGCTCTTTCTATTATTGCTAGTGGTTATGGTATGAGTGTTACTCCTGAAGACTTAAGAGAAGAATTTTATCCTGTACTTGATGGGAATGATTTTGGAAGTGTTTTAAAGAATTATTACAATATAAAAAATACAGATTTCTTATATGATACTTCATATTTTTCTAATAATTACATTTTAGAACATTTAAAAACTAATAGGCCTGTTTTAGTCTGTGTATGGAATAAGCCACATGATAATAGATGGACTACTGCCTCACATTATTTAGTATTACTTGCATGTGATGACAGTAATAAAGTTTATGTTTCTAATCCTAATGGCGGCAAAAATGACAGTAAATCTTCTGGTTGGTATGATATAGATGAAGTAACTCCTTTTATTGCTAAAATTCTTTTTATAGAAAGTTATATTTAACTTTCAACAAAAAGCTGGTAAGTTTCTTTTCTTACCAGTTTTTTATTGTTCTTTATATTCTTTGCAATTCCTAGAAAAATACTCTTACTTATATCATTATATTTTTACTCTATTACTAAACACATACGCAACGTCATTCTTCCTGGATTTCCAGTGAAAATAAAGAACTCAAATATCCCTGATTGAAGCGCATCTTCACAAAAACCACCACGAATAAAAAATGGTCTATCAGAATCTATAAAATGTACTCCATAATCACCATTCCAAGCATTTGTTTCATAAGTTGCATCTCCCAATTTATAATCTAAATTCTCTACCATTCCTGTATACGATGTTGCATATTTTGTACTATCTTTTTTTTGAGCTGCAAATGAACCTCCATAGCTTATTAAATTGTTTCCTTCATTATAATATGTCGCCACAGATTCACTCGCCCCACCAGACAAATCATATACTCCATATACATTCCCTGTACTACTTGCTAAAACTCCTTGAGATCTTGTATAATCATTTATTATTCCTACATCTACTTCTGCACTTACACTGTTTCCTGCTGAACCTGTTATATATTTACTACTATTATTTATTGTCACCTCTGTTCCATTTCTTCCATATTGACTGTGTGTAAGATATGCTACTGCTCCCCATTCACTGTTTTTTAACATATGTGAATTTAAATTTTCTGCATATTCTCTCGCATTAGTGTATTGGTTTCCAATTGTACAATATCTCCAAGAACTTAATCCGGGTTGTATTGCTATTGCTATATCTGTATTATTTGATAATAATATATTTCCTTCTTCTGAACTATTTGTTACAACATTACTTTTGTCTGACTTCTTTACTAAACTGGTTTCATATTTTCCTACCCATATTCCTGACAACTCTGAGTCCCAGCCACCATTATTTACATCATTTGTAAATGCTGGATGAATTATATATCCACTATCTGCTGTTGTTTGCGTTGTAGGTATAAATTTTACATCTATTGTGTGATTGTCGCTATCTATTTTATATTCATATCTTGGTATCCATACAAAGTAACTCTCTATTCCATCTACTGTTACTCTTGCATTTGCCCATTCACTATTATTGTTATCTGCTGTTTCACTTCCTGCTACATAGCTGTAATTAGAACCTGTTTCATCTTTTACCCATTCTCCATTTTCATATCTTACAAGTTCCATATTTCCTTTTAATGTTGGTGCATTTACTCCTTTTTCTTCATTCCATTCTCCTCCAGTAACAATTCCTATTGCGTCATTTATATAATCTTCATATTCATTCAATCTATCTTCCTCTACTGCTTGAGCGTTTTCTGTTTCTGTTTTTGCTCTTTGCGCTTGCGTAAGTATACCATTTTCTCCTGTTATCATTGCTATTGATACTCCTGCAAGTATTAGAAGTACAATAATTGTAATTACAAGTGCAATCAATGTAATTCCCTGTTCATTTCTTTTTAATATTATTTTTTTGATTTCTTTCATTTGTTTTTTCCTCCTTTGATTTTTAATCTATATATTTTAAATTTAACAACTATTTTTAAACGCAAAAAAGACAGCAACAAAACCTATTTTTAGGTCTCATCACTATCTTTTTTATCTATTTTTCTTATTTTCTTATTTATTAATAACCTACTTGTGTGTGTGTGTGTGTGTGTGTACAGCCTCAAGGCTTACAAGTTCTATTTTTTCATACTTTCGTCCTTCCTCTTTTGTTATTATCTATTATAATTTATATATTTGCATTTTATCATAAATAACATTTTTGTAAATAATTTATCGTGAAATTTTGTAAAAAAATATAATTTTTTAACTCTAAGAAGAAAAAAACTTCATAAAGAGACTTATTCTTGTTTTATGTACTAGGGTAAAAACAGCATTTTTGATGCTGTTTTTTGACCCCGTCCTAAAAAACAACAAAAGCTTAGAACAATACCTTTTCTGATTTATATTGTTTGATAATGACTTTTAAGACTATTGTTATATATATAATTGTAGAAATTGTCATTAAAGCAATATTAAGTAAATCTATTTTTCCATTGCTTATGTCTGTGAAAATTACAGTAAAGTTTATAAATGGAATTATAGAAAGTATTGGGCTTCCTTGTACTCCCATCATAAACGCTATCATTCCTGGGAAGAATGATATAAATGTAAGTGGTGTTAAAGCACTTTGTGCTTCTTTAAATGTTTTTGATGTACTTGCTATTGCTATACAAAGTCCACTTATAAAGAATGAGTATGCAATTATAACAATAACGCTAAAGACTAAACTTATAGGTGAAAACATTATATCTATTCCTTCATAAATACTAAACATATCTTTAGTAATTACAAGCGAAATCACTGCTAACGCTAAACTAATTAAACCTGTTATAATTGAAGAAATTGAAACTCCTAAGAATTTGCCAACAATAATATCTTTACTTTTAATTGGAAATGTAAGTAATGTCTCTAGTGTTCCTCTTTCCTTCTCTCCTGCCGTCGTATCTGTTGCAGGATATGTTGCAGATACTGTAATTGCCATAATTATAAATAGAAATGCATAATTTTTAATGTAATTTGCAAAATAATTATCTTCTTCAAATATGTTTTCTTCTACTGTTATAATATTAAATACTTCATCTGGATTTATATTATTACGTGCTAAATAAGATGTTTGTAAGTATTGTTTATAAGCTTCAAAATAAGCTTGTACTAAATTTTGGGCATAAGTATCATTATCATTTGTTCCTGTATTTAATACATACTTATTCTCTTCTTTTGTTACATATAAATAAATTTCTCCATTATCATATTTTTGTTTTAACTCTTCTTCTGTTCCTGTTATTACTTCAATATTTGTTTGTTTAGCAATTTCTTTTTCTTCTTCACTTAATTCATAAGAAAAACCTATCTTATTATATTCTTCTACATCTTTACTTACTTGTGATTCAAACAAAGCAGACATACCAATTATTATTAAAGGTATAAAAATTGGAATCACAAGCATCATTGCTAAGGATTTTTTATCCCTAAATAATTCTCTAAGTTCCTTTTTTAATATATTAAATAAATTATTCTTCATCTAAAACACCTCCTATCATTGTAAAGAAGGCATCTCTTAGATTAGATGTGTTTGTTTCTTTTTTTATTTTTTCAGGTGTTCCTTCATTTATTACAACTCCTATCTCTATAAATGAACAGAATATCTCTCGATATCTTCATTTATCTTAATTTTTTATTTTATATTAATAAATT
>CALXAV010000042.1 GCA_944386385.1 uncultured Clostridia bacterium
ACAACATCTTTATAAAAAATAGTACTAACTCAAATTAGTGCTTAGAGTGAAAATTTTAATTTTCACATTTGTTCTTTGAGGTGAAAAAATATGAATACTTTAAATTTTATATTGAACAACAAAAATTATTTGGAAGATTTAATTACAAGAAGTACATATCATTCAAATGCTATTGAAGGTAATACACTTACTTATGCTGAAACTTACGCTATTTTATATAATGATAATAGCTTTAAAATAGAAGGAAAAGAGCCAAGGGAAATATATGAGGCTATAAATCATAAAAAAGCATTAGAATTAGTTTTTAATAATCTACAAAATAATGAAGAATTTGATGAGAAATTTATAAAAAAATTAAATGAAACTATAAATAGAGATATTAAAGATACTAAAGGTTATAGAACTGTACAAGTATTCATTCAAGGTAGTGAACATATTCCACTAGAGCCTGAGAAAGTACCAAATTTGATGATGTATTACATATATAATTATAATCACGATGAAGAAGATATATTTACTAAAGTTGCTAAATATCATATAGATTTTGAGAAAATACATCCTTTTGAAGACGGAAATGGAAGAACGGGTAGATTACTTATAAATTATGAATTATTAAAAAATAGTTTGCCACCTGTTGTTATAGCAAAAGAGGATAGGGTAAAATATTTTGAATTTTTAAGAAATAATGATTGCAATGGTTTAGCTGAATGGCTAAAAGAATTATCTATGAAAGAAGAAAGAATGAGGAAGTTTGGATATGAAAAAAAATAGTGAAGAAAAAATATCATTACAAAATAGAAAAAAAGAAATTATAATATTAATTATTTCAATTATTGCATTATTGGTTTTTATTTGCGTATTTCCGCCAGTAATTTATATTATAGTAATAGGTTGGTTTATTTATGAATATTTCTATTTTAAAAGTGATAAATTTCTTAAAATAAAAGATAGTATAAAGGAAAATACTAAAAAATGTAATGAGCTAAATGCACATATTGAAGAGTTAAAAAAAGCATATATTAATATAAAACAAATAGATTATGGCCAAGCAAATTATGTTGATAACAGCAAATATAATTATAAAAGACCCGAATTAAAAAGAAATAAAGAAACAAATAATATATATAATTGTTCATTAACTGTATGTAAAAATGCACAGAATCAACCATTTAAATATATTTGTAAATATTTTAATATTAAACCTAATGAAGAAACATTAGAGAAATTTGAAAATATTTTAAATGACTTTTCAGCAGCTGAACAGGGTAAACAATTGCTTAAAAATGAAAGAGATTATATATTAAAAAGTATAAGTGAACAAATTCCATTACTTATTATAAAATTTAGAAGGAATAAATTAATAAAAAAATTGGGATTTGATAAAATTGATTTTAGCCAATTATATTTTCCTAAATATACTTTCAGATATGTAAGTGCCGGAGGAAATAGTTCTATGTCTTGTGATATAGTATTTAATATAGAGAATTTAGATAGATTTATAAATTATCTATCAGAGAGTATCAAATTTAGAAAAAGTGTTGCAGGACAAAGAGCACTTATGACATCATCATTACGAGAAAAAATAAAAAGAAGGGACAATTATACATGTCAAAAATGTGGATTGTCTATAAAAGATGAACCAAACCTACTACTTGAAATAGATCATATTATACCGCTTTCAAAAAATGGCTTAACAACAGAAGATAATTTACAAACATTATGTTGGAGATGTAATAGAACAAAAGGTTCAAAAATACTGGTAGATAAATAATTTTAACCATGGTTTTTTCTCACCTAGACCAGTAAAAAAACAGATGCATGTAGTATTACAGCATCTGTTTTTTATAGTGTGCCCGGCATGGGTAATAGCTAGGTAGTGAAAGACTACTATGGTGCCTGATAGTGGCGAACCATTAGCTGAACAGCAAGGGTGTCCATCGTGAGGTGGAATCTGAAGGAAGCTGTAAGCAAAGTCTCGGTCTGACGGACAGGAACTACATACGAAGGCTGGAATAATCTGGGCGAGCTTACTATACAAAGCAAAGCCCAATAACTATCCGGAGGTTATTTTAGTAAATGTAGCAGATATATGAGATGAAAGTTATTACTCTTACCCGGGGAGGTCTGGTATTTTGGAAATATTTTAGGGGGGACCCCATAGATATGAAAATGCTATTGGTGACAGTAGAGTGAAATATCAGAAGTCAGCAGAGGTCATAGTAGTAATAGAAATATTATGAAGGACTGAAAGTTAATGTGATTTTGCAATCGTGAGATTAAATAATCTATGATGAAAGCAGATAATCTGTGGGGAACAGAAAATTCTGGAGGATAGAGCGGAACTCGAAAGTTACAGAAGAAGCATAGTAGTTTATTTAAGTCTAACAAATAGCAAAAGAAAACACTAGTAATAAATACTAGTGCATTAGCTAACCGCCCGGTACCGAACGGTACGCCGGAATTTGTGGTGTGAGAGGTCGGAACTTTGAGAATAAAAAGCAAAGTTCCTCCTACTCGATTTTAATAAATTATTTTTATATAGTTAGGATTTTTTATAATATTTTCCTTGCCATAAATTTTGTTCTTCTAATAATTTTTCAAATCCATTTAATACCCATTTTTTGTGCATATTCCACTCGGGAGCAACTAACAAATCTTTTGGAGCGTCTCCAGAAATTCTATGAACTATAATATCAGGTCTTAAATGTGATATAACATATGCTAAATTGTCTAAATAATATTCTAAAGTTATAGGAGTGTATTTATTATTATAATACATATTAGCTAAAACAGTATTTTTCACAATATAAGTAGAATGTATCTTAATTCCTTGAATATCATGACTATTTATAAATTTTACTGTATTTTTTATATCGTTAAAAGTTTCAGCTGGAAGACCAATCATCATATGAGCTATCACTTCAATATTATTTTTTCGTAAAATGTTTACGGCATTTGTAAATTGAGAGCTAGAATAACATCTATTAATGAGTTTTCCAATTCTATCATTTGAAGTTTGTAATCCAAGTTCAACAGAGACATTATATGTATCAGAATATGAAGCAAGTAAATTTACAATTTCTTCTGTTATACAATCAGGCCTTGTTGCAACAGATAATCCAATAATTCTATCATCAACTAAAGCAGAATCATATTTGGATTTTAAATTCTGAATAGAATCATATGTGTTTGTAAAGTTTTGAAAATATGCAATAAATTTGTTGGCACGTTTTCCTTTGTAACTATTTAAAAAATTTTGCACTTGTTTAGTTATATCAAAATTAGAAAATCTTATTAATTCACCTGAGCCTTTTTCACTACAGAAAATGCAGCCAGCATTACTTAAAGTTCCATCACGATTAGGACATGTAAATCCTGCATCAATACAAATTTTTAATGTCCTCTCACCAAATTTATTTGTATAATAAGTATTTAAATGATTATATCTTTCTTCGTTTTTCATAATATAATAATTATAACATATAGTACATAGAATTGTTAAGCATGAATGATATATGAATGACGAAATAATTTATAAAAGAATGAAAAAATAGATAAAAACTTTAAAGAGCAAAATAGTTTAATGTTTTACATGGCCTATTTTAAAATAAAAATAGAACTAGATTTACTTATTTAGAAGAAATCTAGTTCAATAAACAAAAAATAAACATATAAATATATGATTTATTCTAAAAGCATTTTAGCAAAAAAAATCCTAGAAGTCAACAAAAATAATAAATAATTTACAAATCATAAGTATCTAAATTTTTAAAAGCAGGATCATATAAATTTGTACCATCAAAATTAAATCTAGAACCATGGCAAGGACAGTCCCAAGTTTTATCGATATCATTCCAAGAAAGAAGACAGCCAAGATGAGTACAGATAGGGTTTACAGCATAAATCTTACCATTCTTATCTTTATAAATTCCAACCTTTTCATTGTTTACTTCAATAATACTACCAGAATTATTTTCTATTTCATCAAAAGACATGTTAGGCCTTTTTAATTTATTAAGGAGAAGGGAATTAGTAGATTGTACAAGCATATTTTTAAATTCATCATGATTTTTAATCGGTTTCAAACGAGTAGATTTAAACAAATATTCATATTTATTTAAATTGCCACAAATTTTATCTACAATAATATTGGCAGCTACATTAGATAAAGTCATACCCCATTTTTTAAATCCTGTTCCAACAAACATGTTTGGCATACTAGAAGAAAAATGCCCAATATAAGGTAATTTATCTAAAGAAATACAATCTCTAGTGTTCCATCTAAATAGAACGTTTGAGTCAGGATAATATTTTTTTGCAATATCTTCTAGTTTTCCATAAGTATCTTTATAAGAACTAGGGTGACCTGTTTTATGGTCCATTCCTCCTATTAAAAGTATTTCTTTATTGTTATATAAAGCAGTTCTAAAAGAAAGAGTAGGAACACCTGCTGATATATGCATACCTTTAAATAAAGTCTTTTTAGTATCTACAGCAATTAAATAAGAAGTTGACTGATACATTTTAGTAAAATAAAAACCGGGAAAATTAATAAAAGGATAGTGAGTAGCGATAATAACATATTTTGACTTTATTTCATGGCCATTTGCATATGTTATATAATCACTGTCTTCCATTTTAACATCTACGGCAGTAGTATTTGTATAGATTTTTCCATTTCTTTCTATAATACACTTACATAAGCCGGCTAAATATTTAATAGGATGAAATTCTGCTTGTTTTTTAAAACAAAGAGCTCCTACAATATTAAAAGGGAGTCCTGTTTTAGTAACAAGTTCACAATTATAACCTAAATCTGATACAGCGTTATATTCTTTTTTTATAAACTTAAGTTCATCTTTTTTTGTTGTATATACATAAGAGTTTTGATACTTAAAATCACAATTAATCTTTTCTTCATCTATAATATTTTTTATATTCTCGATTGCTTCTTCATTTACATCTAAATAGTCTTTTGCGAACTTTTGCCCATAAGAATTAGTTAAATAGTCATAAAATAAACCATGCTGACTAGTAATCTTTCCAGTAGTATTACCAGTTGCTTTGGAAGCTATATCTGATTTTTCTAAAACAGTTACGTCAAATCCTAATTTAGTTAGGTAGTAAGCACAAGTAAGACCAAATATGCCAGCGCCAATTACACAAACATCAGTAGAAAAGTCCTTATCAAGATTGTTGTTTAAATCAATATTTTTAAAAATGTTATTATCGGATAGCCATAAAGAATTCATAAGATTCACCTCTGAAAGTAGTATAACCATTTTTTGCGAATAAATTATAAAAATTCTGGAAAAATATCAATTATAGTGATATACTAATGAGGAAAATAAATAATAGAAATAAGGAGGCAAAAATATGAGTGAAGAATTAAAGAAGAAACTATTTAGAAATCAAAGTACAGGATGGGAAGAAGTAAGTGAAGAGGAAAAAACAGCAATAGATGAAGTATCAAAAAGCTATATGGATTTCTTAAATAAAGCTAAAACAGAAAGAGAGTTCATAAAGAGAGCAAAAGAATTAGCCGATAGCAATGGTTATAAAGATATAATGACTTTTGATACATTAAAACCAGGAGATAAGGTTTATTTTATAAATAGAAAAAAGAGTATGTATCTTGCAATAATAGGAGAAAATCCAGTTGAAGATGGGCTACATATTATAGGTTCACATGTAGACTCTCCAAGATTAGATTTAAAACCAAATCCTTTATATGAAGATGGAGGATTAGCATATTTTAAAACACATTACTATGGTGGAATAAAGAAATATCAATGGACTACAATACCACTTAGTATGCATGGTGTAATTGTAAAAACAAATGGTGAAGTTATAGAAATCGATATTGGTGAAAACGAAGATGATCCAATATTTACAATTACAGATTTATTACCACATTTAGCACAAGAACAAATGGAGAAAAAATTAAAGAATGGAGTAGATGGAGAAAATTTAAGTCTTTTAATTGGAAGCATTCCTTATAAAGATGGAGACAAAAAAGTTCCAGAAGGTGTAAAACTAAATATATTAAATATATTAAATCAAAAATACGGAGTAACAGAAGAAGATTTAACAAGTGCAGAAATAGAATTAGTACCAGCATTTAAAGCAAGAACATTAGGTCTAGATGGAAGTATGGTTGCAGCATATGGTCAAGATGATAAAGTATGTGCTTATACTTCACTTCATGCTATGATGGAACTTCAAAATGTAAAAAATACAGCAGTGTGTATTTTATCAGATAAAGAGGAAATAGGAAGTATTGGTAACACAGGTATGGAATCTCATATGTTTGATTTCTTCATATCAGAAATATTGAATAAGTTAGGAGTAAATAGACCAAACTTGTTAGATAAAGTATTTTGTTTCTCTAAAATGTTATCATCAGATGTTGATGCTGGTTTTGATCCTTTATATGCTTCAGTATCAGATAAAACAAATGCAGGATACATTGGAAAAGGAATTAGCTTAAACAAATATACAGGGTCTAGAGGAAAATCAGGAGCTTCTGATGCAAATGCCGAATATGTTGCTTGGGTAAGAAATGTATTAGAAAAACACAATATTAGATACCAAGTAGCTGAGCTTGGAAAAGTAGATGTAGGGGGAGGCGGAACTATAGCTTATATTATAGCTAACAAAGGTGCAGATGTAATAGATTGTGGCGTTCCAGTTCTTTCAATGCATGCTCCTTATGAAGTAACAAGTAAGTTTGATGTGTATTCAGCATATAAGACATATAAAGCTTTCTGGGAAGAATAATAAAAATAATAAATAAGAACAAATGAACAAACAATAATAAATAACGCATGGGAACCATGCGTTATTTAAAAAATGAAAGAAAAATTTATTAAAATAATTAAAAACTTATTTAAAATTTTTTAACAAATTAATTACTGAAGAAATAAATTCTTTTTCTTCATCAGATAGTTCTGTAATTTTTTCATATAATTCCATATCTTTTTTTACATTTGGGTGTGTCATAAATTTTCCATATAAAGTATTTGGCGGAACTCCTAAAATGTTCATATATTGTATCAAATTTTGAGTCTTTACACCATTATTCCCATTTTCAATTCTAGAAATATATTTTAAAGAAATTCCCAATTGTTCTGCTAAATCTTCTTGTGTAATTTTAGCTTTTTTACGGTAACTTCTTAATATTTTACCAAAATGTTTATCGATATCAGATTTTGAAATAGAGTCCATATTTAATACCTCCAAACCATTATAAATACCAACAACAGTATAACAAGCACGATAAAAATGTTGAACACATTTTTACTTGGAATAAAATCATATGGAAAATTTTACTAAAAAGACATAGAAACACTTGAAATTATGTATCGCATATGATAGTATTTTAAAAAATGAGGTACACTATTAGTTATACCCAAAAACAAAAGAATTATGAGTTAATATAAAAATTTAAAAAGAAGGTATGTGAAAAATGGTAAGAGATGAAGATTATATTGACTTTTTAAAACTAATAGTTTCGTGTATTAGTAATGGCGATTATTTTTCTGCAAAAGAATTGTCTAATTTAGAGTTAGAAAAAATGGAAGAAAAAACAAAGAATGAGAATAAAAAATAAAGCAACTCAAAATTTTTATTTTGAGTTTTTTATATATTAGGAAAGTAAATCAATTTGTTTTAAAATGCCAACAAAAAGTAAAAGTTTACTAAAAAGTATTTGTAAAAATTTGTTAATAAAATGTAACAAAAATGTAAAATAAAGAAACAAAATTAACAATTGTGGAAATCCGTAAATGAAGAAAAACATAAGGATTTTTATAAGCAAAAACTTCCATTTACAATAAAACAAAAATATTTTAATATATATATAAATTGTAAATAAGTATAAAAGGAAGGAATTGCAATGAAATCGAAGAAGAACCCTGAAAGCCTAGAGGATGTACACACACACACACACACCGGTAATTTAGAGAAAAAAAGAAAAATAAAGAATATATCAATGCTAGTATTGGTAATATTAGCATTATTGTGCGTGGCTATAATTTTAACCAATCCTAGTACAAGGCAAACTATTTTAAGCTCAATTAATGGAAATATAGAAAATGTAAATATAAATGACTCTAATCCAACAGAAACTATAAATGATATAAATACAAACGAAGAAGTTGCCACTCTTAGTGATGATAGTAATTATAAAAAGACATCAGATTTAACAGATGCAGATTTAACAGATGATTATCAGAAAAATTACCAAGAATCATCAGTAGATGATGGGAGCTATCTAACAAAAAGTGCTGAATGGACAGACAAGGAAAATGGTGAAGCTTTAATTACAATAAAAGGAAAACAAATCCAAGAATTAGAAGATACTAGTGCTTTATATGTTGCAACAATGTGTTATGCTCATGAATTAACAGAAGATATAGTAGTAAAAAATATACAAACATTAATACAATATTATGATTATGTGGACTTCGTTGCAATTAATAATTATGATGAGGAAGGAATAGTAAGTCCACGAAGATTTACGGCTGAATCTACAGAAAGTGAAATTAGAACAGCTGTAAGTGAAATAAGAGAGTCTGGATACGAATATCCTCATTTTATATGTAGTATCCCTGTAGCAATACAAAAATATTTATTTGGAAATATTGGAGATAGTTACATTAGTGAAGATAATTTAATAAATGACCCTACAGCGATTTATGTTTCTTGTGATTCAATATACCTTAATGATAATGAAACTTATGGAAGAGAGTATGCTACAGAAAAATATTTTAACTTTATAGAAGAAAGATATGGAGATAGATATTTTTCAATGTCTCAAACTTCTAAACAACAAGATAGCCCAACAATACTTATCAGATATTCAAACGTTGCTTCTTATAATAGTGGATTAATGAATATTATAATAGGTATTTTAAATCCTGAAAATTATGGAGAGGCAGATTCGGTATTAAGTGAAGGAAGTCTTAATAGATGGAATAGTAGTACAGTTGAGTCTCTATCATTACCTTATACAGACAAAAAATATGCAGCTGATTATAGTTATGATAGAAGTTTTGAAGAGGCAAATGTGCCAATAATTACAAACTGTACTATATCAGATACAGTGAAAGATTGCTTTGAAATAGTAGATGTAGAAGCAACTGGTGGTTCTTCTAGTATGCAAACAAGAGTAAATGGACAAAATGTATTATTTTATGATGAAAACTATGTATGTGGTGACGAAGTTACACTAAAAATAAAAGTAAAATTAAGACAAGATGTTGTTACAAATTTTGATGGATTTGAAAATACAAACGTAGGAAATGCAACACTAAATGGTAGTGTAAGCGTATCTACAGAATCACCAAAACTAGCAGCGATAACAAATAATTATAAAGTAAATTATTTAGAAAAAGGAACAAATAAAGTACTTAGTACAGCAAAACTAGAGGAGAATGTTCCAATTAATACTAAGGTAGAAGCAGTAGATGAAGCAATAAATATAAATGGGTATAAATATGATAGTGCAGATAAGGAAAGTATAACAATAGGAACAAATGAAGCAGAAAATGTAATTAATATATATTATACAAAGCGAACAGACTTGAGTTATAAAGTAAATTATCTAGAAAAAGGAACAAATAATGTAATAAGTACACAAAAAGTAGTAAATGGACAAACATTTGAGAATGTAATTAAATCAGCAGATGAGATTATACAAATATATGGATATAATTATGACAGTGCAGATAAAGAAACATTAACTATAGGTACTGGAGAGAATGTAATCAATTTATACTATGTAAAGAAAGAAACAAGCGTAGTAGTACATCATTATATATATGATGTAGATACAGGCAGCTATACAAAAGAAAAATTAGTAGAAGACAAGAATATAAAAGGAGTAGTAGGTCAAGAATATAAAACAACGAAAGCAGAAGACATACCAAATAATTATGTATGTATAAATGAAACTCCAGAAAAATATACAGGGGAAATGACAGAAGAGGTAATAGAAGTAACCTATTATTATAAATTAAAAGATCCTATTATAACAACGCCAGAACTAACAAAAGAAAGTTCATTAGATAAGATAACAAGTGAAGAACAAAATGTAGATTATACGATAAATTACAAGACAACAATAAAAGAATATATAGGAGATGCAACAGTAACAATCGTAGATGAATTACCATATGAAATAGATGAGAGTAAAACATATAATCTAGCAGGAGGAGAATACAACAAAGAAAATAGGACAATAACGTGGGTAGAAGAGATAACAGGAATAGACACATGGGAAGATGGAGATAAAGTAGTAGATATAACAAAAGAAATAAATTTTAGTTATAAAAATGTAGATGTAACGCAGAAAACTATATCAAATAATGTAAAAGGAACAGTATCATTATCAACGCCAAAAAAGGAAGAGATAACAGAGACAACAAAAGAAATACCAACGGAATATAAAGTAAATATAACAGCAAACAAAGTATGGAATGATAATGAAGAACAAGCTTCAAGAAGACCAGAAAGTGTAATTCTAGTAGTTAAAAATGGTAATACAGAAGTAGCAAGTAAAGAAGTAACAGGAACAACCAATAAATGGACAGTAGAATTTACAGGACTAGATAAATATGATTCTAGTGGAAATGAAATACAATATACTATTGAAGAGAAGGAGAAAAATAGTGGAGACCTAAAATTCTATACTTCAAGTGTAGATGGAACAACAGTAACAAACACATTCTCAAGGCCAACGGATGTAATAAGTATAGAAGTAACAAAGAATTGGGTAGACCAAGAGAATGTATATAATAAGAGACCAGTATCAGTAAGGGTAAATGTAAGAAATAACGGAGAAGTAGTACAAACAGCGGTAGTAACAAAAGATGTAATGTGGAAACATACATTTACAAATCTAGCAAAATACGATGAAAATGGACAAGAGATTCTATATACAGTAGATGAAGAAGAAGTAATGGAAAATGATTTATATTACTACACAGGAACATCAAGTCTGGTTACTAATAAATCAGGAGAGACAGATGTAAAAGAAGCAACAATAACAAACGAGATGACAAAGATACCAGGAAAGGTAGTAGTAAAATATGTAGATAAGAACACAGGATTAGAGATATCAGAAGAAAAAGTAAAAGAAGATGCAGTAGGAGAAACATTTGATGTAACAAATGATGTAAAAGAGATAGAAGGATATACACTTGTAGGAGAGCCACCAGAAAAAACAGGAACATATACAGCAGAAACACAAGAAAAAATATACTATTATGCAAAAAATACAAGAGTTATTGTTAAGTATCTAGAAAAAGATAGTACACCAGATGATGATGCAGATAATAAAGTGTTATCAGATGAAATAATCTTAGGAGGATATGAAGGACAAAGTTATACAACAAATAGTAAAGTAATAGATGGATATACATTAGTAGAAACAAAAGGAAACCTAAGTGGAACAATGACAAGAGAAGAGCAAGTAGTGGTATACTACTATGCAAAGAATACGAAAGTTATTGTTAAATATGTAGAGAAGAGTACAGGTAATGAATTATTACCAGAAAAGACAATAGATGGATATGTAGGAAAAGAATACACAACAACAGAAGAGACAATTCCTAATTATACATTAG
>CALXAV010000043.1 GCA_944386385.1 uncultured Clostridia bacterium
ACAGAAACATATACAGCAACATATCAAGATGTAATAAATAATTATGAAGATAAAAATATTACAGGATATAAACTAGAAAAAACAGAGAACTTACCATTAACAGTAAGTGAAAATCCTGAAAATAATGTAATTAAGGTATACTATGTAAAAGATGAATTCAAGTATACAGTAGAATACTACTATGACGGACAATTAAATGAAGAAAATACAGAAACATATACAGCAACATATCAAGATGTAATAAATAATTATGAAGATAAAAATATTACAGGATATAAACTAGAAAAGACAGAGAACTTACCATTAACAATAAGTGAAAATTCTGAAAATAACGTAATTAAAGTATATTATGTAAAAGATGAATTCAAGTATACAGTAGAATACTACTATGATGGAACAATAGATGACAAGAAGACAGAGACATATACAGCAACATTTAATGACGTAATAAGAGATTATGAAGATAAAAATATTACAGGATATAAACTAGAAAAGACAGAGAACTTACCATTAACAATAAGTGAAAATTCTGAAAATAACGTAATTAAAGTATATTATGTAAAAGATGAATTCAAGTATACAGTAGAATACTACTATGATGGAACAATAGATGACAAGAAGACAGAGACATATACAGCAACATTTAATGACGTAATAAGAGATTATGAAGATAAAAATATTACAGGATATAAACTAGAAAAGACAGAGAACTTACCATTAACAATAAGTGAAAATCCTGAAAACAACGTAATTAAAGTATACTATGTAAAAGATGAATTCAAGTATACAGTAGAATACTACTATGATGGAACAATAGATGACAAGAAGACAGAGACATATACAGCAACATTTAATGACGTAATAAGAGATTATGAAGATAAAAATATTACAGGATATAAACTAGAAAAGACAGAGAACTTACCATTAACAATAAGTGAAAATCCTGAAAACAACGTAATTAAAGTATACTATGTAAAAGATGAATTCAAATACACAGTAGAATACTACTATGATGGAGAATTAAATGAAGAAAATACAGAAACATATACAGCAACATTTAATGACGTAATAAGAGATTATGAAGACAAAAATATTGCAGGATATAAACTAGAAAAGACAGAAAACTTACCATTAACAGTAAGTGAAAATCCTGAAAATAATGTAATCAAAGTATACTATGTAAAAGATGAATTCAAATACACAGTAGAATACTACTATGACGGAACAATAGATAATAAAGCAACAGAGACAAAAGCAGCAGTATATGGAACAGAAATAAGTACATATACAGATAAAGTAAAAACAGGATATAAACTAGAAAAAACAGAGAACTTACCATTAACAGTAAGTGAAAATCCTGAAAACAATGTAATCAAGGTATACTACGTAAAAGATGAATTCAAATACACAGTAGAATACTACTATGATGGAGAATTAAATGAAGAAAATACAGAAACATATACAGCAACATTTAATGACGTAATAAGAGATTATGAAGACAAAAATATTGCAGGATATAAACTAGAAAAGACAGAAAACTTACCATTAACAGTAAGTGAAAATCCTGAAAACAATGTAATCAAGGTATACTACGTAAAAGATGAATTCAAATATACAGTAGAATATTATTATAATGGAGAAAAAGATAATAGTAAGACAGAAACAGAAACAGCAGTATATGGAACAGAAATAAAGACATATACAGACAAAGTAATAGAAGGATATAAATTTGATAGAGTAGAAAACTTACCATTAATAGTAAGTGAAAATCCTGAAAACAATGTAATTAAAGTATATTATGTTGCAAAACCAGAACCATTATTACAATTAACAAAGACAGCAATGAAAGATGGAAGAGAAATTAAAAATATTGTATATAATCCTGGTTCAAATAACAATACATTTACATATAGATTAACAGTAGAAAATACAGTACAAGATAGTTATCCAGCAGTAATAACAGAAACACAAACAGTTACAGATATTTTACCAGAAGGAATTACTGTATCAGGAAGCTTACCAGCAGGAGTTAGACAAGAAACAGTTGATGTAGATGGAGTAAATAGACAAAAATTAACATGGACAGTAAACAATATTGGATATGGTGATGCCGCTAAATCTGTTGATATTACAGTTAATGTAGATGAAACAGTCTTCAAAAATGTAAGAGAAGATGCAGGAGAAGAAACAACTGTATTAGATGTACAATTCTCATATGATAGTGGAGTGGAAAAAGATGAACATATAAATGATGGAACAGGAAAAGTAATGAACTTATTCTTAAGAACAGCTGGAGCAACTAATAAGAATGATGGATATATTTATGCAGGACATATAAATGCAAATCCAGATGCAATTTCAGGAAGTACATTTGCATCAGACACTTACTATAATGATAGTAAAGTTAATGAGGCATTAAAAGATGAAGCTGAATTAGAGGATATGTTAGATGATTTTGTAGAAGCAAATCAAAATGGAAGAATGGCACAATATGTTGAAAATGGAGTATTACCTGATAGAGACGACATTAACAGAGTTTTAAGTCAATTATATGGAGATAGTGTTAAATTATCACCAACACAAGTTGTTTTATGGTATAAAGTAGTTGATAATGCTGATTCACAAAGACAAAGATATTATACTGTAAGAGATGATGATAAGATTGAACCACTATTTAAAGGATATGTACCATTAGAGGCATGTACTTATCACTTAGATGGTATTATAGTTGATGTAAGTGATTTAGGTACAATAATTCCTGAAGGAGCACAAGTCGATGTAACTAATACAGCAGAAGTAAATGATTTAACAGCTAGTGCTGAAGTAAGCATTCATTATAAAGAACAAAAATCAACTTATTCAATGAATTTATTATCAACAATAATAAATGATGAAGAACTTAGTAAAGAGAAAGCTGATGAAATAGCTGCAAAAGCAGATGAAAATGATAAAGCTAATAGTATAGTAACAAGTGAAGAAAAAGCTGATGAAGCTACTGCAGCAGCAAAAGAAGAAAATACAGCAAGTGATAATAATTCATCACAAGAAACAACAACAGATTCAACTGATAAAGAGGAAAGTAAGCCAGAAGAAGAAAAACCAACAACACCTACACCTCCAGCAAAGGAAGAATCTACTGAACAAGATGATATAACTTCAAGTGATGATAAGAACAAAAACGAGTCAGCAGTTGAAAGTGTTGAACAACAAACTTTAGATAGTCAAGAAGAATAATAGCATAATAATAAATAGGAGAGTTTTATGAGATTTAACTCTCCTATTTTAATAAGAAGAGTGAGGGGAAAAATGGGAAAACATTCTACAGGAAAGTATGCTAAAAGCAGAAAAGGAAAGATTGTTGCTGTAATAGCGATAGTTTTAGTAATAGTAGCTATAATTACAACTGTTGTAATTATAAGTTTAAATAATAATTCACGAGAAATAGAAAGAGATTTTAATGAAACATTTACAGGATTAAAAGAATTAGATAAAGAAAAAGTTAATCAACATATGGATTATGATAAGTTAATTAGTAGTTTAGATGAAATGATATTAGAAAATCCTGATGATACTGAATTAGAAAAAGAATTGTTTAAAAATATAGAATGGACAGTTGAAAGTATAGAAGTAGAGGATAATCAGGCAACTTTAATTATAGAAATGACTAATAAAGATTTCAAGACTATTTTAACAGAATGGATGAAAAAAATAGTTGAAGAAAAAGAAAGTCAAAATATAATAACAAATGAATTAGCGCTTCAAAGATTAAAAGAAATTGTTTCAGATGAAAGTATACAGACAAAAACTGTGTTAAAAAAAGTAAAAATTGGTAAAGATGAAGATAGTTGGAAAATAACAGTAGATAATGATTTAAGAGATTTGGTATTTCCAGGAATAGATAGTGTAGTTTCAGCAATAGGAGAAAAATAAAAGAGAGTTTGTTTAAAACAGACTCTCTTAATATATATTCAATTATTAAATTCTAAACTAAAATATTGGCGAATGTTAAAAATAGGGCATACAATAATGTTTTCCAAGAAATACGAAGTGTAGTTCTTGTAGCCTTTTTAATTACTGTTAACCTATGTTCTTTTCTTACAGTTAAAGCCATACAGCTTGCAACTGGTCTATAGTCTTCTTGTGTATTCATTATAATCAACTCCTTAATCTTGCGTAACTTTTTGTAACTTAACCTTAGTGTAAAATTTCTAACTATAATTTGATTATAAGATAAAAAATTACATTTGTCAACACTTTTGTAATGAAAATGTAATATTTTTGTAATAAAAAAGACAAATAAATGTAAAATTTGGTAAAAAAGTATATTTTTTTAATCATTTTTGGTATAATAATAAAAGAATTTTTAATTTTAGGAGATTTTTATGTTTAATATAGAAGAAGAATTAAAAAAACTTCCAAATAGGCCTGGTGTCTACGTTATGAGAGATAAAGATGATAACATTATATATGTTGGTAAAGCAATTTCTCTAAAAAATAGAGTAAGACAGTACTTTAGAAAGACTAATAAAACAGAAAGAATTAAAAAAATGGTAAGTTTAATTGACCATTTTGAGTATATTGTAGTAGATAATGAAGCAGAAGCATTAATATTAGAGTGTAATTTAATAAAGAAAAATAGACCTAAATTTAATGTTTTACTTAAAGATGATAAAACATATCCTTATATCAAAATAGATATGAAAAGTGATTATCCAGGTGTTTTTATGACTAGAAGGGTAGTTAATGATGGTTCTAAATATTTTGGTCCTTATGCAAATCCTGGAAGTGCTAAAGAAATGATAGATTTTATTAAAGGAAAATATAAAATACGTCAATGTAGAACATTAAAAGAAAGAACAAGACCATGCTTAAATTATCATATAGGAAGATGTTTAGCTCCCTGTATGGGTTATGTATCAAAAGAAGACTATGGAGAACAAATAAAAGAAATAATAGACCTTTTAGATGGGAAAATAGATAAAATAATAAAAGAATTAAAAGAAGATATGAAAGAAGCATCAAGAAAGCTAGACTATGAAAAAGCAGCAATGATAAGAGATAGAATATTGGCAATAGAAAGAGTTTCAGAAAAACAAAAGGTATCTAATATATCTGAAAATAGTATTGATGTAATAGGAATTGCTAAATCAGAACTTCAAGTATGTATAGAAATATTCTTTGTACGTGGAAGTAAAATGATAGGAAGAGAGCATTATTTTTATCAAGATTTAAAAGATATGGAAGATAAAGAAATCTTATCGGGATTTATAAAACAATATTATTTAGACAATCCTAATATACCAAGTAAAATAATGATAAGAGAAGAAATAGAAGATAAAGAGGCAATTGAGAACTGGTTATCCACAGAATTAGGAAAAAAAGTGGAAATAAAATCACCAAAACGTGGTGAAAAGCTTCGTTTCGTTGAAATGGCAGAAAATAACGCAAAAGTAACACTAGAAAATAAAGAAAAAGATAAGAGTGAAATTTTATTAGAACTAAAAGAAGTTTTGAAAATGGATAAATTACCAAGAAAAATAGAAACTTATGATATATCTAATATATCAGGAGAATATATGGTAGCTGGTATGTGTGTAATGATGGATGGTGTTATTAAGAAAAATTTATCTAGAAGATTTAGAATAAAAACAGTGTATGGACAAGATGATCCAAAATGTATGGAAGAAGTAATAACTAGAAGATTAAAACATTCAATAGAAAATCCAAAAGGAGGATTTGGTGAACTTCCAGATGTTATATTTGCAGATGGTGGTATTACACAAATAAGAGCAACTAAAAAAGCAATTGCAAAATATAATTTAAGTATTCCTGTATTTGGTATGGTAAAAAATGATAAGCACCAAACAAGAGCATTGATGGATGAAAATAGGAACGAACTTAAGATATCACAAAACTTGATGAATCTAATTACCAAATTCCAAGACACAGTACATGATACAGCAATTACTTACCATAGAAAATTACGTGATAAAGAAATGACAAAATCAGAATTAGATAATATAGAAGGAATAGGAGAAGTAAAGAAAAAAGCATTATTGAAACATTTTGGAAGTATAAAGAAAATGAAAGAAGCAAGCATAGAAGAATTAACTTCTATAAAAGGAATAACTGAAAATTTAGCAAAAAAAATAAAGGAAATGTAAAATGGAGATGGCGCAGGAATACCTGCGCCACTCCTTTGGACTCATTCTCTGTTGGAGCTTGTCCTACGATGAGCTCCTTCTTTCGTGGAAGAAGATGAAATCCGATTGTAGATAAACGGAGTAAGAATCCTTCCAACGAAGATGCCCAATACAAGCAAGAACAGATAAGGACGGGGGAAGCTCACGAAGTCTTCCACAATGCCATCAAGATTTTGAATGATGGCGTAGCCCAAAACGATAAAGAACACCGAAACGATACAGATTAGTAGATTTACAAAAAAACCAATACCTTTCTTCATAATGAAACCTCCTTGTTGTGTTTATAGTTCGTTTGGAGTTCTGTGAAGGACGTGTCCTTCAACACTTTAATTATACCATAAAATGACGAAAAAATCAATTTTGGCTTAAAGGGGAACTAGTAAGGATTTATAAGTCGTTTATTAGAGTTTTGTAAATAATTTATAAAAAATAATGAATAAATATAAATCTTGTGAATATACATATATAAAGAATGTTTATAAGGGGGATATTATGGAAAACGTTAAAGAAAAGTGGTATGAAGTTATGTATAACACAAGATTGGACAAGTTAGTATTGAAAAAACCAAGGCTCAGAAGAAAAATAATTAGAAGGATAAAAAAACATAAATTTATAACAACAGTATTTTGGGCTTTTATAACATTTTCAATGTTAAATATAGTAATGATAGTAAGCTTTATGAAAATTTTGCAAAATATCTAAAAATATGGTAAAATATTACTGTTCTAATATATAGGAGGAATAGTAAAATAATGAAACTTGCAAATGAATGGAAAGAATATAAAATATTAGATATGGCAGATGGACAAAAATTAGAAAAGTGGGGAGATGTTATCTTATCAAGACCAGATCCACAAATAATATGGAAAGATAAAAGTTTTCCTAAAAAATGGAATGAAATAAATGCTACATATCACAGAAGTAAAACAGGTGGAGGTTCATGGGAGTTTAATAAGAAAATGCCAAAAGCATGGCAAATACATTATAAAAATTTAACATTTAATATAAAACCAATGGGCTTCAAACATACTGGATTATTTCCGGAACAAGCTGTAAATTGGGACTGGATGATTAGTAAAATAAAAGGAGAAAAACAGAAAACAAAAAGAGAAATAAAAGTTCTAAACTTATTTGCATATACAGGAGGAGCTACAGTTGCTTGTCTATCAGCAGGGGCTTCTGTTTGTCATGTAGATAGCTCTAAAGGTATGACAACATGGGCGAAAGAAAATGTAATATCATCAGGCTTAGAAAAAAAGCCGGTAAGATTCATAGTAGACGATGTTGTAAAATTTGTAAATAGAGAAATAAGACGTGGAAATAAATATGATGGAATAATAATGGATCCACCATCATATGGAAGAGGAACAAAAGGAGAAGTATGGCAATTTGAAAACAATATATATGATTTAGTAGAATTATGTACAAAAGTATTATCAAAGGACCCATTATTCTTCTTAATAAATTCATACACAACAGGAATATCAAGTACGGTGATGCAAAATATAATAAGTCTTACAGTTGGAAAAATGTATAAAGGAAGACAAGAATGTGGAGAAATAGGAATTCCTATGGAAAATTCAAAACTAGTATTACCTTGTGGAATATATGCTAGATGGGAAAAATAGTAAATAGAAAAGTATATAGAAAAAAGGAATGAATATGAAGCTAAAAGTAATTTATGAAGATAATCATATAATCGTAGTAGAAAAAATACCAAATGTACCATCACAAGAGGATAAAACTGGTGATATCAGCATGATGACATTGATAAAAGATTATATAAAAGAAAAATATAATAAGCCTGGAAATGTATATTTAGGATTAGTACATAGATTAGATAGACCAGTAGGTGGAGTTATGGTGTTTGCAAAAACTTCAAAAGCAGCATCAAGACTAAGTAACCAAGTAAGAGAAAAGGTATTTAAAAAAGAATATTTAGCAGTAGTAGATGGAAAATTGGAACAAGAAAAAGGAACTCTAGAAAACTATTTATATAAAGATAAAAAAACAAATACAAGTTATGTAGTGAGTAAAGATAAAAAGGATAGTAAGTTTGCTAAACTAGATTATGAAGTAATAAAATATGATAAAGAAAATAATGTTAGCTTACTAAAAATAAATTTATATACAGGAAGACACCACCAAATAAGAGTTCAATTTGCAAATATTGGTCATAGCATATATGGAGACCAAAGATATGGAAGCAAAGGAAAGAATAAACAAATAGCATTGTGGGCATATAGATTAACAATAGAACACCCTGTGAGAAAAGAAAAAATGGAATTTGAAGACCTGCCAAAAGAGGTAGGAGTATGGAAAATCTTAAAATAAATATATAAATACTAAAAATATATGTAAAATATTTGCATTTTTATAAAAAATATGTTACAATACCTAAGTAGTTTAGAGAAGACCGTTAGGAGGAACGAATAAGATGGATATAGCAAAATGGATATTAATAGTAATATACTTAATAGTAGCATTAGCACTAATAATATTAACACTAATACAATCAAAAGAAGATGCAGGATTATCATCTACAATAACAGGTTCATCAACAAATAACTTCTTTGAAAAAAATAAAGGTAGAACAAAAGAAGGAAAACAAAAAAAATGGACAGTTATATTATCAATTGTATTTGCAGTGTTGACAATAGTTTTAGGAATTTTGTATATGGCATAAAAATTTAAGGGGCGGTTTTCTAGAAAACGAGCCCCTTTATTAGTATAAATTTATAATAAAAAAAGAAAGAGGGAATGAAAGTTTAAATGGATGACCGAGAACAGAAAATTTTAGATTTTATGAGTGATGATGATTATGTCCCGATGAAGGCAAAAGAAATAGCAATGCTTATGAGGGTACCGAAAAATGAATATCATGATTTCCTAGAGGTAATTGGAAAATTAGAGCTAGAATTAAAAATTGAAAAGAATAGAAAAAATCGTTATAAAATAAGTGAAAAAACTTATTATGATGGATATTATAGAAAAAATGCCAAGGGATTTGGATTTGTAAAGTTAGAAGATAGAGAAGATGAGATTTATATATCAAAAGAAAACTCTTTAAATGCTTTAAATGGAGATCATGTATTGATAGAAATAACTGAGAAAGAAAATAAAATAAAAAGAGCAGAAGGAAAAATTGTAAGAATATTAAAACATGAAAAAGATACAGTAGTTGGAACATTTCAATATAATAAAAACTTTGGATTTGTAATACCAGATGATAAGAATTTTGGAACTGATATATATATTTCAAAAAGAAATTTTGGAAAAGCAAGAAATAATCACAAGGTATTAGTTAAAATTACGAAATATCCTAAGAACGGAAAGAAAGCAGAAGGAAAAATAATAGAAGTTTTAGGAAATATAAATGAAGCAGGAGTTGATATGCTATCAATAATAAAAGAACATAATTTACCTGCAAAATTTCCAGAAGCGGTAGTAGAAGAAGCTAAGAAATGTGGAGACAAGGTAGACAAAAAAGACATTCCAAATAGAAGAGATTTTAGAAATGAAATAATTTTTACAATAGATGGTGAAGATGCAAAAGACCTAGATGATGCTGTAAGAGTAGAAAAACTTGAAAATGGTAATTATAGACTAGAAGTTCATATTGCTGATGTAAGTTACTATGTAAAGGAAAATAGTTTATTAGATAGTGAAGCATTGGTAAGAGGAACAAGTATCTATATGCTAGGAAGAGTTATTCCGATGCTTCCAAGGGAGTTATCAAATGGAATTTGTAGTTTAAATGCAGGAGAAAATAGATTTACACTTTCTTGCATAATGGAGATTGACAATAAAGGAAATGTAGTATCATCAGATATTTGTAAAGGAATTATTTGTGTAACTGAAAGAATGAATTATACAGACGTACAAAAAATATTAGATGGGGAAGATGAAGAAGTACTAGAAAGATACAAAACATATATAAAAGACTTTAAATTAATGGAAGAACTTGCTGAGATACTAAAGAATAGACGACTAGAAAATGGTTACTTAAATTTAGATATTCCAGAGACAAAAATAGAGCTAGACATTGATGGAAAAGTTGTTGATGTTGGAAAATATGAGACTACTTTTTCAAATGAAATAATAGAACAATTTATGCTAACAGCAAATGAAACAGTAGCAGAAAAATTTTATTGGTTAGAAGCGCCATTTATATACCGTGTACATGAAGAACCAGATTTAGAAAAAGTAAAAGAATTAAATAAATTCTTATATAATTATGGATTGAAAATAAAGGCATCTAAAGATAATATTTATCCAAAAGAATTTGCTAAAGTATTAGAAGAAATAAAAGGAAAAGAAGAAGAAAGAGTAATTTCGACATTAATATTAAGGACTTTAAAACTTGCAAGATATGAACCAGAAAATAAAGGTCACTTTGGAATAGCAAGTAAATATTATTGTCATTTTACATCTCCAATTAGAAGATATCCAGATTTATTCATACATAGAGTAATTTCTAAATATTTGGAAAATAACTATGTAATTGATGAAGGAGAATATAATGAGTTAAAGAAACAGTCAGAAGATAGAAGCAATCAATCTTCAGAAAGAGAAAAAGTAGCAACAGAAGTGGAAAGAGAAGCAGAGAAAATGAAGATGGCAGAATACATGGAATCTAGAATAGGAGAAGAATATGATGCAATAATTTCTTCAATAACATCATTTGGAGTTTTTGCAGAACTTGAAAACACAATTGAAGGATTAATTAGATTTGAGAATTTAGGTGATGAATATTTCATCTATAATGAAGAAAGAAAAATATTAATTGGAGAACTAACAAATAAAACATATAAGATAGGAGACAAAATACGTATAAGAGTAATACGTGCAAGTAAAGAACTAAAAGAAATAGACTTTGAATTAGTAAAAGAGGAAGAATAACTTCCTCTTTTTTATTGTATAGGAAAAATCACCAATTTGTTTTAGAATTAAACAGAAAATAAAATTTTATTTCAAAATGTTTGCGAAAATTTGTTTTATATGATATAAATAATAAAATGACTGGAGGTGAGAGTTTGAGATTAACGTTTGTATATAATATAAAATTAAGTGAAACACAAGAAAAAATAATAAAAGAAATAAAATGGCATTGTAGCAAAGTATATAATGCTTTTAATTATGAGGTAAGAGAAGGAAAAGTAGATGTAAGTAAAATAAAAAGAGTAAATGAAGATAGTAGCAAAATATA
>CALXAV010000044.1 GCA_944386385.1 uncultured Clostridia bacterium
TCTGGGGGTAAGGGGGAACTATGCCATTTTTCTATTATTTAGGTTTTATTTTTCTAACTTTTTCTTTCAAACTAAATACTCCTAATTTTATTTTACCTTTATTTGTAAAATATCTATAATATTGTAAATATCAGCATTTTTTATATTATGACTAGAAAATCTGAAAAATATACTAGTTTTAAACATAAAAAAATGTTATAATATAAAGGTAAGTTATAAAAATAGGAGATAATTATGAAAAGTAGATTAGCTAGTTTTGTAATGTCAGTTGTGGTGCTATTAATTGTTTGTGCAATAGTATTACTTGGTGTCATAATATATCAAGATATTTCAGGGATTGAAGCAGCGGTAGAACCAGAAAATTTTATTGGAAATTATGCTAGTAATGAAAATACTGTTGATACAGAAACAATAAAAACACCGCAAGTAGTTGAAAATAATCCATTAAATGAATTACAAAGTGGTAATAGTAATACTAATGTAGATTATAGTAGTGTAAGTGTTGATAAATATTTTTATAATCAATTAGAGGAACCATCTAAAACTATATATAAAGCTTTAGAAAGTAATAAAGAAAATATGAAAACAGGAACTTATAGAATAGACTTAGGAAATAGTTTTACAGATATTCTAAACACAGCAAATGGACAAGATGAATTAGGAGATTATTACCAATCAGCAATAGAGGCATATACATATGATAATCCAGATGTTTTCTATTTGAGTCCTAATAAAATGTATTTAAATATAGAAACGACAACATCTTCTAGTGGAGTATCATATAACGTGTATATAAATAATGGAAATGAAAACAATTATTTTACAGATGAATTTTCAAACGAAAGCCAAGTAGAAAGTGCAATTAGTCAAATAGAACAAGTGAAAAATAGTTTAGTATCTAGAAGAACTGGAAATACATATAATGATATAAAAATGGTACATGACTATTTGGTAGATAATATAGAATATGATACAACTATTTCTAAAGATAATATTTATGATATATATGGAGCTTTAGTAAATCATGTTGCAGTTTGTGAAGGTTATGCAAGGTCTTTTAAATATATTCTAGATGAGATGGGAATTCCTTGTGTATTAGTTATTGGTACAGGTACTAATTCAAGAGGAGAAACAGAAAGACACGCTTGGAACTATGTAGAATTGCAAGGTAGTTGGTATGCAGTTGACTGTACTTGGGACGATCCAGTTGTTGTAGGAGGCGGAACTGTAAGCCAAAGTTCAAAATATAAATATTTCTTAAAAGGCTCAAATGAATTTTATTCTGACCACTCACCTAGTGGACAGTTTACTCCAGGAGGAAAAGAGTTTTCATATCCAAGTTTAAGTAGCAGCTCATTCTCAAGTTAATTGAGAGGGCTGTTTTTATTTGTGATTTTTTATATTTCGTATGTCTATTAAATGAATTAATTATATTTTAAATTAGTAAAAAAACATTGACAAATACGAACAAATGTTTTAAACTATATGCATATAGTTAGAGGATGTGATACAAATGGAAAATGAAATAAAAACAATAAGTGTAGAAAGAGTAGCTACAAATGATGAAATAAAAAATCTTATATATACAATAAGAGGAAAGCAAGTAATGTTAGATAGTGATGTGGCAATGTTATATCATTATCAAACCAAAAGAATAAATGAAACTGTAAGCAGAAATAGGGAAAGGTTTCCTGAAAACTTTTGCTTTCAATTAACAGAAGAGGAAGCTCAAAAGTTAAAATTACAAATTGCAAACTCAAATTCAAATTTTGAAAATAACTGGTCGCAATTTGCGACCAGTTCCAAAAATGAAAATAGTAAACATAGAGGAAAGAAGTATTTACCATATGTATTTACAGAACAGGGGATAGCAATGTTATCAGGGTTATTAAAAAATAATATAGCTATTCAAGTTAGTATAAATATTATGAATGCATTTGTGGAAATGAGAAAATTTATATCATCAAATGCACAAGTATTTGAAAGATTAACAAATGTAGAATATAAATTACTAGAGCATGATAAGAAATTTGATGAAGTATTTGATAGTTTACAAAAAGAAGAAAATTTTAAACAAAAGGTATTTTTTCAAGGGCAAATATACGATGCATATAGCTTAATAATAGATATTATAAAAAGAGCTAAAGTAAGATTACACTAATTGATAACTACATAGACGATAGTATCTTAAAAATGTTAACAAAGAAAAATAAAGATGTAGAAGTTGTTATATTAACATCAAATAAAAGCAATATATCAAGTTTAGATATACAAAAGTTTAATCAAGAATATCCAATTTTAGAAATATCAAAAACAAATAAATTTCATGATAGATTTATATTAATAGATAATAAAGAATTATACCATTGTGGAGCATCTATTAAAGATTTAGGTAAAAAATGTTTTGCAATTACTAGGATAGATGAGAAAGAGATAATAGATAAGTTTGTGGCATAGAATAATAAAATTAAAAAAGTGGTTTCAAATTGAAACCACTTACAAAAATAATTTAAAGAATAATACAAATAAGCCCGCCACTTCCTTCGTTTACAATTCTCTCTAATGTCTCTTGTAATTTTACTTGAGCATCTTCTGGCATTTTAGCAAGTTTAGCTTGTAGACCTTCATTAACAAGTTCATGTAAGCTTCTACCAAAGATATTAGAATCCCAAATCTTTTTAGGGTCATTTTCAAAACCAGAAAGTAAGTAATTAACAAGTTCTTCTGATTGTTTTTCAGAACCAACGATTGGGGAAACCTCAGTTCTAACATTCGTTTTTATGATATGAAGAGATGGAGCTGTGGCCTTTAGCTTAACACCAAATCTAGAACCTTGTTTAACCATTTCAGGTTCTTCTAATACAAGGTCGTCAATAGAAGGAGTAACAATACCATAACCTTTACGATCAACTTCATCTAAAGCATAAGAAATTTTATCGTATTTTTTCTTAGTAGCAGATAATTCAGAAATTATTCGGAACAAATCACCTTCATTAGTAATAGCTACTCCTGTAATTTCAGTAAGAACATTATAGAATAATTCGTCTTTTAGAGTGATTTCAATTGTAACATTACCAGAGCCTAATTGCATATCGGTAATTGTTGTATTTGAAATTATATCTGTTTGTTTTATTTTATCAGTACAAACTGAAACATCTTTTAAAACATTAACATCTTCAAAAGCTTCTTTAATTTCTTTGAATAATTCAGCTTTTAATGGGTGAGAAAAATCCAAACCGTCAACCCATCTAGGAAACTTAATCTTAATTTGATCTGTTGGAAATTCATATAATACAGAAGAAAACATGTTATTAATATCTTCAATATTCAAATATTCACAGTTAATAGGAATAACAGTTGTGTTATATTTTTTGCTTAGATTATCTGTAAGTTCCTTTGTATATGTAGAATTTGGCTCTGCAGAGTTTAATAGGATAATAAAAGGTTTATTTAATGCTTTTAATTCTGATACAACTCTTTCCTCAGCTTTTATATAATCTTCTCTTGGAATGTCTGTTATAGTTCCATCTGTTGTAACTAAAATACCAATAGTAGAGTGTTCTTCTATAACCTTTTTAGTGCCTATTTCAGCTGCTGTTTCAAATGGTATCTCTTCATCAGACCATGGAGTTTTAACCATTCTTGGCATGTCATCTTCTAAATATCCAATAGCGTTATCAACCAAATATCCAACACAATCTACTAAACGAGTTTTAAATTTTAGATTATTATCTAAGGTGATTTCAACAGCTTCATTTGGAACGAATTTAGGTTCTGTAGTCATAATAGTTTTTCCGCCAGCACTCTGTGGTAGTTCATCTTTTGCTCTTTCTTTTTTGTATTCATTATCTATGTTAGGAATAACAAGCAAATCCATAAATCTTTTTATAAAAGTAGATTTACCAGTTCTAACAGGACCAACAACTCCTACATAAATATCACCATCTGTTCTTTTGGCAATATCTTGATATAATCTTGTATTTTCCATTATATACCTCCTTTGATTTCTTTTTAAGAAAATGTTTGTACTACTTTAAATACTTTTAGTTAATATATATTGGAGAAATTTTTAGAATATGACAAGTTTTCTAAAAAACTTGATAAAATAAAGTAATTATGATAGAATGGCAATATTAAGGGGAGTATCATATAATAGATTAAGATATATGAAGGGATGGAGTTAATATGGATAAAGAACAAGAAGCAATTGAAATACTTAAGAAATATAATCAAAATCATATTGTAAATTTATTAAATAAATTAGATGAAGTAAAAAAACAAGAATTATTAGATCAGATAAATAGAATTGATTTTGGACAAATAATGGAATTATATGATAATACAAAAAAAGAAATTGAAATAAAAGAAAATAAGATAGAATCTATTGATTATTTAGATAAGGCAAAGTTATCAAAAGAACAAAGAGAGAAGTTTGATACATTAGGTGAAGAACTCATAAGAAGTGGTAAATATGCAGTTGTAACAATGGCAGGAGGACAGGGAACAAGATTAGGACATAATGGACCAAAAGGAACATTTAAGTTAGATGTTTATGGAAAAGGAAAATATTTATTTGAAATCTTAAAGGATAATCTTGAGGAAGCTAATAAAAAATATGATACAGTTATTCCTTGGTATATAATGACAAGTAAAGAAAATAACCAAGCAACTGTAGATTTCTTAGAAAAACATAACTACTTTGGATATCCTAAAGAAGCGGTAACTATATTTACTCAAAGTGAACTTCCTTTAGTTGATACAGAAGGAAAGTTATTAATAAGTAAAGATATGAAAATAAAAGAGGCATCAGATGGAAATGGCGGAACATACTCATCATTAAGAGCAAGTGGTTCTCTAGCTGATATGAAAAATAAAGGAATTAAATGGGTATTTATAGGTGGAGTAGACAATGTTTTACTAAAAATGGCAGATGTAACTTTATTAGGAATGGCAATAGATAAAGGTGTACAAATTGCTTCAAAATCAGTTGTAAAAGCAAACCCACATGAAAAAGTTGGAGTATTTTGTAAGATGAATGGACACCCAAAGGTTATAGAGTATGCAGAGCTTCCAGAGAAAATGGCAGAAGAAGTTGATAGTGATGGAGAATTAAAATATGGTGAGTCACATATAATGTGTAATCTATATACAATTGATGCAATAGAAAAAGCGAGTAAAGAACCACTTATATATCACAGCGCATTTAAGAAAAATTCATATATAGACGAAAATGGAAAAGAAGTGGTTCCATCAGAACCAAATTCTTATAAATTTGAATCATTTATTTTTGACGCTTTTGAATTCTTTGATGATATAGCTATTCTTAGAGGGAAAAGAGAAGATGATTTCGCTCCTGTAAAAAATAGAGAAGGTGTAGATAGTCCAAAGACAGCAAAAGAATTATATGAGAAATTTTGGAACAGACAAAATAAAAAATAATTTTAAGGAGATAATTGTTATGAAAGAATGTAAAATTAAAAATCTATATAATTTAGATGAAACAATTGCAAAAGAGTTGTTGGAAAGTGTTACATATCCATGGGAAGCATTACCTAAAATAGAAGAGTTTATAATTGAGCTTGGAAATAAATTAGATCCAGATAAATATGAAAAAAGAGGAGAAAATATTTGGGTTGCAAAATCAGCAAAAGTTTATCCAACAGCATATATTAATGGACCTGCAATTATTGGAGAAGATGCAGAAGTAAGACATTGTGCTTTTATTAGAGGAAAAGCAATTGTAGGAAATGGGGCAGTAGTTGGAAATTCAACAGAACTAAAAAATGTTATTTTATTTAATAAAGTACAAGTACCACATTATAATTATGTAGGGGATTCAATATTAGGATATAAAGCTCATATGGGAGCGGGTTCTATTACTTCTAATGTTAAATCAGATAAAAAGCTTGTAATAGTAAAAAGTGGAACAGAAAAAGTAGAAACAGGACTAAAGAAGTTTGGTGCAATGTTGGGTGATAATGTAGAAGTTGGTTGTAATAGCGTTTTAAACCCGGGGACTGTAATTGGAAGAAATGCTAATATTTATCCACTATCTTGTGTAAGAGGTGTAATACCACCAAAAAGTATTTATAAAAATAAAAATGAAATAGTAGAAAAATTTTAAGAGGTTTTTTGTTTAGTTTTGGTAAGCTTGTGATGATATACGAATATATAATAGATTAGTGTTATTATAAAAGTAGTAAGAAGAATTTTCTTATACTATGTCTATGAGTGTTGACATTAGAGTATTTAAGAAATATAATGTAATTGTAATTTGTTAGTTACGTCTAGTTGGTGAGTACTACTAGAAAGGAATTCTTATGGAGAAATACACATTTTCTGCTGAGTGCATGCCAATAAATGGAGGGGAATATTATTTTGTAGTTAAAGTGTATTATAAGAATATACGGGTAGCAATATCAGATGTTGTTATTAATTTCTTCTTAGGAGGAGAGAGGATACGTACAGATTTTTATTATTGTCCTGTTTCCAACTTTTCAAAGAAAGAGATAGAAAAACAAGTACTGAAGCATTGTTATGATGTAATAGCCTGTACAGGTTAAATAAAAACAGGTCAAGATTTTTTCTTGACCTGTTTTTTACTACATTTCTTGATTTCCAGGGATAAAGTAATCAACTACACCATAAATTAAAGCACCGATTATTGCAGCTACCCAAGAAATAGAATAACCTGCAACAAAGAATTGAGTTACATATAAAGTAATAGCAGCTAAAGCAAAACCAACAAAACCTTTACCAAATGGACTTGCATGAAGTCCAGTAAACTTAACTACTAAATAATCAATTGCTGTTAAAACGATAGCAGCTATTGCTAATGTCCAGATATTATTAATAGTAAAACTTGGTGTAAAAAATGCAGTAATTGCCAAAACTACAGCTGAAGCAACTAATCTACCGATTATTTGCCAAACAGTAGAAGTTCCGCTTTGAGTACGATTTGTATCGACTTCTGACATTTTAAATAACCTCCTTAGTTATTAAATTCATAATGTAAATTTTTTAAGGTTCTAATTTTATTATTCACAAAAATATTTAATTTATACTAAAAAATCTTGTATAGAAGAGTAAAAATTTGTTAAAAATAATAAAAATGAAATTAAAAAGTTGGTGTTTTTAATGTTAATTACTTTTTTTAGGTCAATTGTTTTATATATAATAGTTTTAATAGTAATGAGATTAATGGGAAAGAGAGAAATAGGACAATTACAACCTTTTGAACTTGCAATTTCAATCATGATAGCGGACTTAGCATCAATCCCAATGACTGATACAGGAATACCTATATTTAATGGAATAATACCAATACTTGGACTTTTAATTATGCATCTTCTTATTTCAATGATAAACTTAAAAAGCTCAAGAGCAAGAGAAATAATTTGTGGAAGACCAAGTATTTTAATATATCGTGGAAAAATAAGTGAAAAAAGTTTAAGAAAAGAAAGATTTACAATTAATGAACTCGAAGAAAGATTAAGAGGAAATAATGTAATTAATTTGGGTGATGTTGAGTATGCAATATTGGAAACAAGTGGACAAGTAACTGTTATACAGAAGCCGAATAAAAGAAATACAATTCCTCAAGATTTTAATATCATGCCAGAATATGAAGGAATACCATATGACTTAGTTGTAGATGGAAAGGTTATGACAGAAAATTTAAAGGCAATAGGAAAAGATTATAATTGGTTAAAAAAACAAGTAGAAAAATTTAATATGAAACCAGAAGAAGCTTTAATTGTTACATTTGATGGAAAAGGACAAATATTCTGTCAAAAGAAGGAGAAAGGTGTATGAAAAAAGAAGCGATAATTTGTATAATTATTGTAATTGTTATTAGTGCAGGTAATATAATAACACAAAGATATACAAAAGAGTCAGTAGAAACTTTGTCAAGTGGATTAGAAACACTGAAAACAGATTTAAATAATGAACTAGATAACAAGGAAAAAAAATCAAACGAAAAAATATTAGAGCAGATAAAAATAGTAGAAGAAAACTGGCAATCAAGGCATGATAAACTTGCATATTATATTGAACATGATGAATTAGAAAAGGTAGAAAATAATTTAACAGCATTAGATAGTTTTATACAAACAGAAGAATATGCAGATGCAATAAAGGAGTTAGATGAAAGTGTATTTGTATTAAAACATATACAAGAAAAATATGCATTTAATTTAAAAAATATATTTTAAAAGACAAAGCTTTAAATGCTTTGCCTTTTCTTTATTGATTTTCACTTATTTTAGCATATTTTTTTAGTTTTTCATAAACAAGACGATTTACTGTTCCTGCTGGGAAATGACCATCTTTATCTCTTTTTCCTGCTGGTACTCCAGTTAAAACTTCTATACCTTCTTCAATAGTAGAAACAGCATAAATATGGAATTTTTTATCTCTTACAGCTTGTATAATTTCATCAGATAATTGTAAATTATCTATATTTTGAACGGGTATCATAACTCCATGTGAACCATCTAATCCACGAACTTTGCAAACTTGGAAATAACCTTCTATTTTTTCGTTTACTCCACCTATTGGTTGTATTTGACCTTTTTGATTAACAGAACCAGTAACTGCAATTGATTGATTAATTGGAATACCTGATAGGCTAGAAAGTAATCCGTAAAGCTCAGTACTAGAAGCACTATCTCCATCTACACCATTATATAGTTGTTCAAAACATATACTTGCAGTCAAACATAAAGGCATATCTTGTGCAAACATTTCTCCTAAATATCCTGTAAGGATAAGAACTCCTTTTGAATGAGAAGGACCAGATATTTCAACTTCTCTTTCTATATTTACAATTCCATTTTTTCCAGTATAAGTATTAACAGTAATTTTTGCGGGCTTACCAAAAGTATAATCTCCAACAGACATAACTGTTAAACCATTTAATTGACCAACTTTATATCCAGATGTATCAATTAAAAGAGTATTTTCCTGAATCATTTCTAAATATCTTTCATCATATTTCTTTACTCTTTCAACTCGTTCTTCTAATGCTTTAAGAACGTGTTTTTCTGTTACAACTTTTGATCTTGAAAGTTTTGCCCAAGTAGCAGCTTCACCAACTACTTGCATCAAATCATCAAACCTAGTAGAAACTTTACTATGGCTTCCAGCTAATTTTGAAGAATATTCAACTAAACGAGCCATAGCTCCTTTATCTAATTCTGGTAATTCTTGATGTTCACAAAAACCATGTATAATTTGAGCAAGCTTATTTAAATTATCATCAGTTATTTTTGCTGTTTCTTCAAATTCAACTTTTATTTTAAATAATTTTCTAAAATCAGAATCCATAGCAAGTAAAGTTTGATATATGTTACTATTTCCAATTAAAATAACTTTTAGATTAAGAGGAATAGGCTCGGGTTTTAAAGAAATTAAAACCATAGACGAACGTTGTTCAGCTTGATTTTCGATTCCTATTTCTTTTATTCTTAAAGCTTTTTTTAAGGCTTCATAACAAGCACCATTTGCAAGTAAATCTTTTGCTTGGAAAATAATATATCCACCATTTGCTTGTTGTAAAAGACCAGGTTTTAACATAGTATGGTCAGTTTTTAAAGAACCATAATAATTCTCATATTCAATAGCACCAAAAATATTATTATATGAATAGTTGGAATCCATGATGACTGGTGCACCTTCTCTATTTGAATTATCAATAAATAAATTAACTCTATAATTTAAACAAGGGTCAGGCTTTCTCATAGCTGGATTTGGTTGTGCTGCTTGTTGCTTAGCAGGGTCTTCTAAAAATGTAGGTATATTTTTTAGAACATCTTGTTTAACATTATTTAAAAAGTGATTTATTTTCTTATTTCTTTTATATTTAGATTTCAAGTAATTAATATGGACATTTACTGTGAGAAGTGCTACATTTGATTGCCATTCTGATATTTTTTTGTCTGATTGACGTTCAATTTCTTTTATTTGAGAAATTGCATTCATAATTTGTTCTTGCACTATTACTGATTTTTCTTCATATTCTTTCTTTATTTCTTCATCTAAATTTTCAAATTCTTCTTCTTCGATAACTCTACCATCAACAATAGGCATCATATAAATACCATTTTGCGCAGTTTTAACTTGAAAATTATGTTTTGAAGCATCTGCATTTAATTTATCTAGAAGTGCAGAACGTTTCTCTTCAAATTCTTGTTTTATTAATGCTTTTTCTTTTTCAAAATCATCATTATTAAAAGTTTTTCTAATATCTTTTCTAATTTCCTTTATAAATCCTTCCATAGCTTCTTGGAATTCTTTACCCTGTCCTGCAGGTAATTCAACTGCAATTGGTTCATTTGGATTTTCAAAGTTGTAGATATAGCACCAATCAGAAGGAACCTTCTTCTTAGCTGCTAGCTTATTTAAATAATTTTTAGTATATAAGGTTTTTCCAACCCCACTAGGTCCTTCAAGATATAGATTATAGCCTTTTACATCTACTTGTAAACCAAATTCTAATGCCTTAATTCCTCTATCTTGACCGATACCATCTTGTATTGACTCTAATTCAGCAGTTGTATCGAAATTAAAGATATTAGGATTACAAGTCATTTTTAAATCTTTATAATTTAATTCATTTCTGTTCTTCATTTGTTTCCTCCATAATTTTTTCTTATTATATCCAGTTCAAAGTTATTTTATATTAGTTAAAGAAAAAAGTAAATAAATTTTACGGAATTTTTAAAAAAGATTTGCATTATTTGGAAAAAAATGTTAACATATATATGATTTTTATTTGCTTATTTTTAATAATTAAACTTTATTATCTTTATTTTTTTTCAAATATTTAATATCAAAAAATTATTAAATATCTTAAAATTCAATCAAATATTTCATTCGAAGACATTTTACTATTGACTTTAAATAAATTTAATAGTAAAATAAATTCCAAAAGCGGAGGTGATATAATGGAGGAAAAAATATTATCAATTCTTTTAAGTATGCAAGGTGATATAAGTACAATAAAAAATAATCAAGTAATTATGCAAGAGGATATATCAGGGCTAAAAGAAGACGTGTCAGTGTTAAAAGAAGATGTATCAGGGCTAAAAGAAGATGTATCAGGGCTAAAAGAAGATGTATCAGGGCTAAAAGAAGATGTA
>CALXAV010000045.1 GCA_944386385.1 uncultured Clostridia bacterium
TGAAGGGAGTTTTGTCTAGTACATAGCTAAAGCCTATGTTACTACCGGCATAGCCGGAAGATTATTTACATTTAAAACAGAATGAAGCTCTAAAAAAGAGCTTCATTCTGAACATCTAAGAATAAGTTATATGTAAGGGCATATTTATTCCCATACCACACTCGGTCATTATGTATTGGGCAAATTTAGTGTACGATTTATACTCTTCCTCCCATTTATCCAGACTTCGATACTCAATATAAGCAATAGGCCTAATCCCAAAACATCCTTCGTTTTCATAACCATTGCTTGAAAACAAAGTATAATAAGGCAAAATCACCTTGTTAAAACATGCACCAACGCAGAAATTTAATCTGTCGTTCGAAGTTGCCAATCTATCACATGGAAGCAACCAATACATCTTATTCAAAAGAGGCAAAAGGTCTTCTTCTTCAACCAAATATGCTGATTGGATTTGAGTTGTAATCATCTTGCCATTGCTTTCAAACTCTCCTTCCAGGAAACTTTCAGGACTATAACTTGAGCCATCATAAGTGAATATTTTTGGCTTTAGTTTTGGCGAATACCATTGTCCAAATAATATTTCTAGCATGTCTATTATTGTTGGAATCTTGATATCTACCATTCCTTCAGCCTTAAGTAAATTGCAAACATTTCCAAGAACTTTCGGTGCATTAATATACCCCAATGCACCGTTTAATGGTACTTCAAACTGAGGATTTTCTAAGAGAACTGCCAAGCATTTTTTTCCTTTCCGAATCGTAGTCCCCAAATATATCCAATTCAGTGTATCATCAAGCTCATCTGTAGAAAATACAATGTCAGCTTTCCCATTTTCAGCCTTGGAGCTGAAATACTCCCGTCCTTTCTCAACTTCTATTGTTAAGAAATTTCTTGGCTCAAGTTCCATATTGCCAATAAAAATTGCCCTCTCCTTAAACATTTTCTTCCTTTCGCTATCACAGCCAATAATTACTAAATTATATTGACAAAGTTGTATCACAACTTATAATAGGCTTTTTCTACTAATTTTCTTGATTTTATCATGTTTTTTATAACTTTTCAATATTTTATTAATTATAAATATTTTTGAATTTTTTGTGATTTTACTAGACACTATTTAAACTTTGTGGTATTATATTTTTTGTAAAACAAAAGATATGAAATATGATTATTTCAATTAGGAGGTTTAATATGTTAAAATTTAAAAATTTGAAATTTATTATATTAACTGTAGCTATTATAGCTTTAATCTTTTTATTTAATAGTTGTTATGCTGTTGATTTGAATTTAAGTACAGATTTAACTTCAAATATGTCATCAAATACAACAGATGGAACTACTAATGGCACTACAAATACAAATACAGCTGGAGATAGTAATACTAGTACAAACACTTCAACTAACACTAATACTTCAGGTAATACTACAACAAATACAAGTAGTACAAATACTTCTAATACAGGAAGTTCAAGTTCATCAAATACAACTAACACAAGTTCAACAGGAACAAGAGTTACAAATGCTTTACCAGAAAGTGATTTAGGTTTAGCAAATATATTAAATATACTTTTAATTGTAATTGGAGTTTTACTTGTTTTACTTGCTATTGCGATATTAATTAGATTAAAACATTAATATTTTTAAAATTAAATAAAAATTTTAAAAGCTTTATTTTTCAAATAGAGCTTTTATTTTTTTGTTTTTAATGTATATTTTATAAAAAAATTAAAATAATAATATTATAATTTGTTTTTCATAGTAATTTATTATGGAAAAAATTGTTTATATTTTTTAATAGGAGGAATTCTGTATGTATAAGAAAATAATAGTTAGTACATGTATTTTACTTGTAACTATCTTTCTTTCTTTTAGTTTTTGTCAAGCAAATGATGCTACTAATATGGTAAAAGATGCTGCAAACGGTGCAAGAAACATTGTTGGTGGAGCTGAAAATGCTATTGAAGATGCTGCTGGCGGTATTTCTAACACAGCTAAAAATATGACTGAAGGTATGGAAAATGGTGTAAATTCTGCTACTAATTCTATGAAAAATGCTACTAATTCAACTAAGGACACAAATGACAATATGAATAATAATGGATATGTAGCAACTAGAACTTCTACAGATGCAGGAGCTGCAAAATTTATGGGAATGACAGCTACAGCATGGACTTGGTTAATTATGGGAATTGCTGCAATTGCCATAGTTGCTCTTGTTTGGTACTATGGAAATCAATTAAGAACTTCTAGGTATGATGATAGAGACTAGTTAAATAATTATTTTAATGCACTTTAAATTAATTTTAAGGTGCATTATTTTTTATTTTATGCTATAATATTTATTGTAATTAAAAATAAACATTAGGAGTAAATAATATGAATACGAAATTAATCGCCAAAAATCCAACTGCATATCATAATTATACAATTGAAGATAAATTAGAAGCAGGAATAGTATTATCAGGCACAGAAATAAAATCTATAAGAAAAGGAAAAGCTAACTTAAAAGATAGTTACGCTATTATAAAAAATGGTGAAGTTTATATTCTTGGAATGCACATTAGTCCATATGAACATGGAAATATTTTTAATAAAGATCCATTACGTGATAGAAAACTATTATTAAATAAAAGAGAAATAAATAAATTATTTGGTTTAACAAAACAAAAAGGATATAGCCTTGTTCCTATTAGCTTATATTTTAAAGGAAGCCTAGTTAAAGTAGAATTAGGAATTGGTAAAGGTAAAAAATTATATGATAAACGTCAAGATATTGCTAAAAAAGATGCAGAGCGAAGAATAAATCAGGCTATGAAACAAAGATACAGAGATTAATAATAGTCTCTGTATCCTTTTTTTATATTCTTTTTTATTTTCTTATATTTAAACTTTACTAGAAACGACCTCCACCGCCGCCTCCGGCCTCCGCCGTCCGCCGCCGCCAGATGAACCACCTCCAAAACCTCCACCTGAACTATATGAAGATGTGTTGATACTTGCTGAGCTAGTATGTATAGCTGTCTGTATGCTATTATTCAATTCTCTTGTTATTCCTAAATTTATACTTTGATATATTAATAAATTAGTATCTATATCACTTGTATCCGTTATATACATTTTCATTCTCTTTTCTACTTTATCAGCACAACCTAAAACTGTTGCTGTAACTAAATATTTTTCCCATAATGTGATTTCAGGTAAATCTTTTTCATCAAAATTACTAAAATCCTTTAAAAATCTTTTATGTGCGAGCCACTTTGAGTATTCCTCTTTTCCTTTAAGTGTTCTATTTTTATCTTTTAATCCTATAATCAAATAAATAGCATTAATTATTGTCACGCCTATTAGATATGTTAAAACTTGTAATCCACAATTAGTTAGTCCATAAAATACTCCAAATGCCATGAACAAACTAAATACATGATTTACATTTGTTAAGATTATATATGCAACAGCTAAACCATTTCCTTTAAAATATTCTTTAAATCCAACTTCCTCTTTGGTTACTTTTTTAAATTCATCAACCTTTTTAATTAACCTTTTTGCATTATTAGTACTTCTTCCATAATTCTTTAATCTTGTCATATTACATCTATTATCTTTTCCTACCATATTAAACAATACATCTAACACCGCAGCCTCTGCACTTGTTCCTATATAATTTTCATTTTCACGGATTAAAGTTATATCTTCACCTTTTGGATTTTTCTCATAAGATATTACTTTTTTATTTATTAAATTTAATATAGTTGCTGAAAATCCTATATTAGTACTTTTTCTTTTCATTAAATATTCCAATACATTTGGATTATCTTCACTTGGGAAATCTCTATAATAGCGTCCTTTAAATTTATGCCTTTCATTAATTATTTTTATAAGCTTATATATAGCAAAAACACCTAAAACCACATTTGTAATTATAACAAATATCGTGAAATACCTTCTTGTTTCAGCTTGTTTTACTTTTAGTATTCCCTCTAATTTTTTATATATAGTTAAATACTCTTCTTTTGTCTCTTCATCAAACCCTTCTTCTATTTCTTCTTTAAAATCTTCTAATCTACTTTTATTTAGGAACATATAGTTACTGTCTGTTAAGCTTTCTAAACTATATTTTAAATCTTCTTTCCAATCTTCATTTACCAACTCTTTTGTTTTCTCAATTCTTTCTAAAAAGTTTTGTTTTTCTTGGCTTGTATCGTCTAAATCATTTACCAATTCTAATGCATAATTATAATAATAGATACTTGGTGATTCTTCCAAATCTAATACTGCTTGACTAGCTTCATTTTCTAATTCAAGTTTTGCTTTTTCTCTTTCGCTATTTGCTGTATCTGCCATCATCTGTTCATATTTTAAAATATTCTCTTTTCCATCTACATTAGACTTTTTAGTTGCAAGTGGTACTATATCTTTATTAAACATAACTCTTACAGTCTCTGATGTATAATTATCTACGTTTTTGTCTTCAAAATACAATGTTTTAGAATCTATTATTTTATTTTCTCCTGTTAATGGACCATGAGTCCATATTCTTACATCACTATCTTCACCTGGTAAATGTATCAAAACTTGGAAATCACTTATATCTTCTTCATAATAATCGCCTAAAACATTCCAATATAATTCTGCTACATCATTATGTACCACCACTGCATCTGTTATAGTATATTCTATACACATAACCTTGTTTTTATCATTTGGACAATAGATTTTAAAATCTGTACTAGAACTTCTTTGTGTAAGCTCATAAACTCCATATTTCCCATTTGAACTACTTTCTACTTTTTCATATACATGTTCTACTTTATCTATATCATAAATTGAATTAAAATTTTCTTGTGATATGTCATATACTTTTATATCTTTCATAGCTGTCCCATTATATATATCTGTGTTTCCTGCAAAATTACTATATATTCCTGTAAAAGTAGTTGCATAATTATTTCTATAATCTATATCTCTTACTCTCCCATTATATTCTCCATTAAGCCATGCAGCTTCTTTTACAGTTATTGAACCATCCTCATTTATTGTTATATCTTGATATAATATTTTAGTAGTTTCTTCTACTGCAAATACATTATTTGTTAAAAGAAATGCTAAAATTATACTAATAAATATTAATACTATCTTTATTTTTTTCATATACATCCCCCAATATACAAATTATGATATAGAAAAAATATTTTTCTATATCATAATTGCTTACATAATAAAGTTATATATCATTTATATTATTATTCCTATATTTTATTACTTGAACCAAAAACATCTACCATTTTATGTTTTACTGTTTCTTTAATTAAGTCTCTTGCTGGTGTTAAATATTTTCTTGGATCAAATGCGCTTGGGTCTTCTGCTAATACTTTTCTAATTCCAGCTGTCATAGCTAATCTTAAGTCTGTATCTACATTTATTTTAGATACTCCAGATACACTTGCTTCATGTAATATTTCATCTGGTACACCTTTTGCTCCTGGTATATTTCCACCATATTTATTACACATATCTACTAATTCTGGAATAACTGTTGATGCTCCATGTAATACTATTGGAGTATTTGGTATTTTTTCTTTTATTTCTTTTAAGATATCAAATCTAAGTTTTGCTTCTCCTTTAAATTTATAAGCTCCATGGCTTGTACCAATAGCAATTGCTAAAGAATCACAACCTGTTCTTTTAACAAATTCTTCAGCTTGGTCAGGATCTGTATACATAGCATCGCTTGCATCTACATTTACATCATCTTCTATTCCTGCTAATTTTCCAAGTTCTGCTTCTACTACAACTCCTTTAGAATGAGCATAATCTACTACTTGTTTTGTAAGTCTTACGTTTTCTTCAAAATCATATTTTGAACCATCTATCATAACAGATGTAAATCCATTATCAATACACATTTTAGCTGTTTCAAAATCTGGTCCATGGTCTAAATGAATTGCAACTGGAACTTCTGGATGTTCTTCAACTGCTGCTTCTACCATTTTCATTAAATATCCTATTTTTGCATATTTTATTGCGCTTGATGAAGCTTGTAATATAACTGGTGACTTAGCTTCTGCTGCTGCATCCATAATTCCTTGTATTATTTCCATATTATTTACGTTAAATGCACCTATTGCATATCCTTCTTTCATTGATTTTTCAAACATATCCTTTGTTGTAACTAACATATTAATTCCTCCTTTTTAATTTGTTTTCTACTTTGTTATTTTATTTCTTATTTTACAATATGTCAAGTGTTTTTGATACAAAGGGGACGGGCAATTTTTGTCTCACTTCTTAATTATTTTACTAAGTGAAACATTTGAGCCCCGTCCCCAAAATTCTCATTCGTATTTTTTTAACCTTATTTTATTTGATATAAAGTTTTCATTATTATCAATTTCTTTACTTAAATCAGTTGATAAATATTTTTTATTGTCATCTGCAAATACAGTTACAACACCTTTCCCTATTTTTGATGCTACTTCTATCGCTGCTACTAAATTTGCTCCTGATGAAATTCCAACTCCTAGACCTAACTCTCTTGCTAATTTTCTAGACATATTAATTGCATCATTATCATTTACTAGAATTATTTCATCTATCTTGCTTTTATCTAATAAATCTGGTACGAAATCATCTCCTATTCCCTCTATTTTATGCTGACTTATTATTTCCCCTTTAGATATTATTGGCATCTTGTCTGGTTCTAATGCAACTATTTTAATATCTTCATACTCTTCCTTCAATCTATCACCTATTCCCATTAGAGTTCCACCTGTTCCTACTCCCGATACAAATCCTCCTATATGTTCACCAAATCTATTTAATCCTTCTATTATCTCTTTACCTGTTGTTTCATAATGCGCTTTATAATTATCTATATTTCCAAACTGGTTTGCTAAAAATCCTTTTTTCTCTTCTGCTAATTTTTTTGCTTCGTCTACACAGCTTATAAAACCACCTTGTTCTTTTGAAATTAAAATTACATTTGCTCCATAATTTTTCATTAAATCAATTCTTTCTTTACTTGCCCAATCAGGCATAAAAATGTATACAGGGTGCTTATAATATGCTCCTATTGCTGCAAGCGAAATGCCTGTATTTCCACTTGTAGCTTCTATTATTGCCTGCCCGTCTTTTAAAATTCCCTTCTTTTTTGCTTCATTTATCATATAATATGCTACTCTATCTTTTATGCTCCCTGTTAGATTATAGTATTCTAATTTAGCAAATATATTTATTTCTTTTTCTTCATATTTACAAGTGATTTTTATCATAGGAGTATTTCCAATTAGTCCTTCTAGCATTTCTCTTCTCCTTCATTATTATTTACTTTATCAGCTATACATTTTTTTCTTGGCTGCTCAAAACTCAAATACCAGTTGATTCCATTTTTATTTTTATTTATATATTCTACCCTTTTTTCTAACTCTTCATACGTTTGTGGACTAGGTACTATTACAGGTTGATTTGGCATCCAATTTGCAGCAGTTGCTCCACCCATACACTCTGCCATTTGAAGTGCTCTTACTGTTCTTAATATCTCTGGAATGAATCTTCCTACATTCATAGGATATATTAATATTGTTCTTACAATTTGCTTATCATCAATTATATAAACATTTCTAACAGTTTCTGTTGTACTCATTTCGTTAGAAATCATTCCATATCTTCTTGCAATTAAAGCATTTCTATCTGCAATTATTGGGAATGATATTTTTATTCCTGTTCTACAATAAATATCATAAACCCAAGCTAAATGAGAACTATTACTATCCACACTTAAACCTAATAATTCTGTATTTATATCTTTAAAATATGTATGTGCTCTTGTAAATGCAATCATTTCTGTTGTACAAACTGGGGTAAAGTCTCCTGGATGTGAGAATAATACAAGCCATTTTCCTTCATAATCTTTTAAACTTACTTTTCCAAAAGTAGATATAGCTTCAAAGTCTGGTGCTTTCTCACCTATCTTTACATTTCCATTTTCCAATAATTCATAATTCATAAAAATAAACTCCTTTCATTTCTATATATTATGAAAGAAGTTTTATTTTGTTAATCTTTATAATTTTTATATATTATTTAAATTATATTAGGAAATTCCTTTAATTGTTTCTTCGTAAAAATCCTTTGTATATTTATTCATCTCTTTGCATAGAGGAATAGTTTCTTTTAAATAACATTTATTTTTGTCTAATACATTTTCTTTCATATACTCTAAAGTTTCTTTTAAAGACTGTCCTCTTACAGAACCTGTTATTAAAGTTTTTATAGCGAGATATGTTTTTCCACCTTCAAGTACATGTGCGTCATGTAAAATTTTTCCTTCAATTGTTTCAGGACTTTCATTTCTTTGAGATTCCCAGGCAATTTTCACAATCAAATCTATTTCTTCTTGACTATAATTGTTATCTTTTAACCAATCTCTTATCTTTTCTTCTTCATTATAAATAAAGCCATGAAAGTACATTGCCAAAGTCAAAACTTCATAATTTATTTTATAATTACTAATTGAAATAATCTCATCAAGCTTTTTCTTCACTAATTCAATATGCCACATATTATGCATAATATCCTTACTTTTATAATATGGTTTTATAAACTCAATAATTTTCTCAAAAGTTACTCTCATTTTCTCCTTCACCTATTCCTTCTAAATCTAATATTTTTGAATTTTTTGTAGCCTTTTCATTTAATATTTTATATATATCTATGCTAATCAAGTTTTCTGTTTTATAGCTTATATCACTAAAGTTCCAATTTTTAATTATATTTTTACTAATATTTAAATTTCCATATCCCACTCCTAATTTTCTTTCTTTTTTCTTATCTCCATGACAGTCAGAACCACCAGACATTAGCAATTTTTTACTTTCACAATATTTTATTAATGTATTTATTTGTTCTTGTGTAAAAGAACTATGATAAACTTCTATGCCATCTATCAAATTTCTATTCACTATTTTATCCAAAAATTCAATGTGATTATTTAGTTTATATTGATATAAGTGAGCTAAAAAAATTTTACCGTTATTTTCATGAATAAATTTATTTAAATATTCTAAAGTCGGCATTTGCTTACTAAAGTCTCTATATAATGGAAAAGAGTTGTCCACTGTACAAGTTCGAAAAAACACTTCTTTATCATTCCATTGTTCACCTGTAAAGAATTTTTTATTTTCTGGAAATTTAATAATACTATGATAAATAATATCTACTGGATACTCCGTTTTTGGATTATATTTCAAATTTTCTTCTACTTTTATTTTTTTCTTATTACATATGTTAATTAAATCTTTAAATTCTTCAATTAGCATTTTATTCTTTTTTTCTTCACTATAATAATTATCTAGCCATTCTTGAACTGGATGTATATCAAAACCATATGCTAGAACTTCAATTTTCACTCCATCAAATATACAATTTAATTCTGTTCCTATAATTAATTTTCCGTTATAAATATTTTTAAGTTTTTTATTTTCTTCAATCTCGATATATGATTTTGCGGTATCATGGTCTGTTATAGAAAGAACTTCTATTTCTAATTTTTCAGCATTTTCAAGTAATTGCTTCGTACTCCATGTTCCATCTGAATTTGTTGTATGTGTATGTAAATCAATCATTTTTTCTCTTCCTTTTAATTTTTAATTATTTTTCCAAATTTATTTTAACATAGAACCAAATAAACATCAATTACATATTTTTATTTAAATTTTTGAATTTCTTTCATTTTTTAATAAAAAAGTAAACTCCTTTCATTTTTATATATTTTATATCATGAAAGAAGCTTTATTGATTTTGTTTTCTAATTTATTTCTTACTACCATTATATTATTTTACTAATTTTAATTTTAGCACATTACCTTTTTCGTTTTGTACTTCTAATATTTTTGCTACATTTTCTTTAGTTATACTTAAATCTCCTTGCATTTTTTCTTGAACCTCTCTTACAAATAATAGATTATTAACAATTACAGATTGTGAGCTTTTTAATGAATTAACGACTTTTTTTATTTTATTTTGTCCTTTTTTAACTTTTTCTAATTCTAATTGTATATTTGCAATATTAGCTTTCATTTCTCTTTGCTCTTCTTTTATGCCTGTAATATCACCTTTCATTTCTTCTTGTTCTTTTTTTATACCAGCGATATCACCTTTCATTTCTTTTTGCTCTTTCTTTATACCAGCGATATCACCTTTCATTTCTTTTTGCTCTCTCTTTATTACTGCTATATCACTTTTCATTTCTTCTTGCTCTTTCTTTATTACTGCGATATCACCTTTCATTTCCTTAATGTCAGAAGACATATCAGTAAGTAAGCCAAGTATTTTTTCTTCCATCTAGTTTCTCCTTTCTGCTTTTACAAAAAGAGTGTAAAAACTATTTTTTATCATTAAAATATTTTCATTATCTTCAGTGTTGAAATAATTTTACTATTAAATTTATATTTCGTCAATACTAAACCTTGGAAATTTTAATTATAATGAAATAATACTAAGAATTAATATGATTGAAATAAATTTTGATTTTTAATTTTAAAAAATTATCGATATAATAAAACTGTAAGAAATAAATTATAAAAATAACATCTTTTTTATAATAACATATATTTTTGTAAAAAGCAAATTACTTAGAATAAAAAACTTCTTTCGATACAACACGAAAGAAGTTTTTAAATGTAAATAATCTTCCGGCTATGCCGGTAGTAACATAGGCTTTAGCTATGTACTAGACAAAACTCCCTTC
>CALXAV010000046.1 GCA_944386385.1 uncultured Clostridia bacterium
TATAACACAGAAAATATACTTTTGGCAACCTCGACCCATCGTCTAAAGCCAATAGGATTGCGGTTGCCTTATTTCAATGCTTTTCATTTTTATTTCTTATTCTCCCTTTTATTTTCTTTTGTAATTATATCAGTTAAATTTTATTTTGTGAACATTTTATGATAAATTTGTCATTTTTTATTTAGTATTTTTGTTCTTTTGTTTTTCATCTTCTATTACTGATATTATAAGCATAATAATTAATAGAAAAATTCCTATAAATATACTTATATCAGCAATATTGAAGTTTGGAAATTTAAATAAATTAACATCTATAAAATCTACAACATAACCTCTAAATATTCTATCTATTAAGTTTCCTATTCCACCTGCTAATATTAATACTAATGATATTAATATTTTAAAATCCACATCTTCTTTTCTTTCTTTTATAAATTTTATTATAATTCCAAGTATTATAATATTTACTAATATTATAAAAAACAAATTATTTGAACCAATGTTAAATGCCACTCCTGTATTCTCTGTATATGTAAAGCTTAAAAACCTTGGAATTATTGTAACATTTTTTTCTATAATTAAAAATTTTGTTATTTGGTCTAATACAATAATTATTATTCCTGCTATTATTAATATTATTGTTTTTTTATTTCTAATTTCTTTTTTTGCATTTTCTTTACTTTTATTTTCCATTTTCTTTTCCTTTTTTACTTACTTTTTTATAGATTAAAATTATACTAAATGTAATACATAATATAATTGATAGTATTTGAGATACTCTAAAATTTCCTATCATTAAGCTATCTGTTCTTAATCCTTCTACAATTGCTCTTTCTAAACCATATAATGCTAAATATATATATACCATTTGTCCTTTATATTTTCTTTTATTTCTTAATAAATACAAAATAATAAATATTATAAAGCAACTTATGGACTCATATAAAAATGTTGGATGAACTTCAATATATTTTCCATTTTCAATTATTCCCATTCTTAAAATACTATTGGTTTCTAGCCCGTGTGCTTCTACATTAAAGAAGTTTCCCCATCTTCCTATTGCTTGTCCTAAAGCTAAATATGGTACTATATAATCTAACACATCTAATATACTAATCTTCTTTACTTTACAATATATAGCAATTGTTATAACAGCTCCAACAATTCCACCATATATTGCTAAGCCTCCATCTCTAATGTTTAATATTTCTTTTGGATATTCTAGATAATAATTTAGTTTAAACAATACAAAATATAATCTTGCACATATTATTGAAACAGGAATTACTATTATTAGTACTTCTAGTATATTTTCGAAGTCTATATTGTATTTCTTATCATCTTTTTTACAAAGAATTATTCCTATCCCAAATGCCAAAACTATTAATATAGCATACCAATAAATATCAATTCCACTTATACTAAATGCTACTCTATTTATATTAAGATATAAATTTATTCCTGGAAATATAATTTCATTCATCTTATTCCCCCACTTTTATTTTCTTATTAGATATTATCATAATAATTAGAAATTAACAATATTAAAGGCATCTATTTCGATGCCCTTTACACTATTATCACAAAATTCAAAGGAAAATCTTCAACATTTATACATTTTTTCAAAGGAATTCCTTAGTTTTATTAAAAATAAAGCATATGATTTCTCATACACTCTATTTTTAATATATTATTTGTAAAAATTATATTTTACTATTTTAAGCTTCTTCTTCGACTTCGAATTGTGAATTATATAGATCACTATAGAATCCACCTTTAGCAAGTAAAGCTTCATGAGTTCCTTGTTCTACTATATCACCATGATTCATAACTAATATTAAGTCTGCATTTTTAATAGTTGATAATCTATGTGCAATAATAAAACTTGTTCTACCTTTCATTAAGTTATCCATTGCATCTTGTATCTGTATCTCTGTTCTCGTATCAATAGAAGATGTTGCTTCATCTAATATTAATATCTTAGGATCTGCTAAAATTACTCTTGCAATTGTAAGTAATTGTTTTTGTCCTGCTGATACATTGCTTGACTCTTCATTTAGAAGAGAATTATATCCATTTGGCAGTGTTTTTATAAAGTGGTGAACATGTGCTGCTTTTGCTGCTCTGATTACCTCATCATCTGTTGCATCTTCTTTACCATATTTTATATTATCCTTTACAGTACCTCCAAATAGCCAAGTATCTTGAAGTACCATACCAAACATCTTACGAAGTTCTCCTCTTTCAAAATCTTTTATATTATGACCATCAACTAAAATCGCTCCACTATTTACATCATAAAATCTCATAAGAAGTTTTACCATCGTAGTTTTCCCTGCTCCTGTTGGTCCAACAATAGCAATTTTTTGTCCGTTTTTTACATCACAATTAAAGTCATTAATAATTGTTTTATTTGGGTCATATCCAAATTTAACATGGTCAAATACAATATTGCCTTCTATCTTTGATGTATCTATATTTCCTTTTGCTGTATCTACTTCTTCAGGTTGCTCTAAAAATTCAAAGATTCTTTCAGCAGCTGCTGCCATAGATTGTAACATACTAGAAATTTGTGCTATTTGGTTTATTGGTTGAACAAATTGTCTATTGTATTGTATAAAACTTTGGATATTACCTACTGTAATTGTTCCATTAATTGCTAAATATCCACCTGCTACTGCAACTCCTACATAACCAACATTTCCAATAAAATTCATTACTGGATGTATTAAACCTGATAAAAATTGTGATTTCCATGCTGAATGATATAAAGTGTCATTTGCTTTTTCAAATTCTTTATCTACTTTTCCTTCTGCATTAAATACCTTTACAATATTTAATCCACCATATATTTCTTCAACTTGACCATTTACATGTCCTAAATAATCTTGTTGGTCTTTGAAGTATTTTTGAGATTTACTAACAATAATTTTTACTAACACTCCTGCTATTGGTAAAATTACAAGTGATATTAAAGTCATTTGCCAACTTATAGAAAACATCATAATCAGTATACCAATAATTGTACAAACAGAAGTAATTATCTGTGTAATACTTTGGTTTAAATTCATACTTAAAGTATCAATATCATTTGTTATTATTGATAATACCTCTCCATGTGTTTTAGTATCAAAATAATTCATTGGTAATTTATTTATTTTTTGAACAATATCATTTCTTAATCTGTAAGTTAGTTTCTGAGCAACTCCTGTCATTGTAAAACCTTGAACTAGCGAAAATAAAGCACTTGCAAAATATAATCCAAGTAAACCAAGTAGTATTGCGCCCAGTTTTCCAAAGTCAATTCCTGAACCACCAGACAATTTGCTTACTAATCCATTAAATATTTCTGTTGTTGCGTTTCCAAGTATTTTAGGTCCTACAATTGTAAATATAGTACTTCCTATTGCAAATATTATTACAATTATTAATGCTACTTTATATTTTGATAAATAATTCTTTATTAATTTTTTAGTAGTATTCTTAAAATCTTTTGCCTTTGCTGTTGACATATTTCTTCCTGGTCCTCCCATTGGTCCTGGCATATTAATTACCTCCTTTCTTGTCTAATTCTTCTTCTGACAATTGTGATAAGGCAATTTGTCTATATGTTTCGTTGTTTTTAATAAGTTCTTCATGTGTTCCTATTCCTACAACTTTTCCTTCTTCTAATACTATAATTTGGTCTGCATTTAGAATTGTGCTAATTCTTTGTGCTACTATTATAACTGTTTTATCATGTGTTATTTCAGATAAAGCCTCTCTTAAAGCTGCATCTGTTTTCAAATCTAGCGCTGAGAAACTATCATCAAATACAAATATTTCTGGGTCTTTTGCTAAGGCCCTTGCAATAGAAATACGTTGTCTTTGTCCTCCTGATACATTTCCTCCACCTTGTGCTATTGGGTCTTGGTATTTTTTCTCCTTAGTCTCTATAAATTCTGTTGCTTGTGCTATCTTAGCTGCCTTTTCCATTCTTTCATCTGACATATTATCATCAGCATATTTTATATTTGATTCTATTGTTCCAGAGAATAACAATCCCTTTTGTGGAACAAATCCTATAATATCTCTTAAATCTTTTTGAGATACATCCTTTATATTAACACCGTCAATTAAAAGTTCTCCACCAGTTACATCATAAAATCTTGGAATAAGGTTTACAACTGTTGACTTGCCACTTCCTGTACTTCCTATTATTGCCGTTGTTTTACCTGGTTCTGCTGTAAAGTTTATATCTTCTAATATCTCTGTATCTGCATCTGGATATCTAAATGATACATTCTTAAATTCTACTAATCCCTTCTTGTTTGAATCGAATTTCTTTGTTTCTTCTTTATCCTTTATAGCTGGTTCTGTCTCTAAAACTTCATTTATACGATTTGCTGAAACTGATGCTCTTGGAAGCATAATTGATATCATTGAAATCATTAAGAATGCCATAACTATTTGCATTGTATATTGGATAAATGCCATCATATCACCAACTTGCATTATACCTTGGTCTACATTTTGACCTCCAACCCATACTATTAAAACTGTGATTCCATTCATTACTAACATTAATGCAGGCATCATTATAGTCATTGCACGGTTTACAAATACGTTTGTCTTCATCAAGTCTTTATTTGCATTATCAAATCTCTTTTCTTCTTTTTTCTCTGTGTTAAATGCTCTAATTACTTGAAGTCCACTTAATATTTCTCTTGATACTAAGTTTAGTTTATCTGTTAACTCTTGTAACTTTTTAAATCTTGGCATAGCAACAATAAACAATGTAACTACTATAAATAGAACTGCTAGTATTGCAACACCTATAATCCAAGCCATTGAATTATCACTAGTTGTTAATACTTTCATAAATCCGCCAATACCAATAATTGGTGCATATACAACAACTCTAAATAATATTGCAATCAACTGTTGTATTTGTTGAATATCATTGGTACTACGTGTAATTAATGATGCTGTTGAAAATTGATTTAATTCTCCTGTTGAGAAGCTAAGTACTTTCTTGAATACTTTCTCTCTTAAAGTTTTTCCAAGTTTAGCTGCTACTCTAGCAGATAAAAGCATAATTGTAATTGCTGATACCATACTAATTAACGCAACTCCAAGCATTTGTAATCCTGTAAATATAATATAATTATTTTGAAGTTTATCTGTGTCTACTCCTAAATCTTTATATATATTTTTTATTTCTGTTACTGCTGCTTGTTCTTTTATTGAATCTTGCATTTCATCAATTTGCTTTGTAAACTCACTTAAAACTGTACTTCTTTGTTCTTCTGGCATAGATTTAATTATTTCAAGAATACTCATATTTTCTAAAACTGCTTTTTGCTCTTCTGGTACATTTGCCATCATAGCCTCTTTTATTTGAGCTGCCGTATCTTCACTTGTCACTGTTTCAAGTTCCATTAATGGACTTGCCATAATACTTGACAACTCATCTTCTTTGCTAGAGTCTATATCATTTAATACATATATTGTATCTGGCTCTATACTATAGTCTTTTCCTAAATAATTTTTTAATACTTTTTCTTGTTCTTTAGTTGGGCTTTCTCCTACTAAAGTATAGTTTTCAGTTATCTTATCATCATCTTCTGAAAACATTAGGATATTTTCCATATCTTCTTTACTAATTATTTCTGGCACTGCTGTTTCAATTCCACCAGATTGTATTCCTTCATTAACTATCTTTGATGTATAATCTGGTAATCTTAAATCTGCTTGTGCTTGTACAACTAGTAATAAGATAATTACTACAACTGCCCAAAAAGAATTTTTTAGATTTTTTAATACTTTTAGCATCTTTCTCCTCCCTTTTATAATTAAAATAACACCATATCACATTATATGTGACATGGTGTCATTTTGTCAATATTATTTAATATAAATTCACACAAAATTTACATTTTTCTAAATACCCCTGCAACTTTTCCAAGTATTTCACAATTAGGTACAATAATTGGATCCATAGTACTATTTTCTGGTTGTAATCTAATATGGTCTTTCTCTTTATAGAATGTTTTAACAGTTGCTTCGTCTCCAATTAATGCAACTACAATTTCTCCATTGTTTGCTGTATTTTGTCTTTTTACTAATATGTAATCTCCATCTAAAATACCAGCCTCAATCATACTTTCTCCACGTACAGTTAGCATAAAGCTTTCTGAGTTTCCAACAAAATCAATTGGAATTGGGAATGTATCTGTTACATTTTCAACTGCTAAAATTGGCTCTCCTGCTGTTATTTTACCAATTATAGGAACTTCTACTAATTCTTTTTGCGTATAGAAATCTTTGCTTGAAGTTTTCTTTGGCTCTCCTGAACCACCTTTTAATAATCTTAATGTTCTTCCTTTTTTATCTTGTCTTTTAATATAGCCTTTTTCTTCTAATTTTTTTAAGTACCCATGTACTGTTGCTGTTGAACTTAGCCCTACAGCTTTCCCTATTTCTCTTACTGATGGTGGATATCCTTGTGTCATTATTTGTTTTTCAATGAATTTTAGTATTGATTTTTCTCTTCTATTTAGTTCTGGTTTTTTCCTTCTTTGCATATATTATCACTCCCGTTTTTAATCTGAACACATAATATCATACAAACAAAAGAATGTCAAACGTTTTTTCGAAAAAAGTTAAATTTTATTTCAAAAGAAAAAACTTATTAGATAAATTAGTTACTCACCATTTTTAACACTTCTGCTAATTTAATTCCCGTTTTTTCAGCTATTTCACTTGGTGACATATTATTTTTAAATAATGATTTTATTATGTTTTGTTCTCCTAGTTTTCTACCTTCTTTTCTACCACGTTTTTCTCCTTCCTTTTCACTTCTTTCAGAAACATAATTAATTTCACTAATTCTATCCATTTCCCATCTTTCTCTTAAATCTTGTAGTCTTCTTTCTTCTGCTTCTCCTGTTAAATAATTATAGTCTTCTTTTGCCTCTTTTAAAACTTTGTTTTTTGTAGTTGCCATATCTATATACCTCCTATCATTATTAATAAATGCTATCCATTGATTTACAGTATCATTTATATCTATATTATTTATTTGTTCAAACTTTGGTAATTCTATAAAATACCATTCTAAATCTTTTATAACTTCATGTTCTCTATGTTTATCTAACACTATAGCCGTTTTTGAAATATATTCTTTATGTTCTTTATATAATATGTAATCTAAAATATTTATCATAATAACTTTTTTGATTTTAGAATATTCTGTTCCGTTTTCCTACTTCTCTTGATATTATTTTTGAACTATAATATTTTGTCCTTTGTTCGATATTATAATTATTTCTTCTTTGCATTTCTATGTTTACTATTATTTCATCATTTATTTCCGCTTGTAAGTCCATGCTTCCACCTTTTTCTTCTTTAAAAAGCTTTTCTACATGTACTTCTTCAAATATTTTTATTTTATTAATTTCTATTTTTAATAATGAACTTAAGAAATCAATTAGATACTTTTCATTGCCTTTTCTAGAAAAAAAAGATTTAAATACTATATCATTTTTTAAATTTATTTCCAATCGCATTCTTCCTTTCTATTATATCAACTAACAAATATTTTTTCAAGTAATCAATAAATATTTACGTATATTTTCTATAAAAGCAAAATGACTTAGATTTTAAAAGGCATCATTAATAAACCTAAGGAATTTAGGGTTTTCAACAAATTTAAATCAACTTAATTTTGGGATTTTTTAGATTAATTGATTAAAAAATCTTTGATTAAAATAATTAAAAAATATTTTTTAATTTATAGAAAGCCATCTGGCCTATAGAATATTTATTATATATCACATTTTCCATAAATTGTAAATAGTTTTTAACCAAAAAGTATGTATGTATTAAATTTAAGAACAAAGCGAGCATAGCTCGCACTCTTGAGGCTGATTAAAGTTTCAGCCTTTTATTTTATTTTTTTGCTCCTTTTATATTTTCCTTTTTCATCATTTAATATATAATTTCTTTGGTGATTATATTGCAACCTTTATCAAATGAAGAATTATATAGAATAATAAATAATGAAAACAAATCTATTGAAGAATTTAGAAAAGCTAATCCTCAATTTCAAGTAGACCATTCTAATATTGCTTCAACCGTTGAAGAAATTGAACATTTTGAACACCTTTATTCTCATATGGGATTAGGTGCTTTTGAATTTGTTCCTTCTGAATTTAATTTTAAAAGAGCTGATTCTTATACTTTTCAACAGATTTTCTCTGATAATTTTGACTCTTTTCTTATTGATAATCCTTCTCTTAATATCAGACCTGTTGTTATTGATGAAATTAACAAAATGATTTCCTGTCAAGATCCTTCTATGGGGCATGCAGTATATGAATGTCCTGATTGTCACAGAACTTATTGTGTTCTTTTTACTTGTAAGTCCAGATTCTGCAATACTTGTGCTATTAAATATCAAATGGATAGGGCTTTAGAAATTACTTCTAAACTTGTTAAATGTGAACATAGACATGTTGTATTTACTATCCCTGAACAACTTCGTATTTACTTTCGTAAAGACCATAATTTACTTAATCTTCTTTTTAAATCTTGCGAAGATTGTATTAAATTTTTCTTTAAAAAACGTGCTCCTAGAAAAAAACTTATCCCTGGTATTGTCCTTGTTCTTCATACTTTTGGTAGAGATTTAAAGTGGAATCCTCACATTCACTGCCTTGTTACTGAAGGTGCTTCTTCTAATATTAAGAATTGCCCTTTTGATGATATTTGGATTAACCTTACTCATTTTGATTATGAAGGTTTTAGAAAATCTTTTCAATATTGTCTTCTTAAATCTATGAAAAAATATCTAAAATCTACTCTATCTTCCAATGATTTTAAAGATTTTAAAAATCTTGTGAACTTTCTATATCAATCTTATGATAATGGTTTCTATGTTAGAGCTAAGCCTTTTGAAGGTAACCCTGATGGTTCTATTAAATATCTTCTTAGATATTTTAATAGACCTGCTATGGCTCAGTCTCGCATTCTTTATTATGATGGTACTTATGTTGTTTTCTATTATCAACGTCATGAAGATGATATGTATGTTGTTGAAAAAGTTCATGTTTATGATTTAATTAAACGCCTTATTATTCATATTCCAGATAAAAATTTTAAAATACTACGTTATGCTGGTTTATATTCTTCTCATAAATGTGCTCACTTTGATAAATTAATTAAAAAATTGTCTGATGTATCTATTAAAACTAAAAAAATGCTTGCAAATTGGCGTATGCGTATACAATTATATTTTCACTACGACCCTTTAGTTTGTCCTTTTTGCAATCAAACTATGTTTTTCTCTGAATTAGTTGTTGCAAAAAATTCCTCCTGATTGTATAATATCCATATCGTGAGGTGATTTTTTTGAGTAAAGTTGATGAGCTTAGAAAAAAATATATGGACAATCCACCTATTGGATATTCTAGAAAAGATGTTTCTAAAATGTCCGATGATGAATTGTTAGATATGGATTATTTTCTCAATGAAGATTTAGAAGATATATTTGGCATCCCTTCATCTAATTCTTGTATTTTAGAAGGTGTTCAATTTAAATGCAAGAATTGTGGTTGCACAGAATATATTCCTAAAAATATTGTAGATTCATTAGACTCACAGTTTGGTGGTCCTGATTTTCCACCTACATTTAGTTGTGAAAAATGCCATACTGGTACTATGTATCCAGTTAATTACAAAAGCCCCAGAGGTATTGTTTACAAATTTGATGATTAAT
>CALXAV010000047.1 GCA_944386385.1 uncultured Clostridia bacterium
TTCTGGGGGTAAGGGGGAACTATGCCATTTTTCTATTATTTAGGTTTTATTTTTCTAACTTTTTCTTTCAAACTAAACCTCCTTAAATATGATAAAATTATACCATAAAAAATGCATAAATTAAATGGGGATAGATTTATTACGTTTTTGTAAGCTAAATGTAAGTAAAATCTATGGAAAGAAAGATACAAAGTGCTTATAATATAATTAACAAATTTGGAAAGGAGAAAAAAACATGGGAAAGGTTTTAGAAGTTAAAAACATTGAAAAATACTATGGAAATAAATCAAACTTAACAAAAGCGATTGATAATATTAGCTTTGATGTAGAAGAAGGAGAGTTTGTAGGAATAATGGGAGCGTCAGGAAGTGGAAAGACAACACTATTAAATTGTATTTCTACAATAGATAGAGTAACAGCAGGAAAAATAGTTATAAATGGAGAAGATATAACGAAATTAAGAGGCAACAACTTAAATAAATTTAGAAGAGAGGAGCTAGGATTTATATTCCAAGACTTTAATTTGCTAGACACACTTACTTGCTACGAAAATATTGCTTTAGCACTTACAATACAAAGAGTAAATCCAAAAGAGATAGATGAGAGAGTAAAGAAAATAGCAGAAAAATTGGAGATTAAAGATATTCTAAAAAAATATCCATATCAAATATCAGGGGGACAAAAGCAAAGAGTAGCATCATCAAGAGCAATAATAACAAATCCAAAATTAGTTTTAGCAGATGAGCCAACAGGAGCATTAGATAGTAAATCAGCAAGACAATTACTAGAAACATTTGAAACGTTAAATACTAACTTAAACGCAACAATTCTTATGGTTACACATGATGCATTTACTGCAAGTTATGCAAAAAGGATACTATTCATAAAAGATGGAAAAATCTTTAATGAACTAATAAAAGGAAATGATACAAGAAAACAATTTTTTGAAAAAATAATAGAAGTACAAACACTTCTTGGAGGTGAACTTGGAGATGTTATTTAAATTAGCCTTTAGAAATATGAAAAAAAGTATAAAAGATTTTGCAATATATTTTCTAACATTAGTATTAGGTGTTGCAATATTTTATATGTTTAATTCATTAGATAGCCAAGAAGCTATGATGCAAGTGTCTAACTCAACAAGAGAATTAATTCAGCTTATGATTCAAATGATGGGAATGGTATCTGTATTTGTAGCTGTGATATTAGGATTATTAATTGTATATGCAAATAACTTCTTAATAAATAGAAGAAAAAAGGAATTTGGTATCTATATGACATTAGGTATGCGGAAGAGGGCAGATTTCTAAGATAATACTATTAGAAACAGTATTTGTAGGAATAATATCATTAGTTGTTGGATTAGTAGTAGGAGTATTTGGCTCACAATTCATGTCAATACTTGTTGGAAAATTATTTGAAGCAGATATGAGTAAACTTACATTTGTATTTTCAAAAGATGCATGTATAAAAACTTGCGTATATTTTGCAGTAATGTTTATCGCTGTAATGATATTTAACACAATAACAGTATCAAAATATAAATTGATTAACTTGCTTACAGCAACAAAAAAGAATGAAGAAGTAAAAATAAAAAATCCTATAGTTTGTGTAATAATTTTCTTAATAGCAGTAGCAATACTTGGGTATTGTTATTACAAAGTAACAATAGGCGTAAATACAATGTCAACAGCAGATCAAATACTACCAATTATATTACTTGGAATAGTATCAACAGTACTTGTATTTTGGTCTCTATCAGGATTTATATTAAAATTAGTACAATCTAGAAAAAAGATATATCTAAAAGATGTAAATATGTTTGTATTAAGGCAGTTAAATAATAAAATAAATACAACAGTAGTAAGTATGTCTCTTATATGTTTAATGTTATTTATGACAATATCAATACTTTCTTCATCTCTATCATTAAACAACACAATGAGAAAAGACATGCAAGAAATGACACCAGTAGATATTAACCTTTATAAAACAGCAAACTTACCTGAAACTTATGAGAATCCTTATACAGGAGAAATAGAAAATTATAACGAAGCACAAATAGAAGATTCAAAAGTAAGCATGGAACAAACGTTAATAGGAAATGGATTTGATATGAACAACTTTAAAGATACAGTAGAAATACCAATATATACAAGTCCTGAACTAACAATGGGAGATTTGTTAAAAGGAATAGAGTCAATAGTTAAAACACAATTTCCACAACTTAGGTATGATTCACCAGAAGAAATAATAAAAGTGTCAGATTATAATAAAATAGCAAGATTATATGGCAATGAAGAATATATGCTAGATGACAATCAATTTATAGTACTTTGTGATTTTGATAGTATGAAGACTTTAAGAGACCAGGCTTTAAAAGAAAATGATACAATAACTTTAAAAGGAAAAGAATATAAAGCAAAATATGATGAATGTCAAGAAGGATTTATAGATATGTCATCAAGTCATATAAATACAGGAATAATATTAGTACCAGATAGTGTGGAATTTGCAGATTCAGAAAAAGAAAGAACATTTTTAGCAGCAAATTATAATGCTGAAACAGACGAAGAAAAAGAGAAGATAGAAGAACAATTTACTGATGCAGATAATTCTGAGCTTTATAAAAATATATTAGCAAAAGGATTAGATTTTGATGGTATGACTAAAATATCAATAATAGAATCAAGCGTTGGAGTAGCAACAATGGTACTATTTATTGCAATATATTTAGGAATAATATTCTTAATTGCAAGTTCAGCAATACTAGCATTAAAGCAATTAACAGAAAGCTCAGATAATAAAGAAAGATATATAATACTACGTAAATTAGGAGTAGATGAAAAAATAATAAACAAAGCATTATTTAAGCAAATAGGATTATTCTTTGTGTTCCCACTTATACTTGCAATAATACATTCAATATTTGGAATTCAATTTGTAATGACTCTTATGACAGTGCTAGCAAGTAGTGAAGAGTTATTGCCATCAATAATAGCAACAGTAGGAGTTATGGGAGTAATTTATGGATTATACTTCTTAGCAACATACATGGGAAGCAAGAACATAATAAAAGAGGAATAATGTCTATTGGGGACGTTTCCTTTGCACACAAATGTGCATCTTGGACACAATCCTTGTAAAATATTCTCACTTTTAAAGTAGCTAAGATGTAGAAGTAGGTGAGTTTTATGAAAACATTTTTAAAAATAGTTTTAGTAATATTTATAGTTTGCTTTAGCATTGGGATATTTGCAGTAGGAAGTGGATATGATATGTATAAAGAGGCATTAGATAATATGCCTCTTTCACAAAAAATAGAAGAAATAAAATCTAATGAAAACTATATTTCAACAGATAAGTTACCCAAAATTTATTTAGATGCAGTCGTTGCAGTAGAAGACCATAGGTTTTATGAACACCCGGGAATAGATATGATTTCAATAGGGAGAGCAGCGATAAATGATATAAAAGCAATGAAATTGGTAGAAGGTGGAAGTACAATTACTCAGCAACTTTCAAAAAACATTTATTTTACACAAGAAAAAAGTTTCATTAGAAAAATTGCAGAGGTTTTTATGGCGTTTAACATTGAAGAAAATTACAGTAAAGATGAAATATTAGAATTATATGTAAACACCAGTTATTTTGGAGATGGATATACGGGCGTCAAAGAAGCAAGCTTAGGATATTTTGAAAAAGAGCCACAAAACTTAAGTGATTCGGAAGCGGTTATGCTTGCTGGAATACCTAATAGCCCGTCAAATTATTCACCTACTAAGAATCCGGAGCTTGCAAGAAAAAGACAAAAACAAGTGTTAGATAAAATGGTTAAATATAAATATATAAGCAAGGAAGAAGCAAACAAAATAACGAAATAGAACTTATATTATATGTTGGGTTTGGAGATGTGCCCTTTGGTTGCATTTTTGTGCACAAAGGAAACGTCCCCAACGCGACATTAATATTAAGATTTAATTAATTGTTTTATTTTTCATTCTGTGGTATAATATTACAGAAACGGAGGAAAGATAATATGAGATGTCCAAGATGTGGTAGTGAAAATATATCCAGTATAATTGATACAAAAACACATACAAAAGGTTTTGATGGCGGAGATGCTTGTTGCCGGATATTTACTTTTTGGTTGGCCAGGTATACTTTGTGGTTTATGTAATACAGGTGACACTACAACGCAAACAAAAACAACTAATATTTGCAATGACTGTGGAAATAGATTTTAATGAAAAAAAGCACAAAAATAAAAACTTGGGCATTTTTTATGAGATTAGGAGATAGATGCGGTTGCCACCAAAGAGAAGACAGAAGTTTTTTTATAGGAGATTGGCAATTTCCAGTATGCAGTAGATGTACAGGGATACTTACAGGACAAGTTTTAGGAATTATTTTATATATTTGTTCTGTTAGGATTCCTTTATATATAGACATTCTATTTCTTGCTATAATGTTTTTAGATTGGCTTATACAATATAAGAAAATAAGAGAATCAACTAACGTACGCAGATTTATAACTGGAAACTTAGCAGGGATAGCACAGACAAGCATTATAATAAAGATAATTTTATGGATAATTCAAGTTTTTGATTAAGGGGGAGAGTTTTTTGGAAGAAAGTTTGGCACTTGTTAAATACGAAAAATTATCCGCGAAAGATAAATTGATTATGTACTTTTTAATATATTCATTTTTAGGTTGGGTTTTAGAAAGCTTTTATGCTGTACTAGTATTAGGACATTTTGTAAAAAGAGGCTTTCTATTTGGACCAATATGTCCGATATATGGGTTTGGCGCAGTAATCTTTATACTTATTTTTGATGGATTAAAAGGACATAATGTAAAGAAGTTTTTTATATCAATGATTGTATTTTCAATATTTGAATTTGCAGCTTCTTGGATATTAGAAATGGTATTTCATTTAAGATGGTGGGATTATTCTGATGCTATGTTTAATATTCAAGGACGTATATGCTTAAGCTTTTCTATTGTTTGGGGATTAGCTGGGATAATATTCTCTAATTATTTACACCCATTTATAGAAAAAAAGACTGAGAAGTTATTACAAAAAGTTGCTTTCCCTGTGCAGAAAGCAACAATATATGCACTTGCATCTGTATTGATAGTTGATTTTGTTTTATCCAGTATAAAATATATAGATTTTATAAAATTTTAAAGAGTAGCTTTTTAGCTACTCTTTTGTTGTGTTTTCTGTTGTGTTTTCTGTAACAATTTCAACATTGGTTGTATTAGTTTCGGATTTATTAGATACTAAGGTACTTGTGTCTAATTTGCCTAAAGTATAATTTAAAATATCTAAGCTTACATTTCCAATAACTTCATTAGAATTTGTAATATTTTTAGTAAATATTCCAACTAAATAAGTTTTTTCTCCATAAACAATCCCATAGTCGTGGACATATCCACCGTAACTTCCATATTTATGTGCAACATCATAATCATTTATATACTCTTTTAAATACATTCCCATAGAAGATTGTTTCATATCTTCTATTAATTTTTGATAAGCATCTTGATGCTCATATAAATAATTAATAACATCATATGCATATCCTGCAGAAGTAATATTATTACTATAAAAATCTTCTGGAACAGCTTCATCTGAATATTTAGTAATATCTTTTCTTGTATTTGAATATCCTAAATTACCAATTAAAATATTAATAGCTGTATTATCACTGTTTATAATTGCTTGTTCCAATAAATAACCTAGTGGGACATAATCACCAACTGAATATAAGGAAGCTGTTGTACCTCCACCTGCTTCATAATCTCCTTGTTCATAAAGCAACTTAGAATCAGTAGTATAAGTACCTGCATTTATTTCATCATAATAATACATTGCAACAGGGACTTTTATAGTGCTTGCAGCTGTAAAATATGAATCTTCATTATAGAAATAATATTTTTTATCATCCATATTATAATAGAAAAAAGCAAAATTATCTTCGTTAAAACCATATTTTGCCATTTCAGATTCAATTAAAAGTTTTAAATCTTCATCTTCCATAGGTTCTAATTCTTTTTGTGTTTCTGTTTCTGGTTCAGTTGCGACTTCTTCAGTAACTATATTTCCTGCTTCTTCTGTATCTGTAGAAGAGAGACTTTCCGCATTGCTAGTAGCCTCTAAATTACTAAAAAGAATACTTAGTATAATCACTGAAAGTAAAACAAATAAAAGAGATCTTTTGAATTTTGGTTTTGCATAGGAACCAGGTCTTACGTGTTTTCCTTTGGGCAAGAAAAATCATCTCCATTCTTATTCTTAAAAAACTAAAATATAAAATTATTATACCAAAAAAATAAAAAAAATACATATGATATTCATAATTTTTAAATAAAATTTTAAAATACAAAATATAAACAATTAAAATAAAAGAACTATTGATTATTTTGTTAAATAATAGTATAAATATATAGAAAAAAGATAATATAAATAAATACAAAGTTAAATGATATATGCGTAAAAAATAGATAAAAATAAATTATTAAATAAAGGAGTGTAAAATGACAGAGAAAGAAAAAAGAGATAGAGGAGAACTTTACGATGCAAATTATGATAAGGCTTTAGAAGAAGAAAGAATAAGGATTAAAGATTTATGTTTTAAATACAATAGTTTAGAACCTTCTAAACAAGAAGAAAGAAAAAAGATTATAAAAGAAATATTAGGAAGTACTAAAGAGGATTTACTAATAGAACCTAATTTCTATTGTGATTATGGATATAATATTTCTGTTGGTGAAAATTTTTATATGAATCACAATGGGGTTATACTAGATGGAGCAAAAGTTGAATTTGGAGATAATGTTTTTATTGGACCTAATTGTGGTTTTTATACAGCAGGACACCCAATAGAAGTGGATTTAAGAAATAAAGGTTTAGAATATGCTAAACCTATTAAAGTCGGAAATAATGTATGGTTTGGTGGAAATGTAGTTGTACTTCCAGGAGTAACTATTGGTGATAATGTAGTAATAGGAGCAGGAAGTGTGGTAACTCGTGACATACCATCAAATGTAATAGCACATGGAAGTCCTTGCAGAGTTGTAAAAGAGATATAAATAGTAGTGATATTAGAAGTAGAAAGTAATTAAATAAATTATAAAATTCAAAAGAAAGAAGGTTTTAATATGAACGAAAAATACAAAGGAATATTTCCTGCATTCTATGCTTGTTATGATGAGGAAGGAAATGTAAGTCCAGAAAGAACAAGAAAATTAGTTAAACATTTTATGGATAAAGGAGTAAAAGGACTATATGTTTGTGGTTCTTCTGGAGAATGTATTTATCAAAGCAAAGAAGAACGTAAATTAATATTAGAAAATGTAATGGAGGAAGCAAAGGGAAAACTTACAATTATTGCTCATGTTGCAGCAAACAATACTAAAGATAGCATGGAATTAGCAACGCATGCAGAAAGTCTGGGAGTTGATGCTATTGCAGCAATACCACCTATATATTTTAGATTACCAGAATATGCTGTTGCAAAATATTGGAATGATATTTCATCAGCTGCTCCAAATACAGACTTCTTCATTTATAGTATTCCACAGCTTACAGGGATTACTTTAACTAGAAGTTTATTACATATTATGTTGGAAAATCCAAAAGTAATAGGTGTTAAAAGCTCTGCTATGGAAGTTGAAGATATTTGTGAATTTAAGTTATATGGAAGAAATGACTTGATAGTGTTTAATGGAGAAGACACACAATTAGTTGCGGGAAGAAGTATGGGAGCAGATGGAGGAATAGGTGGAACTTATGGAGTTATGCCTGAATTATACATGGAGCTAAATAAATTATTTGATAATAAACAAATAGAAGAGGCAACTAAACTTCAATTTAAAGTAACAAAAATTATAAATATATTAACTAGTTGTAAATCTAATTTGTATGCCATTGAAAAAGAAATATTAAGAAGACGTGAAAATATAGATATAGGAGGAGTAAGAGCTCCGCTTCCAAGTTATTTAAAAGATGATGAGGAAAAAATAGAACTTTGTATAAAATTAATTGATGATGCTATAAGCAAAATATAATTATTGAAAAGGAAGAGAATATGATATTACAAATTAATAAAAATAAATATATAAAAGATAATGAAAAAACATATATTGTAGCTGATTTTGATGGAACTTTAACAAAAGGGAATAGTAAAACATCATGGTCTTTAATTGCAAATACAAATTTGTTACCAAAAGAATATGTTGAAGAAAGACAAGAATTGTTTGAAAAATATCACCCAATAGAAATAGACACATCATTACCATTTGAATATCGTTTAGAGCAAATGAGAATATGGTTTACTAAACATGCCGAATTATTTGTAAAGTACAAATTAAAAGAAGAGTTCATAAATAAAGCTTCAAAAGATTTCAATTTTATACAATTTAGGGAAGGAGCAGAAGATTTTCTTAAATTCTTAAAAGATAATGATATACCATTAATAATAATTTCAGCAGGAATAGGAAATTTCATAAAAGCTTTTTTAGAGTATAAAAATTGCTTGTATGATAATATTTATATTAGTTCTAATATGTTGAAATTTGAAAATGGAGTTGCAGTAGGAATAGAAAATAACATTATACATAGTTTGAATAAAAATGAAGTTTCTTTACCTGACAATATAAAAGAAAAACTAGTAAAAAGGGATAAAGTAATATTACTTGGAGATAAAATAGATGATATTAGAATGGTAGAAGAAGCAAAAAGAGATAAAACAATTCGAGTTGGATGGATACATGATGAGAAAATCAGCTTAGAAGAATTTAAAAAGTATTATGATATTATTTGTTCTGACGATGAATCATATGATAGTTTAACTAAATTATTGTGGAAATAAATGTTAGATTAATAAAATGCAAAAAAATAGCCATACTATATATAAAATATAAAGGAGGCTATTTTTATGGAGAAAAATCAAAAAATAAATTGTACAGTAAGTAGTTGTAAATATCACGATGAAAATAATCAAGAATGTGTATTACAACAAATAACAGTTACACCAGTAGGAAATTGTAATACAAAAAAGAAAGATGAATCAATGTGTGGAAGTTATGAAAATAATAATTAGAAGATTAAAATAAGGTGATTTTGATTGCCTTATTTTCTTTTTTCTTAAAAAGGAAGTAAAATGTTAAAAATAAAATTAAAAAATCTATTGACTTAGAGTAAACACCAGATGCTAATATGTTAAAAGAAAAGATAAGCATCCTGTAATAAATGAAAAATGAACTTTGACAACAAAATACCCCCTAATATATAATTTCAATATAGACAACA
>CALXAV010000048.1 GCA_944386385.1 uncultured Clostridia bacterium
AAGAAAAATTTGACAAAAAAATTAAGCATTTCCAATGCTTATATCAATTTTTTATTTAATTAACTGTCAAATTCCCGAGTAATGTTATTTTCATTTTTAAATTAATGTTATCATTTTTATTTTGTGAAGTTTTTCTGTCCTAACTCGAAAAACTTTTTATTTTTAGACTTTTTTCGACTGTAAGCCGTATTATTTTTATAAAATTACATTTAAAATTACTTTATTCTACATTTTAAATTCCAATACTATAAAAATAAATATTTTTCCAAATTATCTATACATTTTTTGTTTTTTTGATATAATCATAGTACATAAAACTAGAAAGGGGTAAAATTTCGATGAAAATATTGGAAAACAAAGAGAAACTAAGAAATATACTAGTAATAATTACAATAATCTTAATGTGTGGAATCATATTTTTTTATGAAACAAAAAAAGTAGGATTCCATGAAGATGAAGGATATACAATTTCATCTGCTGTTAATCCGACTAATGGACTGATGGAAGCATATGAAGCAGGAGTAGACGGACCAGTTTGGAAAACTCGTGATTTTGTAAGAAATTATGTTACATTAGCACCAGAAAACATCTTTAATTTCTGGGCATTATATCATAATCAAGCTGGAGATAATCACCCTCCCCTATTTTATACTTTAGTACATTTTTCAACTTTATTATTTTCAGGAGAATTTACAAAATACTCAGTATTTGTTGTAAATATAATCGCTTTTATATTAAGTTGTTTTGTAATTAGAAAAATACTTAAAGTATTAGATAAAGATAATCTAACAATTGGAACGTTGGTCTTTTATGGGCTTTCAATGGGAACAATGTCTATGGTAATATTCCAAAGAATGTACATGTTACTTACATTCTTTATACTTCTTTATTTTTACTATAGCATTAGGATTTATTTGAATAATTTCGAATTATCGAAGGAACTGCTCATAAAATTAGGAATCACCACAGTTCTTGGTTTCCTTACACAATATTATTTTGCAATCTATGCATTTTTAATCTTTATGATTATGGCTATAGCAATGATTAAAAGAAAAATGTATAAGAATGCAGGAAAATATTTAGGATTCCATGCATTATATGCGGTTATAGGTGTTTTACTATTTGTACCTTGTATATATCATTTGTTTTTTACTGATAGAGGTTTAAAAAACTTAGCTAATAGTGCATATTTCGAACATCTTATTGACTATGTAAAACATTTTGCTTATGCTTTTTCAATTAATGATAATATGATATTAATTAGTATAGTACTATTAGTATTTTTAGCTGGTATTATTTATTGGTTCAAAAAATCAGATAAGAAACTTGTAGTTCTACTTACAACTATACCAAGTATAATTTACTTCTTTATAGTTGTAAAACTAACTTCTTTCCAAGAACTTAGATATATAATGCCTGTTATTCCATTTGTTGCACTTACTCTATTTTTAATATTAGATAAGTTGTTCCAATTCAAATATAAAAATATAGCTATTATTGTAATTGCTGTAGTTTTAGTTGTTAATGGAATGATTTTCTCTAAACCTAAATTTTTATATGAAGAATATGCAGAGTGTTTGGAAATAGCAGAAGAAAATAAAGATAAATCATTTGTTTACATTTACGATAATTTCTTTAACCATATGCAAAGTATACCTGAAATGATGATTTATGAAAAAACTTTAATAGTTAATGTAAATAATAATGATATGCAATATCTTTTGAATAATGCCGAACTAAATACTGAAGATTCTTATATTTTATGTATAAAAAGTTACATGGACAATGATGCAATACTAAATGAGATAACAAGTAATACTGATTTTAAAAACGTAACTAAATTATTTGAAGGAGATAATTCTTCTGAAAAAATAAGTAATAATTTGTATTTAGTTTCTAAGTAATATTAATTAAATTTACAATATAAAATAACATTACTTACTTTTTGGTAATGTTATTTTTTTAGTTTTTAGGAACCTTCATAATCCTTTTTGGTTTGACAACAGTCTTTCTCTAAAGTATAATATCAATAAATAATTTAAGGAGGCTATTTATGATACTTAAAAATGTTTTAGAAAATATAGATATAATTGAACATAAAGGAAGTCTAGATATAGATATAACAAACATCTCATCAGACTCTAGACTAATAAAAGAAAATGGATTGTTTTTTGCAATAACAGGATATGTGTTAAAAGGAACTGATTTTATAGATAGTGCAATAAAAAACGGAGCAACTGCTATTGTAGTTGAACCAGATGTAGACTTAAATTCACTAAATTATTCAAATATTACTTTTATAAAAGTTGATTCTATTAGAAAAAATTTAGCAATATGTAGCTGTAACTTATATGATAACCCATCTAAGAAATTAAAATTAATAGGAGTTACAGGAACAAAAGGAAAAACTACTTCTACATATATGATAAAAGCTATTTTAGAAAAACACGGATATAAAGTTGGTTTAATTGGAAGTATTGCAACATATATTGGAGATAAGCAAATAAAAATTAATGACAGAACAACTGGTGAAAGTTATGAAATTCAAAAAATGTTAGCTTTAATGGTAAAAGAAAAAGTTGACGTTGTTGTTTTAGAAGTATCTTCACAAGCTATGAAACTTGATAGAGTTGTTGGTTGTGATTTTGATATTACTTTATTTACAAATTTAAGTGAAGACCATATAAGTCCAAAAGAACACCCTACAATGGAAGACTATTTTCAGGCAAAACTTTCTTTACTAAAAATGTCACCAACTTGTGTTATTAATTTAGATAATGAATATACAAGAAGAGTACCTGAACTATTACCAGATAAAAAGATTATAACATTTGGTGTAGAAACACAAGCCGATGTTATGGCAAAAGATTTTAAATATACAAACTCATCTGTTTCATTTACTTTAATTACAAATGAATATGAAAAAGAAATTGAAGTTTCTATTCCTGGAAAATACATGGGATATAATGCATTAGGTGCAATTGCAGTAAGTAGATATTTTAATGTATCTTATGAAAATATAAAAGAAGCTTTAAGTAATATTAGTGTTTTTGGTAGAAGTGAAATGGTTCCTAATAAATTAGGATACAAGATTATGATAGATTACGCACACACTCCTGCAAGCTTAGAATCTATTTTACAAACGGTAAAACCATATACAAAAGGAAGAGTTATTTGTACATGGGGTGTTGGCGGTGATAGAGATGCAAAGAAACGTCCTATTATGGGAGAAATCTCAGGTCGTCTTGCAGACTTTACAATACTTACTTGTGACCAAGCAAGAACAGAAGATCCTGCAAAAATAGCAGCAGAAATTGAGGTAGGATTAAAAAAGACTGGCGGAAAATATAAAATAATAATAAATAGAACTGAAGCAATAAGATATGCAATCCATATGATGAATAAAGACGATATTTTAGTTCTACCAGGTCTTGGTAATGACCTTTATATTGAATATATGGGAGTTAAATATCCTTATAATGAACGTATAGTAATTTCAGATATAATAGATGAGATGATAAAAGAAGAAAAAGCCGGATAATTTAAAAACTGTTTTTTAGGACGGGGTCAAAAAACAACGTGATGTTTTTTGACCCCGTCCCAGAAAACAACTTCTTTTATATTTCTATTATTCCATCAAATACTTTAGTTGCAATTCCCTTCATATATATATTTTTTGTTTTATCATCTAAATTAACGTATAACTCTCCACCTTTTAATAAAACTTTTACATTTCTATTAGTTAAGTTCCTATTAAAAGTAGCTGCTACTGCTGCACATGCCCCAGTTCCACAAGCATATGTTTCTTTAGAGCCTCTCTCCCATACTCTTAGTTTTATTAAATTCCTATCTAATACTTGTACAAATTCTACATTAGTTTTATTTGGAAAGTTGGAGTTATTCTCAATTAAAGGTCCATATTTTTGAACATCTACTCTATCTATATTTCTTACAAATATTACGGCATGTGGATTTCCCATAGATATTTTATTTATTATAAATGGTTGGTTTAATATATTTAGTCTAATTACACCATCTATTTTAGGAATCCCCATATTTACTCTATACTCTTCTGTAATACCATTCTTATCTTTTATAACTTCTACTTCCTTAATACCAGCTAATGTTTCTATACTTATTTTATCTTTTATTGTCATTTTATTATCATATATGTATTTTGCAAAACATCTTATGCCATTCCCACACATTTCCGCTTCTGTTCCATCTTTATTAAAAATTCTCATTTTAAAATCTGCTATATTACTGCTTTCTATTAAAATAATTCCGTCTCCGCCTATTCCAAAATGTTCTTTACTAAGATAGCGCGCCACTTTTGGTAGTTTTTCGTCTACTAAACTAGGATATTTATTTTTTATCCTATCTATAAAAATATAATCATTTCCCAATCCATGCATTTTTGTGAATAATAGTTTCATAATGCCCTCCTTTTTGTACTATATTATTCAAAAACACATAAATTCGTGATTTATTAATAATATTTTTATTTATTATTAATTTTTGATTAATAGTATTTCTTTCCACGTTCTTTTATTATATAATAACCTTGAAGAAGGTGAGAGCCATGAAATTATTTAAAAAGATGCTTATAATTTTACTTGTTTTAATATTAGTATGTGGTACTGTATGTTTTATTATTGGTTACAGTACATATTCTAAAGCATTAGATGAAAAACCATTAATTTCTCGCATGGAAGAAATTGAAAACTCTGACAATTTCGTTTCATTTAATGATTTACCTAAAAATTACCTAAATGCTGTTGTTGCAGTAGAAGACCATAGATTTTATGAGCATGGTCCTATTGATATAATAGCAATAGGACGAGCTATCTGGGTAAACGTAAGTAACTGGGAATTAAGAGAAGGTGGAAGTACAATAACTCAACAACTTGCCAAAAATGTTGTTTTATCTCAAGAAGAAACTGCATCTAGAAAACTTGGTGAAGTCATTGCTGCTTTTGATATAGAAAAAAATTATTCTAAAGATGAAATACTAACATTGTATGTTAATACTTGCTATTTTGGAGAAGGTTATTATGGCATATATGAAGCAAGTATGGGATATTATGGAAAAGAACCTAAAGATTTAAATCTAGATGAAGCTACAATGTTAGCGGGAGTTCCTAATGCTCCATCTGTTTATGCTCCAACAGTTAATCCAGACTTAGCAAGGAGGAGACAAGAACATGTATTAGAAAAAATGGTTGAATATGGATATATAAATGAAGAAGAGGCTAATTCAATTTAAGCCTCTTCTCTTTCTTTATCCCATTCCATTACATATTCCTTTTCATTCGTATCTTCATCTATTTGTATCTTTTTATTTACAAAACCAAGTGATGAATAAAATAACATAGCATCTACATTTTTCTCATAAACTTGTAGCTTTAGTTTATCATATTTATCTTTTACAAAATTTATTAGTTTTCTTCCTATTCCTTTTCTTCTATACTCCTTTCTAACAAAAAGAGCTCCTATATAGTTTTTATCCAATAAACTAATAAATCCCTTAATCTCATCATTATTAACATATACATATGTTTCTGCTTTTTTTAAATATTCATCTTTTACTTTATTAAAATTCAATAACCAATAATCTTTATCAATAAAACTATGTGCTTCAAAGTTTCCTTTTGTCCATATCGTCATAACCTTTACAGTATCTTCTTCTCTAAATTTTCTTATCATATGTTTACTCCTTCTATTTTATAATTATTCCTAATAATTTAGACAAATCTAACGCTTGCATATCATTTACTATCATACCTTTTATATCATCTAATCCTACTACTATTCCTTCTATATTACAAGTTCTAAAATCTATCCCCTTTAAGTTTGTTCTAAATAGTTGGCAATTTTTAAAATCGTTTTCTTCTAATTTTACGTTTTTAAACTTAGCTTCACTTATACTACTATTTTGTAAATTACTTTTACTTATTATAACATTTTTTAATACTGATAGATTTAGATTTATGTATTTTAAATTGCTTTCTTCTATCTTTGTATCATACAAACTACTTTCTGTAAAATCACAACCAATTAACTTACAATTTTTAAATGTTACTCTAACAAAATTACTTCCTGTAAATTTATTATTTGAAAAGTCACAGTTCTTAAATTCTATATTGCTAAAACTTGAACTTTCAAAATTAGAGTCTGTAATTTTACAATTATTAAATACACATTTATCAATATCTGCTTCTTGTAAATCTATATTTTTTTCATCTACATTATTAAATATATAATTTTTTACTTCTTCTAAATTTTTATAAATTTCATAGATATTATTAGTTTCTTCCATATTTATCCTTTAGTCCTTTCTATATTCTAATATATCTCCTGGCGTACATTCTAATTCTTTACAAATTGCATCTAAAGTAGAAAATCTAATTGCTTTACCTTTATTAGTTTTTAAAATGGATAAATTAGCAGGAGTTATACCAATTTTTTCAGCTAGCTCTTGTGAACTCATTTTTCTTTTTGCTAGCATTACATCTAAATTTACAATAATAGACATAGTATCCCTCCTTTATATAGTTAAATCATTTTCTTCTTTATATTTTATTGCTTTTTTATAAATCTCTGATAACACAATTAGTCCTACACCAAAGATTAGAAATACTAAGGTTATTATATATGTGAGTAATATGTATACAATTACCCAATTCTCATCTTCAGTACTAAAGTATAACATTACACTATTTACTAAATACATTATCCCCATTATAATTGATGATACATAACTTATTCTTAATCTTTTTAAATTTCCTTTATCAAAAACATCATTGTTTTCTAAACTCCTAAATATTCCTATAAATTGAGATATTAAAATAGCTGCAGGCATACTTGATAAATATAGTACAATTAAAGTTCTTAATGTATTTGTCGTATTAAAGAAATTAAATTCACTTATAACAACTATTCCTCCTAAAATCACTACAATTAAACATATTGTTAACAATATCCATAAAAACACTTTAATTACTGTAGATAAACTTCTCTTTCCTAATATTTTCATAAAACTTCTCCTTTAAAATTGTTCATTTTATTCATAATAATTTATTTCTACATCTTGATTTTCTATTATTTCTTTTGCTTGTTCTTTAGATATATTATATTCTTGCCAATTCATATTACCTAAAGTTTGTGCTTGGTTAATAAAATATTTTTTCGTTGTTTTTACTATATATTGGTCTTGTGCTTTTAATAATTTTGTCATTTGTGGAACTGCATCTGTTCCCAAATTGCATAAATAACTCATATCAAAATTACTATTTTCAGGATCTTTAAAATATCTATCAATATTTTTCTTTGCTATAAAGTTGTCTATATTCATAAAGTTTAATATAACAAACATGAAGCTTGCAATTATAATTCCACTTTTTAATACGTCTATTTTCTTTCCTAATAATTTTATTATAATAGGTATAGAAATTAAGCTTTCTGTTATCAAAATAAAATCTACAAATATTCTTAAATATGTGTATCCATATGTCTCTTGGTATAAATTCATTCTATAAAATGCTGATACAATAATTATAATTGTAAATAACATAATTAATAGGCTCATTACCTTATTGTATATTTTTTGGTTTTTTGTTTTTTCAGTTTTATTTATATTTGCAATTATTAATATTATAAAATTTATAAATGACACTATCATTAGTTGAAAAAATCCTTGTCTTGCATAACTTGAATAATTAAAGTTAGGATTACTACTTGTATTCATAAATAAGTTTGTTATTTGTACAAAACTAAATATTAAATATATAACATTTAGCACTGTAAGTATCATATTTATTGTTAAATTTTCAAATTTAACTGATATTTTCACTTCTTCATCTTCTTTGTTAAACATTGTATTGTCTTTTACTAAATTTACAATAAATCCCCCACAAAGTAAAAATGTTATTAATATGATACTTAATCTAGATAATAGCATTACAATACCATCAAAAGATAGTATTTCGCTTATATTTATAAATATTTTATCAAATATCCCTTCAAATACTTGGTCTGCTGACATTAAAAGCAATAAAACCACAAGAATAATTGGTATTGTAATTAATAATGCCTTTCCTATTTTCTTTGCTTTTTCTAAAGATTCATTATCTCTTTTATTTTCTGGAATTTTAAAACAATCTATTACATCACTAACAGATTCAAACATTCCACCAATTACATATCCTATTTTCTTTAAAACATTTGGACATTTAAGTTCTGGTTTACACAAATATATACACATTATAATACCTAAAGCTACAATTACAAAAGTATTTAATATGTTAAAAAATTCATTATTAAATATAAAATACGTACTGCTTAATAGAATAATTGGTATTGCTAATATTAGTGCTTTTTTATTAACTATTTTCTTGTTTTTATTCAATATATAAATTAAATATAATAAGCAAGCCAGAACAAATATAAAGACTGATATTCCAGGTTTCTTATTCCAAAATAATATTGATTGTAATATAGCTAAAAGAGCACTTATTCCAATAATTATATTCATTTTTATTCCTCCCCAATTTTTAATAAGTATAAACCACGTTTTATTATTTGTCAATATTTTTTTATTGTTTTTCGATAATTTTGTTTTTAAATAAAAAACAGTATGCCCCCAGATAATGAAGACATACTACTTCCCCCATATAACCTATATGAGTGTGTCAAGACTCATGCTTCTAAGAAGACAGGGGTTTTTCCCAGTTGACGATATCGTATTGCTGCTGGTCATCGCACTTGGCGACTGTGTAGCCATCGTCCTTGAGCCTTTTCAGCACTAAGCATTAACTTTAAATCAATTATAATATTTGCTAAGAAAAAAGTCAGAACATAACATTCTGACTTTTTCCTTAAATACTTATTATGTCTTTTCATTCTTTACTTTTGTTCTTTTTGACTTACATCTTTCTTCTTATAGCTTAGTAATAATCCTATTGTAATAACTAATACTATTTGTACTATTCCTATTATTACTATTCTATCGTT
>CALXAV010000049.1 GCA_944386385.1 uncultured Clostridia bacterium
TTTTTGATTTATTAATACCGATAGTATAACACAGAAAATATACTTTTGGCAACCTCGACCCATCGTCTAAAGCCAATGGGATTGCGGTTGCCTTATTTCAAATAATACATTATATATTCTTTTTTCTATCACTTTAAATATTACTTTAGTTTTTTATTTTCCAATATTAAGTCATTTGTAATTTTAACTTTTCTAATTCTTCTTTAGTAATATCCATACAATCCATAATATCTTCATCTTTCATATTTTTATTTAACATTTTCTTCACTGCTTGAAATATTGTATCTGCTCTCCCTTTTGCTTCTGCCTCTTCATTTTCTCTTATTATTTTTGCTATTGCTTTTTCAAAATTAGACATAAAATCACCTTCTCCTTCTATTATTTTTTTCATTCCTTTTTTTATTTTTTCTATTTCATCTCCTGTAAGTGTCTTCATTAATTTAGGCATTACTTGTTCTATATTGTTTATTATTAATCTCATTGCCTTTTTTTCTCTTTCGTTTACTTCTCCTATTTGTTTTAATTTATTTATTATATAGTCTATATCCTTTTTTGTTTCTACTTTTTCAAATGCCATAACTACTGCTATACCTGTCCTTTTTACTATTAAATCATCTACCTTATAATCATAATTATTAGTTACAATATATTTAGGATATTTTTGTTTAGGAAATTTATAATAATTTTTCTCGTTTTCTATTAATGTTGTTGTTGCATTCCATATCTTATTGGCCGTACACAATACATTTGCTAAGATTACAGGGGCTCTTCTATTCTTACTTCTTTTCATGTAGCTGTTTCTACTTTCTACTACTGCTAAACATTCTTCACTTATTCTTTCACTCATTTTGTAATCTATTGTACTTTGATGTTCTAATATTATAAAAGTTTCTTCGTCCTTTATTTTATATAGTATATCTATATATTTTGTTATAAGACTCTTTTTTAATCTATATTCCTTATTTTGTAGTTGTAAGTCTTCTCTTCTAAAATCATATCCTAAAAACTCTCTCATATAATCTCTAAATTCTTCTTTATCCTCTAATAATTCTTTTATTATGCTATCGTGTACTTTTATCTTTACATTAGACTTTTTATTTGGTATATTTTCTTTTTTCATTTTTCTTCTTTTCTTATGTATTTCTTGATTCTTTTTGTTTCTATTAAACTTTAATTCTTTATCCATTCTATTCCTCCTTATTGTAGTGTATTTTACTTTAAAAGTCAAATTGCTTTATTAGTAAACCATTTAATTTTTCTTACTTTTCCTTAATTTTTCTTCTATTTTCTCTTGTTTTCTTGCTTTGTTTCTTTTTTCCTTTATTTTTTATCTTTTGTCTCTTTGGGAATTTTTATCAGACTTTAAAATCAAATATCCAAAACTAACTTTTAAAAAATTAGATCATAAAAAACAATACATAAGATAAGATAATTTAATTTAATAAATATAAATTGAATTTTACCGAAACAAATTTATAAGAAAATTGTAATAATAAATAGAAACAAAAATAATGCTGTCTCTAATAATAACAATAATAAGAAATATTTAAATAATATATATTTATTTATTATATTTTTACACTTTTATATTTTTATAACTTTTTCTTTTTACAATTTACTTGAATTTTGTTTAGATTTTAAACTTGATTAAAATACATTTGAAAAAATTTTTAACTAACGTAAAAGTATATTACCACGTTTTATACAATATTGCAACTATTTTTTAATTTTTCTAATATTTTAAAAAATTAAGGAAAGATAAATTTTATCTTTCCTTATAAACATTCTTTACTTATTCATTTCTAAATATTCTACTCCCAATATAACATTGGATATCCACCATTTTCTCCTATTAACATAGCAATTGAAACACAATCTAAAACCAAAAGAACAAAATAAAAGATGAAGAATTAATTTTCTCCATCTTAATTTTTGCTCTGAACTAAAACATTATGATATGCAACTGTTTTATCATAATTTGCTTTTACTTCATCTGCTGTTAGTATTTTATTGTATAATCTACAAGCATAAATATCTACTTTTGCATAGGATGCATCTATAATCTCTTCTCCATATGAATATAATTTAGCTATTAAAAATGGAATTTCATTGTTCATTATTTGTGATGCATTTAACCATTCTTTATTACATATTGTTGAATCAAAATAATTTCCATTTTTATATATGGTAACTTCATTTTTATTTAAGTCAACACTTACAGTAATATATCCTCCTTGTGAAAAATCTTCTTCTATATCTTTATTCATCCAATGCCCTAAGTTTGGATTTTGCCAATCTGAACCAGTTTCTATATTACTTAATCCCATTGACATATTAAAAATAGTTTTATAATCCATATAAGATCTTAGCCCCACTTTATTAACATCTGGAAGTGATTTTGATAGCATTGGCATTCTTCTATTTGTATCTAAATTCTTACCATAAAATTCAAACGTAAATCCATTTTCTATATTTACACCTGCTTGAGGATATACTTCTATGTAATCATCTACTCCATCTAATTTAAACTCTGTTTCATTCCAACCATATCCATCTCCTTCTTGTATTCCATGTACTGTCACTCCATTTCCCCAAGAGTTTCCATTTTCCATATTTATTGGGTCTGCATTTAAAATTATTCCATCTGTTACAGCTAAATTTTCTCCATAAGCAAGTTTTATAAATCCTTCTTCTGGTAATTCTATCACTTCTCCTGTATTATAATTTATTACCCATTCATGTTTTGTTTCTCCGTAACTTTCTAAACTTACACCTGTTCCTACATAATAACAGTCTGTTCCATATATTTGTTTTGTATCATTTACTGATACTATTTTCCAGTTGTCTCCATTTGCTAAAGTTCTGTCTCTTAACTCTTCTCCTATATTATATTTTTCATCACCTGTCATTTCTCTATTTATCATTGTTAACTGAATAGCTTCTTTTTCTGATGCTATTTCTGTCTCTTCTTTTGCATTTTGTGCTTGTGTTATTATTCCATTTTCAGAAGTTAGCATCGAAATTGAAACACCAGCCAAAATCAGTAAAACTATAATCGTGATAACAAGAGCAATAAGAGTAATACCTTTCTTTTCCTTTAACGTTTTATTTCTCATCTTTTGCACCTCTTTTTTACTTTAATTATTATCATATTTTTGTAAATTATACCTTTAATATAACTTATACTGAGTTTATTTTTTCTCTTTATTATTATACATTTAAAGCAATTACTTTGCAAGCGTTTTTAAGTGCATATTTGATTGTTTTTTCAATGTAAAATATTTGTAATATAATTGTAATTTAATATGCATAAAGGAGGTGTCAGTATGAAAAAATTAAAAATACCTCAAAACCATAGTGGTATTAGCAAAACATTAAGACTTCCAGAAAATATAGTAAAAGATATTCAAATTTTATCAGATATGAAAAACATTTCATTTAATAAAACAGTAACAGAACTTTTGGAATTTTCATTGAAAAATTTAGATGAAGAGGATGAAAAAGTTATTGAAGAAAAAAGAAAAGACTTTTCAATGTTATATTAGATTATTTCTTAGTAGTACAATTAGTATACAAATTGTTGTGTACTAATACTATAATTTTTACTTATTTCTTTATTTTTATTTCTAAGTATTTGAATCTCTAACATTTATTTATTGTTTTAAAATTAATATTTTAATTTTATTTTTTATTAAACTTTAGCTTTTTTAGGACGGGGGCAAAAAACAAAAAATAGATGAAATAAACTTTCACCTATCTTATTTTTATCTTTTATAACTGCTGTTTTTTGACCCCGTCCTAAAAAACAGCTAAAAGATTCTCAAAATATCATTATAAGTAACTAATAAGAATATTCCAATTAATATTGCAAAGCCTACTAGTTGTATGTTCATTTCTGTTTCTTGTTTTAAAGGCTTTCTTCTAATTGCTTCTATTAATAATATTAAAAGTTTTCCCCCATCTAAAGCTGGTATTGGTAACAAGTTAGTTACACCAAGTGATAATGATATTAATGCCATCATTTCAAAAAACTCTCTAAATCCATTAGTATTTGCAACAACTTCTGAAATTCCTACTGGTCCCATCATCTGGTCTAATCCAACATTTCCTGTAAATAATTGTTTTAAATTATCAAATATTGAAAATACAAATATTTTTGTTTCCATTCCACCATTTATACACCTGTTTATAAATGTATCTTCTGCATATTTCATATTTACACCTAAATAATAAGTTGATATTGTATCTGGAACTAAGTCTATTGTTACCTCTGCATTTCCTCTTTGTACTGTTATTTCTATTGCTTCATTGTTATCATTACTTTCATTTTCACTTATACTTTCTGTTTGGTTTTGATTTTCACTATTACTTTGGTTTAATATTTCTATTACTTTATCACTACTGCCGTTAACTTCTTGCCCATTTATTTTTAATATCTTATCATTATTCTCTATTCCCGCTTTTTCAGCTGAACTTCCTTTATCCATTGTAATTATTTTTGCTTCATCATCTAGATAAATTCCTGTAACTTTAGATTTTACTTCTGTTGGTTTTAAATTGAAATCAATTATTTCTCCATTTCTTTCTACTTGAAGTTTTATTTCTTCACCATTATTTTCTTCCATCACATTATCTAAATCATATTTACTTTTTATTTCTTCATCATCTATCTTAACTATCTTGTCTCCTGCTTGTAATCCTGCTTCCTCAGCTGCATATCCATCAATAATACTATCTATTTCATTTGAAATATAAGTTCCTGATGTAGAAACTAAAATAAAATATACAATTACAGCAAAAATAATATTAACAGTTGCTCCTGCTACTACAATTGCCATTCTCTTTGGAATGCTTGCTTTAGAAAAAGAGCCCTCTTTGTCGGACTCTTCGTCTTCTCCTTCCATACTAACAAATCCACCAAGAGGAATTAATCTTAAAGCATATTTAGTTTCTTTTCCTTGTTTTTTCCAAATTGTTGGTCCAAATCCAATTGCAAATTCATTTACCTTTACCTTACAAAGTTTTGCTACTGTAAAATGTCCCAACTCATGTATTAAAATCAAAAATCCAAGTAAAACTATAATTTTTATTGCTACTATTAAAATACCAATCAATAACAACAAACCTCCTAATTATGTTTTAGACATAACTAACTAAATTAATATAAAAAATACATATGCAAAAGGTGCTAAAAATATTAAGCTATCTATTCTATCAAGCATTCCTCCATGACCTGGTATTAAATTACTAAAATCTTTTATATCTACATATCTTTTTATACTAGATGCTGCAAAATCTCCTATTTGTCCTATTAAACTTAATATTAATCCTATTCCTGCAATACCAATGTATGAATAATTCATTCCAAAGAATGTATTTACTATATATGTATATAGAAGCATTAATAATATTCCACCTATTGTTCCAGCAATACACCCTTCTATTGATTTTTTAGGACTTATCTTGCTAAATTTGTGCTTTCCAAATTTCATCCCCACAAAGAACGCACATATATCAGTTCCCCAGGCTGCTATAATTAAATACCAAATTAATATTTTTCCATTATCCATACCATCAATTAATGCTACAAACATCATAAAAAATACAATATAAAGTATTCCAATAAAAGTAAATGCTATATCTTTAAAATTTGTCTCCATCTCTGTTACAATTACCTGTGCAAACAAAATGACTAAAATCGTTGGCACTGATAATGTAAACATCATTCCTAAATATTCGTTAGGTATAAAATATACAGCTACAATAAGAAAACAACTTAAATAACCAAGCCATTTTACTGGTTTTGCAACTTTTGATATTGCATTAAAATATTCATTCATAGCAAGAAGTGCTATAGCGGTTAAAGCTATGTCTACGACAATATTATTTCCCAATATTAATATTATTAATACTAATGGGAAGCCTAATAAACCTGATGTTATTCTTTTTATATCCATTTTTTTCATTCCTTTTCTTTTAGTTTGCTCCAAATTTCCTTGTTCTCTTTTGATATTCTATTATTGCATTATCTAAATCTTCTTCCTCAAAGTCTGGCCAGTTTTTATCTATAAATAAGAACTCTGAATATACCACTTGCCAAGGTAAGAAATTACTTAATCTTAATTCTCCACTTGTTCTAATTAATAAATCTGGATCTGGCATACCTGCAGTATATAAATTATTTGATATCATTTCTTCATCTATATCATCTATACTTACTTTATCTTTCTTTACATCTTCTGCTATCTTTTTTACTGCTTTTATTATTTCATCTCTTCCACCATAGTTTAATGCAATATTAAAAGTAACTCCTGTATTATCCTTAGTCCTTTCCATACACTTTAAAATACTTTTTTGCATACCATCTGACAATGCTGTAATATCCCCTAATATTTTGACTCTTATATTTTCTGTATCTGCTCTTTTTGAATAATCATCTAAATAATTTTGAAGTAACATCATTAGTGCACTTACTTCATCTTCTGCCCTTTTCCAATTTTCTGTTGAAAATGCATATACTGTTATATATTCTAGTCCTATTTTATTTGCATATCTAACTATTTTCTCTAAAGTTTTTGCCCCTTCTCTATGTCCAAAACTTGCATTTTTTCCTCTTTGTCTTGCCCATCTTCTATTTCCGTCCATTATTATTGCAATATGTCTTGGCATATTTTCTTTATCAAATTCCATTATGTTTCTCCTTAAAATTATTTATTTCTGTTTTCTATGTATAAAGCTAAACCTTTTAGAAATTCAGCTTTACCTCCAAAACTTTCTAAGTCTTCAACCGCTTCTTTTGTTATTTTATCTAATATTTCTTTTGATTCTTGTAATCCATATTTAGAAACATATGTACATTTTTCTTGCTTCTTATCATTTCCAACAGGCTTTCCTAAAACTTTTTCATCTCCCTCTTCAGAAAGTATATCATCTTTTATCTGGAATGCTAATCCTATTTTTTCGGCATATGATGTTAAATTCTTTAACTCTTCATCACTTGCTTCTCCTAAGATTGCTCCCATTCTAACACATAGTTTTAGTAAAGCTCCTGTTTTATTTTCATGAATATATTGTAAATCTTCTTCAGTAATCCTTTTTCCCTCATATTCTGTATCTACATATTCTCCTGCTATCATTCTATCAACAGCTAATGTAAATTCATTAAATACTTGTAATTTTTTTTCTAAATCTTTACTATTACTTGTTTGTTTTAAATCATTACTAATTACAATATAAGCATTATTTAATAAGCCATCTCCTGCTAAGATTGCAGTTGCTTCATTAAATTTTTTATGATTTGTTAATTTTCCATGTCTAAAATCATCATTATCAATTCCTGGCAAATCATCATGTATAAGCGAAAAGTTATGTATCATTTCAATTGCTACTGCAAATGGAAAACATTTTTCTAAATCACTTTTAAATAAACTATAAGTACTAAGAACTAAAATTGGTCTTAAACGTTTTCCTCCTGCCATTAAACTATATTCCATAGATTCATTTAGAACTCCTTCTAAACAGTCTTTAGTTCTTAAATACTTTTGTAATTCTTCATTTATTATTTCTTGATAATGTTTTAATTCTTCTTTAAAGTCCATAATATTCTCCTTAATAAACAAAATTATATTCCTTATTATATAATAACTTTATTTATTATACTGACATTACTTCTTTTTCTTTTTTCTCTATAACTTTATCAACTTCTTCTATATATTTATCTGTCATCTTTTGTATTTCATTTTCTGCATGTTTTAATTCATCTTCTGTCATTTCTCCATTTTTTTGCATAGATTTAGCAGTATCTATTCCTTCTCTTCTTACATTTCTTACTGCTACTTTTGTTTCTTCTCCCATTTTCTTAATGTCTTTTACTAATTCTTTTCTTCTTTCTTCATTTAATTCAGGGAAAGCTAGTCTTATTACTTTTCCATCATTATTTGGGTTTATTCCTATATCAGATGCTAAAATTGCTTTTTCTATTTCTTTTAATACACTTGCATCCCATGGTTGAATTACAATTAATCTTGCTTCTGGAACTGATATAGCTGCTACTTGATTAATTGGTGTTTGTGTTCCATAATAATCTATTCTTACTTTGTTTAATATTGCTGGGTTTGCACGTCCTGCTCTTACCTCTGCTAATTTTTGACTAAGAACCTCTATAGTTTTTTCCATTTTTTCTTCTAAACTTGTATAATCCATAAATAACCTCTCCTTTAATTTATATTTTAAAATATTAATCTTATTTAATTCTTTTAGTCTACTATTGTTCCTATTTTTTCACCCTTTACTGCTCTTACTATATTTTCTGGGTCTTCTATTCCAAATACCAATAATGGCATATGATTATCTCTACACATTGCTATTGCTGTTGAGTCCATTACCTTTAAATCTTTTTCTAATGCTTCCATATATGTTACTTCATCATATTTTTTAGCATTAGGATTTTCTTTTGGATCTGAATCATATACTGCATCTACTGATTTTCCAAGTAATATTACATCTGCATCTATTTCTGTTGCTCTTAAAACTGCTGCAGTATCTGTTGTAAAATATGGGTGTCCTGTACCACATGCAAATACTACTACTCTTCCTTTTCCTAAATGTTTTTCTGCTTTTCTTTGTATAAATGGTTCTGCAATTTCTCTCATTTCTATTGCTGTTTGTACTCTAGTATATACTCCTCTAGCTTCTAATGCATCTTGAAGTGCTAATCCATTCATTGCTGTTGCAAGCATTCCCATATAGTCTGCTGTTGTTCTTTCCATTTGATGTCCATTTCTTCCTCTCCAGAAGTTTCCTCCTCCTACTACTATTGC
>CALXAV010000050.1 GCA_944386385.1 uncultured Clostridia bacterium
ATTTCTGGGGGTAAGGGGGAACTATGCCATTTTTCTATTATTTAGGTTTTATTTTTCTAACTTTTTCTTTCAAACTATTCTCTCCTATAATATAAATTTACATATTAATTATACTATAAATAAATGTTTGTTTCAACGATTTTATGTAAATTTGTTGTGTTTTTAATAAAATTGTAATATTTTGGTAACATTTGTAACATTAAAAGGCCTTAGTATAACTAAAGCCTTTCTTCTAAATCTTTTAAACTTCTATTAGCTAATTCTTTATACCTCAACTTTTTATCTTTTATTTTCTTTCCTTCAAATTCTGGCAAAATTCCAAAATTTGCATTCATAGGTTGAAATTTAGAATTAGGAGTAGATATATATTTTGCTAACGCACCTATTACTGTAGTTTCTGGGAATATTATTTTGTTTTCTTTTTTATTCTCTTTATTATTTTTATTAAAGAATTCTACTGCATTTAAAGCTGAAACTAATCCAGAAGAAATCGATTCAACATATCCTTCAACACCTGTAATCTGTCCTGCAAAGAATATATTATGATTACTCCTTAAACAATATGTTTCATCTAATAACTTGCTAGAATTAATATATGTATTTCTATGCATAACTCCATACTTTACAAATTCACCATTTTGAAGTCCTGGTATCATGCTAAATACTCTTTTTTGTTCTCCATATTTTAAGTTCGTTTGAAATCCAACCATGTTATATATGCTTGCTTGCTTATCATCTTGTCTTAGCTGAACAACAGCATAAGGTCTTCTTACTGTTCTTGGATCATCAAACCCAACAGGTTTTAAAGGTCCAAACCTTAAAGTATCAATTCCTCTTTTAGCCATAATCTCTATCGGCATACAACCTTCAAAAATTTCTCTTTTTTCAAAATCATGTAATGTAACAACTTCTGCATTTACAAGTTCATTCCAGAAATTTTCATACTCTTCTTTATTCATAGGAAGATTTATATAGCTTTGCTCTTTTCCTTCTTGCTCTTTTAATCTTTTTCTCCACTCTTCTTCTGTCTCATCTTTCTTTTTTTCTTGACTATATCTATCTCCATAAAAAGCTATATTAAAATCAATACTATCTTTACTTATAATTGGCGCTGCCGCATCATAAAAATATAATTTATCTTCACCTGTTATATTAGCAATTTGTTTTGCTAGGGCTTCTGATGTAAGAGGTCCAGTTGCTATAATTACAATTCCTTCTTCTGCCATTTTTGAAACATCTGTTACTTCTTTATGAATTATTTCTATTAATGGATTATTTTCAATAACTTCAGTTACTTTTTTAGAAAATATTTCTCTATCAACAGCTAATGCTTGTCCTGCTGCAACACTTGTCTCATCTGCTGTTTTTATTAGTAAAGAATCTAGTCTTCTTAATTCTTCTTTTAATAGACCACAAGCATTTGTTAATAAATTTGATTTAAAAGAATTGCTGCAAACAATTTCTGCCAAATCCTTATTAGAATGTGCTGATGAATATTTAATAGGTTTCATTTCATATAACTTTACTTTAATATTTCTTTTAGCAATTTGGTAGGCCGCTTCGCATCCTGCTAACCCACCACCAATTACTGTAATATAATCTTTCATATAATTACTCCTTTATAAGGTGTGTCCCCAATGCGAATTTTTTTGCGCAAAGGAAACGTCCCCAATGCGAAATTATTCAAATAATCTCATTATTTCTTCTCTTGAGAATTTGTTTATAAATGTTGTCTTTGTATCAAGCATATTATCTGCTAATTTTGCTTTCTTTTCTTGTAATTCATATATTTTTTCTTCTATTGAATTTTTAGTTATTAATTTATATACTTGTACGTTATTCTTTTGTCCTATTCTATAAGCTCTATCTGTTGCTTGATTTTCTGTTGATATATTCCACCAAGGGTCATAATGTATTACCATATCTGCACCTGTTAAGTTTAATCCTGTCCCTCCTGCTTTTAGTGATATTAAAAATAACTTCACATCTTTATTTTCATTAAACTCATCTACCATTCTCATTCTTTCATCTACTTTTGTTGCTCCTGTTAATTTGAAGTAATTTATATTTCTCTTCTTTAATTCTTTTTCTATTATTCCAAACATTGATGTATATCCTGAGAACAATAATATTTTATGCCCACCATTTATTGCTTCTTCTATTATTTCTATACATTGGTCTAGCTTACTACTTCCAGCATTATATCCTTCTATAAATAAACTTGGATGACAACATATCTGTCTTAGTCTTGTTAAAGCTGCTAAGATTTGCATTTGTGAGTTTTCAAAACCACTAATTTCTATTTTGTCTGCTATTTCCTGTTTTGCTCTTGCTAGATATGTTAGATATATATTTTTTTGTTCTTCATTCATTTCGTTATTTAGTACTGTTACTGTTTTTTCTGGTAGTTCTGTTAATACCTCTTTTTTATTTCTTCTTAATACAAAAGGCTCTATTAGCATTTTCAATTTTTGCATTGCTTTTTCGCTATTTTCTTTTACTATTGGTGTTTCATACATATTTTTAAATTTTCTATATGTAAATAAATATCCTGGCATTATAAAATCAAATATTGACCATAATTCTGCTAAAGAGTTTTCTATTGGTGTTCCTGTTAATGCATATCTAGTTTCTGCTTTTATTTGTTTTATTGCCTTTGCATTTTTTGTATTACTATTTTTTAAATACTGCGCTTCATCTGCTATCACAAATTTAAATTTATAGTCTTTTTCTTTATACAAGTCTACATCTCTTTTTAATAAATCATATGATGTAATTACCAAGTCATAATCATCTATTTCGTCAATTAATCTTTTTCTTTCTGATAATGTTCCTCTTATTACAGTTGTTTTTAATTCATTTGTGAATTTTGCCGCTTCATTTTGCCAGTTTAAAGTTAATGAACTTGGTGATACTACTAAACTTGCTTTTCTATTTTCCTGTTTTGAATAATCTACAATTACAGATAACATTTGAATTGTTTTTCCAAGTCCCATATCATCTGCAAGGATTCCTCCAAAATGATATTTATCTAATGTTTTTAGCCATCTATATCCTGTTTTTTGGTAATATCTTAACACATTATTTAAGTTATTAGGTATTTCTATTTCTTCTTCTAATTGTTCTTTATTCAATCCGTTTACTATTTTCTTATATTCTGAATTTTTTAATATTTCTGTCCCTTTAATTCCTTTTAGCAATTGATTTAAATATAATGTTCTATTTACTGGTAGACGCAATTCTCCATCTTCTATTTCTTTATAGTCTACTCCCATTCCAGTTGCTAACTTATCTAAGAATTCTATTTCTTTATTATCTTCTAAATTTATAAAGCTTCCATCTTTTAATCTATAATATTTTTTTCTTAGAGAGTATTTTTCCATTATATCTTGTAATTCGCGTGAGTCTATATCTATTTTACTTAAGTCTATTGTAAGCAGATCATTTTCTACTTTTACACCTAACCCACTCATTTGAGGACTTCTTATTTGTTTCTTCTTAAAGTTTTCTGTTACCATTACTGCAAATTTTTGCATATAGTAATTTATATCTTCTGTCAAGAATTCATATATTTTATCATCATTTGGTAATATAAATCTTGTATTTTTTACATCTAGCATAAAACCTGTTTTTCTAAATACATTTAGGGCTTTAGTTTCCTCAATCATATTTCTTGGAAAATTTATTTTCTCATTTTCATTTAATGGATTAAATTCGTTCTCTTCATAACAAAATCTAACATCTGCTACTAAATAATCATTTTTATCAAAATCTAAAAATACTTTTACAACTAATTCTTTCGGTCTATATTTTTCTATTTCTTCTTCTGTTAACCCATCTATTTTTATTGCATCTTTTACTTTTGGTACTACTACTGAAAAGAACTCTGTTAATTCTTCTTCTCCAAATTCTATTTCTGTTACATAGTTTTGTCTAAATAATTCTAGTAATTTTAAACTCGTTTTTTCGAACTTTTTACTACATCTATATAATTTTTTATCTACTAAAATATATTTATATTCTTTACCTCTTAATATGGTAACCTCATATATTTCTTTGTCCGGATATATTATAAAATTACCGTTCCTATTCTTTTTTAATATAAAATCCAATTTTGGTTCTTCTTCTGTAAATTCTATTTTTTCTACAGAATAATCTTTATTAAAGTCAACTGCTTTTCCTTTTAACACTTCAAACAAATCATCTATACCAGTATTACTTACTAATATGTTAGTTTCGTTTAATGCTTTTCCATAATATCTAAAGTTACTATTAGAATTCGAATTAGCATATTTTATTATTTCTGAATATTTTAATACAAAATCTAATAATGGTTTGCTTTCTTCAGCAAAAGCTTCTCTTGTATGTATAAACTCTAATTTTTGTCCATATTTATAGCTTTCTTTATTTAACATTCTTGTATAAAAATCAGCTAGGTTTTTGATTTTATACATTTTTTTATTACCTATTTTGAATTCTACCTTTATATCTCCTGAAAATTTTTCATAATAAATAATAGGCTCTATTTTTATGGTTCCTTTTTGTTTTATTTCATCTTCTTCATCTGAGATTCCTTCTACTTCTTCTTGATAAAAACTATTTACTATTTGTTTAAAATTCCTATAACTTTGAGATTCTAACCTCGTCGCTCTAAATAAATTATGATTATCATCTAATTTATCTTCATTTTTTAAGCTTTTATCCACATATTGTTCTATATATTGTGGATTATTTATAAATTCTAATATGCTAGCTAATGTATGTTTACAAATTCCATAATGATTATAATAATCTTCACATGTGCAAGTTACATCTTCTACAATTCCATGTTTTATACTAATGTATGTTTTATAAACTTCATTTCCTACCACTATTGCACTTAAGGAAAAATTCATACTATCTTCATAATCTATGTTCTTTATTTTTACTCTTTCTTGTTTTTGATATTCTATTGCTCTTTGTTTTCTTTTATCTCCTGCATCTTTATATAAATCTTCCAAAATCATATGATTTACAAGCATCTTTTTCTCCTCCACCTGGCAAAATATTATATAATAAAATCATAAAAAAAGCAAGTTCGATTTTTCACAAAATAGAGTTTTTACTTCTAAATAAATATCTTTTTATTTGTGAATTAAATTAAAATATGTTATACTTATTCTCTTCATTTTTAATTTACCTCCGGAAAGGATATAAGATGAATACTAACGAGTTAATTGTTTTCTTAGTAACATTAGTAATAGTGTTAGCATTTGGAAACAAGGACAAATCTTAGTACTTTTGTACATAAGTAAAAGACTAGGTCTTCACCACCTAGTCTTTTTTGTTCATTTTTATGAATACTAACGATTATATTAATACTTTGAAAGTATTAATATTGAATAGAGAGTAGATTTTAAATCTATATCTTATTCATACATATATATTACTACAAATTTCCTAATATGTCAAACATTTTTTAATATGCGATAATGTCAAAAAACTTAAATATTAAAAATAAAAAAAGAGTACGTAAATATTATAAATACTATAATTATCCACTATACTCTATTAATTATTTTATATCTTTACTCTAATCTTCTTATATTCTTTTTAAAGGCCTTATCTCAAGCCAATTTTTATCTTCTTTAAGGACGGCCTTTTTTATATCTGATATATCGTATTTAGCTGTATTTTTTATAAATTCTATTGTTTCATTAAGATTTAATATTTTAGCTGTTCCTGAACTGTAATGCACATTCTCTTTAACTTTTAATGGAATTTTAACATTAAACTCTTCTTCCAATTTCTTGTTTAAAATATCATAATCATTGTAAATATATTTTTTAGAAAATATTTTTAAAAACTTATTATAAAATAGATAGTCAGTAACTAGATGAATAAAGTATCCTTTGTTGAAATCATCATCAATATCTCTATCATCAAAAAAGTCTTTTAGATTCACTTGACTACTTTTAGGGCCATAATGAGTTAAAGATTTATCAGTAACTGAATCTGGATAAATTATTCCTTCTATAAATTCATTATAATCATTAATATCACCTGGGTGCATTCTTAGATATTCCTCACCCACAGCTAAGTGAATAACATAACCTGCCATTATATCCTCCTTATTCTATGAAAATTATTTAACTATATTTCTACTTCATCATCGTCAATGCTTATTGGCTCAACACTACTTAGCCCTTCTGCTTCTTTTGCTTCATAAGCATCTAATCCACCAGTTTCTTCCAGATATCTTTTGTATGCGGTACTTGATATCCTTTTCATTTTTTCTGCTGGTCTCGGGGTAAATACAATATTTACATCTCCCCACTCTCCATTTTTCTTGCTTGTTTCTTCTTTTTCTTTTAAATCCTCTCCAAAAATTGCTACTAATTCTTTTTCCTCGATATGTTCACCTGTGTGACATTTTTCATATTGCTCCAAAACATCATTAATGGCATCTCTCCTATTTGAATCTAAATCATAATATAAAACAGCTTTAACCGCCTCTAAAGCTCGCAAATTTGCTGCCCTTTGAGTAGTATCTTGTATTGGGTGTTTATGTTTTTTAACCATAATTCTTTCATCAGTCTTTACAAATACATATAGTTCTTCACACATTTCACTTGCAAGCTGAATGTTTTGAATATGTCCAGAATGAAGTAAATCGAAACTTCCTATTAAAAAACCAACTTTATAATCTTTTGCTTTTTTAGATTATTCAACTTTTTTCAAGTAATTTTCATATGCTTAGTCTGCAACTTGTTCTATTTCGGAAAAATCTCTACCAGTTGTTCGAATGTAAAAGCAACTCCTTCTAGTCCTCCTGCAATTTTTATTCTATGATCTACTGATTTCATAGGACGACTAAAATTTGTCTCTTCACAATATTCATCTGTATATACACCTACTCCTAGAGGTTTTCCTTCTTTAGATTTTTCTTTCACACTTTGTCTGATTCCTTTTGTTATTATATCAAAAATACCTGTTATAACACTATATTGTTTCTCACTCATTTTACAATACCTCTCTTTATTCATATTTTTATTCTAATTCTTATTTTGCTCTAAAAAATTTGTAACTTCATTTCTAATAATTTCCTTAATTTTTTCAGGTTCGCTTGTATTTAATGGAAAAACAAATTTTACACCTTCAATGTTTTTAGCAACTTTCATTCTTTTTTCTAAGCTATTAACTGGATAAGTATAAAAATCTTTTATAACAACATCGTCTGTATAAACTCCTATCCCATAAATTTCGCAATTACTTATGTCTTTTCTTATTTTCTCTAATCCCTTTTCTGTTAGATTATCAAATATTCCTATACAAAAATCTATTTTCTTTTTTTCCATAACTTACCTATAGATTACATAATATATTAGGTTAAGAAAGCCATATTTTTTAATTTTTTTGTTTTTATTTATCATATTTGTTTATTTTTCAATGATTTTATAGTAAAATATTATAGGGAATATTTTAATTAAAATTTCTTTATATAAACTTATACCTTTAAGGAGGTATCATAATGAAAAAATTTAAAATCGCCATTGTTGGTGCAACAGGTCTTGTTGGTAGGTCCTTTATCAAAGTTTTAGAAGAAAAAAATTTACCAATCGAAAGTTATACTTTATTTGCAAGCAAAAGAACTGCAGGAACTAAACTTACACTTTTAGGAAAAGAATATGAAGTTCAAGAATTAACTGAGCATTCTTTTGATTCCGGATTTGATTATGCTTTATTTTCAGCAGGTGGAGAAGTTTCTAAAAAATATGCTCCTATTGCTGCAGAAAAAGGGTGTATAGTAATTGATAACAGTAGTTATTTTAGAATGAATGATGATGTGCCTTTAGTAGTTCCAGAAGTAAACTTTGAAAATGCGAAAAATAATCATGGTATTATTGCTAACCCAAATTGTTCTACTATTCAAGCAATGTTACCTTTAAAGGCATTAGATGATAAATATAAGATTAAAAGAATTGTTTACTCTACTTACCAAGCAGTTTCTGGTGCTGGTAAAAGTGCTTTAGATGATTTAGCAAATATGGATAATAGTAAACCTTTAAAGAAATTTCCTCATCCAATATTTAATAACTGCTTACCTCATATTGATTCATTTCTAGATAATGGATATACAAAAGAGGAAATGAAGATGATAAATGAAACAAGAAAAATTTTACATCGTCCAGACTTAAGAATTACAGCAACTACAGTCAGAGTACCTGTATCAAATTCTCATTCTGAATCTATAAATGTAGAATTAGAAAAAGATTTTGATATGGAAGATTTAATAAATACACTAAGAAACTTTCCAAATATAATTATTGTAGACAATCCTGAGAAAAACGAATATCCTATGCCAATTAACGCAACAGGACATGATGAAGTTTTCGTTGGTAGAATACGTCGTGATAATAGTGTGAAATCTGGTGTAAATTTATGGGTTGTTGCTGACAATATTAGAAAAGGTGCTGCTAGTAATGCAGTTCAAATATTAGAAAAATTAATTAAAGAAAATTAGAAGATAAGGACATTTTATAGAAAGTATTATTTTGTTATAATACTTTCTATTTTTTTAATTAAAAAGAACCAGAAATACTTATATATTTCCAGTTCTTTTATTAGATTTTTCCTTTATAAATCCTTACGCTTTATTCTTTAGAATTTTTCTCTTTTTTCTTATAACTTAATAGTAATCCTATTGAGATGGCTAGTACTATTTGTACTATTCCTATTATTACTATTCT
>CALXAV010000051.1 GCA_944386385.1 uncultured Clostridia bacterium
ATATTTTTTTCTGTTTTTTGATTTATTAATACCGATAGTATAACACAGAAAATATACTTTTGGCAACCTCGACCCATTGTCTAAAGCCAATGGGATTGCGGTTGCCTTATTTCAATATATCATCTATCACTTTTATATTTTTTGTGTTGTTTTCCTTTAACAATTCTATTATTGTATCTATCATTTCTTGGTAATATTCTAATATTTTTTTATCAACAACACTTAATTTTTGTTTTTTTCCAAATTGATATGCTGATGTTCCTTGTAATGACATACTATCTATTTGTTCATCTAATCTAATTATTTTTTCTAACTTACTATTTATCATTTTTTCCACCTTATTCTACATTTTTTGCATTATTATAAATTCTATCTAAAAATTCATCTGGATATGCTTTGTCTAAGAAAACATCAAAATCATTTTTAGGTTCAATGTTTTCTCTTCTTTCTTGTTGTCTATTTACTGCCAAACAAGATATTGTAATATCAAATGTCATAAACAACACCATAAATACTGTTAAAATTCTAACACTTTTCTTATAAATAAGTGGTTCTATTTTTTGAAGCCATGGATAAACAATCTTTAAAAATGCCACACCTATTATTCCCCAATATATACAATAAAGCAAGCAAATCCTTCCATTTAAGTTAAACAGAAATTTACTATAATCCCAAGAAATTGTACCAAAGAATATTTCTTGGAAAAATGAGCATAAATATTCTAAAACTCCACCCATTATCATTCCAGCAAAGAATGCATCTTTTGGATCTTTATATTTAGTAATTAAAAAATAATAGGCAACTGCACCCATTCCATAAACTTGTATAAATGGGCCATATATTAATCCTTGTCTTATTACTAATGTTCTTGTATATACAGTTGCGTATACCATTTCTACTACAAAACCAAATACACTTCCTATAACAAAAATCCAAAATATTTTTATTATGAAATTAATTACATTTATTAATTTATTTTCTTTCATTTGCTTCCTCATTTTTTATAATATCTTTTATAACTTCTCCTGCAATTATCAGTCCACAAATAGACGGAACATATGAAATACTTGCAGGTGTCTGTCCTTTAATTACTGGTTCTTCTTTTGAATAAACAACTTTAACATCTTTTATATTTCTTTTTCTTAATTCTTTTCTTATTGTTCTAGCCAAAGGACATACATCTGTCTTATTAATATCTGTTACTTCAAATTTAGTAGAATCTATTTTGTTTCCAGCTCCCATTGCCGAAATAACTGGAATTCCTACTTTTTTTGCTTTTTCTATTATATTAATTTTAGTCTTAATCGTATCTACAGCATCTATTACATATGAAAAACTGTTATCAATTAATTCTTGTTCTTCAAATTCAAGATTTCTAGGGTTATAAACCTCAACATTTGCTTTGGGATTTATTTCTAAAACTCTTTGTTTCATAACCTCTATCTTACTTTTTCCTACTGTATTTACATTACTATGTATTTGTCTATTTATATTGGTAACATCTATATTATCTGGGTCTACTAAACTTAAGTTTCCTACACCTGCTCTTACTAACCCTTCTACTGCAAATGAACCAACTCCTCCAATACCAAATACTATAACCTTTGCATTTTCTAGCTTATTTACAGCTTCTTTTCCTATTAATTTTTCTGTTCTATCTTTCCAATTTTCTTCCATTTTATCCCCATCTTTAATTTTTACATTTTGATTTATTATAGCATAGTTTTCCATTTTATGCTATAATAGTTATATAATTTCTTTAAAAGCTAGGGAGAGTAAGATATGATAAGAATTAGCAACATAAAAATATATGAGGATTTAGATGATAATAATTTAATAGATGTTGTAATAAAAAAGTTTAAAATTGATAAAAACGATATTTTAGAATGGCATATTGTAAAAAAATCAATTGATGCAAGAAGAAAAGATAATGTACATTATAATTATTCTATTGATTTGAAGCTAAAAAATGAAAACAGATATAAAAAGTTCGATAAAGTAAAAGAAAGCTTTATTCCAAGTATAAAAGCAAATAATTTAAGTACTAAAAAAGTAGTTGTAGTTGGAAGTGGGCCAAGTGGCTTATTTTCTGCTCTTACTTTAATTCAAAATGGTATCACACCTATTGTTATTGAACAAGGCTCCCCTGTTGAAGAAAGAGAAAAACAAGTTGAACTTTTTAGAAAAACTGGTAAGCTAGATACTTTATCAAATGTTCAATTTGGTGAAGGAGGAGCTGGAACTTTTTCTGATGGAAAACTTACTACAGGAATTCATAGTCCTTTTTGTAAAAAGGTATTAGAAGAATTTGTTAACTTTGGAGCACCTAATCCAATTTTATATATGGCAAAACCTCATATTGGTACTGACAAATTAATTAAAGTAATAAAAAATATGAGAGAATATATTATTTCTAAAGGTGGAAAATTTCTTTTTAATACTAAAGTTATAGACTTTAACATTAATAATAAGAAGATTTCTTCAGTTATTTGTAAAGACAAAAGTTCTACTTATGAAATAAATGCTTCTCATGTAGTTTTAGCAATTGGACATAGTTCAAGAGATACTTTTCAAAAATTATATGAAAAAGGAATAACTATGGAAAAGAAAAATTTTTCTGTAGGAGTAAGAATAGAACATTTACAAGAAAATATAGATAAGTCTCAATATGGAAATAGTAAATTACTTTTACCACCTGCTGAATATAAACTTGCATGTCATTTACCTAACGGTCGTTCATGCTATACATTTTGCATGTGTCCAGGTGGTGTTGTTATTGCTTCTTCTAGTGAAGAAAATACAATTGTAACAAATGGTATGAGCAATTATTTAAGAGATGGTATAAATGCAAACTCAGCTGTTTTAGTAAACGTTACTCCTGATGATTTTAAAAGTAATTCTCCCCTTGCTGGTATATACTTTCAAAAAGATTTAGAAGAAAAAGCATTTAAACTAGGCGGTTCTAATTATTTTGCTCCAATACAAAGAGTAGAAGATTTTTTAAATGATAGAAAATCTGAGTTTATTGGAAAAGTTAAACCTAGTTATTTACCAGGTGTTACTTTATCTAATTTACAAGAGATTTTACCTAATTTTGTAACAAGTACATTAAAGCAAAGCATCCCTTATTTTGATACTAAATTAAAGGGCTTTGCAGACCCAGACGCCATTTTAACAGGAGTAGAGACTAGAAGTTCTTCACCTGTTAAAATCCCAAGAAACGAAAATTTAGTTTCTAATATTTTAGGAATATATCCTTGTGGAGAAGGAGCTGGTTATGCTGGTGGTATTATGTCAGCAGCAGTTGATGGAATAAAATGTGCAATCGCTGTTTTAGAGAGCTAAGATTATCTTAGCTCTCTAATTCCTTCTTCTATACTTTCTACTAAATAGTCTACATCTTCTTTCGTATTTTCTTCTCCAAATGATATCCTTAATGCTCCTTTTGCCATTTCATCAGATAATCCTATAGCTTTTAACACATGTGATGGTGCGGAATCTCCTGCTGAACATGCTGAACCACTAGATGCACAAATACCTTTTGCATCTAATTTTAATAGTAAACTTTGCGCATCTATTCCTTTAAATGAAAAATTTGCATTTGAAGGCACTCTTAATTTTCTAGAGCCATTTAAAACCGCTTCTGGTATCTTCTTTTCGATCAAATCTATATAATATTCTCTTAAATCCTGTAAATATTCCATACTTTCTTTTAATCCTTTTTTTGCAATCTCACATGCTTTTCCTAATCCCACTATTCCTGGTACGTTTTCCGTTCCTGCTCTCTTATTTCTTTCTTGATGTCCTCCATCTATTAATTTTTCTATTTCAATTCCGTTTTTTATATATATAGCTCCTATTCCCTTTGGTGCATATAATTTATGCCCTGACAAAGATAGCATATCAATCCCCATCTTTTTTACATCAATAGGAATATGACCGACATGCCTGTACGCTATCTGTATGAAATGTAATATTGTACATTTTAGCAATTCTTGAAATTTCATAAATTGGCTCAATTGTTCCTATTTCATTATTTACTGTCATAATACTAATTAGTATAGTATCATTCCTAATAGCTCTTCTTAATTCTTCTAAATCTACTATTCCATCTCTATCCACATTCAAGTAAGTTACTTTAAAGCCTCTTTTTTCTAGCTTTTGACATGTATGTAAAACTGCGGGATGTTCTATTTTAGATGTTATTATATGTCTTCCTTTATTCATATTTGCATATGCTATCCCTTTTATTGCCATATTATCGCTTTCAGAACCTCCACCTGTAAAATACACTTCATTTGGCTCACAATTTATCAAAGCTGCAACTCTTTTCCTTGCTTCTTCTATAGCTTTCTTCGATTCTCTCCCCAAAGTATATAATGATGATGGATTCCCACATTTTTCTTCTAAGAATGGTAACATTTCTTCTAATACTTCTTCCTTTACAGGTGTTGTTGCAGCATGGTCAAAATATCTAATTTTCATAAGCACTTTCCTCCAAAAAATCAATCTCAAATTTTATTATTAATTATTATATTCATTAGCTCTCTAAAACTTGTTTAATTTTTTCAATATTTTCAGTAACTGCATTATATCCATATTTAAAACAGCTATCTAATTTTTCTATATCAAATAATCCTGTTTTATCTGTTCCTATTGTTAATACAAAATCGCTATCATTTAAATTGTTTTCAGATATTTTATTTCCCATAATATCTAGTGTTCTCATTCCTAAATCCATAATATTACTAGAACTGTCTACATCATCTGCCTTAAAGTTTATTGCAATTACTTTATCTGCACCTTGTTTTCTAACCTCACTTACTGGTACATTATCTAATATTCCTCCATCATAGAAACTATGCCCTTTAAATTTACAAGGACAAAATATGACTGGGAAACTACTACTTGCCCTTACTGCTTTTCCAACCCCTATATCTGTTATATATCTATCTTTATTTTCCACTTCTGGTACACAATTTGTGAATATATATTCTTTAGCATTTTTTACATCTACTGCTGTTATTAAAAGAATTCTACCTGATACTTCTCCTACCTTCCTTATACCTTTCCTTAACGCTAGTTTATTATAAACTTTTTCTAAACTTTTTCCTGTTTTTAAACCTGTTACACCAATCTTTTTACCAAAAAATTTACTTCTGATTCCAGAAAATACATACCCAGAATTCACTCCAACAATTTCTTTTGAATACATTTTAAATATTTCAAATATATAATAAGGTGAATACCCCATAGCATACAAAGCACCAACCAATGCTCCTGAACTTGTTCCACCTACTACATCAAAAAATATACCATTATCTTCAAAAGCTTTTAATGCCCCAGCATGAGCTATTCCTCTTATTCCTCCTCCTGACAATGCTAAACCTAACAAAATACCACTTCTTTCCAAACACTATTTCCAATTATATTATTTACTTTTTTCTATGTTTTAAACAGAAAAAAAGTTACTATTTCTAGTAACTTTAATCCCTATTTCCAATAAAGTAATGGTTGATTAGCATTTTCTGGATTATCTACAAATGCATCTCCTAAGTCCGCAGCTGTAAATGTATCGTTTTTAGTATAACAGTTCTTGATTTCTTTTACACCATAAGTACTACCATTAATCTCTCCTGTTCTACCATTATTTCCAGAAATAGCTCCAACTGTGTAACTATCATATATATCCACTCCTAATGTATCTCCGCCTGCTCCTATTATTCCTCCGACATTATTCTGTCCACTAACTTCTCCTAAATTATAACATTTTTCTATTTTCCCATCTAAAGCCCCTACTATGCCTCCTGTATTTTCTAATGAACCTACTATTTTTCCTTTGTTGCAAGAATTAAAAATATTTCCTTTAAAATATCCAGTAATTCCTCCATAATAATACTCATCATTAGAATGACTTCTTACTTCTCCGTAATTACCACAATTTATTATCTCGTTTGAAACATTTTGAAACACTTCCCAACTTGTTCCGTTACTATTTCCTACTATACCACCTCTACCTATTATATTTCCGTAATTTTTACAATTGTAAATTGTATGTTGCCCAGCAACTATCCCAATAATTCCTCCTGTAGTCACTTCTCCTACAATATCTGAATAATTTACACAATTACTAATATTTCCTTTAAAACCATATAAGTATCCTACCACTCCTGCTGTTTTTTCTTTCCCTGAAATATTATTATTTTTTCCAATTACAACATTTCTTATTGTTCCATCTATTACTAAACCAAATAACCCATGGCAAATTTCATTAGTCGAGTTAATGGTTATACCATTTATTTCTTTATTATTGCCGTCAAATATTCCTTTAAAAGCTTTATTAGTTGTTGTATCTGGATTTTTCTCATCTGTTGTTTGGTCATAATAACCAATTGGCTCCCATTCTACACTTGAATCTAATGTTATATTATCTGTAAGCACTACTGCTTTTCCTTCATAACTATTTCCAGCATTTACATCATCTCTAAAACTTGATAGTTCTTCTGCTGTATTTATTTCTACTATATTATCACTATTTATAACTGTTTTATCATCATTAACATAGTATTTTCTTTGCGTGTCTTCTACAGTTATTATAAAACTTCCATCTCCATTTGCAACTACATCTAAGCTTTGATTTCCAAATTGGTTTGCTAACTCTTGCTTAAAACTTGTTTCATTTAAAATATCTACATATCCATTGTTGTCTACTGAACTTCCCATTACTGCCATTTTTATTTTTTCTTCTTCCTCTGCTTTACTCGTTTTTTCACTTGCATTTTGTGCTTGTGTTAGTATTCCATTTTCTCCTATCAACATTGCAATTGAAACTCCTGCTAAAATTAAAAGAACTATTATTGTAATCACTAGTGCAATTAAAGTAATCCCATTATTATTTTTTATTTTTTTACTTTCTTTCATTTTCTCTTTCTCCTTTAACTTTAGTATTTTCTAAATCTTGTAAAATATGTATTTTGTTTTAATAATGTTTCGCTTATACATCATATATTATGTGTAATTTTAGTATATATCGGAATAAGATATTTGTAAACATCTTATATTTATTTGTAATAAACTTGTAATATTCCTACATCATTCAAAATATTTGTATATTATTAAGATATATCTTAATAATATTTAGTGGTATTAATTTTTTATAGTTTTATATTTATAATTTTTATATAGATAATATTTATCTTAATAAGTTTTATATAAAGGTAGGAGGAGATTTATATGACTTCTATGCAACTTGTTGGTTTAAATACTAAATATTATAGATATCAAAATAAATTAACGCAAGAACAATTTGCTAATAAAACAAAATTTAAAGTAGCATACTTAAGCACTATAGAAACTGGAGATGCTAACTTAACTCTAAAAAATGTAGATTTAATAGCTAGTTCTTTTGGTATTAAACCTGCTTTATTATTTGATGAAAGCACAGCAAAACTTGCAAAAAAATTACCACCTAGAGTAGATATGTATATAAACAATTAATACCTTTTGACATTATAATTGTTTATCTATCTTCTTATGTTTTATCTTATTAATATATAACTTAATAAGATAAAAATATTATAGCATCTAAATTTTTCAAAGTCAACTAAAAATATTATATATTTAAATTAAAAAAGTAAGGTAACTTTTATAGTAACCTTACTCTTTAACCTTTTACTTCTTTAATGGAACAATACCTAAAGTATATCCTAATGGATATAATAATTTTATTAAAGTATCTACCTGTGGTGACCTCTTAAAGCTCTCTATTTTGGCAATAGAAGGTTGTATTACTCCACTTTTTTTACTTAATTCTCTTTGTGTTAGATTAGCATTTTTTCTTGCTTGTATTGTTGCTTCTATTAATTCCATTTCTAGTTTAATTTCAGCTTCTTCTTCTGGTGTGAAATCTAATTCCTTTTCCACTTCTTCCCAAGTTCTAAATCTTCTCATTATTAACCACTTCCTTTTTATAATCTTCTAAAAATTTTTTTGCTTTTCTAATTTCCTTTTTAGGTGTCTTTTGTGTTTTTTTCATAAAAATACTTAATAATATAAATTTATTATTATATAAACTTGCAAAAAGTATTCTATCTCTTAATGGTCGTAACTCCCAAATCTCTTTATCTATTTTCTTTATATATGGTTCTGATAAGCTTATATATGCTTTTATCTTTTTTAATCTTATTCTATTATCTTTACTTTTATTATTAGTTAAATTTTTTATATATTCATATACTTCACTTCTTCCATTTTTATCTTCATAAAATTTTATTTCATACATTACTATTCCTCCTTAATTATACCTTAAAAGGTATCAAAAATCAAGTCCATTTTTCACTCTTAAATAATAAAAATCCCCCGGCTTAGCCGGGGGTATTTTACTCATAACGCCTAAAAGGCTTTGTTACAAGCAGTGCC
>CALXAV010000052.1 GCA_944386385.1 uncultured Clostridia bacterium
TTATGTTCAGAATGTAATAAAAATCCTGCCATACTTTTTTATAAAAAAATAGAAAATGGTAAAGAGTCTTTAGAAGGTTATTGCTATGACTGTGCCAAGAAAAAAGGTATTAACCCTAATGAAGTATTATCAGAACAAAATAATATTCTTTCAAAGGGTAACCCTAATCTTAATGATATGACACAGCAATTTGAAACTATTTTTAAAGATTTAGCAGAAAATATAAACTTAGAAGATATTGAAAATATGGAAGGTGCAATCACATTTGATAATCAAAATGATGATGATAATCCTGATTCTCCAAGAATTACAGGTGCTGCAATTCCTATTGGATCTATTTTCTCTAATATGTTTCAAAATAAAAACAATAATAATGATGAAGAACAAGAACCAAGTAATGGCAGAAAAAAAGTAAAAGTAGAAAAAAAGAAAAATAAAAAGCAAAATAAGAAAAAGAAATTCTTAGACACTTTTGGTACTAACCTAACTAATAAAGCCAAAAATAATGAATTAGATATAGTAATTGGTAGAGATAAAGAAATTAAAAGAGTTATCCAAATATTAAATAGGCGTTCTAAAAATAACCCTTGTTTAATTGGTGAACCTGGTGTTGGTAAAACAGCTATTGCACAAGGATTAGCAATAAGAATTGCTAACCAAAATGTGCCAGCTAAACTTTTAAATAAAGAAGTTTATTTATTAGACATGACTTCTATTATTGCAGGAACTCAGTTTAGAGGTCAATTCGAGTCTAGAATGAAAGGCATTATTGATGAATGTAAAGAGTATGGAAATATCATTTTAGTAATTGATGAAATCCATAATATAATTGGTGCAGGTGATGGAGAACATTCAATGAATGCTGCAAATATTTTAAAACCTGCTCTATCTAACGGAGAAATCCAACTAATTGGTACAACTACTTTAAAAGAATATAGAAAATATATTGAAAAAGATTCAGCTTTAGAAAGAAGATTCCAACAAGTTTTAGTTGAGGAACCAAATGAAAATGACTCTATCTCTATTCTAGAAGGTATCAAAAAATACTATGAAGAATATCATAAGGTAAAAATTTCATCTGATGTAATTCGTCAAGCTGTTATCATGTCTGAAAAATATATACATGATAGATTTTTGCCTGATAAAGCAATTGATATTCTAGATGAAGCTTGTTCTAGAATCAATTTAGAAAACAAAGATTTATACAAATTAGAAATGTTAAAGCAAGAACTTTCAAATGTTCAAGCTGAAAAAGAAGAAGTTATTGCAGCTGACTCAACAGAAGATTATCAAAGAGCTGCTGATTTAAAAACTCGTGAATGTCAATTGATAGAAGAAATTGATAAATTAAACGAGAAGGCAAAACCAAAACAAATAACAGTACAAGATATTGCAAATGTTATTGAAAGTTGGACTAAGATTCCTGTTAAGAAGATTACAGAAGAAGAAACTCAAAAACTATTAAACTTAGAAAAAAATCTTCATAAAAGAATCATTGGTCAAGATGAAGCTGTAAGTAGCGTTGCAAGAGCAATTAGAAGAAATCGTGCCGGATTAAAAAGTACAAATAGACCACCATCATTTATATTTGTAGGTCCTACAGGTGTTGGTAAAACTGAGCTTGCAAAAAGTTTAGCATATGAAATGTTTGGAAGTGAAGATTCAATAATTAGAATTGATATGTCTGAATATATGGAAAGTCACTCTACTTCTAAATTAATAGGTGCACCTCCAGGATATGTTGGATATGATGATGCAGGTCAACTTACTGAAAAAGTAAAAAGAAAACCATATTCTATTATTCTTTTAGATGAAATCGAAAAAGCTCATCCTGATGTATTTAATATCTTACTACAAGTATTAGATGATGGTAAGCTTACAGATAGTCAAGGAAATACAGTAAGTTTTTCAAATACAATAATTATAATGACATCAAACGCTGGTTCAAATACTAATACAAATTCAATCGGTTTTGGTAAACAAACTCTTGATAAAAGTAAGGTTATGGACAAACTAAAAGATGTATTTAGACCTGAGTTCTTAAACAGAGTTGATGAAATAATTAGCTTTGACCCTTTAACTAGAGAACAATTATTACAAATTGTTGACTTGATGCTTAAAGATACTGAAAAAGCTTTAAAAGATAAAGATATAACTATGGAAGTTACACCAAAAGCAAAAGACTTTATATTAGAAAAAGGAACTGATATAAAATTTGGAGCAAGACCTTTAAGAAGAGCTATTCAAAGATATGTTGAAGATGAATTATCTGAAATGATTTTAAGAAATACTCTTCAAGATGGTCAACATGTAAAAGTAGATTTCGAAAATAATAAATTAAAATTTGAAGTTATTAAATAGGAGAAAATTATGTTAAAACATATACCAAATGCACTAACAATCATAAGATTTTTATTAATACCATTTATATTATTTTATATTTTTACAGGGAACTATATTTTAGCATTTATCTTTTTTACTCTTTCTGGTATAACAGATATTGCAGATGGTTGTATAGCAAGAAAATATAATCTAATATCTAATTTTGGTAAATTAATGGATCCTTTAGCTGATAAACTAACACAAATCGCAACACTAACATCTTTAGTTGTAGTAGATATAATTCCTCTTTGGATTTTAGTTATCGTACTTTGTAAAGAATTTATAATGATTTGTGGAGCTTCTTTCCTTTACGGAAAAGACGTTGTGGTCTATAGCAAATGGTATGGTAAGTTATCAACTGTTCTACTTTATATAGCAATTGTATTTTCTCTTCTTACAAAACAGTTCGATCTTACTGGAATATGGAGCAATATTGATTTAGCATTATTCTGTTTAGCTTTAATTGCTACTATTTTCTCTTTGTTAATGTATATCAAAGACTTATACAAAAAAGGATTTATTGATAAACAAGATTTAAAGAAAGAAGTTACTGTTGATAAAAAGGAAAAAAGCAAAAAAGAAGAAAAGAAAAAATAAGGACGCAGAGACCCCCTCTGGATAAACCAGAGGGGGTCTCTTTTTGATGAAACTTCTATTTTAGCTCCTAATCAAGTATAGCGTCAATACCACTCCCACAATTGCAAGAGCTGGAAAGAAGCAATACTGGATACTTTGGAATCTGACTGCTTCTACAATGAAGAAAACAGCCAAAATCACAAATATAGCTAAAATAGATCGTAGGCTATGATAGCCCGCCCTTGAACGTCTCATCCATCCTCCTTGTTAATTAACTTGGAGGTTACCCCTCCAAGAATTTACCCAATCCCTTTCGGGGTACAACATTAAGCTATTTTTATTATAGCACATTTACATAAATAATTCAAATTTAACCAAAAATAAAAGCCTCCCTGGTTTGTCCAGAGAAGCTTTTAAATAGCCCCTTTCACTTTCTATTATTTAAACAATTCATATAAAATAAGTACTATAATTGCTACGATAGTAGGTGCTAAAACGCTATTACACTTATAACTCTTCCAAAACCTGCACTCAAAGTTATAAGTATAAGAAACTACACTTTCCAAACAAACATTACAATTGAAAATATAAGTAATAATATTAATCAACCAATCATATTTTCTCATCATACCCCTACAAAGAAGTTTCAAATTTACTCGTAATCCTCTATTAACTGATTTAAATTTTGTTTTCCATTTACTTCTATTCCCTTCCTCATATTTATTTTATCAGTATCAGTTAAGTATTCTGTTGCAATATCTGTTACCATATATTCTTCTTCTGTTCCATCTTCTAATTTATTAAATACAACGACTGTTCCATCTACATCTTTTACAACATAATGCTCATTACAGCTTCCATCTACTTCTTTACTAAGCACTATATCTGTATCAGTGAATTTTTCAACTGTCCAATCTGTATATCTTTCTTTTAATTCATCTTCACTTAAATTAACAAACTCTTGAGGTACCTCTACAAATTCACTAGTTGTATGTCCACAGCCATTATATGTTTGTTTAAAAGTTATAAATGCATTCGGTGATATCCTTTCCTCACTTGAATTTGTTTCAACCATATTAGTTGTATTCTCTATCACATTTTCTTCCTTTTCTGTCGTATTTTCTACTGCTACATTTTGTATTTCAACTTTAGCTTCATTTTTCTCATCTGGCATATAAATAACTACTGCTGTAATCATAGCACCTATTACAACAAGAATTGCAAGAATAGTTATAATTACTTTATTCATATTTCTTTCCTCCAAATTTATCTTTTGTAATTATTGTTTACAGTTTTTTAAAATTTATACCATAATTTTACATATTTAATACAAAGACCTAATATAATATTTTCCTTTAGCATTTACAGTTATCATAATTTCACTATTTTCATCTGTTCTATAAATTTTAGAATTCTGCTCTTCTAACCTTTTTATCACCTCATCAGAAGGATGTCCAAATAAATTATTTTTTCCAACTCCTATTAAAGCTATTTCAGGTTTAATTTGGTTTATTATTTTTTCCGTTGTAGAAGTTTTTGAACCATGATGAGCAACTTTTAGAATATCACTTTTAAGAATTCTTTTATCCTTATAAATTTCCACTAGCTTTTCTTCTGCAATTTCTTCTATATCTCCTGTAAAAAGGCATGAGAATCCATTATACTTTAATTTCATAACAATGGCATTATTATTCAACTTATTCTCCCCTATCTGTTTTTCCTGAGGCCATAAAATATCAAAATATAAATCATTTTCTATATTGATTCTATCTCCAATTTTTAAAATACTAACTGGAATATTTTTTCTATTCACAATCTCTACAAATTTTTGATAATTTTCCGAATTCTCCTCTTGTTTTGAAATACACACTCTATTTACTTTAAGTTCTTCTAAAATAGTAAGAAGTCCTCCTACATGGTCTTGATCAAAATGAGATATAAACATTAAATCTATTTTTTTATATCCTCTATCTAAAATATATGGAAGTAAAGTGCTCTCTCCTACATCAAAATCACTTCCTGTACTTCCTCCTCCATCTATTAAAATAGTTTTATTTTTAGGTGTAACAATAAAAGTACAATCTCCTTGGCCAACATCTACAAAATATATTTTTAAATCTTTTGGAACAAAATAGAAAATTGAAAAAATTAAAACAAGTATTATTAAAATAGTCGAAATTTTATTTTTATATTGTTTAAATTTATATTTATAAAGAGCGATTAGATTTCTAAATCGTATTTTAGTAATACTTAAATCTCTTTCATGATAAATCTTATATGTATAATTAAATATCACAAAAATGATATAAATAATTAGAATTGAAAATATTCTAGGAGTTGGAACATATATTTTTGAAAAAGGTAATTTACTAAAATTTGATATAAAAATAAGTATATTTATAAAAAACTCTAATAATCCTGATAGAAATTTTGCTAAAGGAAAAAATATAAAAGATATAAAAACAACTACTGTTCCCAAAATCGTAAGTGGTCCGAAGTATTATACTTACTAAAAGGTTAGTTATTAAAAAATAAGTTCCAAACAAATTAAAATGAAATAACATAACAGGAAAAACCGCTATACTTGCTGATATTGTTACTGCTAATATTTCTTTTGTTTTAGAAATAGCAAGTATAATTTTTCTATTAATTTTGTATTCATATTTTTTATCTTTTAATTTTATATTTTTAAGTATTTGAAAAATAGTTTTATTAAATAAGATAATACCAATTGTTCCTAGATATGATAATTGCAATCCTACATTTGTAATAAGAAATGGATTAGAAATAAGCATTAAAAGAAGTGATAAAGAAATAGATGTCCAGATATCGTTTTTTCTATAAAATAACCCAGCTCCAATAATTACTATCCCCATTATACTTGCTCTTACGATTGAAGGTGAAAAACCAGTAAGTGCAGTATAAAAAATTAAAATACTAATAATTACTATTCTTGTCTTTCTTTTTCCTAAACTAAAATTGAAAACAAAGTACATTCCAGTAATAATATATGTAACTTGCATTCCCGAAACCGCAAGTACATGTGAAAGACTACTTACTTTAAAAGATTCTTCTATATCTTCCTCTATATTTCCATCATCACCAAGTAAAATTCCTATAAGCATTCCTGCTTCTCTATTATTTACAAAACTATTTATTTTTTCTTTTATGTAATTAGCCACTTTATTAGTGAAACTAATCAGAAAATTTCCTCTATTCTTTTCTAAAACTTTAAAATTATCTACTTTAATAGTACCATACACTTTTATACTTTTTAAATATTCTTTATAATTAAATCCTCCATAATTTCTTTTTCCACTTGCTTCTTGAAATTCTCCTTCAAAAGTTATTATATCTCCATATTCTAGAATAGTTTCATTTTTCTTGCTTACTTTTAGATATAAACATGTATCTTTACATGCTGACTTCCCTATATCTAAAATTTTTATTTTATATGTATAATTATATTCTTTTTCTTGTTTTTCACTTACTACTAAAGCTGTACCGCTCAAAACTTCTTCATCTTCATATAAAGTCTCATATTTATTATTTTGTAATAATGTTATTGTATTGGAAATAACGGAAGTAATACAAATTACAATTAAAACTTTAAGATTAAAAAATAACTTAAGATATCTAAAATATCTTCTTGGATTTAATAAATTTAATTTTTTTATCTTTTTCTTTGTTAATTTTTTTCTTATAAAATATATTAAAGCTATAAAAATATATAAAAGGACTATACTAAAATCAAAGTATAGCCCCATAATTATCCCTATTATATATCCTATAGCTATAACTAAAATTGGTCTTTCTATTTTTATCTTCCTTTCTTAGTTCGCTATATTACTCTTCTTGCTCCTACATAGTTGTTATTATAATATCCTGAATTTATTGTATCTATTGTTACCCCTCTTGATGGATTAGCAGCATGAACTATTTGACCTCCACCAATGTATATTCCTACGTGATTAATTCCAGATAGCGATGGTCCAAACATTACTAAATCTCCAGGTTGTAAATCAGCTCTTGCTACTGCTGTTCCATTACTATATTGTCCTTTTGCTGTTCTACTTAAAGACACTCCATGTAATTTAAAAACATATGATGTAAATCCTGAACAGTCAAAGCTATTTGGTCCTGATGCTCCATATACATATCTATATCCTATGAAATTTTTAGCTGTTTCTACTACCGTTCCACCTTTTCCAGATGAAGTTGTAGTTGTTTCTTCTGTTTTAGTAGTTTCTGCTTGTTTTCTTGTAGTTGTACTACCTCTTGATGTTACTGTCTCTTGTGCTTTTGATTCTGATAATAAGTTTGATGCTACATATCCTTCTTTACTATTAACAGTTATTTTTGTCCAACCACTTTCTTCTGATAAAACTTCTACAGCTGTATTTAATGGTATTTGTGTAACTATTTCTGAATCTTTACTTGCTTCTTCTCTTACATTTACAGTTGCTGAATTTGTATACATAGTTTTTGCTGTTTGTTCTTGTTTTTCCTTCTCTTCAGCAGCTTGTTTTGCAGCTTCTTCTGCTGCTTTTGCTTCTTCATCTTGCTTTGCTTTTTCTTCTTCTGTCATTAATTTATTGCTTCTTATCCAACCTTTTGTTGTTCCTGACTCTATACAAATCCAATCTCCCATTGTTTCTATTACTGTAACTTTATCATTTTGTTTAACTTCAACAATGTCTGTTGCATTAATAGCTGGTACTATTTTTAGTTTTGTATCTTCTTTTACAATTCTTGTATTTGATGTTTGTTCTGTGCTTACCTCTGTTGTTTCTGTAGCTTCTGTCGTCTCAGTACTACTTTCCGTTGTATTTGCTTCTTCTGAAGTATTTTGTGACTCTTCTACATCACCAGAAACTTGGACTAAATCTTCTCTTAAATATCCTGTAACATTATTTTCTGTTTTTACTTCATACCAATTTCCTGTTTTTTGTAATACTTCTACTTCATCATTTAATGATAATTGTACTAAAATTCTGCTATCTTCATTTGCTGTTTCTCTTAAATTTGCAGTTTCTACACTTATTTTAGCTGTATTTGCTGCAAAAGTCACATTTGTAAAAAACATAATCGCCATCCCTAAAGCTGCTATTATTAATATGTTTCTTATTACATTTTTTCTTTTCATTTTCATATTACTCCTTAAATAAATAATATTTACATCCTGTTAGATAACGAACTTAGTATACACAAAACAATTTCATTTGTCAAGTTTTCTAAAAAAATTGGCTACAAGTATTGACAAACTAGCTTTTTCATAATATAATCTCAAATTTGACAGTTGTAAAAGAGTAAAAGACTGATAGCCTTTGAAATACAAGACTTTCAGTCTTCAAT
>CALXAV010000053.1 GCA_944386385.1 uncultured Clostridia bacterium
TATGACATTGTAGTAAATATTTTTTTCTGTTTTTTGATTTATTAATACCGATAGTATAACACAGAAAATATACTTTTAGCAACCTCGACCCATCGTCTAAAGCCAATGGGATTGCGGTTGCCTTATTTCAAAAAACTAAAAAACATAAAATAAAAAAGTATAATGATTACAAAATTTTAACCTAATTATATAATATAATAAATTATAAATAAGCACGCATTTAACTCCTTAAAAGGAGAATAAAGCTAGGTTAGTATTTTTCTAATCTAGCTTTATATTTTATAATTATTGTATTTTTACTTAAAAAATGAAAGTATCAGTGTTTTTTTAGATTAGGCAATTTGCGTAGGGGATATTAAGGGTAGCAAATTGCCGCTTAAGCGAAGCTTAAATCTAAAAAAACACTCTAATCCCCTGTTTAAGATGTGTCCCAAATGCGACTTTTAGTTCGCAAAAGAAACGTTCCCAACACGAATTATTTTAAATATTTCCTTACTTCTTTTAAAAGTTTTTCTTTAACTTGTTCTACACTTCCTTGAATTAATGCTCCTGCTGCTCTTGGGTGTCCTCCACCGCCAAACATTAAGCATACATCAGAAACATTAACATAGCTTCCAGAACGTAAAGAAACTTTATAAGCATTTTCGTTATCTTTTTGTCTAATAAATATAGAAACTTCAACACCTTCAATGCTTCTTCCTATATTTACTAATCCTTCATGGTCTCCTTCTTCTGCTTTTACTTCGTCTAAATCTTTTTGGTCAATATAAGAAAAAGCAACTTTGCCATCTTCTAATAATTCTAATCTATCCATTACTCTTTTTTGTAATTCAAAATTAGCCTTTGTTTTAGTTTGAAGAGTTCTTTTACATATATCTGCTATATCAACACCTTTTCTTAATAATTCTGCTGCATATTCAAAAGTATCAGCTGTTGTTGCTGGATATTGTAATCCCCCAGTATCTGTTATAATTCCTGTCATTAAACATGTTCCTATTTTTACATCTACTTCTATCTCGTAATAAGAAAGAATTGCAAGTAAAATTTCTGAACATGCTGGAGCTACTGGATTTACATAGTTAATATCACCATACATATTATTACTTCCATGATGATCTATTACAATTGTTTTTTTAGCATTTTCAAAATATTCTCTATTATCTAATCTCTTAAAAGTTGCACAATCCAAACTTATTGCTAAGTCATATTCTTTAATATCACTTTCATTTTTTATTTTATTTATTCCTGGCAAAAATCCAAAAGTTTTTGCATAAGATGTCATAATTAAATCCGCATTTTTTCCTAATTTTTCTAAAGCAAGTAACATTCCTAAACTACTTCCAATTGCATCTCCATCTGGTGTTTCATGAGTTAATATAACAATACTTCCTGCTTTTTTTATTTCTTCTAAAATTTCATCTAATGTCATTATTTATTCTCCTCTTCCTTTTTTGGCATTATCTCTTTTAATATAGTATCAATTCTTGCTCCATATTCCATAGAATCATCTAATTCAAAAATAATTTCTGGAGTATTACGAAGGTTTACTCTTCTTGCAAGCTCACTACGAATAAATCCTGCTGATTTTTTTAGTGCTGCTAAAGTTTGTTTTACATCTTTAGCATTTAAAATGCTTACTGCTACTTTTGCAAATTTTAAGTCATTTGTAACTTTTACTTTAGTTACACTAATCATTCCTGTTGCATTTGGATTTTTTAGTTCATAATTTATAATTTGGCTAAGTTCTTTTTTATATTCCTCATTTATTCTTTCTAATCTACTTTTACTCTCTGGCATCTTTAATCCCTCCTTATATAGAAAGAGTATCCTTTTTTCTCCAATTTAGAGAAAAAAGGATTGTTTTATTTTAAGTTCTATCTTTTTATTTCTTCCATAACATATACTTCTATGATGTCTCCTTCTTTAACATCGTTGTAGTTTTCAATTTGCATTCCACATTCAAATCCTTTTCCTACTTCTTTAACATCATCTTTAAATCTCTTAAGTGTTGCAAGTTTTCCGTCATGGATAACAACATTATCACGAATTACTCTTACTCCTGCATTTCTTTCTACTTTTCCTGATAATACATATGCTCCTGCAATAGTTCCGACATTTGATATTCTAAATGTTTGTCTAACTTCCACATTACCTATTACTTTTTCTTCATATTTAGGTGCTAACATTCCCTTCATTGCAGCTTCAACATCTTCTATTGCTTGATAAATTACTGAATATTGTTTAATTTCAACTTCATCTTTCTTAGCTTCTTCTTTAGCTACACTATCAGGTCTTACATTAAATGCAATTATAATAGCATTTGAAACTTTAGCAAGTGTAACATCTGATTGATTTACAGCACCAGCTGCAGCGTGAATTACTTTCACTTTAACTTCTTCATTTTCAAGTTTTTCTAAAGATTGTTTAACTGCTTCAACAGAACCTTGAACATCTGCTTTTACAATTAAATTTAATACTTTTAATTTTCCTTCTTCCATTTGGCTAAATAAATTATCTAATGTTACTTTTGTAGCTTGATTAATTGCTTTTTCTCTTGCTTGGCGTTTTCTTCTTTCTATTAAGTGTTTTGCAACTTTTTCATTCTTAACCTCATAGAATGTATCTCCTGCTTCTGGAACTTCTGTTAATCCCATAATCTCTACTGGTGTAGATGGTCCAGCTGATTTTACGGATTTTCCTTTATCATCTTTCATTGCTCTTATTCTACCAATAGAAGAACCAACAACAATAGTATCACCTACATCTAATGTTCCTCTTTGTACTAATACTGTTGCAATTGCACCTCTTGCTTTATCAAGTTTTGCCTCTATTACTGCACCTTTTGCTTGTTTATGTGGATTTGCTTTTAATTCTAACATATCAGCTTCTAATAGTACCATTTCTAGTAATTGGTCAATATTTGTACCATTTTTAGCAGAAATTGGAACAAATATAGTATCTCCGCCCCATTCTTCTGGTACTAAGTCATAAGCCATTAATTCTTGTTTTACTTTGTCTGGGTTTGCATCTGGTAAATCTATTTTATTAATTGCAACTATTATTGGAATTCCAGCTGATTTAGCATGGTTTATAGCCTCAATTGTTTGTGGCATTACACCATCATTTGCAGCAACAACTAATATTGCTATATCTGTAATTTGAGCACCTCTTGCTCTCATTGCAGTAAAAGCTTCATGTCCTGGTGTGTCTAAGAAAGTAATCTCTCTGTCATTTACTTTAACTTTATAAGCACCAATCGCTTGAGTAATTCCTCCAGCTTCACCTTCAATAACATTTGTTTTCCTTATTGTATCTAGAAGTGAAGTTTTTCCATGGTCTACGTGTCCCATAACAACAATAACTGGTGGTCTTGTAACTAAGTCTTCTTCTCTATCTTCTGACTCATCAAATAAGATATCTTCATCTGTCACAACTTCTTTCTTCTTTGCTGTAATTCCAAATTCTTGTGCTATTAGATAAGCTGTATCAAAGTCTATTTCTTGGTTTATTGTTGCCATTATTCCATAACCTAGTAATTTTTTAATTACTTCTGCTGTTGTTTTCTTCATTTCAGCCGCAAAATCTTTTACTGTAATACTTTCTGGAATTTCTATTTCTGTAAGCTTAAATATTTTTTGTTTATTTCTTTCTTCTTGATTTTGATTCTTTCTCTTCTTTCCTCTTCTACCACGTTCTGTTGTCAAATCGTAGTAGTCAAGCATTCCACCATCTTGGTCATCAAACATATTTGATAATCTACTTGTTTGTTTTAATGTTTTTAATTTTCCTTCATCAAAATCTGAACTATGGTTATTTCTTCTTGACTTATTTTTCTTTTTATTATTTTCTTCAAAGCGATTATTATTTTTTTGTTTATCAATTGATTTATTATATTCTCTTATTTGTTCTTTTTCGCCAGTTTCTTGAGACATAATATTTTTGATGTTTTTTTCTATTCCTCTTGCATCAAGTGGTCTTTTCCCGAAACGTCCACCATTTCCATTATTTCCATTGTTGTTTCTATTATTATATCTATTATTACCATTATTATTAAAATGATTATCATTTCTATTGTTTTTACGGTAATTTCCATTTCCATTTTGGTTATTATTTCTATTTGTTCTATTATCTCTGTTATCTCTTATATTTTTATTTACATTATTATTTACATTACTGTTTTGATTATTTTGAACAACTTCCTTATTTGGTTTTTTCTCCTCTACTTTTGGCTTAGGCTTAACTTCTTGTTTTACTTCTTCTACTTTTTTAACTTCTTTTTCTACCACTTTTTCTTCTTTTTCTTCTTTTTTAGGCTCCTCTTTATTTAGGCCAAATAATTCACTCACAGTCATTGGTTTACTTTGCTTATTTCTATATACAATATTATAATCTTTGTTTTGTTTTCTTTCTACAAATCCAACACTATTTTTCTTTGCTTGCTTCTTTTCCATTTCTTTCTTCTTTACTTGCTCATCCTCTTCTGATATAATTACTTCTCTTCTAATAATAACAGGCGCTTTTTCTTCTTTTTTACTTTCAGCTTTTCCTTTATTACTTGCTTGTTTCTCTTGTTTTGTTGATTTATTAGCACTAAAATGCTCTTCTATTCTTTTTGCTTCATCTTCTTCTACACCACTTAAGTGGCTTTTAACATCAATATTTAGTTTTTGTGCTACGTCTAATACTTCTTTACTGGTTAAGTTTAATTTTTTAGCTATTTCATATATTTTTATCTTACCCAATAACTTCACCCCCATTATTTATTCTTTGAATTTCATTAGATAAATTTATATCCTCTATTCCTATTATCGCTTTATTTGACTTACCAATTGCTTTACTTAAGAGTTCTATTTCTCCTTTAACTATTATTGGTACATTTTCTTTTTCCGCTATCTTTTTAAATTTATCTTTCGTTCTTTCAGACGCATCTTCTGCTACGATAAGCAATTTAACTTGTCTTCTACTTGTTCTATCTTCTACACTATCTGCACCAAAGCAAACTTTCCTCGCTCTTGCGGCTAATCCAATTAATCCCAATATTTTATTATTTATCAAGTATTACACCTCTTAATTTTTCATAAATTTCATCAGATATTTTTGTTTCAAATACCTTTTCTAATCTTTTTGACTTTTTTAATTTTTCTAGGCATTCTATGTTATCACAAATATATGCACCTCTACCCGGCATTTTACCAGTTCTATCTATATTTATTTCATTGTTCTTATTTTTAACAATTCTTATAAATTCTTTTTTGGGTTTTTTTACGTTACAACCCATACATGTTCTTTCTGGTGGTTGTCTCATATTATTCCCCTTTCTTATTTTATGTTCAGTTTTACATTTTATTCTGCATTATCTTCTTCGTCTTCTTTATTTTCTGCATTTTCTTGATTTTCCATAAGCATATTTCTAAATTGTGTTTCTGATTTTATATCTATTTTCCAGTTTGTTAGTTTTGCAGCTAATCTTGCATTTTGTCCTGATTTTCCAATTGCTAAAGATAATTGGTTATCTGGAACAATTACTTGAGCAAAATTTTCTTCTGGTTTTACATCTACTGCTAATACTTGCGCTGGAAGTAAGCTTGCTGCGATATATATTGAAGGGTCTTCATTCCATTCAATAACATCTATCTTTTCCCCATTTAATTCATTTATAACATTTTGAATTCTAACACCTTTTTGTCCAACACAAGAACCTACTGGGTCTATATTTGGATCTGGTGAATATACTGCAACCTTACTTCTATATCCTGGGTCTCTAGAAACACTTTTTATTTCTATTACTCCTTCATATATTTCAGGTATTTCAAATTCTAATAATTTTCTTACAAAATCAGGATGACTTCTTGAAACTATTACTTGTGGAGCTCCTTTTTGACCCTTTTCTACATCTAATACATATCCTTTTATTTTATCATTTACTCTATAATGCTCTGTTGGTATTTGTTCTTTAGTTGGCATTACACCTTCCAACTTTCCTAAATCCATTACTACTATATTTTTATCTGCTTTTTGAATTATTCCTGATACTATTTCACCTTTTCTATCATTAAATTCATTATAAACAATTTCTCTTTCTACTTCTCTTAATTTTTGTATTATTACTTGTTTTGCAGTTTGTGCTGCTATTCTACCAAAATTTCTTGGTACTATTTCTATATCTACTGTATCTTCTAATGTTAAATCAGGATTTATTTTTTGAGCATCTTTTAAACTAATTTCTATTTCTGGATTTTCAACTTTTTCTACTATTTGTTTTACTGAATATATATGTGTTGCACCTGTTTGTCTATCCATTATAACTTTTACATTTTCTAATGAATCAAAATTTCTTTTATATGCTGTAACTAATGCTGTTTCAATTGCATCTAAAACATAATCTTTGTTTATTCCTTTTTCTTTTTCTAAATCTTCTAACGCTAAGATTAATTCTTTGTTATCAATTGCTGGTTCTTGTTTTTCTTTCATTTTATATTCCTCCTTACCAATTATAAACCGTTTTTATTTGTGCTATATTTTTTCTATCTATTTCTATTTCATTTTCTTCTACATCTAACACAACTTTATCTTTATCAAAACTTTTTAAAATTCCTATATGTTCTTTTTTTCCTAAATCATCTTTTTTAAATAGTTTTACATTTACTTCAGTTCCTATATTATCTTCCAAGTGTTTATCTTTTCGAAGTACTCTTTCAACTCCTGGTGAAGATACTACTAAAAAGTAACTATCTTTTATGAAATCTGCAGAATCTATTAAAGGATTTATTTCATTGTTTACTTTTTCACAATCATTTAAGTCTATTCCTTTTTCGTTATCTATATAAATATTTAAGTAATAATCTTTTCCTTCTTTACTATATTCTACATCATAAAGTTCATAGCCTAAATCTTCTACATTCTTTTTAATTAAGCTTTCTACTTTTTCTTCTACCTTTGACAAAGTATCACACTCCCTTTTATACTAATCAAGAGTGGGATTTGTTCCCACTCTTCTGTTCTCCTTCTTAGTTACCTATATTATTATACCCAATTTTTGGCAAAAATGCAAGTATTTTATTGATTTTTTTATGTTTTTAATAAAAATCCCCCGGCTTAGCCGGGGGTATTTTACTCATAACGCCTAAAAGGCTTTGTTACAAGCAGTGCCTC
>CALXAV010000054.1 GCA_944386385.1 uncultured Clostridia bacterium
TGTTGTCTATATTGAAATTATATATTAGGGGGTATTTTGTTGTCAAAGTTCATTTTTCATTTATTACAGGATGCTTTTTTTATCTTTTACCTTTTTAAAAAAATAAAATATTTTATTTTAATATAACATTAAATTATATTTTTTACAAGCTAAGTCAATAATATTTTAGTAGGCATACTAATATTATTTCGTGTATCTATTAATAGTTATTCTAGTACATAGGCTTATACCAGTTATAATAATGATAGCTTGGAGGTAACAATATGGATTATAAAAATTTTAAGATGGAGAACTTAAGACGAATAAGAGAAAAGAAAAATATAACACAAACTAGATTATCTGTTGATATAGAAGTATCTCAAGAATTAATATCTCATTATGAAACTGGCAAAAGCAAGCCTAATATTGAAACATTAATAAAATTAGCTGAATATTTTAATTGTAGTACTGATTTTCTCCTTGAAAGAACAAATAATCCTAGTACCATAAAAGACTTAAATAATGCTGATATCGAAATAAATAATATTATAGATAAATACAATTCTTTATCTAATGAAAATAAAAAACATTTTTCCAACTATCTGAATTACTTATCAACTCAGTAGTTGAAATAATGATATTCTTTTTTTAATAAAATTTATCAATTATTTATTAAAACTATTTTAAAATGTAATTATGTAATAATTTAATATATACTACTTCAAGAGTAAGATTTCTTACTCTTTATTTTTTCCAAACTTTAAATTAGTTATTTATTATGATATAATTATAATACGATTTGTATTTTTTTATACTTATAAAAAATAGCAAATATTGATTATATGGAGGGGATTAAAATGTCAAAAATGAGTAGATATGTGGCAACTAGAGCTTGTAGAGATATGAATAGACAAGATAGATATAAAAAATCTCAACAAAAAAACACACAACAAAATTCAACATCCAATAACACTTCATATGCTGGGTTAATTCTTACAATAATATTATCTATTATAGGCATAATAGCAGGAATTTGTTTTGTGGCTTGGATTTTTAATAGTTTTGGCGGACTAGTAGGACTTACAATTTTAGGTTTTATAGCTTTGGTTATTTTTTCTTTTAAAAGATAGACATTTAATAAAAAGATTATTCTGCAATAGGTGAAGGTAGAATAATCTTTATTTTTATGCTATATTTATATTATATAATTATAGAAGGAGTATTTCAATGGAGGAAATAGAAAAAAAATATGTTGTTTTAGATGTAGAAACAAATGGACGATCTTCTTTAAATGATGATTTATTATCTGTTTCAATATATAAGCCAGATGATAATAAAATGTTTAATAGATTTTTACCTTTAGAATTAGCACCAAGTGTTTATACCACGTGTTTTAATGGAATAACCAAAAAAATGTTAAAAGGTGCTACACCATTTTCACAAGAAGAAATAGATAAGATGATAGAAGATTTCGAATTAGATAAGAGAACAATTTTAACTTATGGAGATTTAGATGAACGATTTATCAAGAATTATTTAAAAAGAAAGAAATTAAAAGGTTATGAAAAAATGAATTTTTATAATTTTAAGCATGATATTATTTCATCTTCTTTTGCTGGAAATGTAACAAAAGACAATCTATGTAGAATATATGGAATTGATAATGTAAAAGAAGTTCATAGTGGAGAAAATGATTGTCTGTTAGAATGGCAATTATTCAAAAAAATCTATGGTAAAAAATTATTAGTAACAGGTAATAATGTATTTGAACTAAATAATGATTATATAATCCCAGCAAGTTACCTATCTAGATACAACAATTTTAAGTATTGCTTTGATGATTTTCCAAAGTTTGAATATACTGTTAGACGTGTAAAAAGTTTTGTTATAAAAACAAATAGAATAAGAAAATTCGATACTAACATTAGTGGAGTAACAATAGAACATCTAATAAATACAATGTTGAATGTAAAAAAAATTGATTCTCTTAAGTTTTTAATAGAAAATAAACGTAAATTAAAATACATAGGAAGATTACCATCAATATACTATGAAATTCCAACAATATTTAATAATGATGGAACTATAACAGCTATTAGAGAAGAAGATAAAGAAATAGTAAAAGAAATAAATAAATCGACTGAAGAACTAAAAAAGAGAATTGCTCCTGTAATAGAATATATTAAAACTAGTATATTTAAAAATAAAGAAATTCTATCACAAGAACTTGTAATTTCAAATGATAAAAAAGTATTAGCTTTATGCGATTTATCAAATGAAAAGAGTGTTTTAGAAATTAAAACATATTCTTTAAAAATGGAAAAAATGAAATATCAACTATACTATGAATCTAATGGTAGAAATTGTTATGTTATGACTATTGATTGGGATAGAACTCACAAAAAAATAACTTTTATAATTTCAAAAGTAAATTTCAAACTAAAAGAAGATAAAACTACAAAAAAGGAAAGTTTAATAACTAAGAAAAATGATGAAATTACAGAAAAAAAAGATTTAAGCAATAAGAAGGAAAATATACTTACACAAAAAGAAGATTTAAGTACAAATAAAAAAGAAAAAATTATAAAAAAGGAAAATACAAACACGAAGAAAAAAGATAAAATTATAAAAAATGAAAGTGCAAATACGAAGAAAGAGGATAGATTTACAAAAAAAGAAGATTTAAGCATAAAGAAAGAAATAAATAAAAATGAAAATATAATCCAGCCAGAAAAAAATTATAATGATAATATGAAGTGTAAATATATAGAATTCATTGGATTTGATAAATCACTTAAAGCATTGGTTAAATTGCATTGTAAAAAATGCAATAAAACATGGAAAACAACATATCAATATGGTCTAGAAATAAAAGAATGTCCTTTTTGCAATGGAAAAACTAATCATAAATCAAACAAAATTAAAAAAGAAAACTAAAAAATATAAACATAAAAACAATTAGAATAAGATAGAAAAGTTTTAAAAAATTTTTTTCTATCTTTATTTTTATATAAATTTTTTAATTTTTATACAAACAAATGTTTACAAGCGTTAAAAATAGTGCTATAATAATAGCGAAATAATGTTTGAGGAAGTGGATATAATGCAAAAATACTATCTATGTATAGATTTGAAATCATTTTATGCATCTGTGGAATGTGTAGAAAGAGGCTTAGACCCTTATACTACTAATTTAGTAGTAGCAGATGAAACAAGAGGAAAAGGAACAATTTGTTTGGCAGTATCACCCCGAATGAAAATGCTTGGAGTGAAAAATAGGTGTAGATTATATGAAATTCCACCGACAATAAATTATATTATAGCGACACCTAGAATGAAAAAATACATAGAGTACTCGGCAAATATCTATGCCATTTACTTGAAATATTTTTCAAAGGATGACATACACGTGTACTCTGTAGATGAAGCCTTTATGGATGCAACTGACTACTTAAAATTATATAAAGTAAATCCAATTGAACTTGCTAAAATAATTATCAAAGATATTTTTCAAACTTATCGAATTACAGCAACAGCAGGAATTGGAGCAAATATGTACCTTGCAAAAATAGCATTAGATATTACAGCTAAACATAGTGCTACAAATATTGGATTTTTAGATGAGGAAAAATACAAAAATGAATTGTGGCATCATAAACCTCTTACTGATTTTTGGCAAATAGGTAAAGGCATAGAAAGAAGGCTAAACAGAATGAGAATTTTCGATATGTATGATGTTGCACATACAGACCAAAAAAGGTTATATAAAGAATTCGGCATAAATGCAGAGTTCTTGATAGATCATTCGTGGGGAAAAGAAAACTGTACAATTGCCGATATCAAAGCATATAGACCAAAATCTACTTCTATTTCAAATAGTCAGGTGCTTTTTGAAGATTATTCTTTTATAAATGCAAGATTAGTTCTGAAAGAAATGATAGAATTATCTAGTCAAAGATTAATAGAGGAAAATTTAGTTACTGATACAGTACAATTATATATAGGATATTCTAAAGATATCATTAAAGCTACAGGTGGGACACGAAAATTAGAAAACTATACCAATGTATATTCACAACTTGTAAAACCATTCTTAGAGCTTTATGAAAGAACAACAGATAAAGATGTGCCTATTAGAAGAATTGGGATAAATTTTGCAAATGTAATCGAAAGAAAAAATACCCAACTAAGTTTATTTACAAACCAAGAAAAAATAGATAAAGAAAGAAAATTAGAATTAACTATGAGTAGCATAAAAAATAAAATGGGCAAAAACAAGATAATTAGAGGTATGGACTTACAAGAAAAAGCAACAACACTAGTTAGAAATAATTTGGTAGGTGGTCATAATGCAGAGTAGTCGAATATCAAGAGCCAAACAATTTCTTCCCTTCGATGCTTTGAAAGGTTTACAAGAAGCTCTAAGAGAGAAAGAACGAGAAATGGAATATGAAGAAAAAAGGTATTTATCAGAAGAAACTCTAAATGAATTAGATAGTATTCTTAATAGAATAGAAGATGGTAGTAAAGTAAAAATCAAATTCTATAAAAATCATAAATATAGCAAAATAGAAGGAACAGTTACAAATATTGATTCAATAAAAAAGAAAATTCAAATAAATAAAAATTATAATATCGATATTAAATAAAAGAAGCTAGTGTAAAAAAGCTAGTGTAAAATAAAGTGTGTAAGGTACAATAAAATGGTACCAATGTCAAGTACATTTTAAAAAAAGTGTTGACAAAGTTTAAGCAAAAATGATAATAGAAATATTAATTATTTCTATTATCACAGAGTGTTGACAAAGTATAAAAAAACTTGTTAACACTCTTTTCTTTTTTTAAAAAATATAGTAAAATATATTTATCCTTAAACAACCAATAAAGGATAAAAAAATGTAGTTTTTTCTTAGAAATAACTGCATTTTTTTCTTTTTAATGATATAATTTAAATGGTTGTTTAAGAAGTGATGAAAATGTTAAATATAAAAGAATATGAACAAAGTGAAATGATATTATATACTATGGATGAGCTAGTTCCAGAGGATAGTCTATTTAGAAAAATAGATGCGTGTATAGATTTCACTTTTATTTATGATGAAGTAAAGGATTTATATTGTTGTACAAATGGAAGACCAAGTATAGATCCAGTAGTTTTATTTAAATTGGTATTTATAGAAGCTTTAGATGGATTGAAATCAATGAGAAAAACATGTGAAAAAATAAAAGTAGATGCAGAATATAGATGGTTTCTAGGAATACCATTTGGAAAAAGTACACCCCACTATTCAACATTCAGTCAAAATTATATAAGAAGATATGCTGGAACAGAAGTATTTGAAAATATATTTGTAAAAATAGTAGAACAAGCTATGAAGTATGGATTAGTAAAAGGAGAAACATTTTTTACTGACTCAACACATAAAAAAGCTAACGCAAACAAAAATAAATATCATGGAGAAATAGTACAAGAGGTAAAAAAAAGAAGAGAATGGTTAGAAAAAGAAATAAATGAAGAACGAGTAAAACAAGGAAAAAAAGAATTTGAATATAAAGAAGAAATTGAAGAAAAAGAAATAAAAGTAAGTGAAACAGATGAAGAAAGTGGCTATTATCACAGAGATAACAAAGAAAAAGGATTTATGTATTTAGACCATAGAACAGTAGATTCAAAATGTAATATAATAGTAGATTGTTATATAACCAAGGGAAATGTGCATGATTCAGTACCATATATAAGTAGACTAGAATATATAAAAAGGAAATATGGATTTGATATAAAAGAAGTAGGAATAGACTCAGGATATGACACAATAGATATAAAAAAGTATTTACACGACAATAATATATATGGAGTAATAGCCTATAGGAGATACGGTAAAGCAGAAACAACAGTAAGGAAAAGTAGATTTAAGTATATAAAAGAAAGTGATTGTTATGTATGCCCGGAAACAGGAGCGATACTAGAGTACACAGGAAGAATAGATAGAAATGGATATAAATATTATGCAAGTAAAGAAAATTGTGAAAATTGTCCAGAGAAAGAAGGATGCTGTAATAAAAAAGAATATAGAAGTATAACAAGACATATATGTGAAGAATTAAATGAAGAAATGAGAGAAAGAAGATTATCAGAAAGAAGAAAAGAGTTATACAAACAGAGAAAAGAAAAAATAGAAAGAAGCTTTGCAGATAGTAAGCAAAATCATGGTTACAGATATGCTATGTATAAAGGAATTGAAAAAAATCAAAATTATACATGGTTGATTTGTGCTGCACAAAATATGAAAAATATAGCTCAAAAGTTAACAAAGGTGTGGAGTTAAACTTCACTTTTATGCTCTGTTTTTTTGAATTATGAAAAAATAGTAAAATATTCATAAAATTATAAATATTATATAAAAGAAAAGAGTGTTAACAAAATAATTTTATATACTTTGTCAACTATCTTTTTCTCCCACTTTGCTATTAAAATGTCTATATTTTTTATAATATTAAAAATTTTTTATGCAAGAAAGTATTATTGCTCTCCACTTTTAATAACTTTATTTTAGAAAATTTTTTAATATATAGTTTGTCAACAAGCTGAAAAATAACATTACTTTATACAGTAATGTTATTCAGACCGTTGACAAAGTCCACTTTTTTAAAAAGTGACTTTGTCAACTATTTTTTTCTCCCACTTTGCTATTAAAAAGTCTATATTTTTTATAATATTAAAAAATTTTTATACAAGAAAGTATTATTGCTCTCCACTTTTAATAACTTTATTTTAGAAAATTTTTAAATATATAGTTTGTCAACAAACTGAATAACATTACTTTATACAGTAATGTTATTTTCATTTTTAAATTAATGTTATCATTTTTATTTTGTGAAGTTTTTCTGTCCTAACTCGAAAAACTTTTTATTTTTAGACTTTTTTCGACTGTAAGCCGTATTATTTTTATAAAATTACATTTAAAATTACTTTATTCTACATTTTAAATTCCAATACTATAAAAATAAATATTTTTCCAAATTATCTATACATTTTTTGTTTTTTTGATATAATCTCAAATTTGACAGTTGTAAAAGAGTAAAAGACTGATAGCCTTTGAAATACAAGACTTTCAGTCTTCAAT
>CALXAV010000055.1 GCA_944386385.1 uncultured Clostridia bacterium
TTTGCTCTTTGTGCCTGTGTTAATATTCCATTATTTCCTGTTAGCATCGCAATACTTACTCCTGCAAGTATTAATAGTACAATTACAGTTATTACTAAAGCTATTAAGGTAATTCCTTGTTCCTTTGTTTTTATTCTCTTTTTATTTTCTTTCATTTTCTAATTCCTTCCTATTAAAATTTAATAACAAAACGCAAAAAAGACAGCAATAAAACCTATTTTTCCTTAGGTTTCATCACTATCTTATCATTTATATTTATTCTATTATTATTTACTAATAATCTACTTGTGTGTGTGTGTGTGTACAGCCACAGGGCTTTCAAGTATTCTAATCATCTACTTTTTCCTTTCTCTTTCGTTTTTTACATTATCATCACACATACATTTTATACTAGAAATAAAAAATTGTAAATGTTTTTTCATATTTTTATTGCTTATTATTATTTTTATAAAATTTTTTAATATTTGTATTTGTAAATTATTAAAAAATACTTGAATTTTTTTAACATTGCAAATATAATTTATTTGATAAATATAATATTATCTAAAGCATTAGCTTTTTACATTGAATAAGTCCTTTACGTGTGAAAGTCAGCTTCACGCTGTGAGTATCTTTTGGTACATAGCCGTAAAGGGCTTATAGTCGTATAGAATTTACAAGTATATTGATAATTTTAAATAATTTTTATAAAATTTCTATAATAAGAGATTGTCTAATTTTTTTAATTGTCCTATTACTGATATAATTGAATACTTTCTATCAAAAAAACAGTAAAATATTTCATTTACTGCTTTTCTTATTTTGAGACAAAAAAGGCCCGTCCCCTAATGTCTCAAGTTTTTTCTTCTTAGCTGACCACAAGCTGCATCTATATCTGAGCCTAGTTCTCTTCTTATAGTTGCAACTATTCCATGGTCATTTAAATAATCTCTAAATTTCATTATATGCTCATTTGAACTTTTTGTATATGAACCATTTTCTATTTTATTAATAGGAATTAAATTAACATGACAAAGCATTCCTTTAAGTAGCTTAACTAATCCTTTTGCATCTTCTAGATTATCATTATTATCTTTTGCTAATGCATATTCAAATGAAATTCTTCTATTTGTCTTTTCTATATAATCCTTACATGCTTGTATTAATTCTTCTATTGGATATGCATCATTTACTGGCATCATACTACTTCTTTTTTCATTTGTTGTTGCATGTAAAGATATAGATAATGTACAAGGAATATTTTCTTCTGCTAATTTATATATTTTAGGAACTAATCCACTTGTTGAAATACTAATATGCCTTGCTCCTATACTTAATCCTTTTTGATTATTCAATATATGTATTGCATTTATTACATTATCATAATTATCCAAAGGTTCTCCTATTCCCATAAACACTACATTTGATATTCTAAGATTTTCATCTTGCTCTACTGCTAATATCTGTTCTACTATTTCACCTGAAGTTAAATTTCTAATAAAATTTATTCCTGTAGAAGCACAGAACTTACAACCCATTTTACAACCAATTTGAGATGATACACAAATACTATATCCGTGATGATAACTCATTAGAACTGTTTCTATTGCATTACCATCTAAAACATCAAATAAATATTTAATTGTTCCATCTTTAGATACTTGTTTTTTCAATATATTAAAATTACACATTGTATAATTTTCTTTTAGTTTTTCTCTTAATTCTAAAGATATATTAGTCATTTCATCAAATGACTTAACTTTTTCTTGGTAAAGCCATTTAAATATTTGCTCTGCTCTAAATGGTTTTTCTCCCATACTTACCAATTCTTCTTTTAGTTCATCTAAATTATAGTCTTTAATATTTTTCACTTTTACCCTTCCTTGCTTTGTATATTATTTTTTAATATTTTTTATTCTTTATTAGCGTTACATATTTTTCTTCCATCTGTTCTTACCTATTTCTCTTGGGATTACTATTTTTGAAATATTGACACTTCTTTTTTGTAATAGTCCCTCTAGCTCCGCTTCTAAAAAATATTCCTCTTTAAAGAATATTCTTGTTAATATTTTTCTTATTTTATCAAACTTGGTTTCTTTTCTAATTATTAAACCTGTTTCCATAGTATCACCTCAAATAGGTTTAGAATTATTTTTTATTCTTTATTTAATAACCAATTTAGTGCATTTATCTGTTTTATCCCATTATAGGAAGTATATGGTGTAAAATCCATCGTTAATAAGTATTTAGGATTATGGTCTTTAATATTTTCAAGGCTTTTAAGTTCTCTTTCTAAAACTTTTTCATCCATAACCGTATAAGCTACTTGATAATATTCTTCTCCTTTTTCATTTATAGCTATAAAATCGACTTCACTATTATCTACTTTTCCTACATAAACTTCATAACCTCTTCTTAACAATTCTAGATAAACTATATTTTCTAATATATGTCCTTGGTCAGCATTTTTACTTCCTAATAAATAATATCTAAGTCCTATATCTGAAACATAATATTTAGCACCACTTGAAAGTCTTTGTTTTCCTTTTATATCATATCTACTTGCTTTATATAAAACAAAAGCTTCCATTAATGCTGATAAATAACTCTCAACTGTTGGAACTGTTATATTTCTTCCTGAAGAACACATTGTATTTGCTATTTTTGTACTTGAGCTTAAATTTCCTATATTATCAAACATAAATCTAACAACACTATCTAAAGCACTAATATCAGATATTTTCTTTCTCGTTGCTATATCCTTAATTAATATTGTATTATATATACCGTCTAAATAAGCTCTTATGTCTTTTACATTTTCTAAATTTAAAGCATATGGGAATGAACTTTTAGTTATATAATCAACGTATTTTTGTTGAAGATCACTTTCACCTCTATATGATATATATTCTTCAAATGACAATGGCAACATTTTTATTTCTACATATCTTCCAGAAAGTAGAGTTGCAAGTTCTCCTGATAATAAATTTGCATTTGAACCTGTTATATATAAATCCACATTTTTCTTTATATATAAACTATCACATGCTTTTTGAAAATCTTCTACAATTTGTACTTCATCTAAGAATACATAATTTTGCTTGTCACTTATAAGTTTACTTTTTACATACTCATATAAATCTTTATAATTTTTTATAAAATCATAATCTGCATCTTCTAAATTTATCCTTATTATTTGTTCATCTTTTATTCCAGTTTCCTTCAAATAATCTATATATAAATCAAATAAAGTAGATTTACCACATCTTCTTATTCCAGTTATTACTTTTATTAAATCTTTATCTTTAAAACTTATTAATTCTTCTAAATATTTTTTTCTCTCTATCATAATATACACCTCTTTGCTTTATTTTCTTAATTTTATCATACCATTAGCAAAAAGTCAATTTTGTAAAATGCATTTTACAAAATCAGTATTTATTTATCTTTTGTAAAATATTTTTTACAAAAGTGTTGATTTGTTATATATGAAACTTCCTTACAACTGCTGCTTTCACATCTTTTGCACATAATGAAAGTGTAAGTATTAAATTTAATATAGAAATACTACTTGCAACAATACTTAGTACTTTATTTTCTAATACATTTTCACTTATTAATATTACCGGTATCATGCTGAATAACACTATAATTAATTGATATATTGCATATTTAATAAATTTTTTATGACTTACTATTGTAAGTATTAACATTGTAGCATTTGCTATCATAATTATTATAGGAACAGATATATTTATAGACCATTTTTGAAATCCTAACTTATAATCTATAAATACAGTAAGTAGTGATATAGCAATAGCTTGAATTAGCACATGTCCCGCTATATTTATATTTTTCTTAATTGAATAAAATACTGTAATCCATATATAAATAATCCCTGCATTAGAAAGTGCAGCCCATGGAACTTCAGGAGTTGTTAACTTATTTATTAGTGTTAAAAGAAGTCCTAATATTACAGAACTTATAAGAAATATCTTAAATATTAAATCTCCCTTTTTACTACTTAATTTCTTTGGATATATCATCTAAAACACCATTACTTTCTATTTCCACATTAATTTTTTTCTCTTTTAAAAACTCATAAAATCTTTTTTCAATACTATTATCTTTTAGTATTGATGTAAATGTAAATACCATCTTATTCTCAAATGTACAACTAGAACATTTTATTTTTTCAACAGGTTCTGGTGCAATAAGCATCAAGAAATAATCTATATAATCTTTATATTTACCAATTATACCAACTCTTCCTATATTTGAATATGTTATAGTTGTATATTTTCTAATTTCTATATAACTTAATCTTACAAAAAATTTTTTAATTATTAAAGGTAATAGCTTTATGAAAAAATTAGTTCCAAGCTTTACATTTGCAGACATTGTTTTCATTATCTCTTCTTCTTGTAACCTTTTATTAAAGTCTGATTTAACAAATTCTACTATTTTATCAAATGTATCTAAATTATCTTTTTTCATCTCAGCTTCTAAAGTTATATAAGAAAAGAAATTAGACATCGTCTTTGATGGAAAATATTTTTTTAAGTTTACTGGAATACAGACCTTTATTGGTTTATTTCCTTTATAATTGTATTTCTTATAATTTGCTTCATAAATAGAATATATTAAAACTGCTGTTAAATATTGTGTAATAGTTGCTTCATATTTTTTACTTTCTTTTTTTAAGCCTTCCAAATCTATTATTTCATGTATTGTAGAAATTCCACCAAAACCAATTTTCTTGCCTTTTAACACATATGCTTTTTTAGATGAGCTATTGCCTTTAGCTTTTTTATCATAGTTTTTCATGTAACTATCTTCTGTGTTATTTTCTACTATTTTTCTTGCTCTTCTTTCTTCTTTTAATTCGTCTTTATATAATAGTTCTAAATAATTGTAAATTATTTCTTTAAAAAACATATTTCCACTATTTCCATCTGTTAAAGAATGAAATATATCTATATTAATTTTATTTTCAAAATAAGTTACTTTAAATAAATAATTATTATTTGTTCTTGGCTCTATATATTTACAAGGATAATCCTTTTCTTCTTCTACAATTGGTTTCTTAGGATTATATTCTAAATAATACCAAAAAAATCCTTCCTTCATTCTTACTTTAAATGATGGATATTGTTCTAATGCCCTATTTACTGCCTTGTATAATTTTTTAGGTTCTACTTTTTCTTTTAACACAGCTGATAATCTAAAAACCGTACTATACTTTCTTCCTGCTGCAATTGGAAATATCTTAGCTGAATTATCCAATCTTCTCCAATATAGTTTATGTTCCTTTTTACTTTTCATATTTAAAAAGTCCTTCCTTGAGACATTTTAGGGACGTTCCTATTTTGTCTCATCTTTTACCATATCTATTAAATCTTGATATCCTTTATCTATCAAATCTTGATCACCTTTTTCATTTACTATCCAAATATGCCCTGCTTTTTCATATTCTTTTACTTCAATCTCTCTTCCTTGTTCTTTTGCTCTTTCTGCCAATACATGTACATCAGGATTTAGTATATCACTTGTTCCAGTAAGTATCGTAATATTTTTTAATTTTGATAAATCTCCATCTAATGGATTTACTAAATAACTATCTATCCCATCATTTCCAGCATATGCTATGCCTGCTAATTTTAATGTTTCTTTATTTAATTCTTTATCTTTCTTTTGAACTTCATCTATTTCTGGATTAGTTAATCTTACATCAAGCCAAGGTGATATTAATATTGTCTTATTTGGAATAGCAATATCTTCCTCAGATACTTTTTCAAGTAATCCTAATGCTAATCCTCCTCCTGCTGAATCTCCCATAACTATTAAATTCTCAGTATTTACTTTTTGTACTACCTCTTTATATAATGGCTCTACCATATTATATACATCTTTATAATTATATTTCGGTGTTAATGGGTAATCTGGAATTATTATTGTACTTTTTGTATCAATTGTTAATTTTCTTATAAAATTCCAATGATAGTCACTCATCTCTGCCATATATGAACCACCATGGAAATATAATATTTTAGTATTACTTAATTCTCCTTCTTTTGGTGTTACAACAAATACCTTTCTTTCATCAAATTCCTCTATTTTTACATTGCAAACCTCCTCTATTTGCACAGGTTCTTTTGATTCTATATCAACAAATAAAAAATAAGAAACTGTTAATCCTGCAAGAAGTACTACAATTATTATCATGCTTAATAGTATCTTTAATTTTATCGACATTGCTACCTTCCTATTCCTAAATTTAATGTTATTTTATCATATGATATTTTAAAACTCAATTAAATGATTACATATTAATTATAATTATTCTTATAATAGTATAGCGAGGAGCCTAATCCTCGCTTTGCTAACTATTAATTTTCGAATATTTAAATAAATAACATTAATATAAAACATCTATCCTTAACAACTTAATAATTTTACCATAAACTTGCGTAATTTGCAAGAAAAATATGGCAATCGCTTAAAAATTTATACAGTAATGCCTAGTATTATGAAATGCTAGGTATTACTTCAAATATTAATCTT
>CALXAV010000056.1 GCA_944386385.1 uncultured Clostridia bacterium
CTATCAAGTTCATTTGTCCAGTCTTCCATTGTCATTGCATGCATACTTAAAGCATTAATTTCTGCAATATCTAAATAAGCTGATACCATTCTATTTAATATTTCTAATTCTTCTTTAGTTAAATAGTTTTTTGCAATTTCTGTTTCTGCTCTTGTAGGTATATCCCCTTTAAAATTTTTTAAACCTATATTTTCTTTATTGCTATCTACTCTATTATATATAACCTCGGCTGCTGTATTTTCGTGAACTGCATAATGCATTTTATTTTGAACAGTCTTAAAAAATTTTTTTGTTAAATCACTATTTGCATCATAATCTACGCTTGTGGCATAAATATCTAATATTTTTCTCCAAAATACCTTTTCAGAAGAACGTATATCTCTAATCTTTTCTAGTAATTCTTCAAAATATACTCCTCCACCATTATTTTTCATTCTGTCACTATCTAAATTGTATCCTTTTATTAAGTATTCTTTAATTAATTTATTTGCCCATATTCTAAACTGTGTACCACGAATAGATTTCACACGATAACCAACTGAAATAATTACATCTAAATTATATAATTTTGTTTTATAGTTTTTACCGTCACTAGCAGTTGTCAAGGAATCCTTGACAACTGAATTTTCTTCCAATTCACCTTCTTTAAATATATTTTGTATATGTAAACTTATATTCTGTTTTGTTGTATCAAATAGCTTTGCCATAGCATTTTGTGTAAGCCATACATTTTCGTCTTGCAATGTTACTTCTATTTTTACTTGTCCATCATCTGTAGTATAGAAAATTATATTATTATTTTGATTTAAAATCTTATTATCCAATATTCCACCTTCTTTTTACTATTTAATTCAAATATTTTTCTAAATCTAAATTCATATATTTATTATTCTTATTTTTAATACTATCTAACAATAAATCTTTAGTCCTATTTGCTAAATTAAATTCTTCCTTAGAAATTTCTTTCTTATTTAAAGCATCTAATAATTCATCTTCATCTAAAACGTTTATTTTTCCTTCTCTATCAATTGTAATATCTAAATACAAATCATCATAATATGGAATATTACTTTCTTCATCTAAACCATTTTTCAAGGTAATATCAAAATAATATTCTATTCTTTCCTTTTTCTCATTAAAATAAACTCTCATTGTATAATTTTCTTTTTTAGGAATTGCTTCAACTATATAATAGCCATTATCAATTAAGCACAAACCTCTTTCTAAAATAAATGGCTTTTCTACATCAATAAATTTCTTTATAGCAAGGTAATACTCTTCTTTATCAAAGTAAAAATTTAATTCATATTTATTAACATCTTTTAAATATGTTTTACTAATTAGTTTCCTATTCATTAATTTTTATTCTCCATTTTTCATTTTATTATATAATAAAATTCTATATAGCAGTATATCATAATTTTAAATATATAACAACAAATACAAAAAATTAATTTACTATTTATTAATTAAGAAAAGTACATAATTTCAATAAGAATTCATATAATATTAATATCAACTTAGTTTGACAAGTTAAATATTATATGTTAAAATATATTTAACTTAACCCTCTACTACATTTGTAGTAAGACGGGAGCCTAAATGATTTTGGAGAGTTCAAAAGCAACTCTCCTTTTTTATTTTGTAAAAAATTTTATGATTTGTTTATCAATTAAATCAAGTGATTCACCAGATATTTTTACGTTTCTTCTTACAGTATCTTTAAATATTCTTTGTTTACTAATTGTTGTTATTTGATTAATTAAAGCTATGCTATCTTTTTTCATTTTACTAATTTCTTTTTCCATCTTTTCAATATATTTTTGTTCTTTTTCTATAATATTTTGGATATTAATAGGAATATCTTCTATTTTCTCTAATTCATTTAATATTTGTTGTAATTTCTGTTTTTCTTTTTCAATTTTCTCCTGAAATATATTATAGAGTTCTTTTCCAAGATTTACAGAAGAAGAATCATATTTTTTATTATCTTTTCTAGATGTTAATGGAATGACATTTAAAGCCCCATTTCTTGTATTATCATATTTGTTAAGAACTATACAATAATGTAATCCGCCTAATTCATTACCAATATTAAAGCCTAAATTTGCTTTTATAACATCTCCACGAGAATACACACCCGATTTAGCAATATTGAATGTTCTTTCTTCATCGTGGTATTCAGCAAAGTCATGTACCCAATATGCTAACAAATCACTTTTTTTGTATTCATTTAATTCTATATGTTTAATAAAAGATAAATCTAATCTTGTTAAAGAATTATCTTTATGTATAATCGTATTATTTTTTAATTCAATTTCATTTTCGTTCACATTATCAGCTCCTTGTATTTTTGATAACATTATATCAAACATTTGTTTATTTTGCAACATCTATTAAGAAATAAATTTTATTTCTTAAACACCAATTGTTTTTTAATTTTTATTTAAAAAAGAAGCTGTTAAAATTAACAACTCCTTTTTATATTATACCATTAAAACAGTCTTATTCTCCTTTAATGATTTTTTAATATCTATTACTCTTTGATTTGATGAACCTCTCCACTTAAGTGTTGGATCATGTAGCTCATCTACATATTGTCCATCAACTAATACATCAATATATTTCAAGACTTCTTTATCTTTTAAATCTTTTTCAAAATTAAAACCAGACCATACCCATATATCTTTCTTTGGATATTTTTCTTTAAATGCTTTTGCAAGTTTAGTAGTTCCATCTATATTTGTAGGATGCATTGGCTCTCCACCTAAGATTGATAAACCTTTTATATAATCTTTATCACATAATTCTAATACACCTTTTATAGTATCATCTGTAAACTCTTTACCACCTTTAAAATCCCATGTTTCAGGATTAAAGCAATTCTTACAATGGAATGTGCACCCTTGCATAAATACAGATACTCTTACTCCTGGTCCATTTGATATATCCATTTTTCTAACTAAATTATATCTCATACTCTTTCTGCCACCTTATTATCTAAGTGTAAAACTCTTTCTTTTATTTCTTGTGTTCTTCCTTTATTCCAGAAGTTAGTTCCAATATAACCACAAGTACGTCTTGCAACGTTTAATGTATTATGGTCTCTGTTACCACAATTTGGACAATACCATTCTAAATCGTCATCAATTAATATTTCTCCTGTATAACCACATTTTTGGCAATAATCTGATTTTGTATTTAGTTCTGCATACATAATATTATCATAGATAAATTTCATTACTTCAAGTATTGAGTCTAGGTTATTTTGTAAGTTTGGAGTTTCAATATATGAAATTGCTCCTCCTGGGCTTAGTCTTTGGAATTCACTTTCTAAGTGTAGTTTAGAGAATGCATCAATTTCTTCAAATACAGGTACATGATAAGAATTAGTAACATAATTTCTATCTGTTATTCCTTTTATTGTACCGAATCTTTTCTTTAGGCATTTTGCAAACTTATATGTTGTTGACTCGATTGGTGAGCCATAGACAGAATAATCAATATCTTCTTCCTTTTTCCATTTGTTTGTTGCATCGACTAAGTGTTGCATTACTGCTAATCCAAATTCTTTACCTTTTCCATTATCAGTATGTGAATGACCTGTCATGAATTTTACACATTCATATAAACCTGCATATCCAAGTGAAATTGTTGAATATCCATGATGTAATAATTCGTGAATTGACTCACCTTTTTTCAATCTTGCTAAAGCCCCGTGTTGCCAAAGGATAGGTGCTACATCACTTGTTACTCCACTTAAACGTTTATGTCTTATCTGTAAAGCTCTATGACATAATTCTAGTCTTCTATCAAATATCTTCCAGAATTTATCCATATCTCCATCTGATGATAAAGCTACATCTGGTAAATTTATAGTTACAACACCTTGGTTAAATCTTCCATAATATTTTGGCTTATTAGTTACAGGATCAACATAAGGTGTTAGGAATGAACGACAGCCCATACAAGGATAACAATTTCCATTACCGTTTTTATCTATTTTATATTCTAACATTTTCTTTTCAGAAATATAATCTGGTACCATTCTTTTGGCTGTACATTCAGCAGCAAGTTTTGTTAAATACCAATATTTACTACCTTCACGAATATTGTCTTCTTCAAGAACATATAGTAATTTTGGAAATGCTGGAGTTATATATACACCTTTTTCATTTTTAAATCCTAATATTCTTTGGTTTAAGAATTCTTCAATTAACATTGCAAGTTCTTCTTTATACTCATCTGTCTCACCTAAGTACATGAATACTGATAAGAATGGTGCTTGTCCATTTGTATTTGTCATTGAATTTACTTGATAATTAAATGTTTGTACTCCGTCTTCAATTTCCTTCTTAGTATCTTGCTTAGCATATTTTTCACAATCCTCTTTAGACATATGTCTATCTTGATATTTTTTATAATATCTTTCATAACTACTTCTTACGAATGGTGCTAAATGTGTAAGTGATATTGTTGCTCCGCCATAACTAGATGATGTTACTGCTAAGATAATTTGTGTTGCAATTGTAGCTGCTGTAATAAATCTATGTGGTTTTTCTATCATTACTCCATTTATAATTGTTCCATTTTGAAGCATGTCTTCTAAGTTGATTAATTCACAATTGTGTAAAGCATTTTGTGCAAAATAATCAGCATCATGGAAATGTATAATTCCTTCATCATGTGCTTTTACTATATCTTCTGGTAATAAAAATCTTCTCGTAATATCTGTACTTGTTATTCCTGCTAAATAATCTCTTTGTGTTGTTACAACTTCTGCATTTTTATTAGAATTTTCATTATTCCAATATTCATTTTCACCTTCAATTAATTCCTTAATTGTCTGGTCTGTTGTATTTGCTTTTCTTACTAATTCTCTCTTATATCTATATGTAATATATTTTTTAGCTAATTTATATTTGTCAAATTCCATTAATTTTTCTTCTATAATATCTTGAATATCTTCAACTAATATTCTTTTTTTGTTCAGTCCTTCTATATAATTAATAATCTCCTTAATTTGTTCTTTTGAAACTTTTTCTTTTCCTTTTACTTCTTCATTTGCTTTACTTATTGCTTCTTTTATTTTTTGTCTATCGAAGTCTACAATACTGTCATCTCTTTTTACTACTTTCATTTCTTTTGTTACCCCCTTGAAATTATTTATGGCATTATAATATATATAATTTTTATAGTATACAAGTTGCAATTGCAACATTTTTCACAAAATGTTTTTTTATTATTTTTCGTGTTTCTATTTCGTCAATTCTTACTCTAGCAATAGATATGAGCTATATCAAAAATTAAACATTTATGTAAAAGAAACTTCGTAATATGCTTTAAATTCCATGTTTTAAAAAATCTAAAAAAATACATATTTTTTAAAATTTTTTCTGATTTTTTTTAATAAAACAAGATACTTCTAATATCTTATCATTGCCAAGGTGTATCTTCTACTGGCTCTTCTACTTCTGCAATTAAGGTATTATTTTTATTAATATTAGTATTCTCACTTAGAACATTATCATTTACTACTTCATTCGTATTTTCTCTATTATTGTAAACAAATAATGCTACCAAAATAAGGATAATTAGTAATAATACCACAATAATAGGAACAAATATTTTGATTTTGTTAACTTTTTTTGATTCCATAAATCTACTTCCTTTCTTATTACTCCCCCTATCTCTATAAATGAATTAATTATCTCTCGATATCTTCATTTATCTTAGTTTTTTATTTTATTTTAATAAA
>CALXAV010000057.1 GCA_944386385.1 uncultured Clostridia bacterium
TGCTTCAAACTCAAGGCTTTCATTCCTATGTGTGCCTTTGAGCGAAGCGAGAAAGGAATGAAATTTATTATGAAATTTAAGAATATATGGGACAAATTATTTTCATATGAACCACCAATAGAATACAACTTTAGTATTCCTGAAAATTCTAATAATGAAGAACAAGAAAACATTAAAGAAGAATCTAAACCAGCTAAAATTTTTCCTAGTATAAGTGTTAATAAAGAATATATGCAAACTAAATATAACACATTAATTAACAGTGATATTATACTTCGTGAATTTACAATAAATGCAAGGGGGAAACAGTATCATGCATTTATTGTGTATATTGATGGTATGATAGACACTAAAGTTATGGACGATTTTATTTTAAAACCTTTAATGTTAAGAAATAGAAACAATACATTTGATGGACCTCAAAATAAAGTCATTTCAGAAGCTGTAACAAATAATATTACTGTTAGAAAAGTAAAAAAGTTCGATTTACCAAATTACTTGACTAGTTGCCTTATTCCTCAAAATTCTATTAAACAAGTAGAAACTTTTGATGAAGCTGCAAATGGAATTAATTCTGGCAATTGTGCACTATTTGTTGATACACTTTCTCTTGCCTTTGATATAGAACTAAAAGGTTTTAAGCAAAGAAGTGTAGACAAGCCTAATAATGAAATCGTTATAAAAGGACCTCATGAAGCCTTTGTTGAGAATATACGTACTAATACTTCTTTAATTAGAAGAATTATTAATAATGAAAATCTTATTATTGAAAATATAGAAGTTGGAAAAATAACAAAGACAAAATGTGCTGTTTGTTATATGAAAAATATTACAAACGAAGATTTAGTAAATGAAGTTAAATATAGATTAAATAACTTAGAAGTCGATTCTCTACTTTCTGCTGGTGAATTAGAACAATTAATTGTTGATTCCAATGTTTTAGGTATTCCTGAGGTTCTTTCTACTGAAAGACCTGATAAAACAACCAAGTATTTGCTAAAAGGAAGAGTTGTTGTAATCGTTAATGGTACTCCTTATGGAATTATCATGCCTGCTGTTTTAGTGGATTTTTTAACTTCTTCTGAAGACAGTAATTTAAAAGTTAATTTTGGTAATTTTTTAAGAGTTCTACGAGTTCTTGCCGCATTTGTTACATTATTACTTCCTGGTCTTTATGTTGCTATAACTAGTTTTCATCAGGAAATACTGCCAACTAGCTTACTTTATTCGATTTTAGCTTCAAGAGCTAGTGTTCCTTTTCCTATTATTGTAGAAATTTTAATCATGGAAATTTCTTTTGAATTAATACGTGAAGCAGGACTTAGAGTTCCTTCTCCTATTGGACCTACAATTGGAATTGTTGGTGCTTTAGTTTTAGGACAAGCTGCTGTAAGTGCAGGTATTGTTAGCCCTATTTTGATTATCATAGTTGCAATTACCGGTATTGCTTCTTTTGCGATTCCTGACTTTTCTTTTGGCTTTCACTTAAGATATTTTCGTTTTCTTTTCATCTTGCTTGGCTTCATGGCTGGATTCTTAGGAATTGGTATAGGTCTATTTGTTTATATTTCAGTACTTTGTAGCTTACAGTCATTTGGAGTTTCATTTACTTCTCCATTTGCACCATCTTCTGAAAGTAAAGGAAATGGGTATTTATTACCACCAATTTGGAAACGTGAATATAGAGCTCCTTATATGGCAACCAAAAGAGAAAAAGACCAAGAAAAAATATCCATGAAGTGGAAATATAATCCAAAATTACATCGAAAAGAAAAGAGGTGATTTTATGCAAAAATCCAAATTAGGTACGATAGAAGCAATTATGTTAGTATTGACTATTGTTGTAGCACACAGCGTTCTTTCAATGCCCACAAACATTCTAAGTTCATATAAATCTGCAAGCATATTAAATGTAGTATATATAAGTATTATTGCAATAGGAATTGCTTATCTCATCTATAAGTTACTTAAAAACTTTCCTTCCATGGATATCATAGATATTTCAGAACTAGTTGGTGGAAAAGTTTTTAAGAACATAGTTGGTATTGTTTTTATTATATATTTCATATTAACTGCAAGTTTAATGCTTCGTAGCTTTTGCGAAAGCATACAGATACTTTATTTTCCAATGACTGATATTACATTTATAATGGCTCTTATTATAATTGCAATCTGTATAGCAAGTAGATTAGAGTTTACTGCTACAGTTAAAACTAATGTAATTATTCTTCCTATTGCTTTACTTGGTATTCTATTCTTATTTTTTACTAATATAAATAGATTTGTACCTGAGAGAATATTCCCTATTTTAGGAGAAGGTGCTTTTAATACTTTTGTTTTAGGACTTACAAATATTGCATCTTTTGGTGGTATTGCATATATTTATTTTTTACCACCTCTTTTAAAAGACAATACTAAATTTAAGAAAATAACCTTAATTTCAATTATTGCAACTGCAATATATTTAGTTTTCACAATAGCTACACTTTTATTTATATTTACATTTTTTACAAATGTAAGTGAGATATCCCCTCTTTATACGGCTACTAGATACATTGAATTTGGCTCATTTTTCCAAAGGTTGGAGTCTGTATTTTTACTTATTTGGATTTTAGTTTTTGCATGTTACTTAAGTATTGTATGTAAATTTTCAATAAGTATTTTCCAAAAAATTACTGGCATTACTAATAAAAAACCTTTAATAGATATATTTGGGATTCTAATTCTTTCAATTGCTTTAATTCCTAAAAATATTGCAGTATCACAAAGTTTTGAAAATAAGATTTATCCTTATTTAATGATTGGTATTGTTTTAATTTTAGGATTAGGTATTTTAATTTTTGCAAATATGGCCAAAAAGAAACAAATTCATAATAGTAATACAAATAATATTTATACTAGAAAGGAGCTTCAAAATGAGTAAATGGTTCAAAAACATTTTTATTTTAATTATTATACTTGTTTTTATTTCTGCTTTTTCTAGTTCCTATTCTTCTTTAAATATAGATAATTTAACTTATGTTTTAGCCATTGGAATAGACTCTTCTGATGATAATAAACTGGAAGTTAGCTTTCACTTTTCTAATCCTATTCCTGCTGAGTCTAGTGCTAGTGAAAAATCAAGTCCAATCATAAATACTGTTACAGCTTCTTCTCTTAGCAATGCTATTAATTTAGTTAATGGATATCAAGGGAGACAACTAAATCTATCACATTGTAAAGTTATAATTTTCTCAGAAGAAATTGCAAGTAAAGGTATTTCAGATGAAATTTATACTTTAATAAATGATACCCAAGTTAGACCTTCTGCAAATATTATAGTAAGTAAATGTAATGCCAAATATTATATGAACCAAATTCAGCCAGAAATTGAGAACTTATTATCTAAATATTATGAAATCTTTACAGAATCAAGTAAATACGTAGGTCACATGCCTAATGCTACTATTGGAGACTTTTTTAACGCTCTACTTTGTAATACTTGCGAACCTTATGCAATACTTGGTGGTATTAATAAAGATAATTCTAAAACTAATAGTACCGAAGCCTCTGATTTTGGTGATAATAGTAATAATGACTCTCAAAAAGATTACAATATAAAAGCAAATGATTCTTCAGTAGAAGGTGAAAATAAAGTTGAAAACATAGGAGTTGCTGTTTTTAAAGAAGATAAATTAGTAGGTGAATTAAATGCTTTAGAAACAATTGCGTTCTTAAGTATAAGAAATAAAGTAAATAGATTTTTAGTTTCTGTTCCAGATCCATTAAACGATAATGAGTATCTAGACCTCTATCTTACTCCTAAAGGCTCCACTTCAGTAAAAGTTGATACATCTACTTCTTCTCCTTATGTTAAAATTAAATGTGATTTTACAGCCCAGATTTATTCTATGTCTGAAAATTCAAAGTACTTATCAGATGATGTTTTAAACGCTGTTTCCGACTCTTGTAATAGTTATTTAGAATCTATGTTCTTAGATTACTTATACAAAACGTCTAAAGATTTTAAATCTGATATTAATGGTTTTGGTAATTTCGCTGCTAAGAACTTTACTACTACTTCCGAATATGAAGATTATAACTGGCTTGAATCTTACAAAGATGCATTTTTTAATGTTCAAGTAAATACATCTGTAAAATCTGGTATGCTTATTTCTGAAAGTTAGAAGGTGAATATATGCAAACTATTATTTATGATTTTTTATTTATTATTACTAGTATTTTTATACTTTTTAAAGTAATTGGATACGGAATATATGAAATTAAAGAAACGAAAAACAAAGCAGGTGGAATAACAGTTATTACTTTTTCTTCAATTGTTGTTCTCTTGTTTATAGTAATTATTATCTTAAAGGAACAAAAGTGAAAATTAAAATTTTCACACTTTGCACTAACTTAAGTTAGTGCTATTTTTTATAAAGATGTTGTTTTTAAGTTTCCACCTAATTTTTTAGGCAACCCTTTTCTTTAATGGTCGTTGTTCTCGACCAATATCCATCGCTATTTCTAGGTTTGGACTAAAGA
>CALXAV010000058.1 GCA_944386385.1 uncultured Clostridia bacterium
GATGGTCAGGCTGGTCTAATGAGTTATTCTAGTCTGATTTTTTACAGCCTAACCATCGATAACATACTAAACATTATTGTATTATTAATACTTGCAGGAGTGAGTATTGCAATGCTTACAGGAGATAATGGAATATTAAAACAAGCATTGAGAGCAAAAGAATTAACAGAAATATCAAGTGAAGAAGAATATATAAATCTTTTAATCATAGAACATCAAACAAATAATAAAACTTATGGTAAGGGACTAGAAAAAGTAGTATTTAATACAGTAGAGGATACAACAAGCATATATGATTCAGAGACAGGAACAACATATGAGAACGGTTGGTATTATTTAAAACCAGAAGATGTAGATGATTATGAACTAAAAAATTCATATATTATAAATTACGATACAGGAGAATTTGTAAGATTTGATGAAGAAAAACATAGAGTAGTAACAAATGAATTGTTATGTATAAAAGATGGATTAGTATATTCAGCAGATCCGAAGAATATGACAGGTTCAGATAGTTGGGGAGATGCAATACTTCATAATTTTAAAGACGGAGATGAAAACAGTGGTTGGACAGAGAATGCTTTAATGTTTGATGGAGTAGATGATGGTATAGAAGTAAAAGATAATTCAGATTATAGTAAAGGAATAACTTTAGAAATATATTTAAATTTAAAAGGCCAAGGTACATCGGATATAGCACAAATATTAATGATGAAAAGAACTGTTAATACAAATGGATTTTTTATATTTTTAGGAGGAAAAAATTTTAATAGTAGTGAAGATAATTATGGGAGAATTATAATAGATATTGGAGGAGTAGGTGATGAAAATAACAACAGATTTGTAACGGATACTATTGTTCAAGAAAATGTACCTACATATATAACATATACATATAATCCAAATGGAGGAGAAGAAAAAGGAATTTTATATATAAATGGAAAGAAAACACAAACAACTAATTTAGGTTTAATAGAAAATTTAGTAAATACACCTTCAAATACTCCAATACAAATAGGGTCAGATATATATGAAACATATAAAGATGAAGAAGATGAAAACCGAAACTATAAATATCCATTTTATGGGGAAATATATGCATCAAGAGTATATAATAGACCTTTAACAGAAAAAGAGGTGGAATATAACTATGATATGACAATAAATAATAGTAATTAGATATAAAAATACAAGAGAGGTTTTCCTCTCTTGTTTCTATTCTACGGTTACTGATTTTGCTAGGTTTCTTGGTTTATCAACATCAAGTCCCTTTTCTTTAGAAATGTAGTATGCAAGAAGTTGAAGTGGAACTACAGAAAGTATTGGTGAAACAAAAGGATCTGTTTCAGGAATACGAATTACTGTATCAAAAAGTTTTGCGTCTACATTTTGGTTAGTAACAACTAATGTTTTAGCTCCTCTTGTAATAACTTCTTCAATATTGCTTACAGTTTTTTCTACAAGTTTTGGGTCTGTCATTATACTAACAACAGTAATACCATTTTCTATTAAAGCAATAGGTCCATGTTTTAATTCACCAGCTGGATAACTGTCAGCATGAATATAAGAAATTTCTTTTAGTTTTAATGCTGATTCTCTTGCAACTGTTTCATCAATTCCTCTTCCTAAGAAGAATACATCTTTTTCTTGGTAAATTCTATGTCCAAAAGCTTTTATACGTTCTTCACATTTTAAAGTTTCTTCTAGTTTTTTAGGTAATTCTAAAATTTCTTTCTTTAAGTTTAAAACTTCTACCTCTGATTCTTCCAAAGTTTCAGCAAAGTAAATTGCAAGCATAGCAAGAAGTACAACTTGTGATGTATATGCTTTAGTAGAAGCAACTGCTATTTCTGGACCAGCATGAGTATATATAGAATAATCTGCTTCTCTTGTTATAGAACTTCCAATAACATTACTAATAGCAAGTGTTTTTGCACCTTTTTGTTTTGAAAGTTTTAATGCAGCTATTGTATCTGCAGTTTCTCCTGATTGAGAAATAAAAATACATAAAGTTTTGTCATCAATAATAGGGTCTCTATATCTAAATTCAGAAGCAATATCAACTTCTGTTGGTATTCTGCAAAGTTTTTCTAATATGTTTTTAGCAGCAAGACCTGCATGCATTGCAGTACCACAAGCAACTAAATAAATTTTGTGTAATCCTTTTAAATATTCTTTTGTAAAATCTAATTCATCAAAAGAACATTTAGTACCTTCATCTAATTTTGCACCTATTGTTTCACGAATTGCTGTTGGTTGTTCATGAATCTCTTTTAACATATAATCTTCATAACCTTCTTTTTCAGCACTAGCAGCATTCCATTCAATAGTTTGAATTTTTTTATCAATAGGGTTTAAGTCTGTATCATAAAATTTAACATCATCTCTTGATAAAACAGCAAATTCTAAATCATTTAATAGATAAAATTCTCTTGTAAATGAAAGGATTGCTGGAATATCAGAAGAAATATAATTTTCTCCATCACCTTTTCCTATAACAAGTGGGCTATCTTTTCTAACAACTATCATATGGTCTTTATCATATTTAGAGATAATTTCTAAAGCAAAACTTCCTTTTAAATCTTTACAAGCATTTTTTACAGCTCTTAATATTTTTAATTCATTATTAGATTCATCTTTATTATAATAGTAATGAATTAAATTAGGTATAATTTCTGTATCTGTTTCAGAATAGAAAGTGTAACCATTGTCAGTTAAAAACTTTCTTAATTCATTATAATTTTCAATAATACCATTATGAACTATACTAAAACTCTCTGAGTTATCAACATGAGGGTGAGAGTTTTCTTTAGATGGTTTTCCGTGTGTTGCCCATCTAGTATGAGCAATACCAATAGTTCCTTTTAAATCATCAATTCCTGGTAAATCATATAAATTTTTAACTCTTCCTTTATCTTTCATAATAGAAATATTGTCATCCTCAATTGTTGCAATACCTGCTGAGTCATAACCTCTGTACTCTAATCTTAAAAGTCCATTAATAAGAATTGGACTAGCTTTTTTTGTTCCTATGTAACCTACAATTCCACACATAGTAAATCCTCCTTTAAATTAAATAATATGGAATTGAAAGCTATGCAAAATAAAGCTTAAATGTATTAATTCTTTGTTACAATATCACTACTGCTCTTTAAATTAATACTATGACCTTAAGCAAAAGCCACTAAGGAACCCGCCGAATATTTCGAATACCTTAGACCTCGTCAACACTTAAAATTAAGTGTCCTGGCGCTATAACTAAACTCTAAACTCCTTTCTTTTAAATTTGATTTTTTGCATTTCTTTCAATATACTTTATTATATTACATTAAAATGAAAAAAGTTGCAAGTCCAATGTGAAAAAAATATTTTTAAAATTAATTTCCTCAATTGAAAAAGTAAAAGCAATTAAGAAGACACAATATATATTTTACTCTTACATAGTCTCTTAATGTACAACT
>CALXAV010000059.1 GCA_944386385.1 uncultured Clostridia bacterium
ATTTGTTACTGCTGTTACTAGATTATTTACTCCTAAATCTATTGCTAGTACATTTTTTGTATCTAATTTTCTTTGAATTATTTCTACTTCATATATATATTGTATTTCAAAGAACCTAGCTTTTCCTTTTGGTATTATTCGTATTTCTTTTATCTTTTTATCTAGTAATATTGGGGGAATTTTTATTTCGATTTGTTTATGGTTTTTCTTATAACTATTTGAAAATGGTATTATTAATTTATTTCCATTAAGTCTTATAAATCCTATTATTAAACTTGTATATCCTTCTTTTGAAAGATAATGTGGTAATCTACAATCTTTAATATTATATTTTCCTTCTTTTGCAAGTTTTAGTAATCCAAAAAATGATTTAAAACTTCCATCTACTTCTTTTAATATTTGCTGTGCCATATTTGAATTAAGTAATTTATAGTTTTCTGATGTTTTAAGTAATTCATAATTTTTTGAATAGTTTAAATATTTTCCTTCAGAAAAATAGTATTGCCTTATATTATATATTGCTTGATTAGTTAAATTTTTTGCTATATGGCAAAGTTCTCTTATTATTTTATATTCTGCCTTAGACAGATGTTTTACTTGTTGTTTTACGGTTAGATACACATTTTACACCTCCTTCACCTATAGAATTTCTTTAGGTGTTCATTATATCAAAATATAATTTTTTTATCAATCTATTTAATTTTACAACTTAAAATTTGGTCGCTTATATCCCACCTCCCAAAAGGGAAGTGGGTTTTACGCTCCCTTCTTATAAAGTAACTCAGCTGATATTTCATAGTTTCCCTTTCCATCACTAAAAACTTCTGTTGCTGAAAACTCTGATTGCCATGGTTGATATTGATATTTAGATTTCTTGGCTTCTTCTTCAGTAATAGTTGCCGCTTCCTCTTTTGTAATCCTGACTGTTTTATCAACATTAGAACTACTTGCAGTAGTATTATTATTAACATCTGAGCTAGCTGTGTTTACTATATTACTAGAAGCATTATTATTTACACTACCATAAGAAACATTTCCACTAATACCTTCCATATTTCTATAAACACAATTTGTATTAATTGCCTTACTTGCTGCAAATACATTTGCTATATAACTATCTTGTCTTTTATCTCCTGTAAAATAATATGTAAGTCCACCTACTCTTGTTTCTGTATTTTCAATATTATATTTAGATATCATTAATATAATATCTGTTTTTTCAAAAATATCACTTGGAATTTCTTCTTCTAGTTCTATATTATATCTCTCAATCATTTCATCTAGTTTTTCTTCAGATTGTATTTTAATTCCATACACACCGTCTTCATATTGTCTAAGGTCTGAATTATTAGTTTCAAATAATTCTCTTGGTATTTCATTTGTTACTTTATATTCTTTAGAATCTTCCATATGGTAGCAATTAATATCACTATTAGCTGTTTTTTCTTTCATCAACTTACTTAATTTATCTCTATTTTTCAAGGTTTGTTTTACAACTTGTCCACCATTATCATTTCTAAAGATTACATTATTATTTTCTTGTTCATAAGCAATAACATAGTTTTTACTTACAGTATCATAATCAAGTTCTATATAATTCTCATTTTGCTCAATATCTTCTAGTTCTTCTTTAGAAACTATTGGTCCTTCTCCTTTACTATCTATTCCATTTATTAATTCATTTAATATATCTGTATAATCCTTACTTTCTCCAGTAAATACATAATAATTATCCACGCCTTTTTCTTTATAAACAATCCTATTTGGCGTTTCGAAATATTGCACATAATTTGTATTTTCTTCTTCTTGTGGTTTTATTCTTGTAAATATAAATGTTCCAACACATAATACAATTAAAAGTGTTGTTATTCCAATTAAAGCTTTATATTCTTTAAATTTATCTGATAATTTAATCATTTTTATTCTTCTTTCCATATTCTTTTTTCCATCTGTAACACAAAGTAACTTAACTGGTTGTCTTTCCTCTTGTGAAATTGGAAGTAATCTTACTAATGTCTTTGCATATTCTTTTTCTTCATCTTTCTTAATCTTACTTAACACCATCTCATCTGCTTTTAATTCCATATCTTGTCTTACTTGTTTAAAGCAAAACCATATTATTGGATTAAACCAATGAATTGTTGTTATGGCTATTAATAATTTATTTAATACTAAATCATGTCTTTTAAAATGTGCTAATTCATGCATTAATATATAATTTAAACTCTTTTCATCTTTTTCTAGAATATCATCTGTTACTAATATCTTTGTATTAAACAAACCATATATACAGGGAATTTCTTTATAATCTTGTTTTATTAATTTTATATCTTTTTCTACTTCCATCTGTTTTTTACAATTTTCTAATATGTCTAATATCTTCTTATCTTTTACTTCTTCTTTTCCTATCCTTTTTCTCATTACAATACTTGTTATAATGTAATATAGGAAAATAATAGCCATAACAATAAGCCAAATGTAAATAAAAATCTTTCCACTTTCATTTATAATTAAGTTTTCTTTTACACTTTCTATTTTATCTATCCCTGAACTTATAATGAACTCGTGTGAATTTTGAGACTCCAATGTAAATCTAAATGGCACAAGTAAACTAATTAAAACAAGTAACCACATAGCAAATTTCCATGTTGGTGATATTTTTTTATCAAAAGTCTTTCTTAAGATTAATACAATAATTCCTAATATACTACCTATTATTGATAAATATAAAATATTGTAAAATACTTCATACATAATCTAGTCCTCACTTTCTATTAAATCAAGTAAGTCCTGTAAGTCTTTTTTGGATATCTTCTTTTCTTCTACAAAGTTTAGTAATAATTTATTAGTACTTCCGTTATAAAGCTTTTCTAAAAAAGATTCATTTTCTTTTTTCAAATATTCATCTTTTTTAACGGCTGCTTTATAAGTATTCTCTTTACTTTTATTTGTTATTGACTTTACACTTTCTTTTTCAATCAATCTATAAAGAAGTGTTTTTATTGTACTTTTATTTCTCTTTTCATCTTTACTTAATAGCTCTACTATTTCATTTAATGTAAGTTCACCATTTTCCCAAAGCACTTTCATTATTTCTAGCTCTGCATCTGTTATTTCATATTTTTTAGTTATCATTTCTACCTCCTAAAGTTACATTTGTAAACTTTGAATATAGTTTACATCTGTAAACAGAATTTGTCAAGGAACAAAACGAAAATCAAAAATTTCCGTCCTAGACATTAATTAACATTAGTGCCTAGTTTTTTATAAAGATGTTGTT
>CALXAV010000060.1 GCA_944386385.1 uncultured Clostridia bacterium
GAGGCACTGCTTGTAACAAAGCCTTTTAGGCGTTATGAGTAAAATACCCCCGGCTAAGCCGGGGGATTTTTATTAAATTTTAAAATTTTATTAATTTTCTTGACAGTATGAATGACGTTAATGTATTATTTTGTCATAAAGAGAGGGGAATGAAATGAAATTAGTAGTAAAAGATTTGAAAAAGAAGTTTGATAAAAAAGAAGTATTAAAAGGATTAAACTTTGAATTTGAGCAAGGAAAAATATATGGTCTACTTGGAAGGAATCGGAGCTGGAAAGACAACATTTTTTAATTGTTTAAATGAAGATTTAGAAATAGATAGTGGAGAATTTTATATTGAAGAAAACGAAGATAAAAGAAAGATAGAAGCAGAAGATGTTGGTTATGTTTTATCAACTCCAACTGTGCCAGAATTTCTAACAGGAAGAGAGCTTTTGAAGTTTTTTATCGATATAAATAAAGATAAAATAAAAGACTTAAAGACAATAGATGAATATTTTGATTTTATGAAAATAGAAAAAGAAGACAGAGATAAACTTTTAAAAGATTATTCGCATGGCATGAAAAATAAAATGCAGATGCTTGTAAATATTATAGCAAATCCTAATGTTTTATTACTAGATGAACCATTAACGTCATTTGATGTGGTAGTTGCAGAAGAAATGAAACAAATGTTAAAAGATATAAAAAGGGAACATATAACTATTTTCTCAACACATATAATGGAACTTGCATTAGATTTATGCGATGAAATAGTAATATTAAATAAAGGCTTGCTGGAAAAAGTCGATATGAATAGTATTGATAAGGAAGATACAAAAGAAAGAATAATCTTAGCTTTAAAGGAGGAAGAGAATGTTTAAATCATTTATCTTATCCTACAAATTAAGAAATACATACAGAGTAAATAGTATAATTTATTCAATAAAACAGTTACCTTTAATTGGAAAACATTTGCCAACGTCATTATATAGTAGTAAAGGATTAAAAGTACTTGGAAACATAATAAGTACTTTACTTGAAATAATAAATATCTTTTTAGGAAAAGCACTTTATGTGTTACTTATGATAGTAGCAATTTTGGGAATGTATGAACAAGGAAACAGTGCAAATAATTTTATAAACATATTTGTACTTTTAAGTATAGCAGGAGGATTACTTAATACTTATATGTTTAATCCAACAAAAGATAAATATTATGCAATGATTCTGATGAATATGAACGCTAAAAAATATACTTTGTCAAATTATTATTATTCTATGATAAAAGTAATAATAGGTTTTCTACCTTTTACCTTAATATTTGGAATATACAGTGGTTTATTACCAATTACTTGTATATTAATGCCGTTTTTTGTAATCTTTATAAAAACTATCTATAATGCATATATATTATATTATTTTAATAAAAATAAAAAAATTAAGAATGAAAATGTTCCTACTAAGGGGATTTGGATATTAATTGCAATATTTGTAATTTTAGCATATGGATTACCAGCTTTAAACATTCCAATAACTGAAGGAGTATTTTATATATTATTTTCAATAAGTTTAATATTTGGAACAATAGCATTTTGGTATGTTTCAAAATTTAAAGATTATAAAAAGGCTTATAAGAGCTTACTTACACAAGAAAATGTATATATGGTACAAAATCAAACAAAAGGAGATGCTATACAAAGAACAACATTAAATCAAATAGAATTGGATAATAAAACTTCAAGTAATAAAAAAGGTTTTGCATATTTTCATGATCTATTTGTGAAAAGACATAAGAAGATATTAATGAAATCAGCAAAGAAAACAGCTATAATAACTTTTTTGATTTTTTTAGGAATAATTGTAGGTGTAGAAATAAATTCTGATATGAGAACTAGAACAAATGAACTTTTAATGACGATGCTTCCTTGGTTTGTATTTGTAATGTATATAATAAATAGGGGAACAGTTGTAACACAAGCAATGTTCATGAACTGTGACCACAGTATGCTTACATATAGATTTTATAAAACACCAAAAGTAATACTTGCATTATTTAAAGAAAGATTAAAAACATTAATAAAAATAAATCTTATACCTGCAATAGTTATCTCAATTGGATTACCATTACTTTTATATTTAACAGGTGGAACTAATAATTATTTAAATTATGTAGTGCTATTTACATCAATAATCGCAATGAGTATATTTTTCTCAATACACTATTTGGTTATGTATTATTTACTACAACCTTATAATGTAAATATAGAAATGAAAAGCAGTACATATGCGGTAGTTCAATGGATTACATATATTGTATGCTACATGTTTCTTCAAATGAGATTACCAACTATGTATTTTGGAATAGCTACAATAGTATTTTGTGTTTTATATTGTATAATTGCACTAATTTTAGTATATAAATATGCACCAAAAACATTTAAATTAAGAATTTAAGAAAGGAGAAAACAATGTTAAAAGTAGATAATTTGAAAAAGAAATTTGTACGATATAAGAATAAAAAAGAAAAAGAAGAATTTTATGCTGATAATGGAATAAGTTTTGAAGCAAATGAAGGAGAAATAATTGGAATATTAGGACCAAATGGAGCTCGGAAAAACTACACTTCTTAGAATGATTGCAGGAATATTAGAGCCAACGGAAGGAGAAATTTCATTTGATGGATTAACTTATAAGAAAAATGAAATTGAAATAAAACAAAGTATAGCATATCTATCAGGAAATACAAAACTATATGATACTTTATCTTGTTATGAGTTATTAAAAATGTGTGCTGATATTTATGGAGTAGAAGAAAAGAAAGCAGAAGAAAGAATAAGAGAAATATCTAAAATATTAAATATGGATAACTTCCTATATAATAAAATTGGAAATTTATCAACAGGTCAGACACAAAGAGTAAATATTGCAAGATGTTTAGTTCATAATCCTAAATATTATATATTAGATGAAGCAACAACAGGATTAGATATTATTTCTAGCCAAATTATTTTAGACTTTATGAAAGATGAGAAGAAAAAGAACAAAACTATTCTTTATTCAACTCATTATATGGAAGAGGCGGAAAATATTTGTGATAGGGTAATTATGATTAATAAAGCATCCTGTAATAAATGAAAATGAACTTTGACAACAAAATACCTCCTAATATATAATTTCAATATAGACGAAAC
>CALXAV010000061.1 GCA_944386385.1 uncultured Clostridia bacterium
TCAGCTATGTGCCTTGAGGCACTGCTTGTAACAAAGCCTTTTAGGCGTTATGAGTAAAATACCCCCGGCTAAGCCGGTGGATTTTTATTATATATATATTATTCTCTTTCAGATTCTTGTTTTGATATTTCTTGTAAGAATTGTTGGTCTAACTCATCTAGTTGTTCTAATTGAACTTTCTTTACTTCTCCTTCTTCATTTTGCATAATTCTATTTCTTAATGACTTAATCCTAGCTATAAAAGCATCTTTTTGTGCAATAATTTGTCTAAGATTTTGTTCTCTTTGTTCAAATAAAGCAGCTGATGGATTAGGATAAGTTTCGTCTTCGCTAGTATAAACCAGTTCAGGAAGCATTTCATTTTTACCTCTTCTAAATATACGTGTTCTACAATTAATACCTTCTTCTGCTATCCCTCTTAAAGTAGTGTATATTTTTCTATATGCATTATCATGAGGTTCAGTAGACACAGTTCTTGGTGGTAATTTATATTCTATTTTCTCTTGTTGTCTTTCCATTGCTGATAATAAACTCTCAAATCTATGGACAGCAATAATATCTATTTCTATATCATATCCGTTTTGTGTTTGATTTCTTAATATATCCATATATGCGTCTGTGCTAGCAAATGTACCTTCTGATAAGATATTTACGTGTCTTTCAGCTGCCATATCTTTTATTACTTTTATTGCAGGACGTACGAATTTTTGAAGTTCTTCATACGAACTTTCTGGAATCTCCCTAAGTATTTGTTCATAATTTTGATGATATATTGCAACTATATCTGGGTCTATTTTTACTAACCCCTCTCCTTTTGTTTCATTAAAGCTTTTTTCTACATAGCTTGAAAGTCCTGTTTTACCTGCACCGGGTTGTCCAACTATAAAAAATGACGTTGGATGTTTTGAGGGTTTAGCGATGCTAAAAATTCCTAAGATTGCAAGATCTAAACATTCTTCATATTCTTTGTCATTTAATTCATATTTACTGTTCATTATTTTTCAACACTCCTAAATCATATTGTTTTAATATTTTTTCTATTACTTCTTTATTTCCTTTTAATACTTCTGTTCTTTCTTTTTCTATTTCCTTTAGTTTCTCTTGCAATGACTTATAGCTTTTGAATTTTTTACTTAGCATAAGTTCTCTTTTGTTTATTTCTAACATTTCCAAAATGGAATCTAAACTTATTTCTTTTTCCATGTAATCACCTCGCTATATCCACTCTTGTACATACTTATCTTCTATTCTTAAGTTCCCTTTTCCAGAACCAAGTTCTATATTTGGTTTGTTTTTTCCGTGGTAATCACTTCCTCCAGACATTAAGAAATTATTTTCCTTACAAAATTCTATTAAATGATTAATTTTTGTTTCGTCAAATTCGCTATGGAAACATTCAACACCATCTATTTTATAAAGTTTATCTAATGTTTTTATATGTAAGTCTATATCTTTTATCCATTTATAAATATACACATGTGGTAAAAATACTAATCCTCCACATTGTCTTATTATATCAATTGCTTCTTTAACACTAGGATAATCTGCTGTTTTATCTATAAATAATGGACCTTTTTTGTCTCCACAGTATTTTTTGGAAAAAGTATCAAAATCATTAAAGAAATCATTTGGAACTTTACTATAATTATCAGGATTTGATTTTAAAGTGTTAAATAAAACTACACTTGCCCATTCTTTTTTAGGATTAAATTCGATGTTTTCAATATCTGGTAATATTAATCCGATGTTTTTACATCTATTATATAAATCTACAAAATACTTTGCTTGTAATTTTTCCCTACTTTTATCTATATAATATTCATCTGTCCATTTTTTCATTTTGTCTATGTCAAATTTATAACCTAAAACCTCTATTAGCATTCCTTGATATGCACATTTGATTTCTATTCCAGGTATTATTTTGCCTTTAAAATATTTAGATACATCTATATCTCTCATTGCAATATGTGCATTACAATTATCATGGTCAGTTATTGATAAGTAATTTAAATTCAAGTTTTGAGCCTTTTCTAACAATTCTATTAGACTGTCTGAACCATCTGAATATATTGTATGTGTATGTAAATCAATCATTTCTTTATTGTCTCCTTCTTGCCAAAAATGTTAATGAAATAACTTTTTATTGTTTATTAATTTATTTTTTGTATTTTAAATATTTATTCTAACTTTTAGCATTATATACTAAAATTCGTATAATTACAATAGAAAAATGCCACTATTTCTAATATATTGAACAATTCATATGAAAAGCTAAATAGAAAATAGTGACTTATATAACGTAAGTTTAGATAGTTTTACTTATATAAATAATAAATTTCATTAATCAAATTTTTAGAGCTTTCTTTTAATTTTTTCTTATCCTTTAACAATTCTTTATCCGTAAAAATGGGACTACCAAAAACAACTTTAACTTTTGAAAATAATTTTGGTCTTCTTGTAATAAAAACAGGAACAATAGGAACACCTAATTTAGCAGCTATGAATGTTGGACCATTATGAATTTTCTTACCAATATCTTCTTCTTTTTTCACTACGCCACCCTCTGGAAATATTAATAATTCACAAGGAGCATTATTCTTAAAAACATTTAAAGAGTGTAATAAACTTCTTATATCAACTTTTTTTCTATCTACAGGAAATACATTATAATGTTTTAAAATTTTTGCGACTAGTTTATTTTTGAATATTTCTAATTTTGCCATAATAGATAGATTTTTAGATACAGGGTATATAAAAAATGGGTCAAAAACACTAGAGTGGTTAGGACAAATTAAAAATCTATCATATTTTTGTAAATTTTCTATATTATAATAATGAACTCGAAATAATAATTTACAAAAAAGGAATTTTATAAATTTTTTCATAGAATGTAACCTCTTTATTTATATTTTATTTTTATTATATAAATAAGAAAATATAATGTCAATAATTGTATGGCAATCGCTTAAAAATTTATGAAGAAAATAAAAAAATATAGTATAATGTTTTCAAGAGGTATAAACGAA